>NZ_JBIWGA010000001.1:724287-1019057 GCF_044763345.1 Streptomyces sp. NPDC096132
GGTTCGTTCGCGTCCGTCGGCTTCTCGGCGGTCGCCGGTTCCTTGGCGCCCGCCGGTTCCTGCGTGTCTACCGGCTTCTCGGTGGGCGCTGCTTCGTTCGCGTCCACGGGTGCCTCGGCACCCGCCGGTTCGTTCGCGTCCGTCGGCTTCTCGGCGGTCGCCGGTTCCTTGGCGCCCGCCGGTTCCTGCGTGTCTACCGGCTTCTCGGTGGGCGCTGCTTCCTTCGCGGCCACGAGTGCCTCGGCGGTCGCCGCTTCGTTCGCGTCCCCCGGCTTCTCGGCGGGCGCCGGTTCCTCGGCACCCGCCGGTTCCTGCGTGTCTACCGGCTTGTCGGCGGGCGCCGCTGTCTCCGCGCCCGCCGGTTCCTCGGTCGCCATCGATCGCTCGGCCTTCACCGATGCCCCGGCAGCCGCCGACTCCTGAGCACCCGTCGGTTCCCCAGCCGGCGGCTCTTCCTCGGCGCTCGTGGACTGCGCGACGTCGTCCTCGGGTTCTTGCGAAGCCGGCGGCTGGGATGAGCGAGTGGAGACAGGCACCCGAGGGTCCTTCCGTACGAAGCCCGGTGGTTCGGCGGGTCCGACGCGGGAAGTCGGATCCGCCTCAGTTTCGTACGGCCTGCCCTCGGCGCGCGTTCAGCCCCCTCGGCCAGTGCTCGGCAAACACCGTGCAAACGTCAGGCCAAGCACCCGGCCGAGGCGGGCGTCACGCACCCCCGACCGCTGTGAGCAGCGCCAACGGGGCCGCCGCCGAGCGGGATTCGCGCACGCACGCGTGCGGGTACGGAACCGGCTCCGCGTGGGTGTCACGGCCGTAGCCCGCGAGCACCTCGGGAAGCCGGTGACCGGTCGCCGTCGCCGCGTCGACCAGGGCGTGGGCGACCGTGCGGGCCTCGTCGTGCAGGCCGTAGCGGGCGAGGCCCAGCGTGATCAGCGCGTTGTCGTGCGGCCAGACCGAGCCGCGGTGGTAGGAGAGCGGGTGGTACGCCGGCTGCCCGGCGGCGAGGGTGCGCACGCCCCAGCCCGAGAAGAAGTCCGGCTCGAGCAGGCGCCGGCCGACGACCTCCCCGTACTCCTTGTCCAGCAGCCCGGACCAGAGCAGATGCCCGGCGTCGGAGGCCAGCGCGTCGACCTGGCGGCCCTCCCCGTCCAGCGCGAGCGCCGGGAAGGACCGCTCGGCCATCCAGAAGTCCCGCTGGAAGCGGTCGCGCAGGTCGGCGGCCGCCTGTTCGAGCAGGGCCGCGTACGTGGCGTCCTCCCACACCGTGCGCGCCACCCACGCCGTGCGGCGCAGCGCGTCGTACGCGTACCCCTGGGCCCCCGCCGCCATGACCGCTCCGGTTGCGCGGGTGCCGTCCGCGGAGCAGATGGCGCCGGGGGAGTCCTTCCAGTTCTGGTTGGCGAGACCGCCCTGGTCGGCGCGGTAGACCAGGTAGCCGCGGGAGGTCAGCCCGCCGTGGTCGAGCATCCAGCCGATCGCCGCACGGGCGTGCGGCTCCAGCCGGCGGGCCATCGCGATGTCGCCCGTCTGTTCGACGTACGCCCCGAGGACGACGAGGAAGAGGGGCGTCGCGTCGACCGAGCCGTAGTAGCGGCCGAACGGGACCTGCCCGAAGTGGGCCAGCTCGCCGTGGCGCACCTCATGGACGATCTTGCCGGGCTGGGACACCGACTGCGCGGCGGTCCCGGTCGCCTGGGTGGCGGCCAGGGCCGGCAGCGTGGCGGCGGCCAGCTGCGGACGGTAGGGGAGGGCGAAGAGGGAGGTGAGCAGGGCGTCGCGGCCGAGCAGGGTGAGGAACCAGGGCGCTCCGGCGGCCGGGACGCGCAGTTCCTCGCCGTCCGGACCGGTCGCGTGGACCTGGAGCGCGGCCAGGTCGGAGAGCCCTCGAACACAGGCGGTCGCCAGTTCGGGCCATTCCGTAGGAAAAGCGACACCTTCCACAAACTCGCCCTCGACCGCAAGTAGCTTTTCGGCCATTGCGGACGGGGAGCGGGGCACCCGCAGCGCCCGCTTCTCGCCATGCGGCCGGGCCATCACGCGCAGGACCAGTTCGGCGGAACCGTGCGCCTCCAGCTCGAGCTTCCACACCAGCCGGCGGGCGCCGGTGCCGGTCTCCTCGACGCCGTCCGGGGCGGGCTCGGCGGTCACCGTCGTGGAGGACTTCCACTCACCGCGCCGGTACGTGAACTCCACGCCGTCGTCGAGGACCTCGCGAGCGCGGACGGCTCCCGTCTTGGCGTACGTACGGTGGTCGGAGCGCAGCTCGAACTGGTCGGTGAAGTCCGCGTCGACGGTCACGGCCAGGCGGACCGTGGTCGCCACCGACCGGTTGCTGACGACCCTCACCGACTCCACGAACGACCCGTCCCCGACGCCCTGTTCACGGAAGAGCGTGCAGGACGGCGGCTCGTTGCGCCCGCCGCGCGGGACGAGCACACAGCGTGTGGTGTCCCCGGTCGTGACCGGCGCGAGCGCCTCCGGCACCGCCCCGTCCACCGTCAGCTGCCAGCGGCTGAGGTGCCGGGCGTCCCTGACGAATAACCCCTCCGGGGAGGAGCCGGCGCCCCGTACGCCGCTGATGTCCCCGCGGTCGCCCACGGCGGCGAACGTCCCGCCGTACACGAGCAGATGATGCCGGTCCGTCATCCCTGGTCCCCTCCCTTGTGGGCCGTGGCGTGCTGATGAAGCAGGTCGAGCGTGAGCGCGGCGGTCCAGCTGAAGCCGGTCGCGCCGCAGGCCTCGCCGGTGTACGGGTCGACGTACTCGGCGAAGTCCGAGGTGAGCGCGGTGTCCAGGACGGCCTCGCGCAGCGCGTCCGCGTCGGCGGTGCGGCCGTGCAGTCGGAGACCGCGCTCCAGCAGCCAGGCGGTGTTGAACCAGGCCGGGCCGCGCCAGTAGCGGTGCGGGTCGAAGGCCTCGCCGAGCAGGTCGTAGCTGGGGACGAGACGGGTGGTCGTACCGACCGCGAAGTGCGGGCCCTTCAGCGTGCGGACGACGGCCGTCGTCACCTCGCGCGGCAGCCCGGGCAGGAGGAGGGGGACGAGTCCGGAGACCCCGCGCTCGCGCACGAGCCCCCCGCCCCGCACGTCCCGGCAGAAGAACATCCCCTCCGCCGGGTCCCACAGCCGCTCGACGAGCGCCGCCGTCAGCCGCTCCGCGCGCGCGTGCCGGGCGGTGGCCGTGGCCCCCAGCTCCCGCGCGATCCGCGCGAGGGCGTGCTCGGAGGCGATGAGCAGCGCGTTGAAGGAAGGATCCTCCACCGCGAAGTCGCTGTTCCCGTCGGCGTACTGCCCGTCCCGGTAGTCGGTCGCCAGCCGCACGTACCGCCCGTAGTCGAGATCCGTCGGCCGGTCCTCGGCCGCCCCGTGGTCGAGGTCGGCGCGCCGGAAGGAGCGCGCCGGGGCCGGGACGATCCGGGCGAGCGGGGCGTCCCAGCTCGGGGCGTTGTCCATGCCCTGCTCCCACGGGTGGACGACGCAGGCGAGCCCGCCTCCGCCGAGGTCGCGCCGGTGCAGCAGATAGCGGTGCCAGGCGGCCAGCCGTGGGTAGACCCGGGCCAGGAAACCCCGTGCCCGGGAGAGCCCCGGATCGGCGCGGTGCACCAGCCAGGCGGCGAGCGCGTGCACCGGTGGCTGCACGATGCCCGAGGTCTGTACGGTGCGCGGGGCGCCCGCAGCGCGCCCCGCGGTCGAGGAGCGCCAGAAGTCGGGGCTCGGGAAGTACGCGTCGAGCGGCACGGAGGGGTTGAAGACGATGTGCGGGATGCGCCCGTCACCCCACTGGGCGTCCAGCAGCGTCTCCAGCTCGGTCTGCGCCCGCAGCGGCGAGACATGCCTCAGGCCGATCGCGATGAACGCCGAGTCCCAGGACCACTGGTGCGGGTACAGCCGGCGCGAGGGCACCGTCGACGTGCCCGTCCAGTTGTCCTCCAGCACCTCCGCCGCCCCGCGCCGCAGGGCCCTGAGGTGCGGCGAACCCGGCGGTGCCGCCGGATCGTATACGGCGGCGTACTCCGCCGGGCGGGCGATGAGCTGGGCGGTGCGATCCACTCGGGGCTCCCCGAAGACGACAAGGCTCCCTGGTTCGGCAGGGTCTACCGTAGGGTTACGTCTATTTAACACGCAAAACTCAATATGTAATGCAAGCTTGAGAAACACAAGGGGGTGCGCATGACGGGGCGTCCGGGACGGACCGGCAAGGCGAGCGGTCAGGCCAGTGCGGGAGATCTGCTGGAACTGGTGCGCAGCGGTCGGGCGACGACACGCGGTGCCCTCCAGCAGGCCACCGGCCTCTCCCGCGCGACCGTCGGACAGCGCCTGGACCGCCTCTTCCGCGCGGGCTGGCTGCGCGAGGGCGCCGGCGGCCCGGTCGACTCGCCGCTCGGCGGCCGCCCCTCGATCACCCTGGAGTTCGACGACGCGCACGCGGTCGTGCTCTCCGCCGACCTGGACACCCGGCACGCGCGCGCGGCCGTGCTGTCCCTGACCGGCGAGATGCTCGCGGAGCACTCCGGGACGCTGGCCGTCGAGGACGGCCCGGACACGGTGCTCGGCGAGCTGGGCGGCTGGTTCGCCGAGCTGCTGGAGAAGGCGGGCCACCGGGCGGAGGAGGTCTGCGGCATAGGGCTGGCCGTGCCCGGCCCGGTGGACAGCGAGACGGGCCGGGTGGTGCAGCCGCCGATGATGCCCGGCTGGGACGGCTACGACATAACCGGCCGGCTGGCGAGGGCGTTCACCGAACGCACCGGGGCGGCCGCGGTGCCCGTCCTGGTCGACAACGACGCGAACCTCATGGCATACGGCGAACAGCGCACCGGATACCCCGACTGCTCGGCGTTCGTCCTGGTCAAGGTGTCGACGGGCATCGGCGCCGGGGTCGTGGTCGACGGCTCGATCTTCCGGGGGATCGACGGCGGCGCCGGGGACATCGGACACATCCGGGTGGGCGCCGAGGCACTGTGCCGGTGCGGCTCCTACGGCTGTCTCGCCGCCGTCGCCAGTGGTGGTGCCGTGGCCCGGAAGCTGGCCGAGACCGGGGTGCCGGCGGCCTCCGGCTCGGATGTGCGGGATCTGCTGGCGGCCGGGCACCCGGGGGCTTCGGCGCTGGCGCGGGAGGCGGGGCGCCGGGTGGGGGACGTGCTGGCGACGGTCGTGACCCTGCTGAACCCGGGCGTGCTGATGATCGCCGGGGACCTGGCGGGAACCCCCTTCCTCACCGGGGTGCGCGAGCTGCTCTACCAGCGGGCGCTGCCGCGTTCCACCGCCCATCTGGACGTGGTCACCTCGCGGCTCGGGGACCGGGCGGGGCTGGTGGGAGCGGGTGCGCTGGTCGTGGAGCACCTGTACGCGCCGGAGCGGGTGGAGGAGCGGTTGCTCGCCCTGGGGGTGTGAGGGACGCTCGTATGACAGGCGGGTTTCACTGCGGATACCCGTCCGCATGGTGGAACCGGGCCATGGGCCGCAGCGTGATTCTCGCCACCCTTGAGGGGGGTTGTGCTCAGATGAGCGGATCATGGATCGAATGCACTTCTCCAAGGGGTGGCACTGGGTGCCACCCCTTGATCGTTCATCGATCGAAATCAGACGTGCGGAGTGCCTGCTCATCTGAGCGGCAAATCGCACCTATGGGGTCCGTCGCGTTCAAGAAGTGAAAACATATGCCGGTCTCCGCTTGCCAAGCTTTGACTTTCGATCCACTGGCGGACGACTGGTTACAGGCACATGACGCACGAGTGGACGTACCCAGGCGCCTTCGATCTGGGTATGTTCCTCGCCGTCAGGGCAGCCACCGCGTCCTCGAGGAGTCGAGACCCGTGTCGGAAAACAAAGATCTCCCGGTAACCGAGCAGGCCGCGAGCGTTGAGGGCGTGAAGTTCGTTTACGACTTCACCGAGGGCAACAAGGACCTCAAGGACCTCCTCGGTGGCAAGGGCGCCAACCTCGCCGAGATGACCAACCTGGGCCTTCCCGTTCCGCCCGGCTTCACGATCACCACCGAGGCCTGCAAGGTCTACCTCGACAGCGGCGAGGAGCCGGCGGCACTGCGTGACGAGGTGAGTGCGCACCTCGTGGCGCTGGAGGACCGGATGGGCAAGAAGCTCGGCCAGCCGGACAACCCTCTCCTCGTGTCGGTCCGCTCGGGCGCGAAGTTCTCCATGCCGGGAATGATGGACACGGTCCTCAACATCGGCCTCTCCGACAAGTCGGTCCAGGGCCTGGCGGCCCAGGCCGGCGACGACCGCTTCGCCTGGGACTCCTACCGCCGGCTCATCCAGATGTTCGGCAAGACCGTCCTCGGCGTCGACGGCGAGCTCTTCGAGGACGCGCTGGAGTCGGCGAAGGCGGCGAAGAAGGTCACCGTCGACACCGAGCTGGAGGCGGCGGACCTGAAGAAGCTGGTCACCAGGTTCAAGAAGATCGTCAAGACCGAGGCCGGCCGGGACTTCCCGCAGGACCCGCGCGAGCAGATGGACCTCGCCATCAAGGCGGTCTTCGACTCCTGGAACGGCGACCGCGCCAAGCTGTACCGCCGCCAGGAGCGCATCCCCGGCGACCTCGGCACCGCCGTCAACGTCTGTTCCATGGTCTTCGGCAACCTGGGCCCGGACTCGGGGACGGGTGTCGCGTTCACGAGGGACCCCGCCTCCGGCCACCAGGGCGTCTACGGCGACTACCTCCAGAACGCCCAGGGCGAGGACGTCGTCGCGGGCATCCGCAACACCGTCCCGCTCGCCGAACTGGAGCAGATCGACAAGAAGTCCTACGACCAGCTCCTCGGGATCATGGAGACGCTGGAGAACCACTACAAGGACCTCTGCGACATCGAGTTCACCATCGAGCGCGGTCAGCTGTGGATGCTCCAGACCCGCGTCGGCAAGCGCACCGCCGGTGCCGCCTTCCGCATCGCCACCCAGCTCGTCGACCAGGGCCTGATCGACGAGACGGAGGCGCTTCAGCGCGTCAACGGCGCCCAGCTCGCCCAGCTGATGTTCCCCCGCTTCGACGAGGACGCGAAGGTGGAGAAGGTCGGCCGGGGCATCGCGGCCTCCCCGGGCGCGGCCGTCGGCAAGGCGGTCTTCGACTCGTACACCGCCGTGAAATGGTCCCGCTCGGGCGAGAAGGTCATCCTGGTCCGCCGGGAGACCAACCCCGACGACCTCGACGGCATGATCGCGGCCGAGGGCATCCTGACCTCCCGCGGCGGCAAGACCTCCCACGCGGCCGTGGTGGCCCGCGGCATGGGCAAGACCTGTGTCTGCGGCGCCGAGGAGCTCGAGGTCGACACCAAGCGCCGCCGGATGACGGTCCCCGGCGGCCACGTGGTCGAAGAGGGCGACGTCATCTCCATCGACGGCTCCTCCGGCAAGGTCTACCTGGGCGAGGTCCCGGTGGTCCCCTCCCCGGTCGTGGAGTACTTCGAGGGCCGGATGCACGCGGGCGCCGACGACGCCGACGAACTGGTCGAGGCCGTCCACCGCATCATGGCCTTCGCCGACCGCAAGCGCCGGCTGCGCGTCCGCGCCAACGCCGACAACGCCGAGGACGCGCTGCGCGCCCGCCGCTTCGGCGCCCAGGGCATCGGCCTGTGCCGCACCGAGCACATGTTCCTCGGTGACCGCCGTGAGCTGGTGGAACGCCTGATCCTGGCGGACACGGAGACCGAGCGCGAGGAGTCCCTCAAGCAGCTCCTGCCGCTGCAGAAGAAGGACTTCGTCGAGCTCTTCGAGGCGATGGACGGCCTGCCCGTCACCATCCGCCTCCTCGACCCGCCGCTGCACGAGTTCCTGCCCGACATCACCGAGCTCTCGGTACGCGTGGCACTCGCCGAGTCCCGCCAGGAGCCGCACGAGAACGAGCTGCGCCTGCTCCAGGCCGTCCACCGCCTGCACGAGCAGAACCCCATGCTGGGGCTCAGGGGCGTGCGGTTGGGCCTGGTCATCCCCGGTCTGTTCACCATGCAGGTCCGCGCCATCGCCGAGGCCGCCGCCGAGCGCAAGAACGCCAAGGGCGACCCGCGCGCCGAGATCATGATCCCGCTCGTCGGCACCGTCCAGGAGCTGGAGATCGTCCGCGAGGAGGCCGACCAGGTCGTCGCGGAGGTCGAGGCGGCGACCGGTGTCTCGCTGAAGCTGTCGATCGGCACGATGATCGAGCTGCCGCGCGCCGCGCTGACGGCGGCCCAGATCGCCGAGGCCGCCGAGTTCTTCTCCTTCGGCACCAACGACCTCACCCAGACGGTGTGGGGCTTCAGCCGGGACGACGTGGAGGCGAGCTTCTTCACGGCGTACCTGGAGAAGGGCATCTTCGGAGTCAGCCCCTTCGAGACGATCGACAAGGACGGCGTCGGCTCCCTGGTGAAGGCGGCGGCGAAGGCGGGCCGCGAGACCCGTCCCGACCTCAAGCTCGGCGTCTGCGGCGAGCACGGCGGCGACCCGGAGTCGGTCCACTTCTTCCACGAGGCCGGACTCGACTACGTCTCCTGCTCCCCGTTCCGGATCCCGGTGGCCCGGCTGGAGGCGGGGCGGGCGGCGACGCAGTCGGAGGGCAGCGACCACCGCTGAGTCCCTGCGGGGCGCTGAGCCTCCTTGAGGGGGCTGAGCCCCCTGAGGGGCCATTGAGCCCCGGAGCCGTCGTCGGTCCCCGACCCTCAGTACCGATCGACGGCGGCTCCGGCACGCAAGAGGAGGGCGGCACCCTGTGCGGGGGTGCCGCCCTCTTGTGTTGCCTCTGGTGTTGCCGATTGGGCTGGTCAACGCGGCACACCCATTCAATTCCCAGGAAAACCCAAGGTTTTCACAGCTTTCTTTTCCTCGCAGAATTCTGGGTTTTCTCTTCCCCTTCTGATGGGCCGTGTTAAGTTCTTTCTCATCGGGCGGCGGGATCGCCCAGGGTGACGACCCTGATCCCTCACCTGTCCGTGCGGAATTCCCTTCCCGCAGATACTGGAAACTCAGAAGGAGTCAGTATGAGCTTCAGGGTGATTGCACCGCTTACCCCCCGCCGGAACGCCAACGCGGACCCGAACGCGAACCCCGCCGCCAACGCCGGCCAGGTCCCGCCGCCCCCGCAGCAGCAGCGGCGCCGCCGCCCCCGCCCGGGTGAGCCGGTGCCCCAGCAGCCCGGCTTCTGAGGAAGAACCCCCTGGTCAAACGGGAGGGCCGTCGGTGATCCGTCGGCCCTCCCGGGTTGTGCACGGGCTGTGGATCCACTCGGAAACACCTGGCAATCAGGCAAAGTCACGGAACTTGCAGCACTCTCGCTCATAAATTGTTCATGCTTCGAGTCGTGCCCTGAATCACGCCCTGAAGCGTGCTCCTGGTCGTGTGTGATGGGAGAAATATGCGCGCGCCCAAGAAGTCTTCAGGGTTCGATTTCCCTCGGCATATCCCGCCGGGCCTGGAACTGTCGGAATACGGTCTGCCGATTTTCCGGGAAAAGGAAGAGGGCGTCGGCGGGGCCGGGGGCGGCGCCGAGGCCGGTGTCGACGGCGAGGGCCACGGATATGCGTACGAGGACTATGGGGAGGCGTACGAGGGCTTGGGGGCTGAGCACGAGTCCTTCGGGGATGCCTACACCGCCCCCGGCACTGAGTACGACGCCGCCCCCAGCAGTGAGCACCACGACACACTCCCTTCTCCTCTCTCCCCCCTCTCTCCTCCCGCCCTGTCCCCCCGCGCCGCCTTCCGCCGCTTCTGGCCCATGACGAAGGGGCTGCGCCAGTGGCTGGTGGGGGTGTGGCTGTGCACCGTGCTGGGTGCGCTCGCCGAGACCGCCGCCATCCTGCTGTTCAGCGGCCTCACCGACAATGCCCTGCAGAAGGGCTCACTGGACGCCTTCTGGACCCCCGCGGTCCAGTGGCTCGGCATCGCCGTGGTGGGCGCCGCCATCGGCTACGCCGGCGGCTCCCTCGCGGTCTGGGTCTCGGAGCGGTTCGTGATGCGGCTGCGCGAGCACGTCTTCGATCACGTACAGAAGCTGCCCCCGCACTTCTTCCAGCGCCACCGCCAGGGCGACCTGCTCTCCCGGCTGACCGGCGACGTGGAGGCCATCGAGCAGATGGCGGTGTCAGGCCTGGTGGGCACGGCCTCGGCGCTCTTCAGCGCGGTCTTCTACGCGGCGGCCGCGTTCTGGCTGCGCTGGGACCTCGCGGCGGCGACCTTCGTCCTGGCCCCGCTGTTCTGGCTGGCGGCCAAGAAGTTCTCCGCCGGCGTCAGGTCCGTGGCGCGCGAGGGCCGGGTGGCCGACGGCGCGGTCACGTCCGTAGTAGAGGAGTCCCTCGGCAACCTCGTCCTCACCCAGGCGTACGGCCGTCAGGACGCCGAGCGGCGCCGGCTGAGCCAGGAGGCGACGGCGTGGTTCCGGGCCGCCGTCCGCTCGGCGCGGCTCAACCAGGCGTACGGGCAGCTCGTGCAGGTCATCGAGACGGTGTGCGTCCTGGCGGTGATCGGCATCGGCGTCTGGGAGATCTCGGAAGGCCAGATGACACTGGGCCAGCTGTTGGCCTTCGCCGCCCTCCTCAGCTACCTCTACCCGCCCATCCGCAGCCTCGCCCAGCTGGGCCTCCTGATCACCGCCGCCACCGCCGGCGCGGAACGGCTCGCCGAGATCCTGGACACCCGCCCCGCGGTGGCCGACCCCACGAGCCCGACGCCCCGGGAGACGGGACGCCCGGACGGCGTCATCGAGATGCGAGACGTCTCCTTCCGCTATCCGGGCACGCAGGCGGCGGCCGTCGAAGCCCTCTCCTTCACCGTGAATCCCGGGGAGCTGGTGATCATCACCGGCCCGAGCGGAGCGGGCAAGTCCACCATCTCCAAACTCCTCCTCCGCTTCTACGACCCCGACTCCGGCGCGGTCCTCCTGGACGGCACCCCGCTCCACGACTTCCCCCTGGACCGACTGCGCGAGTACATCACCCTCCTCCCCCAGGAGACCCTCGTCCTGCACGACACGGTTCGCGCGAACATCGCCTGCGGCCGGCCCGGCGCGAGCGACCAGGCGATCGTCGACGCGGCGAAGGCGGCCGACGCACACGACTTCATCACCGCACTGCCCCAGGGGTACGACACACAGGTCGACCCCAACTCCTCCCGCCTCTCGGGCGGCCAACTCCAGCGCCTCGCCATCGCCCGGGCCGTACTGCGCGACGCCCCGGTCCTCGTCCTCGACGAACCGACCACCGGCCTGGACGCCATCGCCACCCGCCGCATCATCGAGCCCCTGCGGCGCCTGATGACCGGCCGCACGACCATCATGATCACCCACGACCTCACCCTGACCCCCGACGCCGACCGCATCCTCGTCATCGACCACGGCGAAATCGTGGAAACGGGCCGCCACGAAGACCTCATCAACCGAGGCGGCACGTACACCCGGCTTCATGGCTCTCAGGGCGCGGGGGTGACGGAGGGGGCTTTGGCGGAGCCGGGCGTAGGCGCGTACGCACCATTCCCTCCGGGGGTGTACACGGGGCAGGCCCAGGGTGAGCCGTACGGATGGACGGACTCTTGGGCTGGGCGGGCGTCATGAAGTGAGGAGTGTGGCTGAAATCGGCGGTCCCTGATCCTTACTGATCGGCGGCGGTTCGGCGTGCAAGAAGAGGGCGACACCCTGTTCGGGGCGTCGCCCTCTTGTGTTGGGTTTGGGGCGGCGTGGCTGGAAGTCGATCACCTGATGTAGTGGAGATCGGTGACTGAAGGTTTCGCCTTGTGATTGATCCATTACCTTCTGTGATGCCCGGAGGCTGTCGGGCTTTCGGCTCCAGGAAGGTGAGGCATGAAGAAGGTATTGGCCAGCGTGATGGCGGCAGCGGCGTTTCTGGCGGGTGCCGGTACGGCCGTGGGGGCGGGGGACTGGCGTGCGATCGAGACGCTGAGGTCGCCGGGCGTCAAGTTCCAGCAAGGTGACTACCGCTTCAATCCTCCAGGGCGGAACCATGGAGCCTTCGAATGGCGGGGAAGGCTGAGGGACGCAGACAAGGAAGACGGTCACAACGTCTACATGGAAGTGCGCGTCCAGGGCCACGACTGGGTTGCCTACTATGGCAAACAGGGCAAGACGGTCTTCATGCATCACCTGAACTGGGATGGTGCCCAGCGGTACACCAACCACGCCTTCGTTCGATCCTGTCGCGACAAGGGCACCCTCCGGCCGGACAACTGTTCCATGGCCAGGCACTACCAGATTGCGCGCGACTAGCATCCGGCCGAACTCTGAGCCCAGATGCGTGCATCTGGGCTCAGCTTGTCATAGGGGAACGTCATCAACACGTCAGAAATCCTGTCCGCCAAAGAAGTTGATCTCTTCTATGGTGAGACCCCTGCCGTGCGGCAAGCGGATATCTGCTTGCGTCGCGGAGAGGTCGTTGCGATTACCGGCCAAAGCGGCTCAGGCAAGTCGTCTCTTCTGTACTGCCTGGCTGGGGTGCTGCCTGTGGCGCGCGGCAAGGTGTCCTTTGAGGGTCATATCCTCGCTGATTTTGACGACGAGGAGCTGAGTGCGCTGCGTCGCGAGCGGTTCGGGTTTGTCTTCCAATACGGCGAGCTCCTACCCGAGTTGACCGTGGAGGAGAACGCCGCGCTTCCACTGCGACTGGCAGGGCAACGCAAGGCTAAAGCCCTGGCCGCTGCTGGAGAGGTTTTGGGGCGGCTGGGGCTCGCAGATCTGCGACAGCGCAGACCCTCTCAGGTTTCGGGCGGCCAGAGCCAACGTGTGGCCGTTGCCCGAGCGTTGGTTCATCGACCTGCTGTGGTCTTCGCGGACGAGCCGACGGGCTCGCTCGACAGCGCCAACGCCGCAGCTGTGCTGGAGGAGTTCTTGTCCCTGGCTCGTTCGCAGGGGACGGCAGTCGTGCTTGTTACCCACGATGCCGAAGTCGCTGCCCGTGCAGATTCCCGCTACAGCATGCGTGACGGCGTCCTTACGGCCCTGGCGCGGGAGGCTTCGTGAAGGAGCTACTCCTAGGTCTTCGCCTGCTGCTGGGTAGCGGGCGGGGCAACCGTGCGCGGTTCCTGCTAATGGTTCTGGGAGGTGCAATCGGAGTGTGCTGCCTTGCCATGGTGCTTGCAATTCCTGGAGTCCTGGCGGCGCAGGATGCGCGGCAAGCGGCACGGCAACCGGGCTGTGTGTCGCATGGCCAGCCGAAGTGTGCTCCTGGAGAGGAGGCGGCCCTTGAGGTCACCAGGAGAGACCCGTATGGTTCTCACCCCTTGACCCGTGTCTTCCTGGCACGTGGGACGGCTGCGGTGGAGCTACCCCCGGGGTTGGATAGCTTTCCCAAGTCCGGCGACGTATTCGTCTCCCCGCAGTTGCACAAGGCGCTCCAGAGGGAGCCGGGTCTCTCGAAACTCCTCCCGGGCAGGGAGCGGGGGCAAATTGAAGCATCGGGTCTGATCCGTCCTGACGAGCTTTACGCGTACATCGGAGTTCATCGCGACGCACTCGAGAAGCAAGGCGCACCCCTTAATCATTTCGGGACAGCGCGCCCATGGTCTCCCACTGTAGAGCCCTCGGCCCTCGATATTGTGCGATTCACCATGGCAGCGGTCGTGCTGTTCCCGCTCGGAGTATTTCTCGCGGTGTGTGCTCGGCTCTCCGCCGCAGCGCGGGCTCGCCGGCTGGCCGCTCTGCGGCTTCTGGGGATGAGCATGAAGGGGGTGCAACGCGTCAACGCCGCGGAGACCGTTGCCGCCGCTTTGCTTGGCGCGGGCCTCGGCTTGGGTGTGTACGGAGTCGTCAACCAACTCGTTTCGCGAGTGGGGTTGCCGGGTTTCAAGTGGTACCCGGACGACGGATCGCTCTCCGGCGCAACACTGTTCATCTGTCTTGCGGGGTGCCCGGCTTTGGCATGGTTTGTGGGCCAGGTTGGTGTTAGGCGAGTGGCCAAGAACCCCCTGGAAGTCCGGCGCAGCGCCGTTGCCAAGCGGCCGAGCAAGTGGGGGCTGGTTCCTCTCCTCCCTGGGATGGGGATCGTGGTGGGTTACTGCGTGGCCGGCGCAACAGGGCACGCCCCCCGCGACACCGGGATCTCGTCCATCTTGATGCCGCTCGCTGTGGTGCTGGTCGGTACCGGCCTGGTGCTGAGCTTGCCGCTCCTGTCGCAGGTGCTCGCTCAACGCATCGCCCGCTCGACGCGCTCGGTCTTTCTCGGGCTCGCCATGCGACGCAACGAGGTCGAACCTGGGGGCGCGCTCCGTGTGGCGACTGGCTTGGTTCTTTTGGTCTTTGCCGCATCTCTTGTGCAGGGTGTGCTCATCGAACTCGACCAAGTGACCAAGAACTCGGGGGATGTTCAGGGGTACGACATCGCGCTGAACACTGTCACCGAGGATGAGCAGCGCGGCTTCGAGAAGGTGTCGGGTGTGCAGGGCCATGCAGTGCTGGCGACATCGTGGAGGGAGCCCGGGGCCGAGAATCCCCCGACTGTCAATGCGGTGGTTGCCACGTGCAGTCAGCTGCGTCCCATGGTCCTTGAACTTGGGCATTGTGTGGACGGAAGGCCTGTGCGGTTGATCAACTCACGCGAGACGGTGTGGGAGGGCAGCAAGCCAGGCGCGAGCTTTCCGTTTCATCTGGTCAATGACAAGGGTGAGCGACGGGTGATGACTCTGAAGGTGCCGCACCAAGAGGCGCGGTTCCACGACGACCCCGCTACGTCGTCATTCACGAGCGGTGATGTTCTCCTTCCCCCGTCATCCCTGCCGCACGGTTTCCGGCTTGATGACGCGACTCTCACCCTGGTCAGCAGCGCCGATCCCGGAACGGTCAGGTCTGTTCTGGACGGAATCGGGGGTGTCGCCCCGACGGTGGCGGTTCAGCCTTCCGGCTTTAACGTCGATGCGCTCCGTTCTGGACGACATCGCGGGGGATCCCCGGCTGGAGGCGACCGCGTTGCAGACCGTGGGGTCCAAGGGGTGGGACGGGTTCACTCTCGTGAGGCGGATTCGCTGACGTCCACACCCCCATCCGCCTGCTTGCAGGTCATGCGCGGAACGGGCCCTTCACCTCGTACGTGATGCCGCCCGACGAGCTGCCGGTCGTGCCGCGTTGGCTGGAGAAGTACAGGCGGGTGCCGTCCGGGGAGAAGGCCGGGCCGGTGATCTCCGAGGAGGACTGGCCGTCGATGCGGAGGAAGGGGGTGACGATGTCGTCCGGGGTGATCAGGCAGATTTCCATGTTGCCGCCGTCCTCTGCCACGAACAGGTCGCCGGAGGCCGAGCCCGTGACGTTGTCCACGCCCGTGAGAGGGGCTGTCCCGCTGGTCACCAGTGAGTCGTCGTAGGCCAGTTCGATGGTCTGGGCGGCCGTGTTGTACTGCCAGACGCGGTTGTCGCCCTTGGTCGTGAACCAGCAGGTGTCGTTCGCGTAGTAGCAGCCCTCGCCGCCGTTGAAGTGCTTGGCGCCGGAGACCTGGTTGCGGGTGGCGGTGGCGCCGGTGGGGTCGGGGATCGGGGACCAGGTCACCGGGCCGGAGGTGGCCGTGCCGGCGACCAGGACCTCCAGGGTGCCGGAGGACAGGTCGCCCCAGGTCGTGGGCCGGAAGCGGTAGAAGCAGCCGGTCGTCTCGTCCTCCGTCAGGTAGATCACCTTGCGGACGGGGTCTGCGGCCGCCGCCTCGTGTTTGAAGCGGCCGAGTGCGTCGCGGCGGACCGCCGTCTGGACGCCCCAGGGGTCCGTTTCGTAGACGTAGCCGCGGTCCACCTCCTCGCAGGACAGCCAGGTGTTCCACGGTGTCTTGCCGCCCGCGCAGTTCTGGCGGGTGGAGGAGAGGATGCGGTGGGCGCCGGTGATCGCGCCCGTCGACGAGAACTTCACCGCGCTCGCGCCGCCCGAGGGGTTGAGCTCCGAGTTGGAGACATAGATCCAGCCCGTGCCGTCCGGGTAGCAGGCGCCGCCGTCGGGGGCGTTGTGCCAGGTGTACGACGTTCCGGTGACCGTCTGGCCCGAGCGGGCGATCACCCGGCTGGTGAAGCCGGCCGGGAGACGGATGCCGTTGGTGTCGGGGGAGCCGAGTGCCCCGTAGGGGCCGGTGCCGGGCTGGGCGGGGGCGGCGTACGCGGCGCCGCGCCAGAGGGTTCCGCCGAGTACGGCGGAGGAGCCGGCGACCGCGGCCGCACGCAGGAAGGTACGACGTTCCACGTTCACTCAAACACTCCGAGGGTGTCGTGAACCGGGCCCGGCGCCGGTCGGTGCCGGGGTCGTGCGCTGCCGAACGCTAGAAGCGCAGGGTAGCCGTGTCGTGGACATGCCGTAACGGGGAGGTGCGGGGTGGATGGCGACAACCGGCCGCCCGGCCCGCGACCCGTTGCAGCTCGTCGAGACGCGGGCCCGGCGCGGAGGTCGTCGCGGTCGCCTCGCGCACGGAGACCTCGGCGCGGGCGGCACGTCGAAGGAGCCGCCGGAGCGGCCGGCCTCGCGGCGGGCGGTGGTGTCGGTGTCGCGCGTCCAGACCGGTTGCCGCGGGGCCCGAGTCGCTGAACAGGGCCATCCGGTCGCGCCGCGCCCATTGCCGTGCGCGGCCGATGTCCTCAGGGACACCGGACCGCGCGACGGAGTTGCGGCGGTATCGGGGGTGCGGATGCACGGGGGTGGTCCCCCCGGCGGCCTACCTTCCTGCGTAACCCGGCGCGTACTCCTCCGCGTACCGCTGCGCGAAGTCCTCCGGCATGGGAGTGGTGTCCAGGTAGAACCACTCGGCGGTGGGGCCGGGGGCGACGGGGGAGGGCGCGGGGGCGGTGGTGGTGCCACGGCGGGGCAGGGAGCCCGGCCGCGAGTGCCGGCCGGTCCCGGGCCGCCCTGGCTGCGAGGGCCGTGCGGCGCCGGAGGGAGAAGGCCAGTCCGCGTCGGATGGGGAGGGCCAGTCGGCATCGGGCCGTGACGGCCGTTCGGCGTCGGGGCGCGACGGCCGGCCGGTGTCGGAGTCCGACGGCCAGTCGGTTCCGGGCCTGGAGGACCAGTCGGTTCCGGGCCGGGAGGGCCAGTCGGCGTCGGGCCGGGAGGGCCGGTCCGTGTCGGACTGCGGGTAGTGCTCGGTCTCGGACCGTGTGGGGGTGTCCGCGTGGGTGGTCAGCGGCTTCGCCGGGCCCGGCATCAGCAGTTCCACCCGCAGACCCTTGCCGCGCTGCTGGGCGGTGAACTCCTCCACCTGGCTGCGGCAGGCGTGGTCGAGATGGGTGACGCCGGTGAGGTCGAGGCGGATGCGGGGCTTGCCCGACTCGGCGGCGGCCTCCAGGGCCTCGATGACCTGGGGCAGGCGCAGGAACGTGGCGTTCCCGGCCATGACCACCTTCGCGGTGTCCTCCTCGATGTGCTGCTTGATGACCGTCTGCGACATGCGTACGGCCGCCAGCACGATGCCCGCCGCGAGGCCGATCAGGACGCCTTCCAGGAGGGCGGTGGCCACGATCACCAGCGTGGTGACCGTCATGACGGCGAACTCGCCGCGGTCCTGCCGCCACATCTTCGGGAACTCCTCGGGCGCGAAGAGCTTCCAGCCGCTGTGGATCAGCACACCCGCCAGGACGGAGATCGGGATCAGGGCCAGCACCTGGGGGAGGAGGAGCGCGAAGGCCAGCAGCCACAGGCCGTGGAGGGTGCGGGAGAGTCGGGTCTTGGCGCCCGCCTGGACGTTCGCCGAGCTGCGGGCCACCACCGCCGTGATGGGGAGGGCGCCGAGCAGGCCCGCGATCGTGTTGCCGGCGCCCTGGGCGATCAGCTCGGGGTTGTAGCGGGTGCGCGGCCCGTCGTGCATACGGTCCACCGCGGCCGCCGTGAACAGGGACTCGGCGGAGGCGATCACCGTGAAGGTCAGGATCGCCGTGATGATCCCGGCGTCGGCGAGGCCCGCGAACTGCTCCGGGCCCGGTACGTCGACCGAGGCCAGCAGGTTGCCCACCTGGAGTGTCCTGACCTCGACGCCCGGGATCGCGGCGACCGCGATGCCGATGCCGACGGCGACCAGCGCGGCCGGGATCTTCTTGACCGGTCCGGGCGCCTTCTTCCACAGGAAGCTCAGTACGACCGTGGCGATGCCGAGGCCCGCCGCGATCATCGCCTGCGGGTCGGCGAGCGTGTCCGCGAGCAGGCCGGGGATGCCGGCCATGTTCTCGATCGGGGTGCCGGGGGCCTTCGCGTCCATCGCCGGGTACGCCTGGCTGAACATCAGCGGCAGACCGATGCCGGCCAGCATGCCCTGGACGACGGCCAGCGAGATCGCCTGGAAGAACCGGCCCAGCTTCACCAGGCCGAGCACGATCTGCAACAGGCCCGAGAAGAGCACGATCACGCCGAGCATGGCCACACCGTGCTCCAGCACGGTCTCCGCGACCAGCGCGGCGAGACCGGCGGCCGGGCCGCTGACCTGGAGCGTGCTGCCGCGTGCCGCGCCCACCACCAGACCGCCGATGACACCCGAGATGATGCCCAGCTCGGCGGGGACACCGGAGGCGACGGCCACACCGATGCAGAGGGGGAGCGCGACCAGGAAGACGACGAGGGACGCGGTGATCTCGGTGGCGAGGTCGGCCTTCGGGCCCTGCTGTTTCTTCTGGTCGGTCTGTTTCTTCTGGCCGGTCGTTTCCCGGCCCTCCCCCGGCGACGTGTCGTGCACCGTGGGATCCACGGGGGTGCCGGCCCTGGGGTCGCGGGCCCGCAGGCCGCGGGTCCTGGTGGCGTGTGCGCCGCTCATGCCGCATGCACCCGGAACAGACCGTCCTCGTCCAGCTCGTGCACCCGGCCGGTGTCCACCTCGTAGTACCAGCCGTGCAGCCGCAGGCTCCCCGTGTCGAGACGCCGACGCGCGGCCGGGTAACTCCGCAGCACGGCAAGCTGGTTGACGACGTTCAGCTGGGCGATCTCCGGCAGCCGCGGGTCCTCCACCGCGCCGTCCAGGACGGGGGCGAGCCGCGGGCGGGCCAGCTGCAGCCAGGCGTCCACACCGGGCAGGGCGGACAGGTCGTCGCCCGACTTGAGGGCGCCCATCGCACCGCAGTGGGAATGGCCACACACCACGATGTCCTGAACGCCGAGCACCTCCAGCGCGTACTCGATGGTGGCCGCCTCGCCCGAGGCGCCCTGACGCGCGTGCGGTGGAACGATGTTTCCGGCGTTTCGCAGCTCGAATATCTCGCCGGGGCGCGCGCCCGTTATCAGGGCTGGAATCACCCGTGAATCCGAACAGGTGATGAACAATGCCTCGGGGTATTGCCCCTCGGCCAGCCGCCGGTATTCGCCGCTTTCGAAGTCGACCCGCCGTTGGAACGAGCGGGCGCGGTCCAGCAGTGCTTTCACAGTTCCTCCCGGTGCTTTCATCCCAGGTCAGAGCTGGTCGTCATGGGGGTACGACCAGTTCTCCATCACCGTAGAGGAGGCTTTGCCAGGCGAAGGTTAGAGGAACACTAAACCGCCGACAAGAATGGGACAGTTTTTGTCCCGCAGCGTCTCGGACTGAGCCGCTGCTCACATTCTCCGGATCGATACGGCGTTTTATCTGTCGCTCTTGTAGCGTGGCGTGTCCACGGAACACGCGAATTCGGTTCACGGGAGAGACGGGAACGCATGGGTGTACGAGTCCTGCTCATCGAGGACGACCAGACGATCGCCGAACCGCTCGTCGAGGGGCTCGGGCACTTCGGGCTGACAGTGCATCACGTCGGCACCGGGAACGAGGGGTTGAGAGGGCCGTACGGCGATGTCGTCCTGCTCGACCTGGGGTTGCCCGACATCGACGGCATCGACGTGTGTCGCGGCATCCGGCAGACCTCGGACGTCCCCATCATCATCCTCAGCGCGCGGGGCGAGGAGGCCGACCGGGTGCTGGGCCTCGAACTCGGGGCCGACGACTATCTGGCGAAACCGTTCAGCATGCGGGAGCTGGTGGCACGCGTGCGGGCGGTGACGCGGCGGACCCACCGGGGGCTGGGGGAGCGGGAGTTCGGGGGGACGGGAGCGGATCCGCTCGGTGGCGAGGCCTTCGCGCCCGGCTACGGCTCCACAGCCCCGTCGGCTGCCTCGGCTCCCTCCGTCTCCCCGGCTTTCTCCGCCCCCTCGGCCGCTTCGGCCTTCTCGGCGCCCTCGGCCTCCTTCGAGCCCACACCCCCGCCTCCGGCCCCGGCCTCGTCCTCGGACCCGCTTCCGTCCCAGCCCTTCGAAGCCGTCGAGGGGGCCGTCGGGCCGCTCGTCGTCGACCGGCGGACCCGGCAGGTGTGGGTGGGGGAGAAGGCGGTGACGCTGACGCCCAAGGAGTTCGAGCTGCTCGCGCTGCTCACCGAGGACCCGGGGGCCGTGTACTCGCGCCAGCAGATCCTCGACCGGGTCTGGGACCCGCACTACGAGGGCCCGACCAAGACGCTGGACGTGCATGTCGCCACGTTGCGGCGGAAGCTGGGCAACCCGGCGTGGATCCAGACCCTGCGCGGCGTCGGCTTCCGGCTGGCGGTCCGCACCCGGCCCCCGGCCACGGCATCGTCCGGCGCGGAGCGGCCGCCCGTCCAGGAGCCCCAGTCGTACCCGCCCTCGGACTACCGGGCTTCGGACTACCAGGGTTCGGACTACCGGGGTTCGGATTACGGCTCGCCGGACTACCAGTCCTCGGGCTACCAGTCCTCCGCGTACCAGACCCCGTCCCGGTACGAGCAGACCGCCTACGAGCAGTCGGCCTACGACCGGCCCACTTACGACGACCGGCCCGCCTACGACGACCGGCCCACCCGCGAGCGCCCCTTCACCCGGCCCCTCCCCACCCCCCACCCCTCGGCGGCCTACTGATGACGCGCCGGCTGCTGCTCAGTTACCTCACGCTCGCCGCCCTGCTCCTGCTCTGTCTGGAGATCCCGCTCGGCTTCGTCTACTCGCGGGCCGAGCGGGAGCGGGTGATCAACGCGGCGAAGGACGAGGCGGAGTCGGTGTCGGCGTTCGCCTCGCTGTCCGTCTCGGCGGGCCGGGCCGCGCAGGACCTGCCCGAGCGTGCCGCCCACTGCGCCGAGCGCATCGGCGGCAAGGTGCTGATCGTCGACCAGGCCGGCGCCCTCCTGGCCACCTCGCATCCGCTCAGCGCGTCCGAGGAGTCCCGCCTCGCCTCCTGGCCGGGTATCGCGGCGGCGCTGCGCGGCACCGCGACGGCGGACGTGCGCACCTCCACCATCGGCGGCGTGGAGTACCTCGCGGTGGCCACTCCCGTACGGCACGGCGTCGAGGAGCAGGGCGCGGTCAGGATCACCGTGCCGACCAGGATGGTGGCCGACCGGGTCCACCACGTCTGGCTGCTGCTGGGCCTCGGCGGGCTCGCCGCGCTCACCGCGGTCGCCGTGATCGGCTTCGGCATCGCGCGCTGGACCGGCCGCCCCATCCGTGAACTGGAGAACGCCACCAACGAGTTGGCCGTCGGTGGCACCGCCGTGCCCGTGGCGATCACCAAGGGGCCGCCGGAGGTGCGCAGCCTGGCCGCCACCTTCAACCGCACCGCCGCCCGGCTGGAACACCTCCTGGCCTCCCAGCGGGCCTTTGCCGGTGAGGCCTCGCACCAGCTGAAGACCCCGCTCGCGGCGTTGCGGCTGCGGCTGGAGAACCTCGAGAACGACATCGCCCTGAACGCCCGGGGCTCGCTCACCGCCGCGCTGACCGAGACCGACCGGCTGGCCCGGATGGTCGAGGGGCTGCTGGCGATGGCCCGGCTCGACGAGAGCGCCGCCGAGCGGGAGCCGGTCGACCTGGGGCAGGTGTGCGCGGAACGCCATCGCGCCTGGACTCCGCTGTACGAGCAGCACGGCGTGTGGCTGGCGCTGGCCGGGGACTACACCGGCGAGGTGCTGGCCCTGCCCGGAGCGGTGGAACAGATCCTCGACAACCTGCTCTCCAACGCCCTGCGCGTGTCGCCCCCGGGATCCACGGTCTCGATCGACCCGCGCCGCCACGCACCCCACGAGCGCCGGTTCCCGCACCGCCCGACGCATCGCGCGGTGGGTCCGGCCTGGGTGGAGCTGCATGTCATGGACGAGGGCCCCGGTATGACCGAGGAGCAGCGCCGCCGCGCCTTCGACCGCTTCTGGCGCGCCCCGGACGCGCCCAAGGGCGGTACGGGGCTCGGCCTGGCCCTGGTGCAGCGCCTCGCCCACGCGAGCGGCGGCGAGGCGGTGCTGCGGCGAGCGCCGCTCGGCGGCCTCGACGCCGTGATCCGCCTCCCGGCGGTGCCGGCCCGACTCGGCACCGCGGTACCGCCCCACCGCCCGGCCAGACCCCTGCAGACGACTGCGCCGGGTCGGCGGTGACCCCGGGTCGGCGGCGACCCGGACCGGTGATGCCTCGGCACCGAAGAAGGCCTGGGCCGTCGGTGATCCGGGCCGAGGCAGGCCTGGCCTGGCGATGCCCTGGGGCCGTCGGTGGCCTGGGTCGAAGAGTTCCGGGCCGGGGCAGGCTCGCGCCGACGGTGATCTGGGCTGGCGGTGACTCAGACCGGGAGGGCCCAGGCTGTCGGTGCCCGGGGTCGAGGCAGGCATGGACCGGCGGTGACTCGGGCTGAAGAAGGTCTGGGCCGTCGGTGGCCCGGGCCCAAGCAGACCCAGCTCGAGCAGGCTCGGGCCGATGCAGACCCAGGTCTCAAGCAGCCCCGGCCCCAAGCAGACCCCGGCCGAAGCGGACCCAGGCCCAAGCAGACCCGGAGCGCAACAGACCCCAGCCTCAAGCAGACAGCAACCGACGGTGACCCGGGTCGACGCTGACCCGGGTCACCGTGGGGTCTTTCAGGCCGCCGTTCGGACCTCGTACGTCGCGATGCGTACCGTCTCGTCGTCGAGGCACTGGCCGCTCCGCAGGTCGAAGCGCTGCTTGAGGAGGGGGGAGGCGACGAACGGGCGGCCCTGGTGGGTGCCGGTCAGGCCGCGGGAGAGGACTGCCGCGCCGCCGAACGGGTCGCGGTTGTCGATGGCGTACAGCTCGCCTGACCGGTCACGGAACAGGGCGACCTGGCGGCCGTCGGGGAGCAGCGCGGCCACACCCCGTCCGGGAAGGAGCTGGTTCAGGTCGCAGATCGTGAACCAGCCCTCCGCGTCCTCCCCCAACCGCAGTTGAACCTTCAGGTCGGTCGTCTCGGGTGCCAGGGTCATCGCTGGGCGCTCCCTTCCAGGGGACGGTGGCCGATGGTCAGCAGCGGCAGGTCGGGCTTGATCTGGTCGCGCTCGGGGACGAAGCCGACGACCGGGTCCGGGGTGTCCGGCGCGTTGATGAAGGACACGAACCGGGCGAGCTTCTCGGGGTCGTTGATGGTGGTGGCCCACTCGTCGGCGTAGTGCGCCACGTGGTCCGTCATCAGGGACTCCAGCTCCTCGCAGATGCCGAGGGAGTCCTCCACGACGACGTCGCGGACGTGGTCGAGGCCGCCGGGGATCCGCTCCAGCCAGGTGGAGGTGCGCTCCAGGCGGTCGGCGGTGCGGATGTAGAACATCAGGAAGCGGTCGATCAGCTTGATCAGTTCGGCGTCGGACAGGTCCTGCGCGAGGAGGTCCGCGTGGCGCGGGGTCGCGCCGCCGTTGCCGCCGACGTACAGGTTCCAGCCGCCCGAGGTGGCGATCACGCCGAAGTCCTTCGACTGGGCCTCCGCGCACTCACGGGCGCAGCCCGAGACGGCGGACTTGAGCTTGTGGGGGGACCTGAGCCCCCGGTAGCGCAGCTCCAGGTCGATCGCCATGCGGACGGAGTCCTGGACGCCGTAGCGGCACCAGGTCTGGCCGACGCAGGACTTCACGGTTCGGAGGGACTTGCCGTACGCGTGGCCCGACTCGAAGCCGGCGTCCACCAGTCGCGCCCAGATGAGGGGGAGCTGCTCGACGCGGGCGCCGAACATGTCGATCCGCTGACCGCCGGTGATCTTCGTGTAGAGGCCGAAGTCGCGGGCGATCTCACCGATCACGATGAGGCCCTCGGGGGTGATCTCACCGCCGGGGATGCGCGGGACGACCGAGTACGAACCGTTCTTCTGGAGGTTGGCGAGGAAGTGGTCGTTGCTGTCCTGCAGCGCCGCCTGCTCGCCGTCCAGCACATAGCCGCTGGCGCCGATCGTCGGGGCGAGGGACGCGATGATCGACGCGACCGCCGGCTTGCAGACCTCGCAGCCGTCGCCGCCCTTGGCGTCGTCGCGGCCGTAGCGGTCCAGCAGGTCCTGGTAGGTGTTGATGCGCAGGGCGAGGACGATCTCGTACAGCTCCTCGCGGGTCTGTGAGAAGCAGCCGCACAGGCCCTTGTCGACCTCGACGCCGCTCGCCTCCAGCTCGGCGGTGACCAGCTGGCCGAGGACCTTGACGCAACTGCCGCAGGTCGTACCGGCCTTGGTGCACTTCTTGACCTCGGGCACGGTGGTGCAGTTGTGCTCGGTGACCGCGCCGCGGATCGTGCCCTTGCGGACGTTGTTGCAGGAGCAGATGATCGCGTCGTCCGGCAGCGCGGTCGGGCCGAGCTGGGTGGACTCGCCGGCACCGGCGGGCAGGACCAGCGACTCGGGCGAGACGGGCGGCACCGAACCCGTGAAGGCCTTCAGCGTGCCGTACGCCTCCGCGTCGCCGACCAGGATGCCGCCGAGCAGCGTGCCGTCCCGGCCGATGACCAGCTTCTTGTACAGGCCCGCGCGGGAGTCGGAGTAGACGACGTCCAGGCAGTCGGCGGTGGTGCCGTGCGCGTCGCCGAAGGAGGCCACGTCCACGCCGAGCAGCTTCAGCTTCGTCGACAGGTCGGCGCCGACAAAAGCAGCCTCGTCGGAGGCGATGGTGGCCGCGGCCGTCTCCGCCTGCTCGTAGCCCGGGGCCACCAGGCCGTACACCCGGCCGTCGGAGGCCAGCGCGCACTCGCCGATCGCGAAGACGTGCGGGTCGGAGACCGTACGGCACTGCTCGTCGACCGCGATGCCGCCGCGCTCGCCGACCGTCAGGCCGCAGTCGCGGGCGAGCTGGTCGCGGGGACGGACGCCGGCGCTGAACACCACCATGTCGGTGGCGAGTTCGGAGCCGTCGGACAGCTTCATACCGGTGACGGCACCCGCGGAGTCGACCACGATCTCCTGCGTGCCCACGCCCGTGTGGACGGTCAGGCCCATCTCCTCGATGGTGCGCAGGAGCGCGGCGCCGCCGCCGTCGTCGACCTGGACGGGCATCAGACGGGGCGCGAACTCGACGATGTGGGAGGTGAGTCCGAGGCCCTTCAGGGCACCGGCCGCCTCGAGACCGAGCAGACCGCCGCCGACCACCGCGCCGACCGTCGCCTTCGACTTCGCGTACGCCTCGATCGCGAGGAGGTCCTCGATCGTGCGGTAGACGAAGCAGCCCTCGGCGTCCTTGTTCGGGACCGGCGGGACGAACGGGAACGAGCCGGTGGCGAGGACGAGGGTGTCGTACTCGAAGACCTGACCGGACCGGGCGGTGACCTTCTTCGCCTCGCGGTCGACGGTCTCGGCCGGGTCGCCGACGTACAGCTCGATGCCGTGCGTGGCGATGAACTCCATGTCGGTCATGGAGAGGTCCTCGGGCGTCTTGCCCGAGAAGTACGAGGTGAGCGCCACACGGTCGTACGCGGGACGCGGCTCCTCACAGAGCACGACCACGCGGTGCGTGGCGGTCAGGCCGCGCTCGGCGAGCGCTTCGAGGAAGCGCTGGCCGACCATGCCGTGGCCGACGAGCACGATCGTGGGGGTGGCCCCCAGGGTGGCGGTCATCAGGAGCCTCCATCGTTGGTGAGCAGGTGGAGCAGGGGGCCGCCGTCGGACGGGAGCGGCTCTGCTCCCTCCCAGGCGCGCGCCAGCGCGCCGACGGTGCCGAGTTCGCCGACGAGGACCCCGCCGACCAGGCGGTCGTCGCGGACGACGACCTTGCGGTAGGTCCCTCGGGTGGCGTCGGCGAGCTGCACGACGTCGTCGCCGGGGCGCGGCTCGGTCTCGCCGAACGCGGCGAGGTCGAAGACGCCGTTCCCGGAGAGGGTGAGCCGGGTGAGGACACGGGTGCCGCCGTAGCGGGCGGCCGGGTCTCCGGCGAGCGACTCGGCGAGGGCGTCGGCCTGTTCGAGCGCCGGGGCGGCGAGGCCGTACACGGTCCCGTCGTGCTGGGCGCAGTCGCCGATCGCGCGGATGTGCGGGTCGGACGTACGGAGTTCGTCGTCGACCAGGATGCCCTTGTGCACGGCGAGCCCCGCGTTCTTGGCGAGACCGGCGCGCGGGGAGACCCCGCAGGCCAGCACCACCAGGTCGGCGTCGAGGGCGTAGCCGTCGGCCATCTCGACGGAGCGGACGGCGCCGCCGACGCAGCGCACGTCGCGGACGCGGCACTCGGTGTGGACCTCGACACCGAGGTCCTTCAGGTGCCGCAGCACCAGCTTGGAGGCGCCCGGGTCGAGCTGGCGCTCCATCAGCCGCTCGGCCTGCTGGGCGAGGACGACCTGGGCGCCGCGCATCGCGAGGGCGCGGGCCGCGGAGACCCCGAGGAGCCCGCCGCCGACGACCACGGCCCGCACACCCGGCCGTACGGCCTTCGACAGGCCCAGGCAGTCGTCCATGGTGCGGAACGCGTGGACGCCCTCGGGCAGCACGTGGTCGGGGGTGCTGTGCCTTCCCGGGGGACGACCCCCGGACCCCCGGCCGGAAAAGCGGGGCGGATCGCCTGCCCGGTGTGCCGACGCGAGGTACATGTCCGTGAACAGGCCGCGCAGGGGCGGCAGCACCGGGTTGGAGCCGGTGGCCAGGACCAGCGTGTCGTATGCGATCTCCGAGCCGTCCGCGCAGGACACGGTCCGCCGGGCGCGGTCGATGCCGGTGACCCGGGCCCGGACCAGTCCGGCGGGCGCGGGCAGCGCGATCACCTCGGGGGCGTACCGGCCGGCCAGCACCTCGGCGAGCAGGACCCGGTTGTACGGGCGGTGCTCCTCCTCGCCGATGAGCAGCGCGGGCATGCCCAGCTCACCGAGCCGGCGGGCGAGGCGTACGCCCGCGAGGCCGGCGCCGATCACCACCACACGCGAATTCGAGGTCATGCCATCGAGCGTGCGGTGCGGAGGTTACCCGGTCGCATCACGGTTGTTTCCCGCGAGGAACGCTGCCCTCAGCGGGGGCCGGGCGGGGGTGTGAGGGTTTCCGTGGCCGGTGGGAGGGGGTGTGTGAGGTGGTCGCGGAGGGTGGCGGGGCGGGCGTGTGAGGTGTCGGGGCCGGGCCGGACCCTGCTCCGGGATGTGTGACGGGGATCACCTCGTAGGGAAAACCTGCCGTCGGGGCCCCGCGTCTAGCGGGTGTGAGATCAGTCAGGAAGGCACCGGGCGAGCTCGACGAGGAACGGCTCGTGCGGCTGGTGGCCAAGGGCGACCGGGCCGCGTTCGAGGAGCTGTACCGGCGTACGTCGCCCTGGATGGCGGTGCGGCTGCGTCGCCGCTGTGCGGACGAGCAGCTCGTCGCCGAGGTCATGCAGGAGACGTATCTGGCGGTGTGGCGCGCTGCGGGCGCGTTCGCCGGGACCGCGGCCGGAGGGTCGGCCCTCGGCTGGCTGTGGACGATCGCGGCGCGCCGGCTCGTCGACGCGTTCCGGCGCCGGGCCCACCACGCCGAGCCGCCGCCCGCGGCCGCCGCGCAGCCCGTCGCGCCCGCCGCCGAGGAGGAGGCGCTCGCCGCCACCGTCGGCGGTGACGTCGGGGACGCGCTGCGGCGCCTCGCGCCGGAGCTCAGACAGGTACTGCAGGCCATGGTGCTCGACGGGCTGTCCGTCCGGGAGACCGCGGTCCTGCTCGGGCTGCCCGAGGGCACGGTCAAGACCCGTGCCCGGCGGGCCCGGATCGCGATGCGGAAGGCGCTGGCATGAGCGGGGAACACGCGTCGATGCGGATCATCGACCAGTACGCGCGCGGTGACACGGACATCGCCGCCGACGAACTGTGGGCCCTGGAGGCCCATCTGGAGGAGTGCCGGGTGTGCCGCGACCGGCTGTCGGCGGCCGTCGCGGCACAGGCGCCCGAGGTGACGACACTGGTCGGCATCGTGTGGGCCGGCCTCGAACCCGAGCTGGCCGCCATCGCCCCGATGCCGTACCGCAGGCGCTGGTCCGCGCGGCTGTCGACATGGCTGACGCCCGCGATGGCGCCATGGCTGGCGATGGTCGCGAGCGTGACCCTGCTCGCGCTGCTGCTCGACCTGATGGACACCGGCACCGGCCAGGTGTCGCCGGTGCTGCTGCTGGCCCCGGTGCTGCCCGTGCTCGGCGTCGCGGCGTCCTGGTCGCGTGGCCTGGACCCGGCGTACGAGCTGACGGCGGCCGCGCCGAGGGCGGGGCTGGATCTGGTGCTGCGGCGCACCGCGGCGGTGCTCGCCGTGGTCGTCCCCGTGCTGCTGGCGGCCGGTGGGGCGACGGGGGTGAACGCCGCCCAGTGGCTGCTGCCCTGTCTCGCCTTCACCTCCACGACCCTGGCGCTCGGCGGTGTCGTCGGCGTGACCCGGGCCGCCGTCGCCCTGGTGGCCGTATGGGTCGCCGTGATCCTGGCGCCGACCCTGGCCACGAGCCGTACGGCCGTCGTCCTGCAGTCGGGCGGGCTGCCCGGGTGGGCGGCCGTGCTCGCGCTCGGCACCGGGGTCGTGATCACCCGCAGGGGCGCCTACTCGCTGATGGGAGCCCATCGATGACCGACTCGACGATGAACGGAAAGGACCGCATGATGCGCGCGGTGAGCGCGGAAGACCTCGCTCCGACGACATACGCCTGGCAGATCCGTGCCACGGGGCTGAAGGTCAGGGTCGGACGGAAACGGCTGGCCGTCGACGGGCTCGACCTGTCGCTGGGCACCGGCGTGCACGGCCTCCTCGGACCCAACGGAGCCGGCAAGACCACCCTCATCCGGGCGCTGGCCACCGTGCTGCGCCCCGCCGAGGGCACCCTGGAGCTGCTCGGGGAGCCGGTCGGCGGCCTGGGCGAGCACCGTGCGCTGCGCCGCAGGATCGGCTATCTGCCGCAGGAGTTCGGTTACTACAAGCGGTTCACCGTGCGCGAGTTCGTCGAGTACATGGCGTGGCTGAAGGAGGTGCCCAAGGCGGACATCCCCGCGGCCGTCCAGCGTGCCGTGGAGCGCGTCGGTCTCGCCGACCGTGCCGACGAGCGGATGAAGGCCCTGTCGGGCGGCATGGTGCGGCGGGTGGGCATCGCCCAGGCCATCGTCAACGACCCGGCGATCCTGCTGCTGGACGAGCCGACGGTCGGCCTGGACCCGGCGCAGCGGCTGCGCTTCCGTGAGTTGCTGCAACAACTCGGCACCGACACCTGCGTGGTGGTCTCGACCCACCTGGTGGAGGACGTCGCCGCCGCCTGTACCGACGTCGTGCTGATCGCCGACGGCCGGCTGGTCTTCCAGGGCACCCCGGACGAACTGGCCGCGGCGGGCGGCCCCGAGCACGTCGGCGACAGCCCGCTGGAGCGCGGCTACTCGGCCCTGCTGCTCAACCCGGCTCAGGAAAGGGGGACTTGGTGAACGGCCGCATCCTGCGCATCGAACTGAGGCGCTCCGTCGCCCCGTGGGCCGGCGCCCTGGTCCTGGGGAGCGCCCTGGCGTTCCTGTACCTGATCTCCGGACAGTGGTGGAACGGCACCGCGCGGTGGACGGCCCAGTGGACGCCCATGGCCCTGTGGACCCGCTGCCTGCTGATCGTCCAGTGGCCGCTCGTCGTGGGGCTCGGCGCGCTGCAGGGGCTGCGCGACCACCGCTCGAAGATGGCGGAGCTGCTGGCGACCACACCGCGGCCCGCCCGGCACCGCGCGGCCACGCTGGCGGGCGCGACGGCGATCACGCTCGTGTCGGGCTTCGCGCTCCTCGTCCTGGTGGGCGGGGTCCAGGTGCTCGCCGCCACCGAGTACCACCACATCGGCTGGCTGCCGATCTCGCTGGTGGCGGCGCTGTCCCTCGTCGCCGGGGCCGCGCTGGGCATGGGGATCGCGCGGGCCCTGCCGTCCCCGCTCACCCCGCCCGTGCTGGTCGTGGCCGCCTTCGTGGTCCTCAACCTCCTGCGGGTGTCGACGGACGAGGCGTTGCCGACGGCCGTGCTGGACAACCGTGCCGCGCTGCTCTCGCCGGCGGTGCCGGAGGTGCGCGAGGCGTTCCTCACGCTCACCGGAGCCGTGCACCTGGGACAGACGGTGTGGCTGCTCGGCATGGCCGCGACGGGCTTCGCGCTGGTGGTCGCCGCGACCGGACGCGGCCGGCTGCTCGCACTGACGCCCGTCGTGGCGGGCGCCGCGATCGCCCTGCTCGTGCTGCCCTCCGACCCGCGCGGGACGTACGTCGTCGACGAGGCCGCCACCGCGCGGGTGTGCGACGGCCCGGTGTGCGTGACGAAGGCCCACCAGGACCGCCTCGCCCAACTGGCGGGCCCGGGACGCAAGGCGCTGAGCCTGCTGCACGACACCCTGGGCGACAGTGCCCCGACGACGATCCGGGAGACCACGGCCCTCCGCGGGATCATGGACAGCCCCGAGCGGTCCCGCACCGCCGTCCTCGTCGACTTCGACGACGGCGCGATCGCCGGCGCCGAGGGCGAGGAACTGACCCGTGCCCTGCTCGCCCAGGGTCTCGCGCCGACGTGCTGGGCCCGCAGCGCCCTCCAGAGCGGCAGCACCGGCGACATCGCCGCGCAGGACATCGCCGCGGGCTGGGTCCTCGGCGACCTGAAGCCGCTCACCGGCACGCAACACCGCGAGATCGACCAGCTCGAGCAGGCCGAGCCCGTGTGGCAGAAGCTCAAGGCGCTGCCGAAGGCCGAACAGCGCTCGCGGATCGCCGCGATGCACGCGGCCGCGATCTCCTGCGAGGGCGACGCGTTCACCGTGCTGCAGGGCGGTGAGTCCCGGTGAGGTGGGTGACGCTGTACGCACGCTCGCGGCAGGTGCCCCTGTCGTTCGCGGCGGTGGTGCCGGCCGCAGTGGCGGTGTGGGGGACGGCCGACGCCGGTGATCCCCGGCCGGCCGTGCTCGTCCTCGTCGCGGGGGTCACGGCCGCCTCGGTCGGGCTCGGCGGGCAGGACGTCGCACTGGACCGGACGGCCGCGATCGGCTGGGTGCCCCGCCGGGCGGCGCATGTGCTGCTCATCGGCACGGTCGTCGCCGCGGTGCTGCTCGCCGTGCAGACGCTGGGCCGGGACCCGGCCGCCGCCGCGTTCGTCGTCCGGGACAGCGCCGGGCTGACGGGGCTGGTCGCCGTCGGGGCGGTGGTGTGCGGGGCGCGCTACGCATGGACGCTGCCGATGGCCTGGCTGGCGGTCTCCTTCTTCGGCCCACCCCCGACGGACGTACCGTCCCAGGTGGCGTCCTGGCTCCTGCTGCCCCCCGGCACACCGACGGGCACCTGGACGGCCCTGCTCCTCGCACTCGGGGGGACGGTGACGTACGCGGCGGCGGGGCCTAGGGGGTGAACGGGCCGGGGGGACTGGGCTGAGGGGCGCCGGGGTGAGGGGGCGCTGGGGCGGAGGGGGATCGGGCCCAAGGGCGCTGGGTCGGCAGGGCATTGGGGCGGCCGTGCGCCGGGGTGAGGGGGTACTGGGGCGGAGGGGGGGTCGGGCCGGAGGGGATCGGGCCCAAGGGCGCTGGGTCGGCAGGGCATTGGGGCGGCCGTGCGCCGGGGTGAGGGGGTACTGGGGCGGAGGGGGGGGTCGGGCCGGAGGGGATCGGGCCCAAGGGCACTGGGCCGGCAGTGCACCGGGCCGAGGGGACACCAGGCTGAGGGGAGTGAGTGGCTGAGGGGGCACCGGGCCGTGGGGGTGACCATGCCGAGGGGCACCGGGCCGCGGGGGTGACCATGCCGAGGGGCACCGAGGCGGGGGTGGACCTCGGATGATCCTCAGGTTCGTGGCCTGCGCACACACCCGGGCCGTAGGGTCCTGATCAGGCCCGACACACCCCTCGCCGTGATCGCCGCCCTCGCGGCCGGGTGGATCGACGCGGTGGTGGGCGGGGGAGGGCTGCTGCTCCTGCCGGTGCTGCTGCTCGGGCTGCCGGCCGGCAGGTACCTTCCTGGTCCTCGCCCTCACCGCGGTGCTCCACCTCGACCTGGTCAGCGCCTCGGCCACCGCCAAGATCGTCAACTGCTGTACCAACGCCGGCGCCCTCGCCACCTTCGCCTGGCAGGGCACCGTCCTGTGGCAACCGGCCGCCCTGATGGCCGTGTTCAACCTCGCGGGCGGCACCCTCGGCGCGCACACGGCCCTGAAGAAGGGCAGCGGGTTCGTGCGCGTGGTGCTGCTCACGGTGGTGCTCGCGCTCGTGGCGAATCTGGCGTGGGAGCAGTGGGCGGGCTAGCGGCGCCCGAGTGCCTCCCGCGGCGGAGGAACTCATCGGCTGCCCGTGAGGTGCGCGAACACCACCACGTTCCCCTGGTAGCCGGTCGCCTTCGAGTAGCCCCCGCCGCAGGTGATCACCCGTAGCTCGGGGCCGGCGGCGGCGCCGTAGACCTTCGCGTCGGGGAAGTGGCGGGCGTCGTAGACCTCGACGGCGTCCACCGTGAAGACGGCCACGGTGCCGTCCCTGCGGTCCACCTCGATGGTGCTGTGCTTGCGCAGGGCGCCGAGGTCGTAGAAGACGGCGGGGCCGTCGGCGTTGTCGACATGGCCGGCGACGATCGCGGTGCCCCGCTCGCCGGGGGTGGTGCCGGCCTCGTACCAGCCGGCGAGGTTCTTCCGGTCGGCCGGAGGGGCGTCGAGGCTGCCGGACGGGGTCAGGGCGAGGCCGGTCAGCGGGGCGTCGACGTGGAGGGAGGGGATGCGGATCCGGTCGGGAGGGGAGGGGGACATGGCCGGGGCGGACCGTATGGCCGTATCGCCGACGGGACCACCGGCCGTGCGGCCCCCCCTGTGGTCACTCGTGCCGCCACCCGTGCCGTCCCCCGCACCGCCCCCCGTTCCGTCATCCGTGCCGCCCGAGTGCGCCTGGGCGGCGGACGGTTGCGGCGGGGCGTGCGTCTCGGTGCCGCTGTGCAGCAGCCACGCGCCCGCGCACAGGGCGGTCACGGTGACGCCCGCTATGAGGCTGTTGCCGACTTTTCGCATCTCAACCCCTTCTCGCTCACGGCACTCCGCTCCCGGACGGGGCCCCGTACCCCCCTCCGGGCCGCGAGGGGCGTCGGGCCCGGAGGGGGAGGGGACATGCGGTACCGGTGGACGGACAGCGGAGGGTGTCCGTCAGATCCCGTCGCCTCTCGCCCGGCGATGCAGGAGCCAGGTACCGCCCGCGGCGGCGACGGCGAGTGCCGCCACGCCGGCCGCGGTCTGCACGGGGTCGGTGCCGAGTGCGCCGCCGACCCCCGTCTTCACACTTCCGCGCGGAGCCACCGGCTGCCGCGCCGAGGCCAGGGTCACCACCAGGTCCCCGGTGATCCGCCGGCCGCCCCGCGCGCACTGCGCGACGATCTCGTACGTTCCCGGCTGCGCGCTCGGCGGCACCCGGAACTCCCCGACCGCCTCGCCCCCGTGGGCGCCGGGCGCGAGGGTGAACCGCCCGGCGCCCACCGCGCCCGCGTCGCCCGCCGCCGTGCCCGACTCGCCGCACGCCGCGGTGTCCACCGTGACCGAGCCGCCCGGCACGGCGGTGGCGGGGTGGATCCGCAGGTCCCCGCCGGTGCCGTCCTCCGCGTACACGGGGCCGGCGATCCCGCCCGCGGCGGCGACGGCGAGCGCGGTGCCGGTCAGCAGACGGGTCGTACGTCGCATCTGTGCTCCTTCGAGCTCCTCGGGGCGCGTCCCTGCCCTTCCGAGGTAAGTCCCCCCGCGCCGTACGCGCTTCCTGAGGGAACGTCAGGAATGGGATGAATGGGTGTCAGGAGGTGCGGGGGCGGGGCGTGCCGGCGGCCGTTTCGGCAGGTCACCGGGGTGTCGGCGGGACGGGGCGGAAAAGCGCCCGGAGGGGGTGTGAACGGGTGACCGGTCAGCGGCGGGCGAGCCAGTCGCCGCCCTCTATGAGCTTGCCCCGCGTGCGCAGCCGGGCGGCCACGTCCGGCGCCGCCACATAGACCCAGGCGGGCGTGGAGCCGTCGCCGACCGTCACCCGGCGTGCCACCCGCTCGTACAGGTTGCGCGGATCACCCGGGGCGTACTCCTCCAGCCGGTCCAGCTCGGCCAGCAGGCGCGCGTACGCCTCCGGCCGGGCGGTGACGAGCTCCCCGGTCACGACCCCGCCGGGTTCCTCCACCGCGTACGGATAGCCGGGGCCGTCGTAGAGCACCGCGCCCGTCAGCCGGGCCGGTTCCTCGCGCAGGGTGCGGCCGCGCAGGAACAGGTCGTGGTTGACCTCGCCGGGGCGGAGAGTGCCGTAGACGAAGAAGGGGAGGTCGGCGCGGGGCGGGCTGGTCGGGAAGCTCACGGAAACGATTCTCTCCTCTTCACGGCCCCCTCACTGCTCCGGCACGGAGGCGCTATGGACATGACATGTCAGGCCCCTTTAAATCGCAGGACGGCATCAGCAGGACGGCGTCAGGCACGAGCCCTGTGCCGGCCCTGCGCCGCCCCCACACGCGCCCCCACGGCGCCTTCCCAAGGAGACCGAGCAGACTGATGAGTCGGATACGGCAGCACGTCCGAGGTTCCCGTCTCGCCACCGCCGGCATCGCCGCCACCACGGCCACCCTGCTGGCCGCCGCACTCTCCCCGGTCGCCGACGCGGCCGACAGACCCACCCGCGCCACCGCGCTCGACCACGCGGCCGCCGCCCTCGCCGACCACGCCATGAGCCTGGGCCTGACCGCCCCCCAGGACACGGCCGTCCGGGACGTCGTCATCGACAAGGACGGCACCCAGCACGTCCGCTACGACCGCACGTACCGCGAACTCCCGGTCCTCGGCGGTGACTTCGTGGTCCACCTGGCGCCGGACGGCGCGTACCGCAGCGCGAACCGCGCGACGAAGGCGGTCATCTCGCTGTCGAGCATCACCCCGAAGCTGTCGGCCCCGAAGGCCGCCGACGTCGCCGTGAACGCCCTGCGCGCGGCCAACCTCGGCGAGACCCTCAAGCAGGTCAAGGCCAAGCCGCAGCTGGTGGTCGACGCCCTGCACGGCACCCCGAAGCTGGCCTGGCGGACGAACGCCGTCGGCCTCGACTCCCTCGGCAACCCGGTCGCCCGCACGGTGCTCACCGACGCGCGCACCGGCGCCCAGATCGACGCCTGGGACGCCATCGAGACGGCGACGGGCGACGGCAAGTCCCTGTACGGCGGCACGGTCCCGCTGGAAACGACCCTGTCCGGGTCGACGTACCAGCTCAAGGACCCGACCCGCGGGAACACGTACACGGGTGACGCGGCGAACAAGACCGACCTGTGCATCTTCGGGATCTGCATCAGCCGCGCCCCGGCGACGCTGTTCACCGACACCGACAACCACTGGGGCACGGGCGCGACGTCCGACCGCTCCACGGCCGCCGTGGACGCGCAGTACGGCACCGACGTGACCTGGGACTACTACAAGAACGTCCACGGCCGCAACGGCATCGGCAACGACGGCAAGGGCTCCTACAACCGCGTCCACTACGGCAACAGCTACAACAACGCCTTCTGGGACGACAGCTGCTTCTGCATGACGTACGGCGACGGCGACGGCACCCAGCTCGGTCCGCTGGTGGCGCTGGACGTGGCGGGCCACGAGATGTCCCACGGCGTGACGTCGAAGACGGCCAACCTGACCTACTCCGGGGAGTCCGGCGGCCTGAACGAGGCCACGTCCGACATCTTCGGCTCCCTGGTCGAGTTCTACGCCAACAACTCCTCCGACACCGGTGACTACCTCATCGGCGAGAAGATCGTCCGCTCCGGCTTCGGCCGGGACGCTCTGCGCTACATGGACAAGCCCAGCAAGGACGGCAACTCCGCGGACTACTGGAGCAGTTCGGTCGGCAACCTGGACGTCCACTACTCCTCCGGCGTCGCCAACCACTTCGCCTATCTGCTGGCGGAGGGCAGCGGCTCCAAGACCATCAACGGCGTCACCTACAACTCCCCGACGTCCAACGGCTCCACGGTCACCGGAATCGGCCGGGACAAGCTGGGCGCCATCTGGTACCGGGCGCTGACGGTGTACATGACGTCCTCGACCAACTACGCGGGCGCGCGCACGGCGACCCTCAACGCCGCCCGCGACCTCTACGGCTCCGGCAGCACGGAGTACAACGCGGTGGCGGCGGCCTGGAGCGCGGTGAACGTGAACTGACCCCTGAGGCGAGGGGTCGGAGGTGCGGAAACTCCCTTCCCCGTGAGTCGATCACCCGTTAGGCTCCCCCGGCGCACGCGGACCGGTGTGCGCCGGGGGAGCGGGTGACCAGGGGGTAATGGGGGCAATGGGGGAAACGACCGGGGCGGCCGTGGTGGCCGAGGCCGGGGCTGCCGGGGCTGCCGGGGTGGCCGGGGTGGCCGGGGCGGCCAGAAAAGAACCGAACGCCTTCGTCCAGATCACCGCCGCGTTCGTGGTGGTGGGGGCGCTGGCATGGGGCCTGTGGGCGCAGCAGAAGGACAACGGCGTGGAGGAGAGCGGTGCCGGGACCGCCGGACCGATCTCCTGCTCGGCGTCGACGCCCACGGGGTTGCCGAAGATGGTGCGGGCAGGCGTGAAGTACGTCTCCGCGAACCAGCTCTGCCAGGTGCTGAACCGTCCGGACCTGGCCACGCTGCTCGGCACGCCGGGGGAGCGGCCGATGTCGTACGGGGGCGGTGACGACTCCGTCACGCTGGGCGGCGCCGATGTCCCCGCGCCGGAGATGAACGTCACGCTGACCACGTACTCCGTTCAACTCTCCGCGTCCTACGATCACTTCGCGGTCAAGGGGATGGCCGAGCTGCTGGGCGGCGACGCGCGGGAACGGACCTTCCTCGGGCGCCCGGCGGTGCTCTACTCGGACCGGACCCTCGCCTTCGCCTTCGGTCTGGGCGGTGGCGACGCGTCCAGCGCTCCCGGGCACCCCACCCGCAGACTGGTGGTCGCGCAGGACCCGAAGGACGGCGGCGGCTCCTACGACATCGCCATCTGGCGCCAGGACTCCGGAGCCCTCGACGACGCGACCCTCCTGCGCCTCGCGCAGGAGATCCTGCCCACGATCCCGGGCTGGACCCCGGCCGCCTGACGTCCTCCGGCGCGTCTAGGGGGTGTTGTGAAAGTCCCGCACAGCACCCGCGGCGCCCGGCACGCACCCTCGCCGCACCGGCCAAAGGCCCAAGTAGCTCCGCTACGAGGGCCTTCGTCCGGCACTCCCCCAGCCTTCGGCCGGGGGACCCCCAGGGCACGCACCGGACACCGCGGGCACCGCACTGGACTTTCACAACACCCCCTAGTCCCCGACGAAGACCAGATGGCTGCCGGGAGTTGTGGCGCAGGCGGTCAGGAAGGTGGCGAGGTCGTGGGCGGCCGCCGTGTGGGCGGGGCCGGTGCAGTGGGTCAGGAGGCCGGGGATCTCGGCGAGGGCGGCCTCGGCGACCTGCTCGTTGAAGACCGTGTCGTCGTAGGGGTCGACCGTGCCGAGCCTGCCCGAGGCGGGGGCGGGGAGCCTGGCGAGCAGCTCGGCCAGGGCCTCGGCGTGCTCGTGGGACGCACGGATCAGCGTCGGCTCGCGCTTCGAGCGGCGGGTGGGCCAGTGCGGGCGGTCCTTGTGCAGCTGCAGGTCGATTCCCATGCGGCGAGTCTCCCAGGGGGTGAGCCTCTCAAGGGACGAGTGTCTCAAGGGGGGTGAGCCTCTCCAGGGGATGCGTCTCTCCAGGGACGAGTCTCTCCAGGGGACGAGTCTCTCCAGGGACGAGTCTCTCCAGGGGACGCGTCTCTCCAGGGACGAGTCTCTCCAGGGACGAGTCTCTCCACGGACGTGCAAAGGCCGGCGCCCCTCTGGGGGTGCCGGCCTTCATGGGGCGGGTGTCGTGTGGTCAGGCGACCAGGTCCGGTGTTTTCGGGGTGGTCTCCTGCGGCTGCTGCTCCGGCTTGCGGTCGCGCATGACCAGCGTGGCCAGGACCGCCGCCGCCAGGACCCCGACCGCGCTGACCGTGAAGGTCGTCGTCATCGAGGCGGTGAAGGCCTCGCGGGCCGCGTCGATCAGCTCGGTGTTCCCGTTCGCCGTGGCCAGGGCGCCGACGATCGACTGGCGGGCCGCCTCGGGGGCGTCGGACGGCATCTCCGCGGCGTAGCCGCTGGTGAGGAGGGAGCCGAGGATCGCGATGCCGAGGGCGGTGCCGGCCTGCTGGATGGTGTCGTTGAGGGCCGAGCCGACGCCCGCCCTGTCCTCGGGGATCGTGCCCATCAGGGCGCCCACCGCGGCCGGCATCGCCATGCCCGCGCCGAAGCCCAGCAGACCGAGCGCCACGGCCGCAGCGGTGAACCCGGACTCGGCGTCGACCGTCGTCAGCAGGGCGAAGCAGGCGACCATCACCAGCATGCCGCAGAGGATGACGAACCGATTGCCGATCTTCGCCGCCAGCTTCACGCCCAGGCCGTTGCCGACCAGCGCGGCGACGGCCAGGGGCAGGAAGGCCAGGCCCGCCTTGACGGGGGTGTAGCCGAGGACGAACTGCAGGTACTGGGTGAGGACCAGCAGCAGACCGCCGTTGCCGATCTGGACGAGGGCCAGGGACAGCGAACCGCCGCTGAAGTTGCGGTGCTTGAAGAGGACCAGCGGGACCATCGGCGCCGACGTCACGTTCTCCCAGACCACGAAGCCGGCCAGGGCGACGACGGCCACCGCGAGGCTGATGAGGGACCGGCCGCCGAACGCGCCGTGCTGCGGGATCTCGATGATCCACCAGACCAGCGCGGTCATGCCGACCGCCGAGAGCACGGCACCGAGCGGGTCGGGCTTCTGCCACGGCGCCCTGGACTCCGGCATCAGCAGCACACCGGCGACGAGGGCCAGGACGACGACCGGGACGTTGAGGAAGAAGATCGAGTGCCAGGAGAAGTGGTCGATCAGCACGCCGCCCAGCACCGGGCTGCCGACCAGGCCGAGCATCGACACCGAGCCCCAGGCCGCCATCGCCCTGTTCCGCTCCTCCTCGTCGAAGACGGTGATGAGGATCGAGAGGGTGGACGGCATGATCAGGGCCCCGCCCACGCCCATCGCGGTGCGCACGGCGATCACCTCGCCGGGGGCGGTGCAGATCGTCGCGGCCAGTGAGGCCGCCCCGAAGAGCACCAGGCCGATCAGCATCACCCGCCGGCGGCCGAACCGGTCGCCGAGGCTGCCCGAGGTGAGCAGCAGGCCCGCGAAGACCAGGATGTAGGAGTCGAGGATCCACTGGGTGTCCTGGGCGCTCGCCCCGAGGTCCTCGGTCATCGAGGGCACCGCGACGGTCAGCGCCATGCTGTCGATCGTCAGGACCAGCGTGCTCAGGCACAGCACGACGAGGATCCACCAGCGGCGTGGGTTGCGGGTTTCCATGGACGTCCGGTCCTTTCATCGACATGCGTACGGTGTTCTCGCCCTGCGTACACCGTTCCGGCGAGATAGTGGCTGCGTACGGTGTTCCGTCCGGTGCGAACACTGTACGCATGGCGGAACGGTGTACGCAACCCTTGAACGATGTGCGCGGATTCGGAACTCTGTACGCTGAAGCGCACGACGTACGCCAGCCGCCTACCTCGGAGTGGAGCCGTGGCCGCCAAGACGAAGAACCCGACCCCCGTCCCGTCCGTCTGGACCCGGCAGAAGCGCGAACCCGACCAGCCCTCGCTCAGCCGGGACGCGATCGTCCGCGAGGCCGTCGCGATGCTGGACGCCGAGGGCATCGAGGCGCTGAGCATGCGCAAGCTCGGCGCCCGCCTCAACGCGGGCGCGACCTCTCTCTACCGGCACGTCGCCACCAAGGACGAGCTGATGGAACTGGCCGTGGACGAGGTCGCCGCCGAGATCCGGGTGCCCGAACCGGGCGGCCCCGACTGGCGGGCGGCTGTCACCGAGGCCGCCGCCGCCTTCCGTACGACGGCCCTGCGGCACCCCTGGCTGTCCTCGGTCCTCGGTCAGGCGGGCCTCGCCTACCTGGGCCCCAACCTCATGACCTTCTCCGAGCGCCTGGCCGCCCTGTTCACGGCGGCCGGCTTCCCGGAGCCCGGCCGCGCCATCGACACCGTCCTGTCGTACGTCATCGGCATGAGCACGACCGAGGCCGCCTGGCTCACCACCGTCGCCCGTTCCGGTGAGAGCGAGGCCGACTTCATCGCCCGCCTCATGCCGGCGGCCCAGCAGGCGGCGGCCGGCCACGAGCACCTCGCCGGCGGCTACGCGGAGGCCGCCGAGGCGACCGTCGACCCCGTCGCCCTGCGCGAGGACAAGTTCCGGTACGGCCTGGAGGTCGTCCTCGACGGCCTCGCCCTGCGCCTGACGGACGGGCCGCGGGAGACGTCGTAGGGCCTACGGCGTCGCGATCTCCAGCCGCACCGCGCACACCTTGAACTCGGGCATCCGTGAGGTCGGGTCCAGGGCCGGGTTGGTCAGGGTGTTGGCGCGGCCCTCGCCCGGCCAGTGGAAGGGCATGAAGACGGTGTCCGGGCGGATCCCGGTGGTGATCCGGGCGGGGGCGACGGCCCGCCCGCGCCGGGACACCACGGCCACCGGATCGCCCTCGGCCGCCCCGAGCCGCGCCGCGAGGCGGGGGTGCAGCTCCACGAACGGGCCGGGCGCGGCGGCGTTCAGCTCGTCCACGCGGCGGGTCTGGGCGCCGGACTGGTACTGCGCCACGACCCGGCCGGTGGTGAGCAGCACCGGGTACTCGTCGTCCGGTTCCTCGGCGGACGGGCGGTGCGAGACAGGTGTGAAGCGGGCCCGGCCGTCCGGGGTCGCGAACCGGTCGAGGAAGAGCCGGGGCGTCCCCGGATGCACCGCCGCCCGCGGGGGCTCCGCATCCTGGGCCGGATCATCGGGCAACGCGTCCAGTCCGGCGTCCTCACAGTCCTCGGCACCGGCCTCCGGGCCGGCGGCCGCGCCGCCGTTCGCGTTGGCTTCCGGGCCAGGCGTGGTGTTGGCCTGCGGGCCGGTGGCGGTGTCGCCGTTCGCGTTGGCTTCCGGGCCAGGCGTGGTGTTGGCCTCCGGCCCGGTGGTCGTGTCGCCGTTCGCGTCGGCTTCCGAGCCGGGCGCGGTGTTGGCCTTCGGGCCGGCCGCCGTGTTGCCCTTCACGCCGGCCCCCGCGCCGACCGCCTTGCCGGCCTCCGCGCCGGCCGCCGAGCCGCCCTCCGTGCTGCCCTCGGCATCGGCCTCCACGCCCGCCGCCGCGCCGCCCTCCTCCTGCGGCGGTGCCGGGCACGGCCAGAAGACGCCGTTTTCCTTCGCCAGTCGCCGGTAGGTGATGCCGGAGTAGTCCGCGATTCCGCCCGCGCTGGCCCGGCGCAGTTCCTCGAAGACCTCCTCGGGGTCGGTCGGGAAGCCCTTCTCCACGCCCAGCCGGGCGGCCAGCTCGTGCATGACCTCCAGGTCGCTGCGGACGCCTGCCGGCGGGGTGAGGGCCTGTCGGCGCAGGAGCACCCGGCCCTCGAGGCTGGTGGTCGTGCCCGTCTCCTCCGCCCACTGCGTCACCGGCAGGACGACGTCCGCGAGGGCCGCCGTCTCCGACAGCACGACATCGCAGACCGCGAGGAACTCCAGCGACCGCAGCCGCTCCTCGACATGGGCGGCGCGCGGCGCGGACACCACGGGGTTCGACCCCATGAGCAGCAGCGACTTCACCTCCGTACCCAGCGCGTCCAGGAGTTCGTACGCACTGCGCCCCGGCCCGGGCAGCGAGTCGGGGTCCACGTCCCACACCTCGGCCACGTGCCGCCGCGCCGCCGGATCGTCCAGCTTGCGGTAGCCGGGCAACTGGTCGGCCTTCTGGCCGTGCTCGCGGCCGCCCTGCCCGTTGCCCTGCCCGGTCAGACAGCCGTAGCCGGACAGCGGCCGTCCCGCGCGGCCCGTCGCCAGGCAGAGGTTGATCCACGCGCCGACCGTGTCGGTCCCCTTGGACTGCTGCTCGGGTCCGCGCGCGGTGAGCACCATCGCGGCCTCGGGCTCGCAGAACAGCCGTACGGCTTCCCGGAGTTGCGGAACGGACACCCCCGTGATCCGTTCCACGTACTCGGGCCAGTGGGCCATGGCCGCCGCGCGGGCGTCCTCCCAGCCGACGGTCCGTTCCGCGACGTACTCCTCGTCGACCCGCCCCTCGGCGACGACCAGGTGCAGCAGTCCGAGCGCCAGCGCGAGGTCCGTCCCCGGCCTCGGCGCCAGATGCAGGTCGGCCTGCTCCGCGGTCTTCGTGCGGCGCGGGTCGACGACGATCAGCGTGCCGCCGTTCTCCCGCAGCTCGTTGAAGAAGCGGAGCGACGGCGGCATGGTCTCCGCGAGGTTCGATCCGACGAGGATCACGCACCCGGTCCTCGGGATGTCCTCCAGCGGGAACGGCAGCCCCCGGTCCAGGCCGAACGCCTTGATGCCGCCCGCCGCCGCCGACGACATGCAGAAACGGCCGTTGTAGTCGATCTGTGAGGTGCCCAGCACGACCCGGGCGAACTTGCCGAGCGTGTACGCCTTCTCGTTGGTCAGCCCGCCCCCGCCGAACACCCCGAGGGCGTCGGCGCCGTGCTCGGCGCGCACGCGCCGCAACTCCCCGGCGATCCGGTCCAGTGCCTCGTCCCAGCCGGCCGGCACGAGCGAGTCGCCGGAACGCACCAACGGGGAGGTCAGGCGCACCCGGGACGAGAGCACCGCGGGCGCCGTACGGCCCTTGCCGCACAGCGCGCCCCGGTTCACCGGGAAGTCCGTGCGCTCGACCACCTCGACGCCCCCCGTGGGCAGGGGCGACAGGGCCATCCCGCACTGCAGGGCGCAGTACGGGCAGTGGGTGGGCGTCGAGGTGGTCCGCATGTGTTTCAGCGTGCTTCGGCCGTGTTACGCGCCGTGCGGTCTCCTGTTACGGCGGTGTGGTGGTGCGCTCCCCTGCGCGGGGGCGTCGCCGTGAGGTTGCGTGAGTGGTATGTGGGACAAAAGACGCCTCATGTGACTCATTTCGTACCGTAGTTGGCCGATCACGCATGGTTGAGAGTTGAAGTGCCGCCACTACAGTCGAGACTCCGCACGACCCCGCACGGCGTTCGAAATCCCGGGCATGCCGCCGCCCCCGGACATGTCACCGACACTCGAAGCAGCCTGGAGGTCCCCCCACCATGCCTTTGCGCCATCTCACCCCCCACGACCGGCGCCTCTTCCGGCAGTACGGCCACGCCCCCGCCGTCCCCGTCCCGGACCCCCTGATCCACCGCGCCGTGGAACGGCACGCCGCCGCCACCCCCCACGCCGTCGCCGCCGAACACCAGGGCGCGACCCTCACCTACGGCGAGCTCGACCGCTACGCCGGCGCCCTCGCCGCCCGCCTGGTCCGCGAGGGCGTACGCCCCGGCGACCACGTCGGCCTCTTCGTCCGCCGCTCGATCCCCATGCTTGTCGGCCTGCTCGGCATCCTGAAGGCGGGCGCCGCCTACGTCCCCCAGGACATCGGCCTCACCCCGAGGGCCCAGCTCGACCACGTCGTGCGCACCGCCGCCACCGCCGTCGTCCTCACCCCGCGCGCGTACGCGGGCAAGGTGCCCGCCGGCCCCCGGGTGATCGCCCTCGACGACCCCCTCGAGCCCGCGCCGGCCCCCCGCCCCCGGATCGCTCCCGACGACGGCTGCTACGTCCTGTTCACCTCCGGCACCACCCGGCCACCCCAACGGCGTGGAGGTCACCCACCGCAACGTCGCCAACATCCTCCTCACCCAGCCCGGCGCCCTCGGCATCCGCCCCGGCGACCGCGTGGCCCAACTCCTCAATGTGGCCTTCGACATGGCCGCCTGGGAGATCCTCGGCTGCCTCGCGCACGGCGCGACCCTGGTGATCCGGGGCAAGGACATCGCCGCCGCCGCCCGCACCGCGACCGTCCTGATCGCCACCCCGACCGTGCTGTCCGGCATCGACCCGGCGGCCTGCCCAGGGGTGCGCGCGGTGGCCGTCGCCGGGGAGCCCTGCCCGCGCCCGCTGGCCGACCGCTGGGCCCGCCGCGCGGCCTTCTTCAACTGCTGCGGCCCCACCGAGACGACCATCGTCAACACGATGAGCCGTCACGACCCGGCGGACCCCGTGCTCACGATCGGCCGTCCCACCCCCAACAACACGGTCTACGTCCTCGACGCCGACCGCCGCCCGCTGCCCATCGGCGAGACCGGCGAGATGTGGGCGGGCGGCGACTGCGTCTCGGCGGGCTACCTCGCCGACGAGCCGCTGAACGCCGAGCGGTACGCGCCCGACCCCTTCCTCGGCGGCGGCCGCCGTATGTTCCGCACCCGTGACCTGGGCCGCTGGACCGCCGACGGCCGGCTCGAACACCTCGGCCGCACCGACGACCAGGTCAAGGTGCGCGGCTTCCGCGTCGAACTGGACTCCGTCTCCTCGGTCCTCGAGCGGCTCCCCGGCTGCACCCGCGCGGTGACCCTCCGGCGCGACGCCCGCAGTCTGGTCTCCTTCGTCTGCCCGGCGGACGTCGACCCGGACGCGGCCCGCCGCGCCGTCGCCGACGCGCTGCCGTACTACTGCGTGCCCGAGGATGTCATGCCCCTGACATCATTACCGGAGACCGACCGCGGCAAGATCGACAAACAGGCGCTGCTGAGGCTGGCCCAGGAGCGGGCGGCGGTGGGTCCGGAGCGGGCGGCGGTGGCTCAGGAGCGGGCGGCGGTGGCCCAGGAGTCGACGACGGTGACCCCGGAGCGGACGGCGACGGCCCGGAGCCGGGTGGCGGTGACCCGGTGACGACGTCCCTGGACCGCGCGTCCGTAGAGCTGCCCCCGCTCGCCTCGGCGCCCCGTCGCCTGCTCAAGCACCCCCTGCTGATGCACCACAACCGCCTGGCGGCCCTGGTGCTCGTCGTCAACGTGCTGTGGGCGTATGCCAGTTGGCCCCTGTCCGACCGCACCCTCGCTCACGCGGCCCTCGCGAACCTCGCCCTGGCCGTCCTCATCCGCCAGCAGTACGTCATCAACCTCCTCTTCCGGCTGGCGACTTCGGCTCCGACCCACTGGCCGCTGCGGCTGCGCTGGACGCTCGGCAAGGTCTACCACTTCGGCGGACTGCACATGGGCGGGGCGCTGGCGGGCGCGGCCTGGTTCCTGGCGCTGACCCTGAGGACGACGAACAGGCCTCTGCTGGCGGTGAGTTGGTCCTTGGTGGCCCTCCTCGCGGTGATCGTGGCGACGGCCCTGCCCCCCTTCCGTTCCCGTCACCACGACACCTTCGAGAAGATCCACCGCTTCGGCGGCTGGACGGCCCTCGCCCTGTTCTGGACGCACACCCTCATGTCGGCCCCCGGCCCGCTACCGGTGGCGGTCCTCGCGCTGGTCACCTTCAGCGTCGCCCTGCCCTGGCTGAGGCTGCGCAAGGTCGACGTACGCGCCGAACGCCCCTCCCCGCACGTGGCGCTGGCCCGCTTCGACTACGGCGAGACCCCCTTCGCCGGCTCCTCGACCGCGATCAGCCGCAGCCCGCTCACCGAGTGGCACTCCTTCGCCAACGTCCCGGCCCCCGGCGAGTCCGGCTTCCGGCTCACCATCTCCCGGGCCGGCGACTGGACCGGCTCCTTCATCGACGACCTGCCCCCGAAGGTCTGGACGAAGGGCATCACCACGGCCGGCGTCGCCAACATCGAGGTCCTGTTCCGGAAGGTGGTGTACGTGGCGACCGGCAGCGGCATCGGCCCCTGCCTGCCCCATCTGCTCGCCGCCGAGGTTCCCTCCCGCCTGGTCTGGGCGACCCGCGAGCCCCGTACGACCTACGGCGACGCCCTCGTCGACGAGATCCTCGCCGTCCAGCCGCACGCCGTCGTCTGGGACACCTCCCGCCGCGGCAAGCCCGACATGGTCGCCCTCGCCTGCGCCGCCTACCGGGACTTCGGGGCGGAGGCGGTGATCTGCATCTCCAACAAGAAGCTGACCTGGCAGGTGGTGCACGGGCTGGAGCGGCGCGGGATTCCGGCGTACGGCGCGATCTGGGACTCGTAGAACTCTCTGGTGAGGAGGGGAAGATGAGCAACCTGAAACTCGAACGCGAAGGCGCGGTCCTGACCGTACGCCTGCACCGCCCGCACGTCCTGAACGCGCTGGACTCCGCGCTGCTGGCCGAACTCCTGGACGTCCTGCGCCCGTTGGACGCCGACCCGGCCGTCGGCTGTGTGGTTCTCACCGGCTCCGAGCGGGCCTTCGCCGCGGGCGCCGACATCAGGGAGATGGCGGGCAGGTCGGCCGTGGAGATGGCGGCGGAGGACTACTTCGCCGGCTGGGAGGAGTTCGCGGACCTGCGCATCCCGAAGATCGCGGCAGTCAACGGCTTCGCCCTGGGCGGCGGTTGCGAGCTGGCGATGATGTGCGACCTGGTGATCGCGGGGGAGTCGGCTGTGTTCGGCCAGCCGGAGATCGGGCTGGGCGTGATCCCGGGCATCGGCGGCACCCAGCGACTGACCCGTCTGGTCGGCCGCGCCAAGGCGATGGACCTGGTCCTGACCGGCCGCACGATGGACGCCGGTGAGGCGGAACGCGCGGGCCTGGTCTCCCGGGTGGTCCCGGACGGCCGCGTCCTGCCCGAGGCCCTCGAAGCGGCGGCGACCATCGCCTCGTACGGCCGCGCGGCGGTACGGGCGGCCCGCGAGTGCGTGGACCGCGCCCTGGAGACCGGCCTACGCGACGGCATCCGCTACGAACGCCGCGTCTTCCACGCCCTGTTCGCGACGGAGGACCAGAAGGAGGGGATGGCGGCCTTCCTGGAGAAACGCGCGCCGAACTTCCGGGGACGCTGACGGGTGCGGTGCGGCATGGCTCGGCACCCGCGTGGCACGGCCGGGGCCGGGAAGCGGCCGTCGCCATTCCCGGCCCCGGCCCCGGTCAGCACACGTACGCGTAGTACGGCACGTGGCCCGCGTCCAGGCCGATGGTCTCGGTCCGGTAGGGGGAGATCTGCACCGGGGGCACTACAGGTGATCGGACGGCTACAGTCGGTATCCAGCGTGCTCTTCTCACCGCCGGGTGAAGTGAGCGCGTCAAACCCGGCGTGCGAGAGCGCGGGGGCCGCGCGGGGCCGACCGACCGCCGCGTGGAGTCACACGGAGCCGCGGAGTCTTCCGGCGGCGCGTGGAGTCATCCGGAGCCGCGTGAAGTCGCCTGGCGCCGTGCGGAGTCATTGCGCCGTGCAAAGTCACCTGCGCCGTGCAAAGTCATCTGGCGCTGCGTACAGGCTCCTGGCGCTGCCTCCATGCTCCTTGCCGGTGGCCTCCAGTCGCCTGGCGGGGCGTGCAGTCGCCTGGCGGGGCGTGCGGTCCCCTGGCGGGCGTGCAGTCGCCTGGCGGGGCGTGCGGTCCCCTGGCGGGCGTGCAGTCGCCTGGCGCCGCGTCGAGTCACCTGGCCGCCCTGCGGGCTCCTCCGGCGCCCCCCGGCGAGTTACTTGGCCGCCGTGCGGGGCTTCTCCGGCGCCCCCCGGCGAGTTACTTGGCCGCCGTGCGGGGCTTCTCCGGCGCCCCCCGGCGAGTTACTTGGCCGCCCTGCGGGGCTTCTCTGGCGCCCCCGGCGAGTTACTTGGCCGCCCTGCGGGGCTTCTCTGGCGCCCCCGGGATCATCCGGCCGCCGCCAGCGCCCGCTCCACGCCCGGCTCCTTCGGGCCGAGGAAGCGCGGATCCGGCTCGAACACCGCGTCCAGGGCCGCCTTGCCCGCCGCGAAGATCTCCCGGGTGCCGCCGTAGTACCAGGTCACGTCGTGTTTGGCGTCGACGCCGACGCCGTACGAGTCGACGCCCGCCGCCTCGCACAGGGCGACCGCCCGCCGGATGTGGAAGCCCTGGCTGATCAGGACGGCCCGGTCCACACCGAAGATCTTCCTGGCGCGCACGCAGGAGTCCCAGGTGTCGAAACCGGCGTAGTCGCTGACGATCCGCGCGTCCGGCACCCCGTGCTTCGTCAGATAGGTCCGCATGGCGTCGGGCTCGTCGTAGTCCTTGCGGCTGTTGTCACCGGTGACGAGGACGACCTCGATCCGGCCCTCCCGGTACAGCTTCGCCGCCGCGTCGAGCCGGTGCGCCAGATACGGCGACGGCTCCCCGGCCCACAGCCCCGCGCCGAAGACCACGGCGACCTCCCGGTGCGGCGCCCCGGCCGTCGTACCGATCCGGTCGGCCGTGGACACGTACAGCCAGGTGGCGGGCAGCAGCGCGAGCACACACCCGGCCATCGCGGCCTGCAGCAGCCGGCGCCGCCCGGCGCGCGTGCGCGGCAGCCGCGGTCGACGGATGTTCATGTGGTGCCCCCCGATAGAGCTGGATCCGGCTCGATCTTCCGTTCGACCTGGGAAGACGCAGCATAGGGTGATCCGGTTCGCTCCCCGCGCCGAGGGGCCACCGTCCGGGGCGCACCTCACACCGCCCCGAGGCGCGCGGTGAACGCCCCGAAAATACTCGTGACGGTCAGGCAACGGGGGTGCAACCTCGCCCCGGGAGGATCGGTGCATGAGCCAGCCAAGCCTCGTCCAGCTCGACGCCCGCCGGCGCCCGGCCCCGCCCGCGCTGGTGGTCGTCGCCCACGGCAGCCGTGACCCGCGCGCCCTGAGCACCGTACGCACCCTCCTCGACCGCGTCCGCGACCGGCGGCCCGGCCTGCCGGTGCACCTCGGCCACATCGAGCTGAACGAGCCCCTGCTCACCGACACCCTGGCCGACCTGGACGCCCGCGGCACGACGGACGCCGTCCTGGTCCCCCTCCTCCTCGCCCGCGGCTACCACGTCAAGCGCGACATCCCCGAGATGGCGGCCGACGCCCGGGTACGCACGCGCGTGGCGGCACCGCTCGGCCCGCACCCCCTGCTGGTGGACACCCTGTACACCCGCCTGGTGGAGGCGGGCTGGCGCACGGACATGACGGACGAGGAACGCCGCACCAGCGCCGTGGTCCTCGCGGCAGCGGGCTCCCGCGACCCGGACTCGGCGGCGGACACCCGCCGCACGGCCAACCTCCTGGCGGCACGCCTGGGAGTCCCGGTGGTCCCGGCGTATGCATCGACAGCCACGCCCACGGTCCCGACGGCGATCCAGGCCCTGGCGGCGAGGGGCCGGGACAGGGTGGCGGTGGCCTCGTACTTCGCGGCCCCCGGCCGCTTCGCGACGGAGTGCGCCCAGGCGGCCCCATGGATCACCTCGGCCCCTCTGGGCACCCACCCCGCGATGGCCGACCTCTTGCTCCACCGCTACGACCAGGCACTGGAAACGAGCGACAACAGCAACGCCGCCTAAAGGGGCGCGGGGCTGTATCGATTTGCGGCTCCGCCGCGCGGGCGCGACCAGCCCCACACAACCCGCACGCGCCGAACCACAGAACCCGGCACTTCAGTAGGCACCCAATTGTCACTACCGCCGCTTACTGTCGAAACATGCCCTATGACCTGCCGTCATCCGAACGCTGGGCCCCCGAACCGGACAAGCGCCCCGGCCGCACCGCCTTCCAACGCGACCGCGCGAGGATCCTGCACTCCTCGGCGCTGAGAAGACTCGCCGGAAAGACCCAGGTCGTCACGCCGGGCGACCACAGCCAGGACTGGGATGCCACCCCCCGCACCCGCCTCACCCACTCCCTGGAATGCGCCCAGGTGGGACGAGAGCTGGGCGCGGCCCTCGGCTGCGACCCCGACCTGGTCGAAGCGGCCTGCCTCTCCCACGACCTCGGCCATCCCCCTTTCGGTCACAACGGCGAACAGGCGCTGAACGACTTCGCCCACGACTGCGGCGGCTTCGAGGGCAACGCCCAGTCCCTCAGACTCCTCACCCGCATCGAGCCCAAGCGCTTCGTCGCCGACGACCAGAGCTCCGTCGGCCTCAACCTCACCCGCGCCACGCTCGACGCCGCCACCAAGTACCCCTGGCCGAGGGGCGCCCACCCCACGACCCCCGCATCCCCCAAGTTCGGTGTCTACGAGGACGACCGACCCGTCTTCGACTGGATCCGCAAAGAGGCCCCCGGCACGCGTACGTGCTTCGAGGCGCAGGTCATGGACTGGTCCGACGACGTGGCCTACTCGGTGCACGACGTGGAGGACGGTCTGCACGCCGGCCACATCGACCCCGCCAGCCTGCGCGCGGAGCCGGAGCGCGCGGAGGTCTTCCGGGTGGCCGTCGGCCGTTACGTCCCCGAGGACACCGACCCGGCCGAACTCGCCGCGGCCCTCGACCGCCTCCAGGACCAGGAGTGGTGGCCGCACGGCTACGACGGCACGGCGGTCGCGCAGGCCCGCCTCAAGGACGCCACCAGCCAGCTCATCGGCCGCTTCTGCCTCGCCGCCGAGGGCGCCACACGCGCGCGCCACGGCAGCGGCCCCCTCACCCGCTACGGCGCCGAACTCGTCGTACCCCACGAGACCCGCCTGGAGTGCGCGGTCCTCAAGGCCGTCGCCGACCGGTACGTCATGCAGCGCGCCGAACAGACCCGGCTCCGCGCCGACCAGCGCATCGTGATCACCGAGCTGGCCGAGGCCCTCACCGCCCGCGCACCCGAGGGACTCGACCCCCAGTTCCGCGCCCTGTTCGAGCAGGCCGCCGACGACCGCGCCCGCAAGCGGGTGATCGTCGACCAGATCGCCTCCCTCACCGACGCCTCGGCCCGCTCGCTTCACTCCCGGCTGGCGGGGCACACGAGACCGTGACCCGGGCGGGAGGGGTGCGCCCAAACGGGCCCGAACGTGACCCAGGGTGCCCTGATCGGGCTCGTCCCCCTTCCCCCATCACGTTGCGTGCGGGACGCTCGCATGTGGCGGTTCTCTCACGAGGAGGCAACACGTGGTCGACGCGGATCAGACATTCGTCATCGTCGGAGGAGGCCTGGCCGGCGCGAAGGCGGCCGAGACGCTGCGGGCGGAGGGCTTCACCGGCCGCGTGATACTGATCTGCGACGAACGCGACCACCCCTACGAGCGCCCGCCGCTGTCCAAGGGCTTCCTGCTCGGCAAGGAGAGCCGCGAGAGCGTCTTCGTGCACGAACCCGCCTGGTACGCGCAGAACGACATCGAGCTGCACCTGGGCCAGACCGTCGACGCGATCGACCGCACGGCGAAGACGGTCCGCTTCGGCGACGACGGCACCCTCGTCCACTACGACAAGCTGCTCCTGGCCACCGGCGCCGAGCCGCGCCGCCTGGACATCCCCGGCACCGACCTCGCGGGCGTCCACCATCTGCGCCGGCTCGCGCACGCCGAGCGCCTCAAGGGCGTCCTGGCCGCCCTCGGCCGTGACAACGGCCACATCGTGATCGCCGGCGCCGGCTGGATCGGCCTGGAGATCGCGGCGGCGGCCCGCGAGTACGGCGCGGAGGTCACCGTCGTCGAGCCGGAGCCGACCCCACTGCACGGCGTCCTCGGCCCCGAGCTGGGCAACGTCTTCGCCGAACTGCACCGCGAGCACGGCGTCCGCTTCCACTTCGGCCGCCGGCTCACCGAGATCGTCGGCCAGGACGGCATGGTCCTCGCCGCCCGCACCGACGACGGCGAGGAGCACCCGGCGCACGACGTCCTCGCGGCGATCGGCGCGGCCCCCCGCACCGGCCTCGCGGAGGCGGCCGGCCTCACCCTCGCCGACCGCGCCCACGGCGGCGGTGTCGCGGTCGACGCCCGGCTGCGCACCTCCGACCCCGACATCTACGCCGCCGGAGACGTCGCCTCCTTCCCGCACGGCCTGTTCGACACCCGGCTGCGCGTCGAGCACTGGGCCAACGCCCTCAACGGAGGGCCTGCCGCCGCCCGCGCGATGCTCGGCAAGGACGTCACCTACGACCGCGTGCCCTACTTCTTCACCGACCAGTACGACCTGGGCATGGAGTACAGCGGGTGGGCGCCGCCGGGGTCGTACGACGAGGTGGTGATCCGGGGGGACGCGGGGAAGCGGGAGTTCATCGCGTTCTGGGTGAAGGAGGGACGCGTACTGGCCGGGATGAACGTGAACGTGTGGGACGTCACAGAGCCGATCCAGAAGCTGATCGCTTCGCGGATTGCCGTGAATACGGAGGCGCTGGCGGATCCCCATGTGCCGTTGGAAAGTCTTGGCGCGTAGCGTCTGCCGGGCGCTGTCGTATCGCGGGTGCCGGCCGTGGGTGGCTGGGCGCGCCCACGCGGCGGAGCCGCATATGTCACAGCCCGCGCCCCTGAAGGGGCGCAACAGCTCGCCGGAGTTGTCACCCGCCCCCCGTAGAATCACCTCGTGGCAGGACGGATCAACGACGAGGACGTGAAGGCGGTACGGGACGCGGTCCCGATCGACGCCGTGGTGTCCGAGTACCTCCAGCTGCGCAACGCGGGCGGTGGCAACCTCAAGGGGCTGTGCCCGTTCCACGACGAGAAGTCGCCCTCCTTCCAGGTCAGCCCGAGCAAGGGGCTCTTCCACTGCTTCGGCTGCCAGGAGGGCGGCGACACCATCACGTTCGTGATGAAGGTCGACCATCTCTCCTTCTCGGAGGCGGTCGAGCGGCTCGCCGCCCAGGCCGGCGTCACCCTGCGCTACGAGGAGGGCGGCTACAACCCCTCCCACCAGCGCGGTGAACGCATCCGCCTGGTCGAGGCCCACAAGATCGCCGCCGAGTGGTACGCGGAACAGCTCGCCATCAGCCCCGAGGCCGACACCGGCCGGATCTTCCTCGCCGAGCGCGGCTTCGACCAGGCCGCCGCCGTCCACTTCGGCGTCGGCTACAGCCCCCAGGGCTGGGACCACCTCACCCGCTTCCTGCGCGGCAAGGGCTTCACCGACAAGGAACTGCTCCTGTCGGGGCTCGCGCAGGAGGGCCGCCGCGGGCCCATCGACCGCTTCCGGGGCCGTCTGATGTGGCCCATCCGCGACATCGGCGGAGAAGTCGTCGGGTTCGGCGCGCGCAAGCTCTACGAGGCGGACACCGGCCCCAAGTACCTCAACACGCCCGAGACGGCGATCTACAAGAAGAGCCAGGTGCTGTACGGCATCGACCTGGCGAAGAAGGACATCGCCAAGGCCAGCCGCGCGGTCGTCGTCGAGGGCTACACCGACGTCATGGCCTGCCACCTCGCCGGTGTGACGACCGCGATCGCCACCTGCGGCACGGCCTTCGGCGGCGACCACATCAAGGTGTTGCGCCGCTTGCTGATGGACAACGGCACCGCGCGTGTCATCTTCACCTTCGACGGCGATGCGGCGGGCCAGAAGGCCGCGTTGCGGGCGTTCGAGGACGACCAGAAGTTCGCCGCCGAGACCTACATCGCGATTGCTCCCGACGGCATGGACCCGTGCGAGCTGCGCCTGGCGAAGGGGGACGACGCCGTCGCGGAACTGGTCCAACCCCGTACCCCGCTGTTCAAGTTCGCGCTTCAGCAGATCGTGAATCGCTACGACCTGGAGACCGCCGGCGGCCGCGCGGCGGCCCTGGACGAGGCCGCCCCCGTGGCAGCCCGGATCAAGGAGCGCACCGCGCGGCGCGAGATGGCCGTGGAGCTCGCTGGCCTCGTCGGCATCCTGGACCCGGAGTTCGTGGTGGACCGTGTCGGTCACCTTCACCGGCGCGGTGGCGGCAAGGCCCCCGCGCCGGGTGGCAATCGCAGCCCCCAGCAGTACGAGGCCGCGCCCCGCCCCGCCACCACAGGCCCCGCCCTGACCCTGCGCAACCCCGTCTACGCGACCGAGCGCGAGCTGCTGAAACTCGCCCTGCAGCGCCCCGAGCTGGTCTCCCCGGCCTTCGACGCGTACGGCGTCGACGAGTTCACCGCCGCCCCCTACGCCGCCGTACGCCAGACCGTCCTGGACGCGGGCGGCGCCGAGTGGGGCGTCCAGGACGCCCAGGAGTACCTCGTCCGGGTCCGCGAGGCCGCCCCTGACGACACGGTGCGCGCCATGGTCACCGAACTCGCCGTCGAGCCGATCATGCGCCGCACGGTCGACGAGGTGTACGCCGGCACGGTCCTGGTCCAGGTCCGCCGCCGCGCCGTAGAACGCCGCGTCAGGGACGTCCAGTCCCAGCTGGCCCGCCACGCCGCGGGCGGCGACCAGGCCCAACTCGCGGCCGTGCAGAACGAACTGTGGATCCTTCAGCAGTACGACCAGGCGCTGCGGGAGCACGGCGCCGCAGCTCTCTGAACAGCTGGTTACGGGTCGGACTCAAAAAGTCACCGCACGCCCCTCGTGGCGGGGATGTGTCGTACTCCACACTGGGTCCGGTGCCTGAGTCCTCGGAGCGGCCCCCGGAGCACCGCTGCCGCTCACCTCAGCAGCGATCATCCTGGAGGTCGCCCCCGTGCAGACCCAGACCCTGACGCAGAACGCCAGCACTACCGACGACACGGAACCGGACGCCGAGACCGACGTGCTGGTCGCGGTCCCGCCGCAGAACCGTGCCGTGCACCACCCGGAGGCGGAACCCGAACCGGAGGCCGAGCCGCCCGCGGAGGCGCTGGAGGACAGCCCCGAACCGGAACCCGTCGAAGCACCGCCCGCCCGCGCCACCGACAGCGGCAGCCCCTCCTCCGACCTCTTCCGCCAGTACCTGCGGGAGATCGGCCGCATCCCGCTGCTCACCGCGGCCGAGGAGGTCGAACTCGCCCGCCGGGTCGAGGCGGGCCTGTTCGCCGAGGAGAAGCTGGTCAACACCCCCGACCTGGACAGCGAACTCGCCCTCGACCTCGACCGGTTGGTCGTCATGGGCCGCATGGCCAAGCGCCGCCTCATCGAGGCGAACCTGCGGCTCGTCGTCTCCGTCGCCAAGCGGTACGTCGGCCGCGGCCTGACCATGCTCGACCTGGTCCAGGAGGGCAACCTCGGGCTGATCCGGGCCGTCGAGAAGTTCGACTACGCCCGCGGCTACAAGTTCTCGACGTACGCCACCTGGTGGATCCGCCAGGCCATGTCCCGCGCCCTCGCCGACCAGGCCCGCACCATCCGCGTCCCGGTCCATGTCGTCGAGCTGATCAACCGGGTCGTGCGCGTCCAGCGCCGGATGCTGCAGGAACGCGGCTACGAACCGACCGCCGACGAGGTCGCCGGCCAGCTGGACCTGGCCCCGGAACGGGTCGGCGAGGTCCTGCGCCTGGCCCAGGAGCCGGTCTCCCTGCACGCCCCGGTGGGCGAGGAGGACGACGTGGCCCTCGGCGACCTCATCGAGGACGGCGACGCGACGAGCCCGGTGGAGTCGGCGGCCTTCCTGCTCCTGCGCGAGCATCTGGAGGCCGTACTCTCCACCCTTGGCGAGCGCGAGCGAAAGGTCGTCCAACTCCGGTACGGCCTCGCCGACGGCCGCCCCCGCACGCTGGAGGAGATCGGCCGCATCTTCGGCGTGACCCGGGAACGGATCCGCCAGATCGAGTCCAAGACCCTCAACAAACTCAGGGACCACGCTTTCGCGGACCAACTGAGGGGCTACCTGGACTAGTCCCGTTGTACTGCGGGCAATCGTGCCTCCCCCAGTGCCTTAAAGGCCTGGGGGGACCCCCAGGCGGCACGGGTGGGCGCAGCGGCACCCCGCAAGCGCGGGCAAGCGCACCCACCCCCGGCCGGCCCCAGCGCCGGGCGCGCCCTCAGTCCACTTCGGCCACCGCCTGAGCGAACTGCGCCTTGTACAGCCGCGCATACGCCCCGTCGGCCGCGAGCAGATCCGTATGCGCGCCCTGCTCCACGATCGACCCGTTCTCCATCACCAGGATCGTGTCCGCGTCCCGGATCGTCGACAGCCGGTGCGCGATGACGAACGACGTCCGCCCGTGCGCCAGCTTCGCCATCGCCTTCTGGATCAGCACCTCGGTCCGGGTGTCGACCGAGGACGTCGCCTCGTCGAGGACGAGGATCACCGGGTCGGACAGGAACGCCCGCGCGATGGTGATCAGCTGCTTCTCACCGGCGCTGACCCCACTGCCCTCGTCGTCGATCACGGTGTCGTAGCCGTCGGGCAGGGTCCGGATGAACCGGTCCGCGTGCGCCGCCCGAGCCGCCTCCTCGATCTCGCCCCGGGTGACCTCGCGGGCGGCGCCGTACGCGATGTTCTCCGCGATCGTGCCGCCGAACAGCCAGGTGTCCTGCAGCACCATGCCGATCCCGGCGCGCAGCTCGTCCCGGGACATGCGCCCGATGTCGACGCCGTCGAGGGTGATCCGGCCGCCGGAGACGTCGTAGAACCGCATGAGGAGGTTGACCAGGGTCGTCTTGCCGGCCCCGGTCGGGCCGACGATCGCGACCGTGTGCCCGGGTTCCACCTTCAGCGACAGGTCCTCGATCAGCGGCTTGTCGGGGTCGTAGCGGAACGACACGTGCTCCAGCGCGACCCGCCCCCGCAGCTCCTCGGGCCGGGCGCCCGCCGCCGGATCCGCCTTCTGCTCCTCCGCGTCCAGGAGTTCGAAGATCCGTTCCGCCGAGGCGACACCCGACTGCACCAGGTTCGCCATCGACGCGACCTGCGTCAGCGGCATCGAGAACTGGCGGGAGTACTGGATGAAGGCCTGGACGTCACCGATGGAGAGCGCGCCGGACGCGACCCGGAGTCCGCCGACCACCGCCACCAGCACGTAGTTGATGTTCGACACGAACATCATCAGCGGCTGCATGACCCCGCTGTTGAACTGCGCCTTGAACCCGGCCTCGTACAGCGCCTCGTTCTGCTCGGCGAACTGCTGTGCCGACTCCTCCTGACGGCCGAACACCTTCACCAGCGTGTGGCCGGTGTACATCTCCTCGATGTGGGCGTTCAGCTTGCCGGTGGAGCGCCATTGCTGCACGAAGTGCGGCTGCGACCGCTTGCCGACGCGCGTGGCGACGACCGCCGACAGCGGCACGGTCACCAGCGCGACCAGGGCGAGCAGCCAGGACACCCAGAACATCATCGCCAGCACGCCGATGATGGTGAGCAGCGAGTTGATGAGCTGGCCCATCGACTGCTGCAGGGTCTGCCCGATGTTGTCGATGTCGTTCGTCGCGCGGGAGAGGACCTCGCCGCGCTGGCGCTTGTCGAAGTACGACAGCGGCAGCCGCGACAGCTTCGTCTGGACGTCCTCGCGCATCCGGAACATCGTGCGGTTGACGGTCCGGTTGACCAGGCGCGTCGCCACCGCCATCAGCAGACCGGCGACGAGGAACACCCCGAGCGCGAACAGCAGGACCTCGCCGACCTGGTCGAAGTCGATGCCCTTGCCGGGCGTGAAGTCGGTGCTCTTGAGCATGTCGGCGACGCTGCTGTCGCCGCGCTCGCGCATCGACTCGAGGACCTGCTCCTTGCTGGCCCCCTCCGGCATCTGCCGTCCGACGATGCCCGCGAAGACCAGGTCGGTGGCCTTGCCGAGGATCTTCGGCCCGACCACGTTGAGGCCGACGCTGATCACGACGCAGAGCAGCATCACGTACAGGGTGAGCCGCTCCGGCTTGAACTGGGCGAGCAGCCGCCTGCCGGACCCCTTGAAGTCCAGCGAGCGGTTGTCGGGACCGGTGCCGGCCATCATGCGTCCCATGGGCCCGGCCATCAGGCAGCCTCCGCTTCCGTCAGCTGGGAGAGCACGATCTCCCGGTAGGTCTCGTTGTCGGCCATCAGTTCGCGGTGGGTGCCGCTGCCGACGACCCGGCCCTCGTCGAGGACGATGATCCGGTCGGCCTCGCGGATGGTCGCCACCCGCTGGGCGACGATCACGACGGTCTCCTCGGCGGTCTCGCGGGCGAGCGCCGCGCGCAGGGCCGCGTCGGTGGCGTAGTCGAGGGCGGAGAAGGAGTCGTCGAAGAGGTAGATCTCCGGCCGCTGCACGAGCGTACGGGCGATGGCGAGCCGCTGCCGCTGACCACCGGAGACGTTGGTGCCGCCCTGGGCGATGGGGGAGTCGAGGCCGTTCTCCAGCTTGCTGACGAAGTCCTTGGCCTGTGCCACCTCCAGCGCGTGCCACAACTCCTCGTCGGTGGCGTCCGGGTTGCCGTAGCGCAGATTGCTCGCGACGGTCCCCGCGAACAGGTACGGCTTCTGCGGGACGAGACCGACGGTCTTCGCCAGGACGACGGGATCGACGTCCGCGACCGCCACGCCGTCGACCAGCACCTCCCCGTCGGTCGCGTCGAACAGCCGGGGGACCAGGCCGAGCAGGGTGGACTTGCCGCTGCCGGTCGAGCCGATGACGGCGGTCACCTCACCGGGCCGCGCCACCAGGTCGATGGCCTTGAGGACGGGCTCCTCGGCCCCCGGATAGCGGAAGCCCGCACCCCGGATCTCCAGATGCCCGTGCCGCCGCAGCTCCGTGACCGGCGCCACCGGCGGGACCACGGACGACGAGGTCTCCAGCACCTCCTGGACGCGCTCGGCGCACACCTCCGCGCGCGGCACCATCATGAACATGAAGGTGGCCATCATCACGGACATCACGATCTGCATGAGATAGGCGAGGAACGCGGTCAGATCACCGATCTGCATCCCGCCGCTGTCGATCCGGTGGGCCCCGAACCAGACCACCGCGATCGACGACAGGTTCACCGTGGTCATGACCACCGGGAACATCAGCGCCAGCATGTTGCCGGTCTTCAGCGAGATGTCGGTGAGGTCGGTGTTGGCCTTCCGGAACCGCTGCTGCTCGTACTCGTCGCGGACGAAGGCGCGGATCACCCGGTTGCCGGTGATCTGCTCGCGCAGCACCCGGTTCACGGTGTCCAGGCGCACCTGCATCGACCGGAACAGCGGCCGCAGCCGCAGCACGATCAGCGTCACGCAGATGCCGAGCACCGGTACGACGGCGATCAGCACCCCGGACAGCGGCACGTCCAGACCGAGCGCCAGGACGATACCGCCCACGCACATGATCGGCGCCGACGCCATCAGCGTGAACGCCATCAGGGCCAGCATCTGGATCTGCTGGACGTCGTTGGTGGTCCGGGTGATCAGCGAGGGCGCGCCGAACTGGCCGACCTCGCGGGCGGAGAAGGACTGCACCCGGTCGAAGACGGCGGCGCGCACGTCCCGGCCGAGCGCGGCGGCGGTCCGGGCGCCGTAGTACACGGCACCCATGTTGCACACCACCTGCGCCAGCGAGATGCCGATCATCACGCCGCCGTAGGTCAGGATGTAACCGGTGTCCCCTTCGACGACACCGTTGTCGATGATGTGCGCGTTCAGCGTGGGCAGATAGAGGGTGGCGCAGGTCTGCAGGAACTGCAGCAGCAACAGCAGGGCGATGGGTTTCTTGTAGGGCCTGAGGTAGGTCCGCAGAAGTCGTATGAGCACGCTACGTCTCTCGGAGTCGGCGGTAGGGGCATTGGTTGCCCCTGGCCCCTATCGTGGAACACTCCACCCGCGTTACCTCAACCGATTAAGCCGAGAGCAGCGTGATATACGGCCTTCCGTGTGGCTGCCGCTCCGGGTGTCACACCCGGAACGCCCCGGGATGCGTCTGCTCCCGCACCGACACGTACTGCTGCCGCACCGCCTGTCCCACCGCCAGGTTCTCACCCGGGTCCAGGACCTGCGCCGCCGCCCCCTGCCAGACCGGCGGGGTGCGCGGATCGAGCTGGCCCTGCTTCACCCCGAGCGCCCAGGCGGCCTGCCGGGCCGCCCCGATCGCCGCGTAGTCCGCGGGCTGCGGTACGACGACCTGCGCGCCGAAGAGCGCGGGAGCCGCCGCCTGCACGGCCGCCAGCTCGGCCACCGCCCCCAGCAGGAAGATCCGCTGCACGCTCACCCCTCGCCCGCGCAGCACGTCGAGCGCGTCCGCGAGCCCGCACAGCATGCCCTCGAACGCGGCCCGCGCCAGATGCTCCGGCTTCATGGACTCCCGCCGCAGCCCCGCCAGCGTCCCGGCCGTGTGCGGCAGGTTCGGCGTCCGCTCGCCCTCCAGATAGGGCAGCAGCACCAGCCCGTGCGACCCCGGCGTCGACTTCATCGCCAGGTCGGACAGGCTCTCCAGATCGGGCAGCCCCAGCAGCTCGGCGGTGCCGCGCAGGGTCCGTACGGCGTTCAGGGTGGTGACGACCGGCAGGTGCATGCCCGTCGCGTCGGCGAGGGAGGTGATCATCCCGCTCTGGTCGACGAGCGCCTCGGGGTGGACGGCCATCACGGACCCGGACGCCCCGAGCGAGACGACCGCGTCGCCCATCCCGAGCCCGAGCCCCAGCGCCGCCGCCATGGTCTCGCCGGTGCCGGCCGAGATCAGCAGCCCCTCGGGTGTCGTACCCGCCGCGTCGGACGGCCCGATCACCTCGGGCAGCATCGCCTGGTGACCGAGCGCCAGCTCCACGAGGTCGGGCCGGTATCCGCCGGTGGCGGCGGACCAGTACCCGGTCCCGGACGCCCCGCCCCGGTCGGTGGTCCTTCTCACAGGCCGCCCGAGCAACTGCCACACCAGCCAGTCGTGGGCCTGCATCAGCACCGTGGTGCGCAGCGCGGCCTCCGGCTCGGTCTTGGCGAGCCACCTCAGCTTGGTCACCGGCTGAGCGGCCTGCGGCACACATCCCACGGCCTGCGCCCAGACCTCGCGGCCCCCGAGCGCGTCGATCAGATCGGCCGCCGCGACCTGGGCGCGCTTGTCCCCGCCGACCATCGCCGGCCGCACGGTGTTGCCCTGCGCGTCCAGCGGCACCACGGCGTTCTGCTGGGAGGACACCCCGATGGCCTGCACACCCTCGAGCAGCCCGCCGCCGGCCGCCTCTCCGAGGGAGAGCAGCCAGGCCTGCGGATCGACGTCGCTGGGCCGGCTGCCGCTGTCCGGTGTCTCCATCGGATGCGGCGCATAGCCCTGCCTGAGCACGGCTCCGGTGTCCCCGTCACAGACGACGATACGAGTGAAATCGGGCGAACTGTCCAGCCCGGCGACTATCCCCATACCGAAAATTCTGCCGCACGCTCCGCCGGGGTTGAGCCGCGTAGACCACAGGGGTGCGTGCGGTCTTTCGTGCGAGGGTGCGTCGTGGCTGGTCGCGCGGTGATCCCGCGTCTATGTGTTGCTGGTTCCCCAGTCGTCCTCGCCGCCGTTGTGGGCGCTGCGTTCGCGCAGGGAGCGGACCCTTCCGGCCACCGACTCGGGCATACGGTCGCCGACCTTGGTGCTCACCGCGTGGTACGCCCGGCCCGCGTACTGGCGGCCCTGCTGGGCGGCCGTCTCGGCGGTGTTGCGCACGGCCGGGTTCTGCGCGACCTGGCGCGCGGACTTCTTCAGCTGCTCGTAGCGCTCGCGCCCGGCGCGCGTGCCCAGCACGTAACCCACGGCCAGCCCGACGAGGAACGTCAGCTTGTAGCGCATGGCGGCCACCCTCTCCCTTGCGTAGGTCCCTGGCACGGCGTCGGCGCCGGGGGGAACCGATTGGCGGAGCACCCCCCTGCTTGCGCTAATGTATGTGTCGCAGCGAGCGCCCGCCCCCTGGCGAATACCCAGGTAGGTACGTTCGATGCAACGAGGCATTCCTCCGTAGCTCAATTGGCAGAGCAGCCGGCTGTTAACCGGCAGGTTACTGGTTCGAGTCCAGTCGGGGGAGCTCGGTCCTCCGTAGCTCAATTGGCAGAGCAGCCGGCTGTTAACCGGCAGGTTACTGGTTCGAGTCCAGTCGGGGGAGCATCGTGAACGAGGACCCCGGTGGGGTCCTTTTTCATGTCGGTTCCCGTCGGCCTCACACCGAGGGGAACCGCGCAGGCCGCAGCGTTGGTCTCCATGGTCGTGCAAGGTCGACCAGCCGAAGCGTGAGATCGTATGAGCGGCTATGCTGCGGCAGACGGCGCGCACACATGTACGCGACACGCCGCTATGGGGCGGTAGCTCAGCCGGTTAGAGCAGCGGACTCATAATCCGTCGGCCGTGGGTTCGAGTCCCACCCGCCCCACTGTGCAGGTCTGTGACCTGCGGAAACGTCTCAGCTGGCGTACGGATTCAGGACTTTGGGCCAACGGACTGTCGTCGGCTCGGGTTGTGGCGTGGTGCGCTGGTGGCGGAGGGACGGCAGGGCCAGGAGGGCGCCCCGGACGAGCACCGCGGCGACGGCGAGCAGGATGCCGCTGAAGCCGGGCCCGGTGAGAGCACCGGTGAGCTGCGGGCCCAGGCTGGCGCCGATGAACATGCTGCATCCGTAGAGGGCGACGGCCGCGCCGCGTGCGTGTGGCGCGCCTGCGTTGACGGTCTCGACGACGGCGGGTGCCGCTGCCGCGACGGCGGCCACGAACAGCAGCAGGGCGACGGCCAGCGGCACGGTGTGGCCGCCGAGGAAGGAGCCGGCGGCGACGGTGAGGGCGGCCAGGGCGAAGGCGAGGACCGCGCGCTGGGGCGCGAGGAGCCGTTGGAGCCGGGGGACGGCGACCAGGGCGGGCAGGGCGCCGGCCCGCAGGGCGAGGATCGCGGAGGAGTTGCCGGCGATATGCGGCGGTCCGGCGATGGCCACCGCCGTGTAGAGGGCGACGAAGGCCGACATCAGGGCGACGGTGGACAGGTACAGGGCGCCCAGTCGAGGCCGGCGCAGCAGCCGTGGCATCGCCGTGAATGCCCGAAGCAGCCCGCCGTCGGTGCAGTGGCGCGGGGCGGGCCGCAGCACTCGGCGCACCGGAAGCAGGCTCAGGGCCATCAGGGCGGCACTGATCCAGAAGACCGCGCGCCGGCCGAGCCCGGCCGATACGGCCTGAGCGCCGACCTGCATGACGACGGCAGCGGCGAGCATGCCGCTCGTGACACAGGTGAGGGCAGTGCCGCGGCGCTGCGGCCCGATGTGCTGGACGACGTAGGAGAGCGCGGAGGGTGCGAAGGCCGCGGCGGTGGACACCGTGGCGGCCATGAGCCCTGCGGTGATCACGGCGCGTGGTCCGTAGCGGTCGGGGAGCGGACCGGAGAGGAGGAATCCGACGGCGTAGGCGAAGCCGAACGCGGTCGCCGTTCAGGTGGCCTGTCCCGGTGTGGTGCCGAACGCGGTGGCCATGGGTGCAGCAGTTTGGTCGGGCCTGTTGCTCTTGGCTGTGTGCGCTGGGAACTCCAGAAGGGGCGTCCGGCAGCGGCCCGTGTGTTCGCGCGCGACGCGATCGGCCGATGGCACCGCCGGGGGCGACGGGTTCCCCCGGCCGGCCGGGGGACGATGAAGGGGGATGCTCAGGCAGTCGGGGTGTTCAGCACGTACTCGCGCGAGGCGTTGATCTCGGCGCGCAGGGCGGACAGGTCGACGTCGAGCACGTGGCCGTTCCACTTGCGGGGTTCGCCGTTGATGAGCACGGCGCTGATGTTGCGGGCGTCGGAGCCCAGGACGACGGTGCCGATCGGGTCGTTGAGCGGCATGTTGTTGAGGTCCTCGGCCTGGATGACCAGCAGGTCGGCCTTCTTGCCGGGGGTGAGCGAGCCGGTGACGGCGGCCAGGCCGTTGGTGCGGGCACCCTGGAGGGTGGCGAAGTCCAGGACGTCGTGGGTGGTGATGCGCCGGGGCTGCTGGTCGGTGCCGTAGGCGGCGTTGACGGCGCGCATCCGCTGGATGGCGTGCAGGGCCCGCATCTGCGTGAACATGTCGCTGGCCAGGGCTACTTCGACATCGATGCTCAGGCCGGGGCGGATGCCGACGGACAGGGCCTCGTCGACGGCGGGGATCGCGGTCTCCAGGCCGATCTGGGCGTCGGAGGTGGGGGCGAGCGCCACGGTGGTGCCGGTCTCCCCCATCGCCTTCCACGCCTCGGGGGTCAGTCCGGTGGCGTGGATGAGGGTGACGTCGGGGCTGAGGACGCCGTCCTTGGCCCAGCGCAGGACTGCCTCGGAGGAGGACGCGCCGAAGACGGCGTCCACGCTCACTCCGATGCCCAGGTCCTTGGCGACGCGGGCGAGTTCGGGACCGTAGGCGAGCGCCGGTCCGGCGATCTCGTCGGTGGCGAGCGTCGCCAGGCGCAGGGTCAGCAACTGGTCGTCGCTGCTGAAGTACTGGTCCTTGACGCGGGTCAGGTCGCCGGGCCACTGACGGTCCCAGTCGCCGAAGTGCGGGCCCATGGAGGCGTGTACGCCGCGGATGCCGGTGTCGCGGAGGGCCTCGATGGCGGCGTCGGAGTGCTCTCGGGTGCGGGAGTTGTGGGAGAAGTCGAGCATGGTCGTGATGCCGCTGTCGATCGCGGTGAGGGCGGCCAGTCTCGTCCCGACGTACATGTCCTCGGGCCGGTAGACCGTGGCGTAGCCGGCCAGGGTGGACATGACGTAGCCGCCGAGGTCGTCGACGTCCGGCATGATCCGGCGCAGCTGAGCCTCCCAGGCGTGCCGGTGGGTGTCGACGAAGCCGGGGCTGAGGATGGTGCCGGTGGCGTCGACGACCACGGCATCGCCCGCGGCGAGGTCACGGTCGACGGCGGTGATCGTGTCGCCCTCGACGAGGAGGTCGCCGCGTTCGATGACGCCGAGGTCGGGGTCCATGGTGACGATGGTCGCGCCGGTGAACAGGATGCGCCGCTGATCGGCGGGGCGGCGCCGGAGCTCTTCGAGCACGGCTGCGGCGGTGGTGTCGTTGACGTTCATCAGGGTCTTCTTTCCGTACGGCGGACAGGGCTGGAAGAAGGGGCCGTCCGCTGAGAGGTCTGGGAGGGGTGGGCCGCCGGGGGCGGCGAGGCTGCTCGAACACCAGCCTCGGCCCCGCCCGCCACGGCAACCAGGTCGCGGCTTCCCCAGGTGCCGTGCACCCAGGACCGGGACTGTGAGGGCGCCGACGGGCGCAGAGGTCAGCCCAGCTTCATGACGTGGCCGGCGTGGTGCAGTTCGTCGCCCTGGAAGGGGTTCGTCGCGCTGCGGAATCGGAACCAGGCCGCCGTGGCCTGTGTCGGCACCCTGATGTCGCCGCGCCGTTCCGCTCGCGATCGTGGGTGCGCCGCCCCCAGGAAGCCCGCACCGGGGGAGACGGCGGCCTGGTTCCCATCGACTGCCAGGCCAACCATGGGGCCATGACCAGCAATGACACGCCCCGCGACCCTCACCCGTACGTCGGGATGTGGGTGACCACGGACGGATTCATCCGCCAGGAACTGTTGCTGAACGGCCGCTATGACGAGGCCCGCGGAAACCGTCGGAGCGCCTATACCGGCCGCTACACCGTCACCGGCAGCCACATCGACTACGTCGACGACACCGGCTTCACCGCCACCGGCGACATCCGCGACGGCGTTCTCTTCCACGAGCACCTGGTGCTTTACCGCGAGGGCGACAAGCGCGCCCGGGACGGAGGCATCCCGTCGCGCGGCTGACGGACCCTCTCATACAAGATCGAACCACCGGGCGGGCGCGCCGGCGATGGGCGGTGATATCAGCTCTCGTAGGCCCGTTTCGTACGCGCGTCACATAGGAAGTCAGGTGTCGCTGAGAGCCCGGCCGGACTCTTCCCGCACCACCTGTGCGGATTCCCCTCGGCCGGCGCGGGAGCGGAGTTCGGCGAAGGCAGCCGCGGTGGCACTGGCCGGCTCGGCCTGGTAGACGACCAGCTGCTGGTGCGGGGCACCGTTGACGGTGAAGGCCGAGAACTGGATCTCCAGAGCGCCGACCTCGGGGTGTGCGAGGTTCTTCGCCTGCTGCGTCTTGCCCCTCACCTCGTGCCGTGCCCACAGCTCGGCGAATTCGGGGCTCTTCGCGCAGAGTGTGTCGACGACTTCGGTGATCCGCGGGGAATCGGGGTCGTATCCGTAGGCCGCGCGCAGTTCGGCCACGCACGAGTTCGCGGCCTTGTCCCGGTCCTGGTAGAAGGTACGCCCGGCCGGGTCCAGGAAGACCATGCGGGCCAGGTTGTCGAACCGCTGGAATCCGCTGTGCAGGGCCGCGGCGAGCGCGTTGTGCGCCAGAATGTCCAGGGCCGGTCCCAGGATGAAGGCGGGGGTGTCGGGCCAGTTGTCGATCAGCTGCAGAAGCTGGGGGCTGATCCTGTCGCGACCGGCGGGAACGCCACGGCGTTCCTGGGGCGCCCGGGTGAGTCTGCGCAGGTGGTCGTGGGCCTCGTCGTCGAGGCGGAGCGCGGCGGCGATCGCGTCGATCATCTGGGGCGACGGGCTGGTCTCCCGGCCCTGTTCCAGGCGCATGTAGTAGTCGGAGCTCACGCCCGCGAGCATGGCGACCTCCTCACGGCGCAGCCCCGGTACCCGCCTGCGCCCGTGCTCCGGCAGGCCGACGTCCTGCGGCTTGAGGGCTTCGCGCCGTGCTCTGAGGAAGTCTCCCAAAGGAGTGCCGTCGCTCATGACCCCAACCTAGTCGAGGGGCCCGCATCAGTCGGAGACGGCGCCCGTCGCCCTGTCCTGTGCGGGTACGGGGCCGGCACTGAGCGAGCCGAGCAGGGCGAGGGCGTCGGCGGAGGTGCTGCCCGGTTCGGCTGGTAGACGACGAGCTGCTGGGTGGGGGCACTGTTGACGGTGAAGGACTCGTAGCGCAGTTCGAGGTCGCCGACCTGGGCGTGGTGGAAGAGCTTGGCCTCGCGGGTCTTGCCGCGCACGTCGTGGCGCGCCCACAGGACGCGGAAGTCGGTGCTCTTCACGGACAGTTCGCCTACGAGCCGGCTCAGCCGAGGGTCCTCGAGGTCGATACCGGCCGCCCGCCGCAGTGTGGCCACGGTCGACTCGGCGGCCCGGGCCCAGTCACGGTGGAAGTGCCGCGCGGCCGGGTCCAGGAACGTCATCCGCAGCAGGTTGTCGGAGTGGGTGAAGCCGGCGTAGAGGGCGCTCGCGAGCCGGTTGCGGGCCAGGATGTCCAATGCGGGGCCCAGGACGAAGGCGGGCGTGTCGCTCCACGTGTCGAGGAGTCGCCGCAGGTGCGGGGCGACACGTTCGGCGCGCGGCGCGCGGCGCGTACGGCGGGTGCTCGGGGCGGCCACGCGATACAGGTGGGCCACCGCTTCGTCGTCCAGTCGCAGAGCTCGCGCCACGGCCTCGAGTATCTGCTGCGACGGGTGCCGTTCGCGGCCCTGTTCCAGACGCGTGTAGTAGTCGGAGCTCACCCCGGCGAGCGTGGCCACCTCCTCACGGCGCAGACCGGGCACCCTGCGACGACCGGAGGTAGGCAGGCCCACGTCTTCGGGGCGCAGTCGGGCACGCCGTGCGCGGAGGAAACCTCCCAGCGCGTTCTCGACGGCGGGGGCCTTGTCCGTGTCCATATGTCGAGGCCAGTGCTCCGCACTGCCTTGCGGTGAGGGCGAAGGGGTGCGCGCTTCACCCAGGAACCGCGCACCCTGGACAACCGCGACCCGCAGCTTCGGTGGGGCGGCAGGCGGCACGGTGCAGCGCGCCGGTCAGGGCCGGGGAGGACCGGACGAGGTCGCGGTGCGGCAGGGAGCGGCGTGACGACGCGGGAGCGGCGGTGCACGCCGTCCGGCATGGGGCACCAGGTGCAGTGGGCGTCGAGTGCTGCCTTCACGTGTTCAGGCGGAGCAGGACGCGGGCGAGGGCGGAGGTGTCGATGAGGTGGTCGGCGACGGTATATGTCTGCCGGGCTGGGCGAGCGGAGTCGCGCTGCCGCGGAAGGAGCGAAGACAGAGGGGTGCAGGCGCCCTTGCTGGACGAGGTCGCCGGGGCGCAGGTCGGTGCGGCGTACGAGGGCACGGATGCCCTTCTGCTCGGGCGGCGGACCCACGCAGCTCGGCCCGGATCTGGCCCGCGCGGTGCACGCATACTTGATGCATGGGGACTGTGACGGCGCTGTACCGCTATCCGGTGAAGTCGATGCTGGGCGAAGCCGTGATAGCCGTGGCGGTCACCGAAAGCGGGTTCTCCGGGGACCGGGGCTATGCCGTTCTCGACGAAACGGGCGCGGTGGGCAGCGCCAAGCACCCTCGCAAGTGGGGGCCGTTGCTGCGCTGCCGAAGCCGCCTCGACGACTCGGGGGCGGTGCGGGTCGTCCTGCCGGACGGGACCGCCCTTCCGGTGGAAGACCCTGAACTGGATGAGCGACTGTCCAAGTTGCTGGGGCGACAGGTGTTCCTCTCGGCCGCCGTACCGGAGCACAACAGACTCGAACGTGCCGTACCCGAGTACGAAGGCGGGGTCCCTGACGCGGTGCGGGAGTCGGCATCCGTCGATGCCGCGGGGGAGAACATCACGACGGGCAGCGTCGCCCCGGGCACGTTCTTCGACTTCGGGCAGGTCCATCTCGTCACCACGGCCTCCCTGGCCCGGATGCGAGAGGTGTATCCCGCCGGGGACTTCGACGCCCGCCGCTTCAGGCCCAACCTGGTCGTCGACACAGACGCGGGGCCGGGCTTTCCCGAGGACGCCTGGCCGGGATCACGGCTGCGCGTGGGAGAGGCGCTGTTCCGGGTCGTGGTGCCCACACCCCGCTGCGTGATCCCCACCCTCGGCCACGACGAACTCCCGCCGGATCCCGGCATCATGCGCGCGGTCGCCCGCGATCACCGCATTCCCGTGTTCGACCTGGGGCGGCTCTCGTGCCTCGGCGTGTACCTGAACGTGCTGGAAGCCGGGACAGTCCGTGTGGGCGACACGCTCACGTTGCAGAAGGCGGCCTGATCATGTGCCGCAGGCCATGAGCCCCTCGGTGCACGGGGTGAGGGAGTCGCAGGTCGGCCCATTACTGTCGGGGGCATGACGGCACCCTTTGCCGGCAGTGCTTTCGACTCGCTGCGCCTGGACGCCGTGCCCGACCAGGAGGCGCTGCGTCGGGTCTACGACCTCCCCAGCGACGCGGCCGTGCGTAAGCAGATGACCGAACTCACCGAGCAGACCCGGCGGTTGATCGGATGCTCATCGCTGGTCCTGGTCGCCAGCGCGGACGCCGAGGGCAACTGTGACGTTTCCCCGCGCGGCGGTCCCGCCGGGTTCGTCGCCGTCCTGGACGCACGGACGGTGGCGATACCGGACGCGACAGGCAACAAGCGTCTGGACACCCTGCAGAACGTCGTCGCCACCGGACGGGCCGGGCTGCTGTTCGTCATCCCGGGGCGCACCACGACGCTCAGGGTGAACGGCCGGGCCTGTGTCTCCACCCGCCCGGAGCTGCTGTCGCAGCTGACCGCCGTGGGCAGGCCGCCGGCCAGTGCGCTGGTGGTGGGGATCGAGGAGGTCTACCCGCACTGCCCCAAGTCGCTTCTGCGCAGTGGGGCCTGGAAGCCGGAGCAGTGGCTGCCGGCGGACGCCCAGCCGACCTCGGCCGAGGTGACGCCGGCCCGGCTGCGGATGCCGGAGCTGACGATCGCTGACATCGAGCGGGCGGAGGCGGATTCGCTGAAGTACCGGTACGAGTAGCGGGCCGATCAGCGATTGCCGAAGGCGTTGCACAGGTTCTTCTCCGACAAGGACGGTGACGGGTCCGTCCTCGACCATGAGCCGGCCGACGCGGATGTCGTCATCTCGCAGCCGTTCTGACCGGCGTACCTCACCGCGGAGCGCATCGCCGCCGCGAAGAACCTGAAGCGGTCCGGGGGTGATTCCGGACAGCCCTGGTTCCACCTGGGCATCGTGGGCACGCCGAACTCGGCTTGTGTGCGCCGGTGGAGGTCGCGCGGGGTCACATCCAGGGGTCGGGCCCGGGGTCGCCGCCCGTTGCCACGGTCGCGAGCCGGTCCACGTAATGGGCCCAGCCCTCCTTGTGCGCGGCGCACGCGTCCGCGGTGGGCAGGCCGCGATGGACCAGGCGCAGCAGAGTGCCGCCGTCGACCGGCTCCAGGATGATCTCCACCGTTGTCGATTCGGGCGGCAGGGTCATCCCGCCCTCGGCCCAGCCCCAGGTGAAGACCAGCCGCTTGGGCGGGTCGATCTCGACGAAACGGCCCTCGGCCACGTTGTCGCGATTGACGTTCGTCCGGTAGTGGCCTCCCGGCTCGAAGCTGAACTCGCCGTCCCTGCCCATCCAGGACAGCCATCTTTCCCGGTCGGTGAAGAAGGAGAACACCGTCTCGGGTCGTGCGGCGATGAGTCGTTCGACCGTCACCACGTCTGTCGTACTCAAAGGTCGCCCCTCAGGTGATCTCGGGCTGTCCGGCTTCTTCGGCCCGCTCGGCCGCCTCCGCCAGCTCGGCGAGTGTGTCGAGCTTGGCGGCCCACATGGACTGCAGATAGTCGGCGAGTGGTCCCATGGCTTCGCGGTCGGCCCGGTAGAAGCGTTTCTTGCCGTCCTGGCGCAGTGTGACCAGGCCGGAGTCCCTGAGCACCTTGAGGTGCTGCGAGACCGCCCCGAAGGTCACGTCGAATCGCTCCGCGATGTCGCCCGCGGACAGCTCCGTGTCCCAGACCAGGCGAAGGATCTCGCGCCGCCTGGGCTCGGCGACCACCCTTACCGCATCCATGGACATCATTTTAGCCGCCACTTGAATTTGGGGCCGAAGGCGTGTCATTTTAGTCATGGCTAAAGTGAGTATCGGGATCGCAAGGAGGAAGAGACTCATGAACACCAAGCACAACGCACTGCACCCCGCCATTCGGGAATGCGCCGCCGCGGTCGTCGCCACGGCCTCCGCCGTCCGCGGCGACCAGCTGGGCGACCGCACTCCGTGCGAGAAGTTCACCGTCGCCGAACTCCTCGACCACCTGGGCGCAACCCTGACCTCGTCCGCACGTGCCGCCCGCAAGGAACCGCGGGCCGGAGAGGGCGACGCCCTGACGATGTCGCCCGCTGCCGCTGCCGAGGCCGCCGAGCTGGCCGCGGCGGCCTGGGCCGACCCCGCGGCCTACGAGGGCACCACCGAGTTCGGGCCGGGAGAGATGCCGGCCGCCTTCGCGGCGACGATCACCCTGGAGGAACTCGCCCTGCACGGCTGGGACCTGGCCCGCGCCACCGGCCAGACCTTCCCGGTCGGCGAGGAGACCGCCGAGGTCGCCCTCGGCGTGGTCGAGCAGATCGCCGACCAGGCCAGGGCGAACGGCAGCTTCGGCCCGCCCGTACCCGTCGCCTCCGGCGCACCCGCCTTCCACCGCGCGCTCGGCATCAGCGGCAGGAACCCTGAATGGAGCCACTGACCACCCGCAGGACGTCATCCGGCAACCAGGACCGCACGAGGCGGACCGTGGCCGACACCGACACCCTCCCGGCGGTCCTTCCCCGAACGGGCGCACCTCCCGACCTCGGGGCGGGGAGCCCGAGGTCAGCTGTAGACGGTCAATTCCGCGATCGACCACCAGTTACTCGCGACATCGCGGGTATTGATGACCTTGATGTAGCGAGCTGTCCGGGTTGGGAAGGACAGCAGTTCGACTCGCTGGCCGTCTGTCATGGAAGAAACCTTGGTCCAGTCGGTTCCGTCCGAGGACACGTACACGTCCGCGCTTCGCGCGTAGTCGCCGATATTGCTGCCGGAATCCAGCAGAATCTTGTCGAACGTCTGCGTCTGCCCCATGTCCACTTGGATCCACAGGCCGTCGTACTGGCCCGTTCCGGAGCTGTAACGGGTGTCCGGATTGCCGTCCAGCATGTTTGCGGGGCCGTCGTCGTACGGACTTGTGTCCGAGGTCGTCGCGGTCCAGCCCGTCCGCGGCAGTGCGGGACCCAGGTCTATGACGTCGTACGAAGATCCACCCGCGTCTGCTCCGCCGGCGCCGTTCACCGAGACCTTGTACGTTCCCACGGAGAGTCCGCTCGGGACGTAGGCGCTGATGCTCGTGTCCGACCAGCTGTCTATCTCGGCATACGTCGATCCGAAACGGACCGTCCCCAGTCCCTGTGTGTCACCGAAATGTGATCCGCTGACGGTGAACTTGGAGCGCGGTATGCCCTGCTTCGGCTCCAGACCGCTTAGGGCCGGCGAGGGGAAGCTCGACAGCTTCTGGGTGGTGAACATCGCCGAGGTCCCGCTCGGGAGCGTATATGTGTACGTGCCGTCGGCGGACACCGGGAAACTCTGACTGGTGGCGGTCCCGTTGAATACCGCGACGACCTGCGACCCTTCCGAGCTGGTCCAGGTCTTCAGTTGGAGGCCCCTGGGTACTGCCGTCGGAGCCGCGATCGAGCCGGTTCCACTCGAAGACCCGTATACGTTGATTTCGCCGATGCTCCACCAGAAACCGGACGCCGCGGCACAGACGATGCGAATGTACCGTGCCGTCCGGGCCGGCAGCGTGACGGCTATCCTTCCGATGTTCCCGCTGCCGTTCGCGACGGCGCTGCCCCAGTCGGCCCCATCGTCCGAAACGTATATCTGGTACTTGGTGACGTAGTCGAAGGAGTTGTTCTCGCCGGTGGCGAAGACGATCTTGTTGAAGCTCGTGGAGCTCCCCAGATCGATCTGGAACCAGTCGCCGCTCGTCGTCCCGTGCCCGAGGTTCCACCGTGTGTTGATGTCGCCGTCGATCGCGTTCGAGGCCGCACCCCAGTCCGGACTCGCCGAGGCCGTCGCGGTCCAGTGACCACGGCTCAGTGACGTTCCGGGCGTCCGGATGGACGCTCCGATCGGCAGGGAGTACGTGAGCAGCTTGGTCCCGGTGCGGACGGTGTTCTGGTGGGGGAGCAGCGCCGGGTCGTACGTGACCGTGATCGGACCGGACGGCGACTTGAACGCGAAGTCGTGGGTCGGATCCGAGACGTTGGTCGCCGCGGGGGTGCCGCCGCTCCCTCGGGGCCCCGCATACGTGAACGTGACCGCGTCGCCGGAGTTCAAGGTGTAGTCGAAGGACTGCGATCCGTCCGCGACGCTGAACGTTTTCGCGGAGCTCCCCGAGTTGTACGCGATCAGGACCTTCGATCCGTCCGGGTTCTGGAAGGCGACGTTCTCTATGCTCCCTTCCCCGAAGGTGTTCGAGTAGATGCGGTGCGCTCCAGGCCTGACGAACCTGCTGACGTGAGCGAGTGCGTGGTAGTCCACGTTGTAGGACACCTGTCCGCTGGTCGGATCGATCGTGACCAGGCCCCGGCACATGGGTATGCCATTGGTGTCACTGTTGAGTGGACCTCTGTCGGGGTCGAGCGCGGTGTTCCACAACATCACGCCGTTCGCCCAATTGCGGGTGCCCTTGATGATCCACGTGCCGAGTGCGTCATGGAACGCCGTCCGGTCGTCACCCTGCCACACACCTCCGCTGGCTTCCGTGATGTAGGTTTCCTTGCTCGGATAGTCGTTGTGGACCAGAGTCTGGTAGGTCGGGTCACCGCTGTAGATGTGCCACCCGGTTCCCGCGGTGTACTGGGCGGCGGCGGGATCGCTGAAGATCGTCTCGGGATACGAGGGCACATCCCAGTTGTGGTCCCAGGCCAGGATCTTCGTGGGGATCCCGTTGGCCGCGAACGCCTGGCCGATCTCCTGGATCAACTGGGATTCCTGGTAAGCGGACAGGAACATGCCGGGCCAGCTGGGAGTTCCCATGGGTTCGTTCTGCGGCGAGATGTAGGAGACGGGGACCCCGGCTTTGTCGTAGGCCTTGACGATCTTCACGAAGTAGTCGGCCAGCGTGGAGGTGTACTCGCTCTTGAGGGTGCCTCCGATCATGGAGTCCGATGTCTTCATCCAGCCTGGCGGGCTCCATGGGTTGGCCATGATTCTGGCGGACGGGTTGAGTGAGAGAGCCTGCCGCAACACCGGAATGATGTAGGCCTCGTCATGCTTGACGGAGAAGTTGGACAGGGTCGGGTCCGTCTGTCCCGCCGGCATGTCGTCGTAGGAGTAGTTCCCGGACGCGTTGAAGTCCGTGGCGCCCATCGGAGAGCGGATCAGGCTGAGGCCGATGCCCTTCGAGGGGTCGTACAGCTTCTGCATCAGCTTCGTTCGATCAGCAGCGGACAGCTTGTTGATGAGCCAGGCGGAGGAGTCGGTCATGGCCGCCCCGAAGCCCTGGATCCTCTGGTACTTGACGCTGTCGTCGACCTTGACCGTGAGCGGGTTGTCCGTGGTCTTCGTTCGGAACAGCACATCGCTCTGGCCGGCGACCCACTCCTTGGCCGATACGTCGGTCAGCCAGACCTGCACAGAAGAACTGCGTGACGAGGTGGCGGCGGCAGCCTTGCCGGAAACCTGGGTCCAGGCGGCGGCGACGCCGATGGCGGTAGTGAGGAACTGACGTCGTCCAAGACCGTACGAGCTCATTGAAGATCCTCCTTCAGACCTGTTTGTTCAGTACTGCTCTGTGGCGGCGGGGGTCGGCGTCCTGACCATGAGAGGGCGCAGCTCCCACGCGTCGACCGTGTAGCCGAGGTGCGTACCCGGTGCGGTGCGGGCCTGAAGTCGCCACGGGTCCTGCCCTGTGGGGTAGAAACGCAGCGTGAGGGCCTGGCCGGTGGTGGTCAGGAAGATCTCGGCGATGGAGTGGTCGACGACCACGCGCACGTCGACGGGCCGACCGGTGGGGCAGGGCATCCGGTAGGAGCCGCCGTGGGCCCGGGAGTCCAGCGAGGCGTGGTCGCGGTCGACGACCAGTTCGCCCGCGTCGGCGTCGAGGCGGATGTCGAGGTATTCGGAGCCGTCCGGGGTGGTGAGCAGCCGTAGGCCGGCGTCTCCGGTGGGCTCCAGACGGGCCGTCAGGTCGAAGGCCCTGCCTACGCCGCCGAGGTTCACCGGCTGCGGGCCGTGCGTTTCGCCTGCGGCGTGGACGGTGTGTTCGCCGCGCAGGGCGAGGAGTTCGGCGGCCGGTTGCTGGCGCAGCGTTCCGGCGCCGTCGACATGGATCTCGCGGGGCAGGGTGAGGACGCCGGCCCATCCGTCCGCGACGGCCCAGGCTTCGTCGCGGGCTTCCCACGACCAGCCCCACAGCAGCCACCGGCCGGCGGGTGCGCGCAGCAGCGCGGGTGCGTAGCAGTCGGGGCCGTGGTCGAGGGGGACCGGTGAGCCGGCCTCGAAGTGGCCGTCGTGCTCCTCGCCGATCAGGGCCGCGACGCTCATGGGGCCGGTGGGTTCGGTCCATGCGCCGAAGACAAGGGCGCCGCGGCCGTCGACCGCCGGGAGGTACTGGGGGCATTCCCAGCCCTCGCCGGTGAGCTGCTCGGTGCCGCCGATGGGCTCCGGCCGGCGGGTGGCGAAGGGCCCTCGGTACGTCCAGTTCTCCAGGTCGGGCGAGTCGTAGAGGAGAGCGGCGGCGCGGCCGTCCGCGAGGGCGGCGCCGACCAGCATCCGCCAGCCGTCGCCGTCCTGCCAGACGTACGGGTCGCGGTACATGGTGCAGCCCTCGGGCCATGTCGGGAGGATCGTTTCTCCCCGCGGGCTGAAGGTCCTGCCGTCGTCGCGGGAGACGGCGCAGGTGACCGGCTGGTGCTGGAACGAGCGGTCCTCGCGGTGCGCGGAGTAGAAGGCGACCAGCCGGTCGCCGTCGGAGACGGCGTTGCCGGAGAAGCAGCCGTCGGCGTCCACGCCACCGGGCGTCGGGGACAGGGCGATCGGCAGCGGCTCCCAGCTCAGCAGGTCGGGGCTGCGGAAGTGACCCCAGTGGAGGTTCGCGTGGGTCGCTCCGTACGGGTTGTACTGGTAGGAGACGTGGTAGTGGCCGTCGTGGAAGACCAGCCCGTTGGGATCGTTGATCCAGTTGCGGGGCGGGCGCAGGTGCGCGACGGGAAAGTGCGGGTCGCGGGGTGGGGTGGACACACGCGTGCCTTTCGGTGTTGCGGGGGGTCCCGCCCAGCCGGGTCAGGTATCGGCTGGGCGGGAGCCTTCGAGCGGCCTCCGTATGGCCTTGAAGCGGCCTCCGTACGGCCTTCGAGCGGGGTTCAGGCCCGGATGCGGAATCCCGCGCTGAGCTGCTGCCGCCGCCGTGAGCTGGGGCCGACGCGGAGTGCGAACTCGCCGGGTTCGACCACTCGGCGGCCGTCGGCCGTGACCAGTGAGCAGTGCGCGGCAGGGATGCTGAGGGTGACCTCCAGGCTTTCGCCGGGAGGGACGACGACCTGGGTGAAGGCCTTCAGCTCCTGCTCGGCCCAGGTGACGCTGGTGGTCAGGTCGCTGACGTACGCCTGGACGGTTTCCAGGGCGGGCCGGCTTCCGCTGTTGGTGAGTCGTACGGTCGCGTGGAGGGTGCCGTCGGCGCAGACGTCGTCCTCGTGCACGGCGACGTCGGAGTAGGTGACGGTGGTGTAGCTCAGGCCCTCGCCGAACGCGAACAGGGGGTCCTGGGTGAGGTCCGCGTAGCGGTCACCGTGCTGGCCCCGCACCTGGTTGTAGAAGACCGGCTGCTGTCCGACGTGCCGTGCGAAGGAGACCGGGAGCCGGCCGCTGGGCTCGACGAGTCCGAGGAGGAGTTCGGCGATCGCGCGGCCGCCGCGCATGCCCGGGTTGAACGCCTCGATGAGTGCCGCCGCGTTCAGTGCCGAGTCGGGGAGGGTGCTCGGCTTGGACTGGAGCAGTACCACGATCATGGGCGTGCCGGTGGCTGCGACCGCGTCCAACAGCGCGATCTGGCCTCCCTGGAGGTCGAGGGTGGCCGTGGAGCGCACCTCGCCCGTCAGGGCGATGGTGTCCCCCACGACCACGACGGCGTAGTCGGCGGCCTCCGCCGCGTCGACTGCCTCCCGAAGCTGTGCCTCGTCGACCGGGGCGGGGGTGAAGACGGGCGGCTGTGGTTGTCCGTCGGGCCCGACGACCCACTCGTCGGGGTCGAACGCGGGGTTTTCGATGTCGGCTCCGCGGGCGTGCGTGACGGTCCAGTCGGCGGGGACGACGGCGCGGAGCCCGTCCAGCACCGTCTCCACCAACTCGCGTGGATGTCCTTCGGGCATCCACGGCACCTGGCCGGTGGCCCCAGCCCAGTCGCCGAGCATGGCCTGCGGGCTGTCGGCGTTGGGGCCGATGACCGCGATCGTCCGCGGAGTGCCCCGGCCCGCGGCGCGACCGGTTCCGTCCCCGGTCAGCCCGCCTTCGAGGGGCAGGATCCCCTCGTTGCGCAGCAGCACGAGGGAACGTCGGGCGGTCTCGAGGTTGAGGTCGGCGTGTGCGCGGCCGCCGATCACCCGCGCCTGCCGCTCGGGGTCGGGGGCACGGGGGTCCTCGAAGAGCCCGAGCTCGAACTTCAGCCGCAGGACCCGCCGTACCGCGTCATCGATCTGCTTCTCGTCGACCAGGCCGCGGGCGACCGCCTCCTGGGCGCCCTCGAAGAACGCCGGCGTGGCCATGATGAGGTCGTTCCCGGAGTTGACGGCGACCGCCGCCGCCTCGGTGTGGTCGGCGCAGGTCCGCTGGTCGTAGACCATCCGGCCGACGTTGTCCCAGTCGGTCACCAGCGTGCCGGTGAAGCCCCACTCGCCCTTGAGTACGTCGTTGATCAGCCACTCGTTCGCGGTGATGGGCACGCCGTCGATCGACTGGTAGCCCAGCATGAAGGCGCGACAGCCGGCCCGAGCCGCTCGCTCGAACGGGGGCAGGAACCACGAGCGCAGCTTGCGCGGGCTGAGCTCCGCTTCGCTGGCGTCGCGTCCGCCCAGGGTCTCGGAGTAGCCCGCGAAGTGCTTGGCGTACGCCAGCACGGCCGTCGGGTCGCCGAGGCCCTCACCCTGGTAGCCACGCACCATCGCCGCCCCCAGTTCACCGATCAGGAACGGGTCCTCGCCGAAGGTCTCGTTGATCCGGCCCCAGCGCAGGTCGCGGGTGATGCACAGCACCGGGGAGAACGTCCCGTGGATTCCGGTCGCCGCGATCTCGGTCGCGGACGCACGGGCGACCTGGTGGAGCAAGGAGGGATCCCAGGTGCAGGCCATGGTCAGCTGGGTCGGGAAGATCGTCGCCCCCGGCCAGAACGAGTGGCCGTGGATGCCGTCGTCGGCCGTCAGCAGCGGAATACCGAGCCGTGTCCGCCGGGCCAGTTCCATGGCCTGAGGCATCAGCGCGGGATGCACATGCAGCACCGACCCGGCCAGCTTGGCCGACACGATGTCCGCCAGGTCCCCGTGCTGGGCGTCGAGCATCAGCAACTGCCCGACCTTCTCCGCCAGGGTCATCCGGGACAGCAGGTCCTCGATTCTCGTTTCCACGGACGCGTCCGGATCCAGGTACGCGACAGAGCGGACCGGCTGTCCCACTGGGGTCTCCAAGTCATGAGTCGTTGCAGGTCAGGAGTTGTTTGGGGGTGGGCGACGGAGGTCACTTGAGGCCGGTGGTGGCGATCCCGGCGACGAAGTGGCGCTGGAAGAGGAGGAAGACGATCATCACCGGCAGCAGGACGACCACGGCGCCGGCGAGCAGGATGCCGAAGCGGGTGAAGGACTGTCCGCTGCTGGCCAGGGCGAGGCCGACGGGGAGGGTGTACTGGCTCTCGTTCTGGGCGACGACCAGAGGCCACAGGAAGTTGTTCCAGGAGCCGAGGAAGGTGATGATCCCGAGGGTGGCGAGGGCCGGTTTGGTCAGCGGCAGGATGATCTTCGCGAAGATGGCGAGTTCGCGGCAGCCGTCGACGCGGGCGGCGTCGATGAGTTCGTCGGGCAGGGTGGAGATGAACTGCCGCATCAGGAACACCCCCAACGGGGTGGCCAGGAACGGCAGGATCAGCCCGAGCAGGGAGCCGGTCAGCTTCATGTTGGCCACCAGGACGTACAGCGGTACGAAGGTGACCAGGCCGGGGACCATGAGGGTCGCGATGACCAGGGCGAACACGGCGCGTCGGCCGCGGAACTCCAGCTTGGCCAGGGCGTATCCCAGCATCGAGCAGAAGAGAAGGTTTCCGGCGGTGACGGCGAGGGCCACGATCACGGAGTTGGCGAACATGCTGGTGAAGTCGAGGCGGCTGAACAGTTCGCCGTAGTTGGAGGCCGTGGGCGCCGTGGGTATCAGGACGGGCGGGACCCTGCGGATGTCGGCCTCGGGCTTGAAGGAGCCGGACAGCATCCAGAGGAACGGCGCGATCATCAGCAGCAGGGCGCCGGCGAGCGGTACGTACAGCCAGGGCAGGCCCCAGGTCTGCCGGATGCGGCGGCGCCTCACGGCCTTGTCCGTGGCCGATGGCCCGGGGGTGGAAACGACTGTGGTCATGGGGCATCAGTCCTTGTCTCGCAGCATCCGGAACTGCAGGACGGTCAGCGCGACGATGAGGACGAAGATGACGTAGCCGGCGGCCGACGCCACGTCGTAGTTGCCGTTGCCGAACTGGTTGTAGGCGAACATCGTGGCCGAGAGGGTCGAGTCCAGCGGGCCGCCCTGGGTCATCACGAACGGCTCGTCGAAGAACTGCAGATAGCCGATGCCGGTGGTCACGGCGGTCAGCAGCAAGGCCGGGCGCAGCAGCGGGAACGTGACCCGCCAGAACCGCTGCCAGGCGCCGGCGCCGTCGAGTTCGGCTGCCTCCATCAGGGACTGCGGCACGGACTGCAGCCCGGCCAGCATGATGATCATGACAGTGCCGAGGTTGCGCCACACGGCCATCAGGATGATGACGGGCAGGGCGAAGCGGGTGTCCGCCAGCCAGGAGGGGCCGTCGACGCCGAACCAGCCCAGGACGGTGTTCACCAGGCCCGAGCGCGGTTCCAGGAGTGTCCTCCAGACCACGGCGACGGCCACGATGCTGGTGATCACCGGGAGGTAGAAGCCGACCCGGAAGACGGCCCGGAAGCGGCGGATGCCGCGGTCGAGGGCGACCGCCGCGGCGAGCCCGGCAGCCAGCGTCAGGGGCAGGCCGACCAGGACGAAGACGGCGGTGTTGCGCAGGGCGTGGCGGAACTGCTCGTCCTGGAAGAGCCGTACGTAGTTGTCGAGGCCGATGAACGACACGTTCAGTGGGGTGCGCAGATCGGCGCTCTTGGTGTCGGTCAGGCTCATCATCAGTGACCAGGCCACCGGCAGCAGCATGAAGGCCGCGAACAGGGCGAGGAACGGGGCGGCGAGGATCCAGGCGGCCCGTGCCTGCCTGCCGCGCGCCGAGCGCCGGAGCGCGAGGGGCCGGCGGTCGGCACTCCGCTCCGGCCCCGCGGTGCTCCGCTTGCCGGTGTGACTCTGCCTGGGGAGCGTTTTCGTGGACATGGATGTCATCCGTCCGTGGGGGGTGGTCACGCGGAGGCCGCTCAGCGGCCGGTGCCGATGCTGGTGGCCTTGGACTGCAGCGCCTTCTGCACCTCGGCGACGGTGGCCTTGCCGAGGGTCAGCTTCTCCAGTTCGGAGTCGATGGCGTCGGCGATCTGCTGCCAGGTCGTGATGGCGGGCGGCGCCTTGCTGACCTCGAGCTGCTCGGCGAACGCCTTCATGTTCTCGTCCTCGGTCAGCTTCCCCGCCGACCACGCCTGGGGCGAAGGGGGCAGGATGCCGCTGGCCTTGGCATAGGCGGCGAGGTTGGCGGGCTCGGTCAGGAACTGGGCGAACTTCCATGCCGCGTCGGGGTTCTTGGCGTCCTTGAACACCGCCAGGTCGCTGCCGCCGGCGAACCCGGCGGCCTGCTTGCTGTACGGCACCGGCATGGTCTTCCACTTGCCGTCCAGCTCCGGGGCGTCCTTGTGGAGGCTGCCGCCGGCCCAGCCGGCCTCCTGGTAGGTCGCGATCAGCCCGTCCCGGAAGAGCTGCATGTTGTCCGCCTTGTCGGTCGGCGCCATGCCCTGCTTCGGAACGCTCGCGTAGTACTCCAGCGCCTTGGCGACCTCGGGCGAGTCGAACGTGAACTTCCCGGTCGCGGCGTCGTAGATGTCACCGCCCTGCTGCCAGACCATCGGCACCCAGAAGAGCCAGGAGTTGAAGCCCATCACCAGGCCGGTGGCATAGCGCAGCTTCGGGTTCTCCTTGCCGGCGGTGGCCTGGATGGCCTTGAGGTCCTTCAGGTATCCGTCCCGGTCGCCGGCCGGAGCGCCCTTGATGCCGGCCTTCGTGGTGAGATCGGTGCGGTAGTAGACCGCGGAGGTGTCGGCGATGAACGGGACGCCGTAGGACGTGTCCTTGTACTTGGTGGTGTCCCACTGGCCGGGGTAGAAGCTCGAGGACTTGATCGACGTCGGGGTGGCCTGGAAGGCGTTCATGGCGGCCATCTCGGCCATCCAGGTGGTTCCGACCACTGACATGTCCGGTGTGTTGCCGCCGGCGACCGCGGTGGTCAGCTTGTCGTGGGCGGCGTCCCAGGGCACCGCCGTGATCTGGACCGTGACGTCGGGGTTCTGCTCCTCGAACTTCTTGGCCAGGGTCTCGAGGTTCTTGTCGGTGTCGCCCATGGACCACATGACGACCTTGCCCGTGGCCTTGCCGCCGGCGATCTTCGCGGGGGCGTCCTTGCCGGACCCGGAGTCGGCGCTCCGGCCGCAGCCGGTGGCCACCAGGGCCGCCGTGACGGTGACGCACAGGAGCTGGACGGTTCTGACGGTGTGACGGGTAGGGGTACGCATGGTGCAACTCCTTGCCGTTGGGGCGCTACGGGCGCGAGGGGTGGAGGCCGGCAAGCGGGCGGCCTTCCGCATGAGTCGGCCCACGTGTGGGGGCCGCCTGCGGTGACAGTGGTGTCGAGGGTCAGCCGCGCGTCGCGGCAGGCACGTCCGACGCGAAGCCGGCAGCGGCTGTGCCAGCGGCGCCGTTCGGTGTGCCGGAACGGGCAGGCATCGAGGGAAACGGCACCTCGGCGGTGACGCGTGAACACGGTTCCGCGTGGGAGGTGGTGAGGCCGGCGGACGAGCGGGCCGGTCGGGGCCGCTGTGGAGCGGCTTCAGCAAGAGCCGGACGACCTGTCGGCCTGCCCGAGGGCCGGGTGGGTCGGTTGCGCGGCCGGAAGGAGTCCGTCTCCGCCCGCGGGGCTGGGCACGAGGACGGAGACGGACCGTTCGGGGAGACGCTGACGTGTGTGTGTCTTGATGGGCGAGGCGTCAGTTCGAGCCCGGCAGCAACGTCGAGCCACGGACCACGAGGCTGGTGGGAATGACGCACGAGGGGGCGGCCTCGGGCGATCCCCGCACGTGGTCCAGCAGCAGCCGCGCCGCCGCCGCACCCATCTCCCGCATGGGCTGTCGGATGGTGGTCAACGCCGGATAGGTGTACGAGGCCATCTCGACGTCGTCGAACCCCACCACGGCGACATCCTGCGGAATCCAGAGGCCGGCCTCATGCAGGGCGGCGAGCACGCCGGCCGCCGAGGGGTCGTTGTGTGCGAAGACCGAGTCGAACTCCACGCCGTCCGCGAGGGCGCGGGCGACCGCGCTCCGGCAGCGGTCGAACTGGAAGTCGCCGCGGACGATGCGGCGTTGGTCGATCTCGAACCCGGCTTCCGCATAGACGTCGACGAAGCCGGCCAGCCGTTCCCGAGTGCAGCCGAACCCCTCGGGACCGGTCACCACGAGAGGACGACGGCGCCCGATGTCGAGCAGGTGCCGTGCGGCCTGCTCACCCCCCTCCCGATTGGTGGTGGCCACATAGGGGAACCCCGGCCGCTGGAAGCGATCGTCGATCAGTACGACCGGCAGCCCCGCTTCGTGCAGTTCAGTGATGTACCCCATGGCGCCCTCGGGCTCTATCACCAGCAGACCGTCGAACGACTTGGCGGCGACCTGCAGGCCCAGTCTGCGCAGGGACTCCTCACCGCGGTTCCAGGTCAGCATGCGCAGCCCGAAGCCCTCGGTCTCCAGCGTTTCGACGACCGCCTGCACGATGCCGGCCCAGGCCCAGGCCATGTCCGGGACCAGCATGCCGATCATCTGTGTGGTGCCGCGTGCGAGCCCGACTGCCCCGGCGCTCGGCACATAGCCCAGCTCCGAGATCGCCTCGCGGACCTTCAGGACGGTGTTCTCGTTGATCTCGCCCTTGCCGTTCAGCACTCGCGAGACCGTCGTCTTGCTGACGCCGGCCCGTGCGGCCACGTCGGCGATGGTGACTCCCATGCCACCTCCTCTCATTCCACGCAGAGGCGGAAGACTTCCTCCCGCACCGAAGGGCCGATCGTACAGAGATCGGTGGAACCGGTACCGGTAGCGGTGCCGGAACCGGTTTCGGTACCGGTTCCGGCAGTGAAGCACCGAGAGGCTCACCCGGTCAACACACCGGAAACAACTCGTTCACGGGGAAGTCGTCAGCCGTCCTCGGGAGCGGGGAGTTCGCCCGAGCCGCGGGCGAGGTAGCGGGTGGGCAGCACACGGTGCCGGGCGGGTCCGCCTTCGCCCTCGCCCCCGAGCCGGTCGAACAGCAGGCCCGCGGCCTCCCTGCCGATGGCGGCGTGATCCTGGGCGATCACCGAGATGCCGGGGTCGAGCAGGCCGGCCAGGGGCAGGTCGTCGAAGCCGATCAGTGCCACGCGGCGCTGCAGCCGGAGCTCCTGCAGCGTCATGCGGGCCCCGACGGTCAGGAGGTTCTGGCCGGAGACGAGTGCGGTGGGCGCGTGGGCGAGGGCCAGGAGCTCGCGGGTGGCCTGCTGGGCGGCTTGCGCGCCGTGCAGGCCGCGTCTGACGAGGGAGGGGTGCAGGACGCAGCCCACCTCGGCGAGACCCTCCACGAACCCGGCGTAGCGCTCTTCGGCGGTCCAGATGGAGCGGAGGTCCCCGAGGAAGCCGATACGCCGGTGACCCGCCTCGTACAGCCTCTTCACCGCCGCCCGCACGCCCGCGCGGTTGTCCACGGTCACGGTGTCCACCTGCGGCGCCGTGGTGCGGCGGTCCACGCAGACGACGGGTGTGCCGGCACGGCGGGCCGCGTCGAGGTCGGTGTCGTTCTGCCCGGTGGGCACCACGATGAGGCCGTCGACCCGGCGGGCCGTGAAGGTCCTCAGCAGGCCCCGTTCCCGGACCGGGTCCTCGTCGGTGGACCCGGCCAGGAGCAGCATGCCGTGCTCGGCGGCGGCGTCCTCCACCGCGCGGTGCAGCGCGGCGGAGAAGGGGTTGGCCGCGTCCTCCAGGATCAGGCCGAGGGTGCTGGTGCGGCGGTCGGCCCGGCGCAGGCTGCTGGCCGTCAGATCGTGGCGGTAGCCGAGCGACTCGGCGGCGCGCGTCACCCGTTCCGCCAGGTCAGGGGTGACGGGCTTGCCGTTGACGACCCGCGAGACGGTGGCGATCCCCACCCCGGCCATGGTCGCGACGTCGCGCATGGTCGCCGGTCGCCTGCCTGTGTCGTGGTGCTCGCTGGGCAACGTTTTCTCCCGGGTTCGGTGGCTGGGGTCGAGGGCACCGCGCAGCCGTCTCGATCCTCGCATTCAGGAGTTTTCCTGCACAGGGTCTGGACTTCGGCGACGTGGTGCCCTTACGTTCGGCGAAACGTTTCCAGCCGCTGGCTGGAGCTGCCGGTGCCGTGCTGCCCCCACCGCCGGGCTCGCCCGTGGCCTTGGACGAGGCCACGGCCGAGCCGCCGCCCGTACCCGCACCCGACACGCGTCAAGCGCCACTCGTCACGCGTCAGTCCCCCTACGGCTGAGCCGAAGCCCGCATGCCCGCAAGGAGCGCCATGTCCAGAACCATTCGTCCGCGTCGCAGACTCCTGGCCGCGCTGGCCGTCCTGTCCGGGCTCGGCCTGGTCGCCGCCTCTCCCGCCATGGCCGACACGGCCTACCACGAGCAGTACCGCCCCCAGTTCCACTTCACCCCGGCCCAGAACTGGATGAACGACCCCAACGGCCTCATCTACTACAAGGGCCGGTACCACCTGTTCTTCCAGTACAACCCGTCCGGCAACAGCTGGGGCAACATGTCCTGGGGCCACGCGGTCAGCACCGACCTGGTGCACTGGAAGCAGCTCCCGGTGGCCATCCCCCAGGACGACCAGGAGATGATCTTCTCCGGCAGCGTGGTGCTGGACAGGAACAACAGCACCGGCTTCGGGACGAAGAAGAACCCTCCGCTCGTCGCCGTCTACACCAGCGCGCAGAAGGCCTCCGGCAAGCAGCAGCAGGCCCTCGCCTACAGCACCGACGGCGGCACCACCTGGACCAAGTACCACGACAACCCGGTGCTCGACATCGGCTCGAACAACTTCCGTGACCCCAAGGTCTTCTGGTACGCCCCCACGCAGCGCTGGCTGATGGCGGTCTCCCTCGCCGACCAGCACAAGATCTCCTTCTACAGCTCGGCCGACCTCAAGCACTGGACCCATCAGAGCGACTTCGGCCCGGCCGGCGCCACCGGCGGGGTGTGGGAGTGTCCGGACCTGTTCCCGCTCCCGGTCGACGGCAACCCGAAGAAGACGAAGTGGGTGCTGGCCGTCAACCTCAACCCCGGAGGCATCGCGGGCGGCTCCGGCGCCCAGTACTTCGTCGGCGACTTCGACGGCAAGAAGTTCACCTCCGACGACCCCGGCACGTACACGCCCCCGAGCGGCACCGTCATGCAGGACTTCGAGTCCGGCTCGTTCGGGGACTGGACGGCCACGGGCGACGCGTTCGGCAGCGCGCCGGCGACCGGGGCGGTGGACTGGCAGTCGCAGGTCACCGGCTTCGAGGGCAAGGCCTTCGCCAACAGCTTCCACGGCGGCGACGCCGCCACCGGCACCCTGACCTCGCCCGAGTTCACGGTGGCCGGCGACTACATCAACTTCAAGGTCGGCGGCGGCAACCACCCGTACGACCCGGGCGCCGTCCTGGGCGACGAGCCGACACCCACCGGCGAAACCCTCGCCGACTTCGAGGGCAGCACCTACACCAGCCCCATCGGCGACTGGACCGTCACCGGCGACGCCTTCGGCACCGGACCGGCCCAGGGCACCCTGCCCGGCCAGCAGCAGGTCGCCGGCTACCTCGGCAACGGGCTCGTCAACACCTTCCTCAACGGCGACGCGAGCACCGGCACCCTGACCTCTCCGGCCTTCACCATCGACAAGAAGTACCTGGACTTCCTCATCGGCGGCGGCTACCACCCCGCGAGCTCCGACGCCCCCACCGCCGTCGAACTCGTCGTGGACGGCAAGGTGGTGCGCTCCGCCACCGGATCCAACGGCGAAGCCCTGAACTGGGCCTCCTGGGACCTGTCCGACCTGCAGGGCAAGCAGGCGCAGATCAAGGTCGTGGACGACAACACCGGCGGCTGGGGTCACCTCAACCTCGACCAGGTCGTCCTCTCCGACACCCAGGCGAAGCCCCCCTCCGTCGAGACCGGCGTCAACCTGCTGGTCGACGGCAAGGTCGTCCGCAGTGCCACCGGCGCCGACTCCGAGGACCTCGACTGGGCCTCCTTCAACACCATGGCGTACAACGGCAAGAAGGCCCAGCTCCAGATCGTGGACGCCAACTCCGGCGGCTGGGGACACGTCCTCGCCGACCAGTTCACCGCCGCCGACAAGCCCGCCCTGACCACCACCCAGCGCGCCCACTGGCTCGACTACGGCGCCGACTTCTACGCCGCCAACACGTGGACCGACGCCCCCGGCGGCCGCCGCGTCATGATCGCCTGGATGAACAACTGGAACTACGGGCAGGCCATCCCCACCACCCCGTGGCGCAGCGCCGACTCCTTCCCCCGCCAGCTCTCCCTGCGGACCGTGAACGGCAAGGTCCAGCTGATCCAGCAGCCGGTCCGCGAACTGACCGACCTGCGCGGCGCCGGCACCCGGGTGGCGCCCACGCGCGTCGCGAACACCACCACCCCGCTCGCGGTGCACGGCAGCACCCAGGAACTCCAGGCCGACCTCACCGCCGGCACCGCCGACCGCTTCGGCCTGGACGTCCGCACCGGCGACGGGCAGCGCACCCGCATCGGCTACGACACCTCCACCGGCGAGGTCTACATCGACCGCACCGCCTCCGGCGCGACCGACTTCGACCCCACCTTCTCCGGTGTCCAGCGCGCCCCCCTCGCACTCGACGGCGGCCGGCTGAGCCTGCACGTCCTCGTCGACGCCTCCTCCGTCGAGGTCTACGCCCAGAACAGCCGTGGCGAACAGGTCACCCTCACCGACCAGATCTTCCCCGACCCCTCCAGCACCGGCGTCGACGCCTTCGCCGAAGGCGGCACCGCCACGCTCGACCACATGCAGGCGTGGCAGCTGAAGTCCATCTGGCCGTGACAGGCCTCGGGCTCGTGCGCCGGACGGCCAGGAGCGGCTTCCGGCGTACGGCTGTCGGCGAGGCGGACGCTGTTCGTGTCGGAGCGTCAACTGTGCCTCAGCGGACTGAAGGACGCGCCGCGCGCGCTGACCGTCGGCGGACCGACGGCGCAGGCGGTCGGCATGGCCGAGGACGCCATCCGGGCGCTCGGCGGGGCGTACGAGGACGTCGACGACTCCGGCGGGTGGTCAGGCAGGCCGCTGCCGCTGTGGCCGAGGTCCATCTGGAGCCCTGCGCGGTCGCGCGCCCCGATCCGCGGCGGCCGGCCGAGTGGCTGGTCAGGGAGGTTCTCGGCGATCAGTACCAGGTGACGGACCTCGATCCGCTCGCCTACGCCGACGGGCTGGGGCCGGCCGGTCTGGCGCGCATGCGGCAGCCGGCGGACCTGGCCCCGTCCGGCACCACGCACCTACGCGTCGCCGAGGAACGGGACGCTACCGCTTGAGGTCGATCATGCGCACCGGCTGGCCCGTGGCCCGGGCGATGGTTTCGAAGTCGCGGTCGTGGTGGAGCAGGGTGAGGCCGGCCTCTTCGGCGGCGGCGGCCACGAGGAGGTCGACGGGGCCCGCGCTGCGATGCTCGCCCTTCGAGGTGAGCTGCTCCTGGACCACGCGAGCGCGCCGAAAGACGCCGTCTGGCATGGGGCACCACGCGTAGTGGGCGTCGAACGAGGCCTTCAGGCGAGTGCGGTCGGCGGCCGAGCGGGCTGAGTACAGGACCTCCAGTTCGGTGATGTCACAGATAGCGACCAGGCCGGCACCGATCCTGTCGTCCCACTCGGTGGTGTTCTGGCCGAGCAGGACGCGGGCGAGGGCGGAGGTGTCGATGAGGTAGTCGGCGACGCTCACTCAGCCGCTCCAGCAGGGTGGCTGCCGCTTGCCGTGCTGGTGGGTCGGTACTTGCTCTTGTCGAGGAGCAGGCCCATGTCCAATGCGCCGTCGGCCGCCAGGGCACGGGCCTCCTCGAGTGCGCGCAGTCGCCGGTAACGGGCTGTGACCTCGCGCAGGGCTGTGTTGATGGTGTCGCGCTTGGTGGTGGTGCCGAGTTCTCTGGCGGCTGCCTCCAGTGCCTCGTCGTCGAGGTCGATGACGGTGCGGCTCATGATGACCCCCTGCGTGTATACGAAAACTTATATCAGTATACAAGATCGATTGTATCTTGAGGGGGGAGGCGGGCCGTCATGATCGAGGGTGCGTCTCGTACATGCGGACCGCGACGACCAGGCCCGAGGCGGCGGCGAGGGCGGCGTGCGGTTCAGGCGGGCGTTTCACATCGAGTACGGACGGAAGCCATGACGACAGCCGATCTACCCGACCCTGCTCGCCGTCGTCGGGGACGTCGCCCACCCCGCCTTGCGGGCAATATACCCCCTGGGGGTAAGTGGGCAGCCGGGTCGTCGGGACCTCACCCGTCCGGCGCTGTACCTTCGTCAAGGGGAAGGATGATCGGCTCCGGGCCTTCCCTCCTACGAGAGGGGATGGTGGAGACACCCATGCAGGCCGGCTCCGCCACTCAGCCCCGCTCACCCCTGAGCAAGCAGCGGGTTCTGGGCGCCGCCGTCGCCCTGGCCGACGAGGGCGGAGTCGACGCGCTCAGCATGCGCAAGATCGCGCAGGCGCTCGGTGTGGTGCCCATGGCGTTGTACAAGCACGTGGCCAACAAGAACGAGTTGCTGGACGGCATGATCGACGTCCTCGTGGGGGAGATCGATCCACCGGCCGGCGGCACCGACTGGAAGGCGATCGTTCGCGGGCGCGTGCTGTCGGCCCGCCGCATGCTGCTGCGCCATCCGTGGGCGCCCGAGGTCATCGAGTCGCGGATCAAGGCGCGGACCACCCCTACGCCCGCGGTCATGGAGTACCTGGACTCGATGATCGGGATCTTCCGGGCCGGGGGTTTCTCGATCGACCTGGTCCACCATGCGATGCACGTCATGGGCAGCCGTCTGCTGGGGTTCTCGCAGGAGCTGTTCGAGGACACCTCGGACCGCGCGCCGGATCCGGACGCGATGCCGCCCGAGGAGATGGCCGCGCGCTACCCCCACATCACCGCACTGGCCATGGCGGTCGCCCATGACCCGGACTCTGTCGTGGGTTCGGGCTGTGACGACCAGTTCGAGTTCGAGTTCGCTCTGGATCTGACGCTGGACGGCCTCGAGCGGCTCCTGGGCAGGGCCTGATCCAGCGGTATCTGCCGCTTTTCTTTGTCCTTCTTCCCCTTTACCCCTTGACGGGTGTACGGCGTACACCTACCTTGCCTTCAAGGGGGTGTACGCCGTACACCCCATGCGTCCGAAAGTGATGGGGGAGGCCCGATGAAGGCGATCGTCCAGGAGCGGTTCGGTCCGCCGGACGTCCTGCGGCAGGCGGACATCGACCGGCCCGAGATCGGAGCCGGTCAGGTGCTGGTACGGGTGCGCGCCGCCGCGCTCAACCCCTACGACTGGCACATGCTGCGCGGCGACCCGTACGTGGCGCGGCTGATGGGCGGCGTGGGGCTGACCCGGCCGAAGTCGCGGGTGGCCGGAATCGACGCGGCCGGGGAGGTGGAGGCGGTCGGCGCCGACGTACGAGGGCTCCGGCCCGGTGACGAGGTGCTGGGCTTCTGCCCGGGCTCGTTCGCCGAGTACGCGAGCACCACCGCGGAGCTGCTGGTGCCCAAGCCCGCGGGCCTGACGTTCGAGCAGGCCGCGGCCGTACCGGTGGGGGCGGTGACCGCCCTGCGGGGCATCCGGACCGTGGGGCGGGTGCAGTCCGGGCAGCGGGTGCTGGTCAACGGGGCGGGCGGCGGCGTGGGCACGTTCGCCGTGCAGATTGCCGCGGCCCTGGGCGCGGAGGTCACCGGGGTCTGCAGTGCCCGCAACGCCGACCTGGTGCGCTCACTGGGCGCCGCCCATGTCGTCGACTACACCCGGGAGGACTTCACCGGCCGGGGCACGCACTACGACGTGATCCTGGACAACGTGGGCAACCACCCGCTGAGCCGGCTGCGCCGGGCGCTCACCCCGACGGGGACGCTGGTCGCCAACGGCGGGGGCTCGCCCGGCCACGTGTTCGGGGTGATCGGCTCCATGCTGCGGATGGGCGCCGTCAACGCGTTCGTGCGGCAGCGGCTGAGCCCGATCCTCCCGTCGCCCCCGGCCGGGCCGACCCACGAGGACCTGCTCGCCGTCACCGCGCTCATCGAGGCCGGCAGGCTCACCCCGGTCGTCGACCGGACCTACCCCCTGGCCGACACGGCCGAGGGTGTGCGCCATGTGGAGCGGGGCCATGCCCGCGGCAAGGCCGTGGTCGTCGTGTCGTGAGCCGTGAGCACCCGTGGCCGGCCCGGTGGGCCTGGGTCAGGCCCCGCGTCCGGGACCGCCGCCGTCCGGGCAGTCGTCGACCTGCTGAGCCGCGGGTCTCCACGCGCCTCGGTCCTCCCGACCACTCAAGCGGTCCGCCTCGGCGGCGGCCCGGACCAGTTGCGCGGTCGTGAGGGGAATGGCGGCCAGGTACACCCTGCCCACGTGATGGCAGAGCGTGGAGCAGTCGCCGAAGCCGCCCAACGGCTCACCGGCCACGGCCGCCAGGTCCTCCAACGTCCATCCCAGCGGTCCCGCCATCGCCTTGAGCTGCTGCAGATTGTGGAAGCGTCCGCCCAGCATGCCCCTGATCGTGCTGACGGACAGCCCGGCGAACGGCAGCTCCCTGATCCCGAGGCCGCGATTGCGCAGGAACCCGTCCAGGATGTCCGCGAACCGGTCCGTGCCGGAGGGCGCGGACCGCGCGTCGTGGGGCACCTCCGGCGCCGGGCCGGGGCCCGCCGATGCCTGGGACAGCACGAACTCCTGGAGGGAGGCCAGTTGAGCGTGGCCGCAGAAGGTCACGCGGTACGTGAACTCGCGCAGGACCTCGGCATCGCGGGCCGGCGGCAGCAGGTGTGCCGGCACCGGACGGCCCGCGATCACGAACAGGTCGGCCGCAAGAAGGCCGAGATCGGCCGCCAGTTCGTGAATCCTCTCGGGACTGTGGCTTCGACCTTGGGCCACCAGCTCTCGCAGTACCTCCGCCCGCCTCATGCCCGTCACGATACGGCCGCCATCAACTGGCTCAGGCGTCCCGCAGCCGGAGGGCCAGTCCGCCGGTCAGGAGTGCCGCCGCCGCGTACAGGGCGAGTACCCCCAGGCCGGGCCACGGTCCGATCGGCAGGGCGTCCAGGTTCCTGGTCGCCTGGACGGCCGTACCGGCGGAGGCCGGCCCCCATTCCTGCAGCCGCTCACGCCACTTCTCGCTGGAGACCAGGGCGACCAGCACCGGGAACACGTACAGCAGCGTCAGCACCGTCGTGATCGCCCCCGCCGTGTCCCGGACCAGTGCCGCGATGCCCAGGGCCAGCAGGGCGATCAGTCCCAGGTAGAGGGTCGATCCAACCGCCGCCCGCAGCGTCGGGCCGTCCGCGAGGGACAGTGGTGGGTAGCCGGCCTCGGCGGTGAAGCCGTTGCCGGGCAGGACCAGGCGGCCGACGAGCAGTGAGCCGAGCACGCCGAGGGCGCCCGTGACCAGCGCCAGCGCGCCGACCACCGCGGCCTTCGCGATGAGCAGCCGTTCGCGCCGGGGCACCGCGGTCAGGGCCGCCCGTATCGTGCCCGTGCCGTACTCGCCGCTCATCGCCAGTACCCCGAGGACCGCCACCGCGGCCTGCCCGACCCATACGCCGGTGAGGCTGAGCTTCACCGTGTCCTCCTGGCAGGCGGCAGGCGTCGGATAGCACTGATCCGTCGTCACCGCCGCCGCTGCCGCGCCCCCGACCGCCACCGTCAGCGCGATCACGGCCAGCAACAGCCACCAACTGCTGGGCAGCGTACGCAGTTTCGTCCACTCGGCCCGCATGGCTCGGATGGCCCGTATCGCTACGGCTCGCATCGCTCGTACGGCTCGCATCGCTCGTACGGCTCGCACGAGGATCACACGTCCCGTCGGCGCAGCCGCCAGATCGCCAGCCCCAGAGCCGCATACGCGCACAGCACGGCGAAGCCCGGCCACGGCCCCTGTGGATAGCAGCCCTCCTCGGGGAGGCAGACCCTCGGCGCGTGGTCGTAGCGCGTGACCGTGTCCTGGATCGCGAAGCCGGCCAGCGGTGTCGCCCGCATCAGGGCGTGTGCCGCGCCGAGGGGGAGCCCGCTGATCAGGATCTGCGGCAGCACCAGCACCACCACGATGAGCGTGATGGCGGCCGCCGTACGGCGCAGCAGCGCGCCCAGGGCCAGGGCGAGGACGCTGACGACGGCGAGCAGCGCGGCCGTGCCGACGACGGCGCGCAGTACGGGGCCGTCGGTGAGCGCCGGTTCGGGCGACAGGGGCGGCTTGTGCCCGTTGCGCCGCATGAGGGGCGCGCCGATCAGGAAGGAGAGCAGGGTCCCGATCAGCCCGGCCACGAAGGTCACCCCGCCCAGCACGATCGCCTTGGCCGCCAGGACCCGTCCCCGGCGCGGACTGGCGATCAGCGTGGTGCGGATCATGCCGCGCCGGTACTCGACGGTGATGAACAGCACGCCCAGCGCCGAGAGCGGGATCAGGCCGATCATCGCCCCGCTGAGCGTCTGCCTCGTGATGTCGTCGTTCGCCGGCAGGGGCCCGACGTCCCCGGAGCCGCGCAGGTCGAAGGAGCCGGAGGCGATGTCCGCGGCCGGGACCGCGTTCTGCGGGCCGGGGGAGCCGACCGAGGTCTGCTGCCAGCCGCCCGTGGCGCCCTCCACCGTCGGCTCGTCGAAGTGCGCGGTCGCCCGCCCGGGACCCTCGGCGACCGAGGTGCCGCCGAACGAACGCTCCACCTTGGTGTTCGGCGCGGCGGCCGTGAACACCCCGGCCTCGACGGTCCCGGTCAGGCCCTTCGGCCGGACCGAGCCCACCCGGTGCCACTCCTTGCCGTCCGCCGACTCGTAGCCGGTCAGGACATCCCCCTCGCGCACCAGCCGCAACCAGCGGTCCTCGCTCGGCGGGGTGGCACTGCCGGCCAGGTCGTGGACGTAGTCCCACTGCATCCGCACGCCGTGGCCGTACGTCATGATCACCGCGACGTAGCTGCTGCCGGCCTTGGTGTTCGCCTTGATGACGACACCTGCCTTGGTCCAGCCCGGGGTCCTGCCGGTGTTCACCGCGGGCGGCGCGCCCGCCCGTCCGCCGTCGGGCGCCTCCGCCTCGAGGCCCTTCAGCCCCGAGACCCGGACGGTGATGCCGCCGTCCCCGGGCAAGCGCTCGTGGACGAACTGCATGGTGTCCTTGACGGCCGTACCGTCGGGGCCGAGGGGCACGGGCGGCCCGTCGCCGTGGACCGAACTCCCCGAGACCGACAGCACGCAGACGAGCACGGTCAGCACCATCGCGGAGAGCAGCACCAGACCCCAGCGGGGCACGGTGCGCAGCTTGGTCCACTCGGCGCGCATCACCTGCCCGAAGCCGTCCCGGGCGGGCGCCAACCGGGAGCGGTACGGAGCGGTCCTCACCGGCGCGGTCACCGTACGCCCCCCTCACCGGCCGAGGCCCGGAACTCCACCGCGTCCCTGGTGAGCTCCATGTACGCCTCCTCCAGCGTCGCCCGGTGCGCGTGGACCTCGGAGAACGGCACGCCGCCCGAGGCCAGCAGCGCGGTGATCCGCTCCGCGGGCAGCCCGGTCACGGTCAGGCTCTCCTTCCCGTCGGCGGCGACGGTCGCGCCCTCACGGGCCAGCACCGCCATGGCCCGGGTACGGTCGCTGGTCCGTAGCGCGACCCGGTCGCCGGAGGCCGCGGCCAGCAGCTCGGCCACGGAGGTGTCGGTGATCAGCCGGCCCCTGCCGATCACCACGAGATGGTCGGCGGAGTCCTCCAGCTCGCTCATCAGATGGCTGGAGACCAGAACCGCCCGCCCCTCGCGGGCCAGCGCCCGCAGAAAGCCGCGGATCCAGCGGATGCCCTCCGGATCGAGGCCGTTGACCGGCTCGTCCAGGAGCAGGACCGGCGGATCGCCCAGCAGCGCGGCGGCGATCCCCAGGCGCTGCCGCATGCCCAGCGAATAGCCGCCCGCCCGCTTGCGCCCCGCCGGACCGAGACCGACCGTCTCCAGCAGCTCGTCGACCCGCCGGGCCGGCAGCCCGTGCGTGTGGGCCAGCCACAGCAGATGGTCGCGGCCGCGCCGGGAGGGGTGCACGGCGGCGGCGTCCAGCAGCGCGCCGACCTCGGTCAGCGGGTGCCGCAGTGCGGCGTAGGCCCGCCCGGCGATCAGCGCGCGGCCCGCGTCGGCCGAGTCCAGGCCGAGCAGGACGCGCATGGTGGTGGACTTGCCCGCGCCGTTGGGCCCGACGAAGCCGGTGACCTGGCCGGGCTCCACGGTGAAGGACAGATCGTCGACGGCGACGGTCTGTCCGAACTGCTTGCGCAGCCCCTGCACTTCGATGGTTGCCTCCATGACAGCGAAGGCTAGGGAGCGGCGGGTGCCGCGGTCGTCACGCGCCGGAGCGCACTTCGCCGTCCCCGGCGTGGGGGACGGACGGCGGCCGTCGTCCCTCGCACGAGGGACGCGCGGCGGTTGAGCGGGGGGACGCGGGCGGGAGCCGACGCCGCGACAATGGTCGTCGTGAGCAAGGGACTTGAGCGCGGGACCCGGGCCGGGCCGCCACCCCGGGGCATCCGGTGGGGCGTCCGCCTGGCGCGCCGGTTCGACGCGGCGGTGGACTCCGTCCCCGAGGGCCCCGCGATCGCCGCCGGCGCCGCGATCCCCGCGTCCGTCCTCGCGCTGCTCGCGTCGCTCGAGATGACCGTCCGCGCGGACGGCCTGCACACCGAGCTGCCGCTCGCGCTGCTTCTGGCGCTGGGCACCACCGCCCCGCTCGCGCTGGCGCGCACCCATGTCGTGGCGGCGGCCGTCGGCGTCACCTGCATGAGCGTGCTGGCCCTGGCCGGCTACCAGGCGCTGACCCTCGGCGGAGCCGTGGCGCAGCTGCTCGTCCTCTGGCTGCTCGGCCGCTCCGGCGCCCGCAGTCTTCCGCTGCTAGTGGTGGTGCCCTATGTCGTGGCTGCGCTCGCCAGGCCCGACGTCCCGGGCATCCGCGTCCCCGCGATTCTGCTGGCCACGTGCTGCGCCGCGGTGGCCGCCGCCGCGATGGGCCGCCGCGCGCGGGGCGAGGCGCTGGCGCAGAGCGCCACCGAGCGGGCCATCGCCGAGACGCTGCTGGAGCACGCCGCGCGCGGCGAGCGGGCCCGGATCGCCCGTGAGCTGCACGACGTCGTCGCGCATCACATCTCGATGATCTCCGTACAGGCGGAAACGGCCCGCCTCACCACCCCCGGCATGCCCGAGGCCGGTGCCAGACGGCTGCTGGACATCGGCGACACGGCCCGCACCGCGCTCACCGAGATGCGCAGGCTGCTCGGCGTGCTCCGGGAGGACGCGGGCGCCCCCGCCGGGATCCGCCGCCCACAGCCCGGCCTCACCCAGCTCAACGAGCTGCTCGACGAGGCCCGCGACGCCGGCCGGACCTCCACCCGGCTCATCGTCAGCGGCCCGGTCGCGCCGCTCGACCCCGGCATCGAACTCACGGCGTACCGCATCGTCCAGGAGGCGCTGACCAACGCCCGCCGGCACGCCCCCGGCGCCGCCATCGACGTGGAACTGCACTACGCGGGCGACTTTCTCGACGTACGCATCCGCGACAACGGGCCCGGCCCCGACGGCGGGGCGCCGCACCCGGGCGGCTCCGGCCACGGCCTGCTCGGCATGCGCGAACGCGCCACGGCCGTCGGCGGCCGGCTGCGCTGCGGGCCCGCGCCGGGCGGCGGCTTCCTGGTCGAGGCCACCCTGCCCGCGACCCAGGAGGACACCCGGTGAGCCCTGCACGGACCCGCATCGTCGTCGCCGACGACCACGAGGTGGTACGGGCCGGCTTCGCCGGTCTCCTCGGCACCCAGCCGGACTTCACGGTGGTGGGCGTGGCCCGCGACGGGGCCGAGGCGGTCCGCGTCTGCGCCGAGCACGGACCGGACGTGGTGCTGATGGACGTCCGTATGCCCGGCATGGACGGCATCCAGGCCACCGCGCGGCTCACCGCGGACGGCGACGGCCCGCGCGTCCTCATCCTCACCACCTTCGACCTGGACGAGCACGTGTACGACGCGCTCGCCGCCGGCGCCAGCGGCTTCCTGCTGAAGGACGTCACCGCCGAGCGGCTCTTCGACGCGGTACGGGTGGTCGCCGCCGGCGAGGCACTGCTGGCGCCGACCGTGACGCGCCGGCTCATCGAGGAGTTCGCCAGACACCTGCCCAGGTCCCGTCCGCTGCCGGAGGGCCTGCCCGGGCTCACCCCCCGGGAGACGGAGGTCCTCAAACTGGTCGCCCGGGGCCTGTCCAACCCGGAGATCGGAGCCCGGCTGCACGTCGGCGAGGAGACCGTGAAGACCCATATGAGCCGCATCCTGGCCAAACTGGGCCTGCGCGACCGCACCCAGGCCGTGGTGGCGGCCTACGAGTCGGGCCTGGTGGTGCCGGGGACCGAGGACTGAGGCCTCCGTAGCCCCGTGCCACTCCTGCCGTGGGCGGCGGCCTGCACGGATCCTTCTGGGGGCTGCCCGACTGACGCAGCTGGACGTGGGTCAGAGGAAGGCGGTGAGGCCGTCGAGGAGGCGGTCGACGTCGTCGGCGGTGTTGTAGGGGGCCAGGCCCACCCGCAGGGCGGGGTCCGTGAGCTTCAGCGCGGTGAAGGGCTCGTACGCGTAGAACGATCCGGCGGGTGCCAGCACGCCGCGGGTGGCCAGGTGGGCCTGGGCCTCGCGCGCGTCGCGGCCTTCGAGGGTCATCAGGACGGTCGGGGTGCGGTCGGGGGCCTTGGAGTGCAGGGTGAGGGCGTCGCCCAGGGCGTCGAGGCCCTCCTGCAGTCGTGTGCGCAGGGTCAGCTCGTGGTCGTGCAGGGAGTTCATGGACCGGGTCAGGCGCTCCCTGCGCGAGGCTTCCGTAGCGGTCGCACCGGTCGTACCGGTCGTACCGGCGTCCATCGCGGCGAGGAAGTCGACGGCGGCCGTGGCGCCCGCCAGGATCTCGTAGGGGAGCGTGCCGAACTCGAAGCGTTCGGGGACGGTGTCGGGGGAGGGCAGGAGCTTGTCGGGCCGCAGGGTCTCGAGGAGCCCGGGGGCTGCCGCGAGTACTCCGCAGTGCGGTCCGAGGAACTTGTACGGCGAGCAGACGAACAGGTCCGCCCCGAGGGCCGGTACGTCCACGAGGTGGTGCGCGGCGTAGTGCACGCCGTCCACGTACACCAGGGCTCCGACGGCGTGGGCCCGGTCGGCGAGGGCGCGGACGGGCGGCTTGGTGCCCAGCACGTTCGAGGCGGCCGTGACCGCGACCAGCCGGGTCCGGGGGGAGAGGGACCGCTCGTACGAGTCGAGGTCCAGCTCCGTCGTTTCGGCGTCGATCTCGATCCAGCGGACCGTCACCCCGGCGCGCTCGGCCGCCTGGACCCAGGGGCGGACGTTGGCGTCGTGGTCGAGGCGGCTGAGGACGATCTCGTCTCCCGCCGTCCAGCCCTTGGCCAGGTGGCGGGAGAAGTCGTAGGTGAGCTGGGTGGCGCTGCGGCCGTGGACGATGCCGCCCGCGGGCATGTGGAGCAGGTCGGCGTAGGCGGCGCGGAAGTCCGCGACCGCACGCTCGGCGTTGAGCTCGGACGGGCTGACGGTTCCCCGGTTGGACAAGGGGCCGGTCAGCGTCGCGGCGATGGCGTCGGCGACGGGGCGGGGGGTCTGCGTTCCGCCCGGTCCGTCGAAGTAGGCGAGGCCGGTGGCGAGCGAGGGGAAGTGGGCCCGCAGGGCGGTGAGGTCGAGGGCCATGGTCTCGGCTTTCTCTCGTTTCTCTCGGGCGGAGCGACCGCCTGGCATCGGGTGCCCCTTACTCTGGCGTCGACGTCACGACACGTAAAGCGATGGATCCCGAAGAGAAAGTTCATGATCCATGAAGTCTCAGCCGGATCTGAAGCTCCTGGCCACCTTCCTGGCCGTGGTGCGCCGGGGTTCGATGGCCGAGGCCGCGGTGGCGCTCGGCTATGTGCCCTCGGCGGTGTCCCAGCACATCGCCGCGCTGGAACGCGACCTGGGCATCGAACTGATCGTCCGCCGCCCGGGCAGCCGGCTGATCCTCACCGCGGCCGGCCGCTCCCTCGCCCAGGCGACCGAGACCCTCTTCGACGCGACCGCGCGCTTCCAGGACGCCGCCCACGGCATCGCGAACCGCGAGATCGCCGAACTGCGCGTCGGCGCCTAAGGGGGTGTTGTGAAAGTCCCGCACAGCACCCGCGGCGCCCGGCACGCGCCCTCGCCGCACCGGCCAAAGGCCCAAGTAGCTCCGCTACGAGGGCCTTCGTCCGGCACTCCCCCAGCCTTCGGCCGGGGGGACCCCCAGGGCACGCACCGGACACCGCGGGCACCGCACTGGACTTTCACAACACCCCCTACCCCAGCGCGATGAGCCATCTGTTCCCGAGGCTCCTGCCCACGCTCAAGGCCCGCCGCCCGGGGCCCCGGATCCGGCTCGTGGTCGTGGAGACGGACGAGGGGCTGCCGAGGGTGGCGTCGGGCGACATGGACCTGCTCGTCGCCTACCGCTATCTGCCCGAGGACCCGCCGGTCCCGTCGGAGGCGTTGACGATCACCGTCCTGGGGCGCGAACCGCTGGTCCTGGTCACGGGTGCCGAGCCGGGGCGCCGACGCCCGGTGGAGCTGGCCGCCTGCCTGGACCGGGAGTGGGTCTCGGGGCACCCGCACAACCCCGACCGGCGTCTGCTGCACCGCTGGGCCGGAGAACTCGGGATCGCGCCCGAGGTGACCTTGGAGACCGAGGACCTGCACGGCATGCTCGCCATGATCCGGGCCGGACTCGCGGTGGGCCTGATCCCGGCCACACTCCTCGGCGCGGGACACGACACCGGAATCGAGAGGGTGCTCCTGCCGGCCGGGACGGCACCGCTGCACCGGGAGGTCCTCGCCGTCAGCAGACCCGGTGCCCGCCCCCCGATCGTCGACGACCTCGTCACGCTCCTGGCCGCCGCCGTGGAGAGCGCGGTCGTCGGCCCGCCGTGAGCCCCCGGACCGCGGCCCCGGCACCGGCGAGCCGAGCGGGAGCCGGAACTGAACGCCCTCCGCGTCCGACTCGTAAGGAAAAGGCGGGATCAGCCAGGTGGGACGCGGGCGGTGATGCACATGCGGGGGTCAGGGGAGCGATCCTCGCGCTGCATGGCAGCATCGGGCGGCGTGACGGTGTCCCTGGCGGTGCGGAGCCTGCGTGCGGCGGTGTTCGCCGTGCTGTGCGTGCTGCTCGCCGCCGGGGGACATGCGCTGGCCACGGGTGTGGCGCCGCCGGTGCGGACGCAGGTCGTCGCGGGCCTGGCGGTCTTCGCGGCCGGCTGTCTGCTGGGCGGACGGGAGCGGTCGCTGCTCGGAATCGGGGGTGGGACGCTGGCGGCCCAGGGCGGGCTGCACTTCGCGTTCGCCGCGTCCCGGCAACCGCATGCCGTGATGGTCATGCACGGGATGCGGATGTCCCACGCCGGCGCCCACGCCCCGGTCCCGCACGCCACCGCCGCCCACGTCGGGGCGGCCCTGGTGCTGACCTGGTGGCTGCGGCGCGGGGAGGCGGCGCTGTGGTCGCTGCTGCGGTGGGCGGTCGCGTTCGTGCCGGGGCTCGCCGCCTGGTGGCAGGTGGCCGGGGGACGCCGGGGGATGCCGGGTGCGCCGGATCCCGTGCGCCTCGCCGCCGAGGGAGCGTGGTCGCCGCGGCCTGCGCGGTTGCGCCACGCCGTGCACCGGCGAGGGCCGCCGGCGGGGATGTCGTACGCGATCTGACACCCGACGTCCCTCCTCCCTCAGTACGGAGATCCACTCAGCCATGTCCACGACTCGTACCACCACCCTGCGCCGGGCCGGCGTCGTCGCCACCCTGGCCGCCGCCGGAGTCCTCGCCGCCGCCGGTGCCGCCTCCGCGCACGTCACCGTCCACCCCGAGAGCTACGCGAAGGGCGCCACCGACGGTGTCCTGACCTTCCGTGTCCCCAACGAGGAGGACACGGCGAGCACCACCGAGGTCCAGGTCTTCCTGCCCACCGACCACCCCCTCCTCGGCGTGCTCGTCTCGCCGCACGACGGCTGGACCGCCAAGGTGACGAACACCAAGCTCAAGACGCCGGTCAAGACCGACGACGGCACCATCACCGAGGCCGTCTCCGAGATCACCTGGACCGGCGGGAAGATCACCGCCGGGCAGTACGAGGACTTCGACGTGGCGTTCGGGCAGCTCCCCGACGACACCGACCGGCTCACGTTCAAGGCGCTGCAGACCTACTCGGACGGCAGGACCGTCCGCTGGATCGAGGCCGCTTCCTCCGGTGACGAGGAGCCGGAGAACCCGGCGCCGGTCGTCAAGCTCACGGCCGAGGGGGCGGAGGAGGGCGGCGACGCCTCGGCCGCCTCCGCGCCGGCGAGCACGAAGAGCGACACGAACCCGGCCTCCACCGCGGCCGGCAGTGACTCGACCGCCCGTGGGCTCGGCATCGCCGGGTTGATCGTCGGCGTGCTGGGGCTGGCCGCGGCGGCGTTCGCCGTCGTGCGCGGCCGTGCCGCCGCCGGATCCCGGGCGGAGTAGGACGAGCGCGCCCGCCCTGCCGCCCGTCCGTCCGGCGGCAGGGCGGGCAGCCGATGACCATCCGCCCCTCCTGTGACGCACGCCACACGAATCCCCCGGAACTCGGTCCTCCGTCGCTCCGACTACTGATGCGGTACGGCGCGATTCCGAACGACGCCGTACGACGTGACCTGGAGACACCGTTGATCGACGAGTCCCGGCAATCCTCCTTATCAGGCGTGACCGCGGTCCTGCGCAGGTTCTCGCTCCCGCCCGCTCTCTGCGGCTTTCTCCTGCTGCTGGCGCTGATCTTCGCGGTCTCCTACGCCGTCGGCGCCGCCGCGGGACCCGTCGCGCCCGGGATGCACGGCACCGACACCGGTACGAGCGGGACCGGCGGAGTGGGCGACGTCGGGGACATGGGAGGCACGGACGGCATGGACGGCATGGGCGGCATGGGCGGCATGCACGAGGGAGGCCGCTGATGAGCGCGGGCCCGGCGTCCACCACCTTGATCACGACGGACCTCGTCGTCGGCGGCATGACCTGCGCCGCGTGCGTGACCCGGGTGGAGAAGAAGCTCGGCAGGCTGGACGGGGTCACCGCGACCGTCAACCTGGCCACCGGGATGGCCCGCGTGAGTCATCCGGCGGGCGTCGGCCCGGACGAACTCGTCGCCACCGTCGAGAAGGCCGGCTACACGGCCGCCCTGCCCGAGCCGCCCAAGGCGGAGGAACCCGCGCGGGACGACGGCGACGAGTCCGAGGAGACCCGGCATGAGCGGCACCGGCTGCTGGTCACCGCCGTCCTCGCCCTGCCCGTGCTGGTGCTGTCGATGGTGCCCGCCCTGCAGGTCCGCAACTGGCAGTGGCTGTGCTTCGCGCTCGCCGCGCCCGTCGCGGTGTGGGGCGCCTGGCCCTTCCATGTGCGGGCGGTGCGGGGGCTGCGGCACTCGGCGGCCACCATGGACACGCTGGTGTCGCTGGGTGTGGCGGCGTCCTTCGCCTGGTCGTCGTACGCGCTCTTCCTCGGGGGTGCCGGTGATCCGTGGATGCGGATGCCGTTCACGCTCGTGCCCGCCGCCTCGGACGGCGTCGCGCACATCTACCTGGAAGCGGCCGTCGGCGTACCGCTGTTCGTGCTCGCCGGGCGGTTCCTGGAGGCGCGGGCCCGGCGCGGGACCGGGGAGGCCTTGCGGTCGCTGGCCCGGCTCGCCGCCAAGGAGGTCTCGGTCCGTGCGGGCGACGGCTCCGAACGGCAGATCCCCATCGAGGAGTTGAGGGCCGGGCAGGTCTTCGTCGTCCGGCCGGGAGAGCGGGTCGCCACCGACGGGCGGGTGACGGAGGGCAGTTCGGCCGTGGACCTGTCCCTGGTCACCGGCGAGAGCGAACCCGTGGAGGTCGGACCGGGCTCCCCGGTCGTCGGCGGGGCGGTCAACGCCGGCGGGCTGCTGCTCGTCCGGGCGACGGCCGTCGGCGCCGACACCCAGCTCGCCCGGATCGCCCGGCTGGTGACCGAGGCGCAGGCCGGGAAGGCGCGGGCGCAGCGGCTGGCGGACTCGGTGGCGGGGGTCTTCGTGCCGGTCGTGCTGGCGCTGGCCGTGACCGCGCTCGGGTTCTGGCTGGGCGCGGGGGCCGATCCGCAGGCGGCGATCACCGCGTGCGTGGCGGTGCTCGTCGTCGCGTGCCCGTGCGCGCTGGGGCTCGCGACCCCGACCGCGCTGATGGCCGCGACGGGGAGGGGCGCCCAGTTGGGTGTGCTCGTCACGGGTCCGCAGGCGCTGGAGGGGCTGCGGCATCTCGACGCCGTCGTGCTCGACAAGACCGGCACGCTCACCACCGGCCATATGACCGTCGCCCGGGTCACCGCCGTACCGGACGGGCTCGGGAGCGAGGCGGTGCTGCGGCTGGCGGGGGCCGTGGAACAGGGCTCGGAGCATCCGCTCGGCCGGGCCGTCAGCGCCTGCGCGCGGCGCGAGTCGGGCCAGGAGCGGCTCCCGGACGTCAGTGAGTTCAGCGCCCTGCCGGGGCGCGGGGTGCGGGGGCGCGTCGAGGGACGGCTCGTCGAGGTCCTGGCGCCCGACGACGACCTGCCCGCCGTTCTCGCGGACGCGCTGGCCGACACCGAGACCACGGCACGGACGCCCGTGGTGGTCCGGGTGGACGGCGCAGCGGAGGCCCTGATCGAGATCGGGGATGTCGTACGGCCCGGCAGCCACCACGCGGTGGACCGGCTGCGCAGGCTCGGAGTGCGGCCCGTGCTCGCCACCGGTGACCGCGAGGCGCCCGCCGAGGCCGTCGCGAAGGCGCTCGGTATCGACGAGGTGCACGCCCGGTGCACGCCCGAGCGCAAGGCCGAACTCGTACGGGAGCTGAAGGAGCAGGGGTACCGGGTCGCGGTCGTCGGCGACGGGGTGAACGACGCCGCCGCGCTGGCCGGTGCCGACCTCGGCATCGCCATGGGCAGCGGTACGGACGTGGCCATCGGCGCCGCCGACGTGACGCTCGTGCGTGGCGACATCGAAGCCCTCGCGGACGCGGTCCGCCTCGCCCGGCGCACGCTGGGCACGATCCGCGTCAACCTGCTGTGGGCCTTCGGCTACAACGTCGTCACCGTCCCGCTCGCCATGGTCGGCCTGCTCAACCCGATGCTCGCCGCGGCCGCCATGTCGGCCAGCTCGGTGCTGGTGGTCGCCAACAGCCTGCGGCTGCGCGCCTGGCAGCCCTCGCCCGCGACCTCCATCGCCCGGAGACACAGCCGATGACCGCGCGACCGACGTGGCGGCCGACCCGCCGCCGGCTCACCGACACGCTGCTCGCCGCCCTCGCTCCCGTCGCCGCCTGCGGGCTCGCCCTCGGCGCACTGAGCACCTGGACGGCCTACGGCAACGCCGGCAGCCCCGCCCGGATCAAGGTCACCGACGGCAAGGTGTTCGAGCCCGTGGGCGACACCCCGGTCACGGCGGCCTTCTTCCGGATCACCAACGGCGGGGGTGCCGCGGACCGGCTGCTGAAGGTGACGACCGCCGAGGCCGGCGGCGGCGCGCCCACCTTGAACCGGCACGTCATGACCGGTTCCAACACCGCGTCCGACCGTACGGTGGACTCCGTCGCCGTCCCGGCCGGAGGCACCGTCGCCATGTCCCCGGACAGCGTCGACGTCATAGTGCCGGTGAAGCAGGACTGGCGGTCGGGTGACCTCGTCGCGTTCACCCTGCACTTCGAGCACAGCGGGGCGGTGAGGACCCTCGCGGTGGTCGTGCGTCCGGGCCAGGACGGCACCTGACGTCCCGCCGTCCTCAACTACCGCCGCAGTAAAGGGAATTGATTCGAAGAAGCCGGGAACTCGAGCCTGCCCGCGACCGACTACTAGTCCGTGACACCAGAGATGGAGAGCGCCTTCGCCGCGATCCGGGCCGAGTTCGGCGCCGGATCGATCACCCGGGTCGAACGGATGCTGGAGCCGGGCGGCGGGGGCGAACGGCATCCGCTGCAGAAGGCGGCCAAATGGATCATGCCGGGGCTGTCCCCGACCCCCTGGCACGATCCCTACGCCCACGCCGAGATCGCGCCCGTCGTCCACGCGCTGGAAGCCGGCCATCAGGCGATCAAGAAAGAGCTGAACGCCGCCTGGGAGGCCCGCCGGGAGGCGTTCTCGGACTACGAGCACTATCTGACCCGGCAGGAGAACTGGCAGGCCCTCTACCTCTTCCGTGACGGAGGACTGGTCGAGGAGTCGGCCGCCACGGTTCCGACCGCCTACCGGCTGCTGAAGGACGCGGCCGTCGACACCGAGAAGATCTGCCCGCTCCTGGAATGCCATTTCTCCACCCTGTTGCCGGGCGCCGTCATCGACCCCCACTGCGATCTGTGGAACTTCAGCATCAACCTGCACCTCGCCGTGGACATCCCCGACGGGTGCGGCATCACGGTCGCCGGACAGACCCGCTCCTGGGAGGAGGGCAAGTGCCTGCTCTTCGACTACTCCTTCGAGCACGAGGCGCGCAACGACGGCACCCGCCCCCGAACCTGCCTGCTCATCGACCTCTGGCACCCCGAGACGACCGTCCCGGAGCGCAGGGCGCTGGTCGCCCTCATCACCGAGATCCGCCGGCTCATGGAGAGGGGGTGAGGAAGGGTGTCTCTGCTGGTGCTGGCATTGGGGCAGCTCGTCGTCTCGCTCGACTACAACATCGTGTACGTCGCCCTGCCGGACATCGGCGCGGGGCTGGGCTTCTCCGACCACGCGCTGCAGTGGGTGGTGAGTGCCTACGTCGTGGCGACGGGCGGCTTCCTGCTGCTGGGCGGACGGGCCGCCGACCTGCTGGGCCGGCGCCGGATGTTCGTCCTCGCGGCGCTGCTGTACGCGGGCTCGTCGCTGGTGGGCGGTCTGTCGGAGTCGCCCGGTGTCCTGGTGGCCGTACGGGCGGTGCAGGGCGTCGGCGGGTCCCTCTTGTTCCCGGCGACGCTGTCCCTGATCAACACCCTGTACGAGGAGGGGCCCGCCCGGAACCGGGCCCTGGCGGTGTGGGGCGCGGCGGGGGCCGGCGGGCTCTGCTTCGGGTCCCTGCTGGGCGGGGTGCTGGTGGAGGCGTTCGGCTGGCCGTCGGTGTTCTTCGTCAACGTGCCCCTCGCGGGCGCCCTCGCGGTGGCCGGCCTGCTGCTCTTCCCGGCGGACGGGCCGCGGGACCGTACGCGGCGCTTCGACGTGACGGGCGCGCTGACCGCCACGGGCGGGATCACCCTCCTGGTGTTCCTGCTGGTGCAGGCTCCGGCGGAGGGCTGGGGCACACCCGCCGCCCTCACGAGCGCGGCGCTGTCCGTCTGCCTGCTGGCGCTCTTCGCCGTCGTGGAGCTGCGGTCGCGTGAACCGCTCGTACCGGCACGGATGTTCGCGCACCGCGGGCTGCTGGTGGCGATGGGGGTCACCGCGCTGTTCAGCGCCACCTTCAGTTCGGTGCCGTACTTCCTCACCCTGTACTTCCGGACCGTCCACGGCTACAGCGCGTTCGCGACCGGGCTGGCGTTCCTCGTGCCGGCCGTGGTGGTTGCCGTGGGCACCCAGGCCGGGGAGCGGGCCGTGTCCGCCTTCGGCATGCGCCGCATGCTGGTGGGCGGTATGGCGCTGGGCGCCGCCGGAGCCGCGGCCCTCGGGTCGGCGCTCACCTCGGACGGCTCCTACGCGAGACTCCTGCCGGGGATCGTGCTGCTGGGCCTCGGACAGGGCGCCGCCTGGACGGGGATGTGGATCGCCGCCGCCACCGGAGTGGCCGCCGGTGACCAGGGAGTCGCCTCCGGACTGGCGTCGACCACCCTTCAGGTCGGCGGCGCGGTGGGCCTCGCCGTGCTGGTCGCGCTCGCCGGTGGCGTCGGGCAGAGCACCTCCGGTCCCGGGCTCCTCGACGGCATCCGTACGGCTGTCTTCGCCGTCGCGGCCGGTATCGGCTGCGGCGCGCTCGCGCTCCTCGTCGGTCCCAGGGTCACGAACGGTCCCAGGGCCACGAAACCGTAGACCCTCGCCTTTTACGTCTCCCGCCTTTTACGTCTCCCGTCTTTTACCTCTCCCGTCCGTTCCGTCCTCCGTCATGCCTGGAGTACCCCCATGCTTCCTCCTGCCGCCGGTTCCCTCGTGCCTCCGGCCGCCGTCCTGTGCGGGCTGGCCGGACGGGTGCCGTCCCGGGTGGTCACCAACGACCACCTCGCGCGGCGACTCGACACCGACGACACATGGATCCGCACCCGGACCGGGATCCGGCAGCGGCATGTCGTCGAGCCCGGGCAGGCCACCTCCGACCTGGCCGTGGAGGCGGGCCGCCTGGCGCTCGCCTCCGCCGGAACGGACACCGTCGACGCCGTCGTCGTCGCCACGACCACCCCGGACCACCCCTGCCCGGCCACCGCCCCCGCGGTCGCCGCACGGCTCGGTCTGGCGGGAGTGGCCGCCTTCGACATCAGCGCGGTGTGCACCGGGTTCGTCTACGGCCTCGCCTCCGCCGCCGGGCTGATCGCGGCCGGCGTGGCCGAACGCGTCCTGCTCATCGGGGCGGACACCTACTCCACGATCGTGGACCCCCTGGACCGCGCCAACGCGATCATCTTCGGCGACGGCGCCGGAGCCGTCGTCCTGCGTGCCGGGCACCCCGACGAGCCCGGCGCCGTCGGCCACTTCGACCTCGGCAGCGACGGCACCCACGAGGACCTGATCACCGTCGCGGCCGGCGGCTCACGGCAACGCTCCCGGCCGGGTGAACCGAGCTGCGAGGAGCGGCACTTCGCCATGCGCGGCAGGGAGGTCTACCGGCACGCGGTGACCCGGATGGCGCAGTCGGCGCGGGCCACGCTGTCCCGGGCCGGCTGGAAGACCGACGACGTCGACCACTTCGTACCGCACCAGGCGAATCTGCGGATCCTGCACTCGGTGGCCGACGACCTCGGGCTGCCGCGCGAGCGGTGTGTGACGCAGGTCGAGTCGGTCGGCAACACGGGTGCCGCGTCCATCCCGCTCGCGCTCGCCGACTCGGCCGCGCGCCAGGCCGTCCGGCCCGGCGACCGGCTGCTGCTCACCGCCTTCGGAGGCGGCCTCACCTGGGGCTCCTGCCTCCTGACCTGGCCCTCGCTTCCCCGACAGGAACGGACGACCTCATGACCACCACCTACGAGCAACTCGTCGACATCCTCACGAGACTGCACGACGCCCCGGCCGACCGGATCCGCCCCGAGGCGACCCTCGGCGAACTGGACGTCGACTCGCTGACGACGGTCGAGATCAGCATCCACATCGAGCGGGACCTCAAAGTCGCCGTCGGTGACGACGAACTCGAGCCCGAGCTGACCCTCGGCGAGATCGCCCGTCTCGTCGACACCAGGCAAGCAGCCGTCTGACCCACCGAAGGAAGAAGCAGCCATGCAGATCAAGGACCAGCCCGGCAGCGCGATCGGCGCAAGCGTCGAGGGCTTCGACCACACCACCGCCTCGGACGCCGACATCGCGGAGCTCAAGCACACCGTCTACACGAAGAAGATCGCCCTCCTGAAGGGGCAGGACCTCTCCCCACGGGAGTTCCTCGCGCTCGGCAAGCGGCTGGGCCGCCCGGAGACGTACTACGAGCCGATGTACAAGCACCCTGAGGTCCCGGAGATATTCGTCTCCTCCAATGTGCCGCAGGACGGCAAGCAGATCGGTGTCCCGAAGACCGGAAAGTTCTGGCACGCCGACTACCAGTTCATGCCGGACCCCTTCGGTATCACGCTGATCCATCCGCAGGTCATTCCGGAGAAGAACCGCGGCACGTATTTCATCGACATGGGCCGGGCGTACGAGAAACTGCCCGATGAGTTGAAGAAGGAGATCGCCGGAACCTCCTGCAAGCACTCCGTGCGCAAGTACTTCAAGATACGGCCGCACGACGTCTACCGGCCCCTCTCCGAGATCATCGAGGAGGTCGAGCGCAAGACCCCGGCCGTCACCCAGCCGACCACCTTCACCCACCCCATGACCGGCGAGACCGTCCTCTACATCAGCGAGGGCTTCACCGTCGGCATCGAGGACGCGGACGGCGAGCCGCTCGACGAGGAACTGCTCAAGCGGCTGTTCGAGGCGACCGGCCAGCTCGACGAGACCTTCGAGCACGACGGCATCCACCTGCAGACCTTCGAGCAGGGCGACCTGCTGGTCTGGGACAACCGCAGTCTGATCCACCGCGCCCGGCACACCACCACGCCCGAGCCGACCGTCTCCCACCGCGTCACCGTGCACGACGAACACAAGCTCCACGACGGGATCAGGGCGGCATGACGGACGAGGCTCTGCTGGCGCGGGTACTGACCCCGTACAAGGGACACTGCAAGTACCTGCGCTCGGCCGTCGTGACGGAAACGGACGGTCGCGTAGCCGCCCGCTGCGAGTTCGAGATACCCGAGTCGTGCTACATCGACGACACCGGCCATCTGAATTCCGTCGAGGTGAACATCTGCTACAACCAGATGATGTATTACCTCGTCGCCAAGTCCGTGCAGGAAAGGCTGGGTACGGGGTTCGCGTCCTGGACGCTGGACGACTTCTTCGAGCACCAGCTGCCGGACATTCTCATCGCCCGTTTCTCGTCGACCTTCCGGCGCCCGGTCGACCCCCGTGCCTTCTTGGGGGAGATGGAGTTCCGGTCCGTCACCCGGCGCGCCCCGGCCGGCGGCGCCCCGTTCCTGCACGCCGAGACCGCCTTCCGCTACTGGGACGCCGGATCGGGCCGTTGCGACGGCGAGGCGACCCTCGCGTTCGTCAACGTCCCCTAACGCCGAAGGGTTCGCCCATGAAGACGCTCGTCCAGACCACCCGCCACCACGCCGAGCGCCGACCGGACCACCCGGCCGTGCTCTGCGAGGGCCGCAGCCTGACCTACGGCGACCTGCACCACGAGAGCAACCGCGTCGCCCACGCCCTCCGGGCGGCCGCGCTCGCCCCCGGTGACCGGGTCGCCTACCTCGGCAAGGAGTCCGAGCACTACTACGAGATCCTCTTCGGCTGTGCCAAGACCGGCACGGTCCTGGTGCCCGTCAACTGGCGGCTCACCGCACCCGAGGTCAGCCACATCCTGCGGGACTCCGGCACCCGGCTGCTGTTCGTGGAGGAGGAGTTCGCCAAGGCCGTCGAGTCGGAGCCCGAAACCGTCGTACACCTGGGCTCCCTGGAGGAATGGCGCGCACCGCACCCGGACCACGACACCGGGTTCGAGGCCACCCCCGACACCCCCGTCGCCCAGCTCTACACCAGCGGCACCACCGGCCTGCCCAAGGGCGTGGTCCTCGCCCACCGCAGCTTCTTCGCGATCCGCGACGCCCTGGCGCGCGAGGGCCTGGACTGGATCGACTGGCGGGCCGACGACATCGCCCTCGTCGGCATCCCCGGCTTCCACATCGGCGGCCTGTGGTGGGCCACGCAGAACTTCAACGCGGGGACGACCGTCGTGGCGATGCGCGCCTTCGAGGCCCGCCGGGCCGTCGACCTCATCCGCGACCTCGGCATCACCACCGCCTGCGTGGTCCCCGCGATGCTGCGCATGATGCTCACCGAACCCGGTGTCGGCGCGAAGGACTTCACCACCCTGCGCAAGACGGTCTACGGCGGCTCCCCGATCTCCGAGGCCCTGCTGGAGGAGAGTCTCGCCGTCGTGGACTGCGCGTTCGCCCAGATCTACGGGCTCACCGAGACCGGCAACACCGCCGTCTGCCTGCCCCCGGCCGCCCATGTCCCCGGGGGCTCCCTCATGCAGGCCGCCGGACGGCCGTACCCGGGTGTCCGGGTCAAGGTGATCGACGGCGACGGCCGCGAACTCCCGCCGGGCGCGGTGGGGGAGGTCTGCCTGGCCACGCCCGCCCACATGGTCGAGTACTGGGGCCTGCCGGACAGGACGGCCGAGACCCTCGTCGACGGCTGGATCCACACCGGAGACGCCGGCTACCTCGACGAGGACGGCTACCTCTTCATCCGCGACCGCATCAAGGACGCCGTCCTCGTCGCCGGCGAGAACGTCTACCCCGCCGAGATCGAGAACGTCCTCGAAGCGCACCCGGGCGTCACCGAGGCGGTCGTCGTCGGGGCCCCCGACGAACGCTGGGGCGAGTACGTGCACGCCTTCGTCGTCCCCGATCCCGAGCAGCCGCCCACCCCACGCGACCTGCACACCTTCCTCGTCCCGCGGCTCGCGAGCTTCAAGCTGCCCGCCCGCTACGAGTTCATCGACCACGTCCCTCGCAACCCCAGCGGAAAGATCCTCCGCCGCGAACTGCGCGACCGCTTCTGGGGCGAGGCCGCCCGCAAGGTCAACTGACCCCCGCCCCTTCGGAGAGAGAACGACATGCCCGCTCCCCTCACGCCGGAAGGCTTCCGCGCCGACCTGGCGGAGTACCTGTACCTGCGGCCCGACGAGGTCGACCTCGACGAGAACCCCCTCCACGCCGGACTGGACTCCCTGCGCATCACCACGCTCATGGAGCGGTGGCGGGCGACCGGCGTGGACATCACCTTCGTCGAACTCGCCGAGCGCACCTCGTTCGCCCAGTGGTGGCAGCTGCTCTCCGCCCGGCAGGGGGACGCCCCATGACGGTGCGCCATCCGCTGCTGGCGGCCCAGGAAGGCGTCTGGACCGGCCAGCGGCTCGACCCGGACAGCCCCGCCTACAACACGGCCGAGTACGTCCACATCCACGGACCCGTGGACGAGACCGTCTTCGCCACCGCCCTGCGCCACGTCGTCGCGGAGACGGAGGCCCTGAACGTCGCCTACGTCGTCGACGACGAGGGCCGGCCCTGGGAGACGGTCACCCCCGTCGGAGACTGGCGTCCGCACACCGCGGACCTCACCGCCGTACCCGACCCGCACGCGGCTGCCCTGGCCTGGATGGACGAGGACCTGGCCCGTCCCGTCGAGCTGACCCGCGGTCCCGTCTTCGGCCACGCCCTGCTGCGGATCGCACCGCGGGAGTACCTCTGGTACCACCGCGTCCATCACATCGCCCTCGACGGCTTCGGCCTGTCGCTGGTCGCCCGCCGCGTCGCCCAGGTCTACACGGCCCTGACGGCGGGCGAGCCGGTGCCGGAGAACGGCTTCGGCGCCCTAGCCTCGGTACGCGACGAGGAACGCGCCTACCGCGAGTCGCCGCGCTTCGCCCAGGACCGCGCCCACTGGACGGACCGGTACGCCGACCGTCCGTCCGTCGCGACCCCCGCCGGCCGTACGGCCCTGCCCGCCCGCACCTTCCACCGCCGCGTCGCCGACCTCGACGCGGCACGGACGGAGACTCTGCGTGCCGTCGCCCGCGACCTGAAGGTCACCTGGTCCGAGGTCCTGCTGGCGGTCACGGCGGCCCGGCTGCACCACATGACCCGTGCGCCGGAGATCGTGCTCAGCCTCCCGGCGATGGGCCGCCTCGGCTCGGTCTCCCTGCGGGTGCCCTGCATGGTCCGCAACATCCTGCCCCTGCGCGTCCCCGTCGGCCCCGGAGACAGCCTGCGCGACCTCGCCGCCCGGATCTCCGGCGAACTCCGCTCCGGCCTGCCCCACCAGCGCTACCGCTACGAGCAGCTGCGCCGCGACCTCGGACTCGTCGGCGGACAGCGCCGGCTGTCCGGACCGGGCGTCAACATCATGCCCTTCGCCTACGACCTGCGCTTCGCCGGACACCGCAGCACGGTCCACAACGTCTCAGCCGGTCCCGTCGACGACCTCTCCGTCAACGTCTACGACCGCTCCGAGGGCGCGGGCCTGCGCATCGCCGTGGACGCCCACCCCGACCTCTACACCCGGGCGGACGTCGCCGCGTTCCAGGAGGGACTGCTCGCTCTGCTCGGGGAGGCCGTCGCCGCGCCCGACCGCCCCCTCCGTGAGCTGCGTGCGGGCGCGGCCGTCGCCGTTCCCGTCCTGGACGGCGGGCCGCTGCCCGGCCCGGCACGCCCGGTGCTCGGTCTGATCGCCGACCACGCGGCCCGGCGCGGTGGATCGGTCGCCGTCGAGCAGGGCGGGCGGAGCATCACGTACGCCCAGCTGTTCGGCTCGGCACGCGAACTCGCCCGCCGACTCGCGGCCCGCGGCGCCGGCCCCGGCGAGCTGGTGGCCGTGGCTCTCCCACGCGGCATCGACGCGGTCACCGCCGTCCTCGGCGTCCTGCTGTCCGGCGCCGCCTACTGCCCGCTCGACCCGGCCGCGCCACCGGCCCGCAGGGCGGAGCTGCCGGCCGAAGCCCGGCCCGCGCTCGTCCTCACCACCGGTGACCGTGCCGACGACTTCGCCGACCACGCCGTACTCCTTCTGGACGGACCGGACGCCGAGCCGACGGCCACCCAGCCGCCCGCACCGACCCCGGACGACCTCGCCTACCTCCTGCACACCTCGGGCTCCACCGGCCGTCCCAAGGGCGTGGAGATCGGCCACCGGGCCCTCGCCCGTTTCGTCGCGGGCGCCACCCACCGCTACGGCATCCGACGCGACGACCGGGTCCTGCAGTTCGCACCCCTGCACTTCGACACCAGCATCGAGGAAATCCTCCTCACCTTGTGCTCGGGCGCCACACTCGTCGTCCGGGCCGACGACATGACCGACTCCGTCCCCGCCTTCCTGGACAGCTGCGCCCGGCTGCGGATCAGCTTCCTCGACCTGCCCACGGCCTACTGGCACGAGGTGGCCTACACCGTCTCGACCGGCACCGCCGCCCTGCCCGCCGGCGTGCGGACCGTCGTCATCGGCGGCGAGGCGGCCCTGCCCGAACGGGTCGACCGCTGGCGCGAGGCCGTCGGCACCTCGGTGCGGCTGCTGAACACCTACGGCCCGACCGAGGCCACCGTGGTCGCCACCGTCGCCGACCTCCACGACCCCGCCCTCGCCCCGGGGGACGTCCCCATCGGACGGCCGCTGCCCGGCACCCGCGCCGCGGTCGTCGACGGCGAACTCCACCTCCTGGGCGACAACCTGGCCGACGGCTACCGGGGAGACCCGCCGGACGCCTCCCGTTTCGCGCCCCTGGACGCGCTCCCCGGAGCCCCCCGCGCCTACCGCACCGGCGACCGGGTCCGGATCGGTGACGACGGGCAACTGCGCTACCTGGGCCGGACGGACTCCGAGTTCAAGATCAGCGGACATCGGGTGCACCCCGCCGAGGTCGAGAGCGCCCTCCTGGCCGTCCCGGGCGTCCGTGACGCCGCCGTCGTGGGGCAGGTGCTGCGGGACGGGACGCGGCGGCTCGTCGCACACGTCGTCCCGGACGGCCCCGCCCCGGCCGTGGCCGCGCTCAGGGCCCACCTCCGTCCCACGCTTCCCGCCGCGATGATCCCGTCCGCCTTCGAGTTCCAGGACCGACTGCCCCGGACGGGGTCAGGAAAGATCGACAGGAAGGCACTCGCCACACCGCCCCCCGACCCCGGTACGCACGCGGCCGCGCCCGACAGCACCCTGGAGCGCACCATCGCCGCCGTCTGGCAACGGGCACTCGGCGTGGCCTCGCTCTCCGCGACGGACGACGTGTTCGACCTCGGAGCCCAGTCCCTCCAGGCCATCCAGGTCGCCAACCGCCTCGGCGTCGAACTGGGCCGCGATCTGAAGGTCGCCTGGCTCTTCCAGCACTCCACCCCCGCCGAACTCGCACGCTTCCTGCGGCAGCAGGCACGGTCGACAGCTCCCGGCCTCCCGGAGAGGCTGCTCGCCGACACCGCCCTCGACCCGGACATCCGCCCCGGCGCGTGCCCTCGCCCGCACGGCACACCGGACCGGATCCTCCTCACCGGAGCCACCGGCTTCGTCGGCGTCCACCTGCTCGCCGAACTCCTGACCCGCACCGGCGCGGAAGTCGTCTGCACCGTCCGGGCCGCGACCCCCGACGAGGCCACCGCCCGCATCCACCAGGCCCTGGAAACCCAGCGGATCCACCTCCCGGACACGGCCCACGAGCGCGTCACCGCCCTTCCCGCGGACCTCGCGCGACCCCGGCTCGGCCTGGAGGAGCCCGTCCTCGCCGAACTGGCCGACACCTGCGGAGCGATCTTCCACAACGCGGCGACCGTCAGCATCATGCGCGACTACGCCACCCTCCGCGCCGCCAACACCGAATCCACGAGGGAGCTGCTGCGCCTGGCGGCCCCGCGCTCGGTTCCCCTGCACTTCGTGTCGACCCTCTCCGTCGCCCCGCCGCTCGCCCTCGCCACCGAGGTACCCGAGGCGTTCCTCCCGGCCCACCCCGGACTGCGCTACGGCTACCAGCAGTCGAAGTGGGCGGCCGAGCGCCTCCTGGAACAGGCCGCCGAGCGGGGGCAGCCGGTCACCGTGCACCGCCTCGGCCGCGTCGTCGGCCCGGCCTCCACCGGCTACGTCAACGAACGGGACTTCCTGTGGAGCGTCCTGCGCGCGGGGATACCCGCCGGCTCGGTCCCCGACCTGTTCGAGGAGGAGACCTGGACCCCCGTCGACCACGTCGCCCAAGCCCTCGTCCACCTCTGTCTCGGCCGACCGGACGCCCTCGTCTTCCACCACGCCTCCACGCCACCGGTGCGGCTGAGCGATCTCTACGACTGGCTGGAGGAGTACGGCTACCCGCTGCGGCGCCTCCCGCTGGACCGGTGGCGTGCCGAGGTACCGCGTTCCTCCGGTGTCGCGGCGACCACGCTGGCCTTCTTCGACTCCTGGGGCACGGAGGGCGACCTACGGCTGGGACACGTCCGCGCCGACAACGTCGTGACCGGTCTGCGCGGCAGCGGCATCACGTGTCCGCCCGCCGACCGGGACCTCGTCTTCCGCTACCTCGACCACTGCGTCACCGCGGGCGTGCTGCCCGCCCCGGCCGGTCGAACGAGTCATCTGCCAAGCCCCGCAAAGTAGTTGGGAATCTCCGGGAACTCACGGGCTCGGCTCCCCGACTACTGGAACAGAGCCCGTCGCCTCACGACCGCCCCGCCGCAAGGAGCACGCATGTCGAAGAAACGGCCCGTCGCCATCGCCCTGGCCGGCGCCCTGTGTCTGGTCACGACGGCCTGCGCCGACTCCTCGACCGACCAGGACGCGGGGAGCGGCGGCGACGCCTCCGCGGCCGCCGCGCGGTCCGGCTACCCGGTGACCCTGGAGAACTGCGGGGTCTCCGAGAAGATCACCGAGGAGCCCGGACGCGTCGTCGTGATGAACGGCGCGTCCGTCGCCGAGGTCTCCACCCTCCTCGCCCTGGGCGTCCAGGACAAGATCGTGGCGAACCAGCAGAGCTACGGCATGTCGGAGGTCTCCGGACGGGCCGCCGCCATCAAGGCCCTGCCCACCGGTGACGTGAAACTCAACGACGCCTACGACATCCCCCGCGAGGCGATGATCGGGCTGCGCCCGGACCTGGTGCTGTCGACGACGTCGTACGGCTTCGACGAGAAGAACGGCTTCGCCACCCGTGAGCAGCTGAAGCAGGTCGGCGCGCACACCTATGTGTCCCCGCAGGGCTGCGACCAGGACACCAGCAAGATGACCATCGCCGACAGCTACACGCTGCTGCGCGACATGGGCAAGATCTTCAACAAGGGCGACGAGGCCGAGAAGCTGATCGCCGCGTCGCGGAAGAGCATCGCCGAGGTGTCCGCCAAGGTGAAGGGCGAGAAGCGGCCCGAGGTCATGGTGCTGTTCTCCAACATGGCGATGGGCGGCAACGACTTCAGCTCGGTCGTCGCCAAGGGCATCTACAACGACATCCTCGCCAAGGCCGGCGGCAGCAACGCCTTCGAGAACGCCGCGAAGACGTCGTTCGCCGACCTGAGCAAGGAGAAGGTGGCCGCCACCGACGTCGACGCCCTCGTCGTCATCGGCTACAACGACCCGAACCCGGCGGCCTACGCCGAGCAACTGCTGAAGGAGTTCCCCCAGTGGCCCGCGGCGAAGAACGACACGTACGTGGCGCTGTCGGACTCGATGTACCTCGGCCCGAGCAACGACCTGGCGGTCGAGAAGATCGCGAAGATGCTGCACCCCGACAAGTTCTGAGCCGGCTGCGCCTCCCGCTCTCCGTCGCCGCCCTGACCGTCGTGCTCGTCGCGGTCATGGTGGTCGCGGTGAGCATCGGCGCGGTGAACGTCCCGGTCGGTGACGTGTGGGGGATCCTGCTGCATCACGTCACCGGGCAGGGCGCCACCGCGGACCCGGCCCTGGACCAGATCGTGTGGACCTTCCGGGCCCCTCGCGTCGCCCTGGCCGCCCTGGTCGGGGCGGGCCTGGCGGTGGTCGGGGCGGTGTTGCAGACCCTGGTCTCCAATCCGCTGGCCGACCCGATCGTCCTGGGCTTCTCCTACGGCGCCTCGCTCGGCGCGGTCCTGGTCATCACGCTCGGCGGGGTGGCGCTCGGCGGGCTGGGCGGACTCGGGGTGTCGGGCGCGGCCTTCGTCGGCGCCCTGGCGGCCGGGGCACTGGTCTTCGCCCTGGGGCAGAGAGGGGGCCGGCTGGCCCCGACCCGGCTGGTCCTCGCCGGGGTGGCGGTCGGCTACGTCCTGCTGTCCCTGACCAGTTTCGTCCAGCTGCTGGCGACGCCCACCGAGCTGCGCACGGTCATGTTCTGGATGCTCGGGAGCGTCGCGGGCGCCCAGTGGAGCCAGCTGCCGACGGTCGCGGTGGTGGTCCTGACGAGCACGGTCCTGCTGACGCTCTTCGGCCGGCGGCTCAACGCCCTGCTGGCCGGCGACGAGTCCGCCACCGCGCTCGGGGTGGACGTCAACCGGCTGCGCGCGATCCTGCTGGTCGTCAGCGCACTCCTCACCGGCACCCTCATCGCCGTCGCGGGCGGCGTGGGCTTCGTCGGCCTGATGATCCCCCACCTGGTCCGCCTGACCATCGGCGCCGACCACCGGCGCCTGCTGCCCCTGACCGCTCTCCTGGGCGCCGTCTACCTGGTCCTGGTGGACCTGCTCTCCCGCACCCTCACCCGCCCCAACGAACTCCCGCTGGGCATCCTCACCGCCCTGCTCGGCGCCCCCTTCTTCCTGTGGCTGCTGCGCCGCAACAAGAGCCTGGACACCGCGTGACGCCACGACTGGGGCCGGACACCATATGAAGCCACGACGAGGGCCGGACACCGTATGAAACTGACCGTGGACCAGCTCCACATCACCCTGGACCGCAAACCGATCCTCCGCGAGGTGACCCTCGAGGCGGCGGCGGGCGACATCGTCGGTCTCGTCGGCCCCAACGGCAGCGGCAAGTCCACCCTGCTGCGCACGGTCTACCGCTCGCTGCGCCCCGCCGGGGGAGTGGTCCGGGTGGGCGGCGACGACGTGTGGGAGCTGTCCGCGCGCACCGCCGCCCGGCGCACGGCGGCCGTCCTCCAGGACGCCGGCACCACGACCGGCCTGACGGTGACCGAGATCGTCGCCCTGGGCCGTACGCCGCACCACGGCCTGATGGGACGGGACGGCACCGAGGACCGGGAGGCCGTCGCGGAGGCGGTCGCCCGCTGCGGGGTGGGACCCTTCGCGGACCGCGACTACGTCACCCTCTCCGGCGGCGAACGCCAGCGCGTCCTCCTGGCCCGCGCCCTCGCCCAGCGCCCGCACCTCCTGGTCCTCGACGAACTCACCAACCATCTCGACATCCGCGCCCGCTTCGAACTCCTGGACCTGATCCGCGGCACCGGGATCACCACCCTGGCCGTCCTGCACGACCTCGACCTGGCCGCCCGCCTCTGTGACCGGCTCGTGGTGCTGCACGAGGGGGCGGTGGTCGCGGCGGGCCCCGTCCTGGAGGTCCTCACCCCGCGAATCCTCCAGGAGGTCTTCGGCGTACGCGGCACCACGGAACGGCACTCCGACGGTGTCGTCCGCATCACCTACGCCGCCCGGCCCCTCGCGTACGACAGGGAACCCGAGCCCGCCGAACGGTGACGTGCTCACCGTGGCACCGGGTTTGCGGTGATCTCCGCAGAGCAGTCTCAGGGGGATACAGCTCAAGGAGGAACCCGTGTCCGCCGTGCCCACGACCGATATTGACATGTTCGCGACCTCGGACCAGCGCACTCGCTACGAGCAGTACCGACATCTACGAGAGCTGGGCGGCGTCGTCCGGCTGCACGAACCGGACGTGTACGCCGTCACGCGCTACGACGAGGTGAAGGCCGCGCTGGCCGATCACGGCACCTTCATCTCCGGCGAGGGCGTGGGATTCAATCCCGACGTCAACCAGATCATGCGGGGTGTCACCCTCGTCAGCGACGCACCGGAGCACGACGTGCTGCGCTCCGTCGTCGGGGCCGGACTGCGGCCCGGCCCCGTGCGCGGCCGCCGTGAGGAGATCGTCCAGAAGGCGCGGGACCTCGTCGCCGAAGTCGTCGCCCGGGGCGAGATCGACGGCGTCACCGAGCTGGCCCAGGTGATGCCGATGTCGGTCATCCCCGACCTGCTCGGACTGCCCGAGCGGGGCCGTGAGCACCTCTACGCGTGGGGCCAGGTGGGCAACGACCTGCTGGGCCCGGTCACGGAACGCACCCCGCACAACATGGAGATGACACAGCGTCTGTTCGCGTTCGCCCACGAACTCGCCGCGAACAGGGAACTCGCGCCCGGAAGCCCCGGAGCCGCCATGCTCGACGCGGCCGATCAGGGTGTCATCCCGCAGGAGAAATGCCCGCTCCTGCTCGTCGACTTCATCGGCCCGTCGCTGGAGACCACGGCCGCGGCGATCGGCCATCTGCTCGTCGCCTTCGCCGAGCGCCCGGACCAATGGGCCGCGCTGCGCGCCGAGCCCGGGCTCGTGGCCTCGACGATCAACGAACTCCTCAGATTCGAGACCCCCGTACGGGGCCTCACCCGTATCGCGGCACGCGACACCGAGCTCGGAGGCGTAACGATTCCGCAGGGCGCCCGGGTGTGGGCCCTCTTCGCCTCCGCGAACCGTGACGAGCGGAAGTGGGAGCGCGCGGACGAGTTCGACTTCCGCCGCAATCCGCTGGACCACCTCGGGTTCGGATACGGCGTGCACAACTGCGTCGGCCAGGGCGTCGCCCGCCTCGAGCTGCACGCCCTGATCCACGAGCTGCTCGAGTCCGTCGAGCGCTTCGAGTTCACCGGCGATCCGGTGATCGCGGAGAACACGATCCTGAACACGTACGCCGAGGTCCCCGTCCGGCTCGTGGCGAGGAAGACGGCCTGACACGGCATCGAGGCGGAGCCGGACGGCCGTGCGGCCCGGCTCCGCCGCCCCGCCGGGGCGGGCCCGGCCCAGGGGGCGGGGGAGCCGAGAACACCGGGTCGGAAGCCGGGGCAACCAGGACCGCCCCTGGCGGGTCCAGGCAGCGTGACACCTCATCAGGCCTCGCCGTGAGGAGACGGCGAGTCCGACGATCCCGTCGCCCGAGCCGGTGAAGAAGGGCCGCACCATCACGGTCACCGGCAGGCTGACCCGCGCCGACTGGGAGAGCAACACCTACACCGGCTACCGGGGCCGGCCGGTCCAGCTGCAGTTCCGCAAGAAGGGCGGCAGCACCTGCACCACCCTCAAGACCCTCACCAGCGGCAGCAGCGGCACCCTGAAGACCACCACCAAGGCCAGGACCGACGGCTACTTCCGGTTCCGCTTCCTCGGCACCGCCACCACCGGTCCGTACACGACGGCGGGCGACTTCGTCGACGTCGGGTGACGGCCTGGATCCCGCCGGGGGCGCGGCTGGCGGGGCGCCGCCGGTTTCACACGGCCGCGGCCCCCGAGCTTTCCCGGACCACCAGGTCGGTGCCGGCGAAGGTGGGCGCCGGCGGCCGGTGGTCGTTCTCCAACTGGCCGCGCAGGAGCTCGAAGGCGTCGCGGCCCAGTCCCTGGAAATCCATGCGGACGGTCGTCAGGGACGGGGTGAGGAAGCCCGAGTGCGGGGCGTCGTCGAAGCCGATGACGCTGACGTCTCCCGGCACCGACCGCCCGGCGTGGTGCAGGGCGCGCAGCACGCCCAGCGCCAGGTCGTCGTTGCCGCACAGGATCGCCGTGACGCCAGGGTCGTCGGCGAGCCCGCGTCCCTCGTCGTAGCCGACCTGCGCGTCCCAGCCCTTGCCGCCGTGGGGTGCGGGCGGGGTGATGCCGGCCGCTTCCAGGGCGCCGCGCCAGCCCTGGGCGCGCGGGCCCTCCGAGCGCCGGGTGCCCACGGACGTCGGGATCGCGACGTAGTGGACGGTCCGGTGTCCGAGCTCCAGCAGGTACGCGGTGGCGGCCCGGGCCGCCTCGCGGTCGTCGGCCCATACGGCCGGACGGGGCGGCGTCGTGCCCTGCGGCGGCGCTTCGACGACCGCGGCGCACGGCACGTCGGCCGGGACGCGGCTCAGTGCCGTGGCGCCGAGCTGGTCGAAGCCGATGACCATCAGTCCGCCACCGTCGGCCGCGGCGGAGGAGATCGTGCGGTCCAGGTCGTCCTCGGGCGTCAGCACCTTCACACCCAGCGAGTAGCCCGCGGCGCGGGCCGCTTCCTCCAGGCCCTGGAGCGTGGCCGCGTAGCCGTAGAGGGTGGTGTTCGACGTCAGGACGGTGACCGACCGGGTCACGCCGCTGGCCAGGGCGAACGCGGTGGGGTTGCGCCGGAATCCCAGCGCCTGGATGGCCTCCTCGACCCGCCGGCGCGTCTCCTCACGGACGCTCGGATGGCCGTTGATGACCCTCGAGACGGTCTGGTACGAGACGCCCGCGGCCCGGGCGACGTCCCGGATGCTGGCCGCCTTCCGCGGTTCCGACCCGGGACCGGAGCGGTCGCCGGGGCTTGTGTGACCGGTCACATCCATGGAAGGATTCTGAGCGGTCAAACATAGCCCGTCAAGTGACGGAAGCCGGCGGGGGAGACCGCACCCGGGAGAAGGGAACCCGCGTTGGCCACTGCTGTCGAAGCAGCCGAGAGGTCCCTTCTCTGGTCCCACGACATCCTCGGCCTGCACGCCGTCGTGGATTCCACCGGGTCGGTCAGGCTGGGGGCGCCGGGTCAGGACTGGGACTCCCTGCTCCCGATGGTCGAGGTCACCGCCACCGGCCACGGTCGCACCTGGTCGGGGGAACGTTTCATCGACAGCGCGATCGGCGGCCGCCTGGCCTACCGCGGCCACGAGACCGTCGTGGACGAGGGCTGGGAGCGCGCCACGATCCGGCTGACGGACCCCGTGACCGGCCTCGCCGCCGACATCACCCTGTGGACCTGCCCGGGCGCGGGCTTCCTCCGCTCGCGGGTACGCCTGGTCAACGAGGGGAACGCCCCGCTGCGGCTGGAGAGCGTGTCGACCCTGACCCTCGGCGGCATCGTGGACGCCCGGGGCGCTCTCGACGGTCTGACCCTCCACTGGGCGGACAACGACTGGCTCGCCGAGTGCCGTTGGCGGCAGGCCGCGTTCCGGGACCACGTCGTCCCCCTGAACCGCTCCGCCCACGGCCACGAAGGGCGCGGCTGCTTCGAGCGGTACTCGCAGGGCAGCTGGTCCACGGGACGGCACCTGCCGATCGCCGGGCTCACGGACGAGGCGGGCCGCGCCTGGCTCTGGCAGATCGAGTCCAGCGCGGGCTGGCGCCACGAGACCGGCGAACGGGAGGGTGCCGCCTACGTCGCCCTGTTCGGACCCGACGACGCGCATCACCAGTGGTGCCAGGTCCTGGCGCCCGGCGAGGAGTTCACCACCGTCCCGGCCGTCCTCGCCGGAGCCCGGGCCGGCGGACTGGACGCCGTGTTCGGTGAACTCACCGCCTACCGCCGCCGGATCCGCCGCGCCCACCCGGACCACACAGCGCTCCCGGTGATCTACAACGACTACATGAACACCCTGATGGGAGACCCCACCACCGACAAGCTCCTGCCGCTCGTCGCGGCGGCGGCGTCCGCCGGGGCCGAGGTGTTCGTCATCGACGCCGGCTGGTACGACGACGACGCCCAGGGCTGGTGGGACGCCGTCGGCGCCTGGGAGGCCTCCGGCAGCCGCTTCCCGGGCGGCATCCAGCAGGTCCTGGACGCCATCAGGGAGCACGGGATGACCCCCGGGCTCTGGCTGGAGCCCGAAGTGGTCGGCGTACGCAGCCCGTTGGCCCGCACCCTGCCGCCCGAGGCGTTCTTCCGCCGGGGCGGAGTACGCGTCACCGAGCACGGCCGCCACCACCTGGACCTGCGCCACCCCGCCGCCCGGGCCCACCTCGACCGGGTCGTCGACCGGCTCGTGGGCGACTGGGGCGTGGGCTATCTGAAGCTCGACTACAACATCAACATCGGCCCCGGGACCGAGGACGGCACCGAGAGCGCGGGCGCCGGCCTGCTCGGACACCACCGCGCGCACCTCGACTGGCTCGGCTCCCTCCTCGACCGGCACCCCGGCCTCGTCCTGGAGAACTGCGCCTCGGGCGGACTGCGCATGGACTACGCGCAACTCGCCGTCACCCAGCTGCAGTCCACCAGCGACCAGCAGGACCCCTTGCGTTGTCCGCCCATCGCCGCGGCGGCCGCCACCGCGGTGACCCCCGAGCAGGCCGCCGTGTGGGCCTACCCCCAGCCGCACTTCGGCCTCGACGAGATCGCCTTCACCCTCACCGGCGCGCTGCCGGGCCGTATCCATCTGTCCGGGTTCCTCGACCGCATGAGTCCGGAGCAGTTCGCGCTCGTCCGCTCGGGCATCTCCGTCTACAAGGCCGTCCGCTCGGAGATCCCCGGGAGCCTGCCCTTCTGGCCGCTCGGACTTCCCTCGTGGGACGACACCTGGATCGCCTCCGGCCTGCGCGGCGATGCCGCCACCTGGCTCGCCCTGTGGCGACGGGAGCCGGCCGCCGGTGACGGAGCGGACGACGAGACCCGCACCGTCACGCTCTCCCACCTGCGCGGCGCCCGGGTGCGCCCCACGGTCCTCTATCCCACCACCTCCGACGCCACCGCGACCTGGGACGCCACCGAGGCACGCCTCACCGTCTCCCTGCCCCGCCCCGGCACCGCCGTACTCCTCCGCCTCGCCGTGGAGCCGCCGGGACAGGGCCGCGAGGTGTGACGCGGCAGGCCTGACTTGGTGGCGTCAGGTGTACGGGCTCGGTGGGGTCACGCCTCGCCGGTGTCGCCGACCGCGGCCGGATCCGGGGAGTCGGCGTCCCGCATGAAGGCCAGCATCCGGGCGTTGAGCAGTTCGGGGTGGTCGATCGCGGGGCCGTGGCCGGTGTCGGAGATGATCTCGGCGCGGGCGCCGGGGACCAGGCGCGGTACGCGCTCCCGTTGCCACTCGGGGTGCAGGATCAGGCTGCGCCTGCCGATGACGAGGTAGAGCGGGGTGCGGATGGTGCGCAGCTCGTCCTCGGTCAGCGGCAGCGGCGAGGGGCGGCGCATCCGGTAGGCACGGGCGCGTGCCCGGACGAACGCGCGCAGCTCGGGGACGACCAGAACCGGCTGCTCCAGCCAGGCGGCGAGCCGCGGGCGCAGCGGCTTCGGGGCGAAGGTCGCGAAGAGACTGATGAAGATCCAGGTGAAGAAGCGCAGGCCGATCTTCTCCAGACCGCCGGGGTCGAGCAGGGTGACCGACGCGAGCCGCCCGGGCCGCAGGTGCGCCTGGTTGAGCGCCAGCCAGCCGCCGTAGGAGGAGCCGACCAGGTGGACCCGGTCGAGGCCGAGCGCGTCGAGCGTCTCGTCGATCCACCGGGCCGCGCGCTCCGGCTGCCACAGCTGCTCCCGCTGGACGCTGCGACCGGGGTCGCCGGGGGTGTCGAGCGCGTACACCGGGCGCTGCGCGCTGAGCCCGCGGGTGTTGGGGTACCACTGGGCGGAGCAGCCTCCGGAGCCGTGGAGCAGGACGATCGGCGTACGGGTCTCGTCGGCGGGGTCCTCGGGGCCGTACCGGTACACGTGCGTGGTGCCGAAGCTCGTCTCGACGTCGGTCTCGGAGCGGGCGGGCGCGCCCATCGCGTAGAGGACGTCGCAGGTGGCGAAGTACCGGTCGCGCAGGGTGTCGTTCACGAAATGGCCCATGTCGCGCCGCGGGCGGTCGCCGGTCGTGTGCTGGGGCGTGTGAGCCGTGTTCTCGGGCACGGAGGCACCTCCGGGAGATCCGTTCTCGTGTCTTCGTGATACGACCGTACCATCATGTTGATACGGCGGTATCATGAAAAAGGGCCGGGCCGCCGGCCGGCGAACCCACCACGGACGGGCGGAGACACGACCCATGCCAAAGCGTGTGGACCACGACGAACGGCGTGCCCAGATCGCCGAGGCGCTCATCCGGGTCGCCGGACGGCGCGGACTGCACGCCGTCGGCATGCGCGACGTGGCCGCCGAGGCCGCGGTGTCACTCCGGCTCGTCCAGTACTACTTCCAGACCAAGGAAAAGCTGCTCTTCCACGGCCTCCAGCACCTGACCGACCGCTTCACGGAACGCGTGGCCGCCCGCCTCCGCGCGACCGGTCCCGACCCGGGTCCGCGCGCGGCCGTCGAGGCGCTGCTCCTGGCCTCCCTCCCGACCGACGAGGAGAGCCGCACCTTCCACCTCCTCTACACGTCGTACGCGATGCTGTCCGTCACCGACGAGGCACTCGCCGCCCAGCCCTTCGTCGACAGCCCCGACGCCGCCGAGAACGCCCTGAGCGACCTGCTCCGGCAGGCCCAGGAGGCCGGTCTGGCCGACCGCGACGCCGACGCGCGCACGGAGGCGATCGGCCTCCTCGCCATGACGGCGACCCTGGGGACGAGCATCCTGGTGGGACAGCGGGGGCCCGACGAGGCCGTCACGGTCCTGCGCTACCACCTGGACCGGATCTTCACGCCCGACGGAAGTTGCAGCGCGCCCCGTACGGGCGTTCCCTGGAAGTAATCGGAAGTCTCCAACGATGAAAGCCAGAGCGCCTGGGGCTACGCAACGGACCGAGGGGCTCCGTCTCGGTGTGTGTTCTCCTGGCAAGGGCCTCCTGGGCAGGGCGGTCCGCCGTCGTCACCCGGCGTTCGACGCGGAGGTGATCCAGGTGAAAGCCGTTGTCTACGAGAAGCCCTTCAGTGTCGCCGTCAGGGACGTCGACGATCCGCAGATCCAGCACCCGAACGACGTGCTGGTACGCGTGACCTCGACCGCCATCTGCGGATCCGACCTGCACATGTACGAAGGCCGCACGGCGGCCGAGTCCGGCATCGTCTTCGGACACGAGAACATGGGCATCGTCGAGGAGACCGGCGCGGGTGTGACCTCCCTGTCCAAGGGTGACCGCGTCGTCATGCCGTTCAACGTCGCCTGCGGATTCTGCAAGAACTGCCTCGCCGGGAAGACCGGCTTCTGTCTCACGGTCAATCCGGGCTTCGCCGGCGGAGCCTACGGCTATGTGGCCATGGGACCGTACAAGGGCGGCCAGGCGGAGATGCTGCGGGTGCCCTTCGCCGATTTCAACTGCCTGAAGCTGCCGCCGGGCGAGGAGTTCGAGACCGACTTCGTGCTGCTCGCCGACATCTTCCCGACCGGCTACCACGGGTGCGAACTCGCCCAGGTGTCCCCGGGCGAGAGCGTCGCCGTCTTCGGTGCCGGACCGGTCGGGCTGATGGCCGCGTACTCCGCGATGCTGCGCGGAGCGTCGAAGGTGTTCTCCGTCGACCGGGTGCCGGAGAGGCTCGCCAAGGCCGAGGAGATCGGAGTCGTTCCGATCGACTTCACCAAGGGCGACCCGGCCGCGCAGATCAAGGAACAGACCGGCGGCGAGGGAACCGACAAGGGCGTCGACGCCGTGGGTTATCAGGCCCAGGCGCACGACGCGAGCCACGAGGAACCCGCCGTGGTCCTCAACACGCTCGTCGAGACGGTACGGCCGACAGGCCTGCTCGGCGTACCCGGCCTGTACGTACCGGCCGACCCGGGCGGACCCGACGAGAACGCCAAGCACGGCCAGCTGCTGGTCTCCATCGGACGGATGTTCGAGAAGGGTCAGCGGATGGGCACCGGTCAGTGCAACGTCAAGCAGTACAACCGCCAGCTGCGCGATCTGATCATCGCGCGGCGCGCCAAGCCCAGCTTCGTGGTCTCCCACGAACTGCCGCTGGAGGAGGCGCCGCGCGCGTACGAGAAGTTCGACCAGCGGATCGAGGGTTACACCAAGGTCGTACTGCACCCCGCTCACGCCCTCGCGGCGTAGGGAACGGACGTCAGGAACGGAACAGGACACCGCACGGTCCACGCAGGAACGGCGGGCCGGCTGCCGGAGCCACGCCCGGCAGCCGGCCCGCCCGTGAGCCGGCGGAGAAGGCGAAGAAGGCGGTCATGGCAGCCGAGCAGCCCGCCGACCCGACGGCGTCGGGTCCCAGGAAGTCCAGTGCCGGTGTGCACGGCATCACCGAGTCCGCGCGGTACTCCCTGGCCGAAATGGGGCCGAAGCGCAGTCTGCGGACACTGCTGAAGGTGAACCAGGCCGACGGTTTCGACTGTCCGAGCTGCGCCTGGGGCGAGCCCGATCCCGAGCACCGCAAGACCGCGGAGTTCTGCGAGAACGGCGTGAAGGCGGTCGCCTGGGAGGCCACCCGCAAACGCGTCGACACGGCGTTCTTCGCCGAGCACTCCCTCGCCGACCTGCGGGAACGGGACGGTCACTGGCTGGAGTCGCAGGGCCGGCTGGTCCGGCCGATGCATCTCGCCCCCGGCGCGACCCACTACACGCCGATCTCGTGGGACGACGCGTTCGCGCTCATCGCCGAGCGCCTGCGCGGCCTCGCCGATCCGGACCGCGCCGTCTTCTACACCAGCGGCCGGACCAGCAACGAGGCCGCCTTCCTCTACCAGTTGCTGGCGCGCAGACTCGGCACGAACAACCTCCCGGACTGCTCGAACATGTGCCACGAGTCCAGCGGCGCGGCCCTGACCGAGGCCCTCGGCGTCGGCAAGGGCCTCATCTCGTACGCCGACATCACCGACCACGCGGACCTGGTCCTCGTGGTGGGCCAGAACCCCGGCACCTCCCACCCCCGGATGCTCACCGCACTCGAACAGGCCAAGCGGCGCGGCGCCCGTGTCATCGCCGCCAACCCGCTCCCCGAGGCCGGCTTCGGCCGCTTCCGCAACCCGCAGACCGCGCGCGGCCTGGCCGGGCCGGGCACCAAGCTCGCCGACCGCCGCCTCCCGGTGCGCGTGGGCGGCGATCTGGCCCTGTTCGCGGCCCTCAACCGGGCCCTGATCGACCGGGAGGACGCCCGGCCGGGCTCCGCCCTCGACCACGACTTCATCGACCGCCACTGCGAGGGCTTCGAGGAGGCGGCGGCGGCCTGGCGCGCCCTGGACCGGTCCCGGCTCGCGACGATGGCCGGTGTGTCCCGCCGCGCCATCGAGGACTGCGTGGCCGACGTGCTGGCCGCGGACAGCGTCGTCGTCTGCTGGGCGATGGGGCTCACCCAGCACCGCAACGCGGTCGCCACCATCCGCGAGATCGTCAACTTCCTGCTGCTGCGCGGCAACATCGGACGCCCCGGCGCGGGACCCGCGCCCATCCGCGGGCACAGCAACGTCCAGGGCGACCGCACCATGGGCATCTGGGAGAAGATGCCGGACACGTTCCTGGACGCGCTGCGCGACGAGTTCGGGTTCGAGCCGCCCCGCGCCCACGGCCTCGACACCGTCGACTCCATCAGGGCCATGCGCGACGGCGAGGTCGACGTGTTCATCGGCCTCGGCGGCAACTTCGCCGCGGCCACGCCCGACACGGAGGTCACCGAGGCCGCACTGGCCAACTGCGCCCTCACCGTCCACATCGCGACCAAACCGAACCGGTCCCATCTGTGCCACGGCACCGAGGCGCTGCTCCTGCCCTGCCTCGGCCGCACCGAGCGCGACCGGCAGGCCTCCGGCGACCAGTTCGTCACGGTCGAGGACACGATGGCCATGGTCCACGCGTCCCGCGGCCGGCTCCTGCCCGGATCACCGCACCTGCGCAGCGAGGTCGCGATCGTCGCCGGCCTCGGACAGGCCCTCTTCGGCGACGACCTCGGCTGGCGCGCCATGCGCGACGACTACGCCGTGATCCGCCGCCACATCGAGCACGTCGTCCCCGGATTCCACGCCTTCGAACAGCGCGTCCGCCGGCCCGGCGGCTTCATGCTGCCCCGCGCCCCGCGCGACTCCCGCACCTTCCCCACGCCCACCGGCAAGGCCCGCTTCACCGTCAACCCGCCGACCGCGCCCGAAGTCCCGCCCGGACACCTGCTGTTGACGACGGTGCGCTCGCACGACCAGTTCAACACCACCGTCTACGGGTTCGACGACCGCTACCGCGGTATCAAGGGCGGACGGCGGGTCGTCTTCCTCAACCGCGACGACCTGCGCGACCTCCACCTCCACGACGGCGACCTGGTCGACCTGGTCAGCGTCAACCCCGACGGCGAACGCCGCGCCCCCGCCTTCCGCGTCGTCCCCTACCCGACCCCACGCGGCTGCGCCGCCGCCTACTACCCGGAGGCGAACGTCCTGGTCGCCCTCGACTCCACGGCCGAGATCAGCAACACCCCGGCCACCAAGTCCATCGTGATCCGCGTCGAGCCGTCCCGTACCAGCGCCGAACAGCGCACGGACATCTCCTGACCCGGGCGGCGCCGGAGGCCTCAGCCGGGGTCCTCGGCGCCGGGCAGCGGCTGCTCGAACCAGACCACCTTGCCCGTGCTCACCCTCGTCGCCCCCCAGCGCCGGGCCAGCTGGTCGACCAGGAACAGTCCCCGGCCGCCCTCGTCGCTCAGCCGGGCGTGCCGCATCCTCGGCACCACCGGCGAGTCGTCGCCCACCTCGCAGCGGAGCACGTCCGTGCGCAGCAGTCGCAGGGTGATCGGCCGGGAGGCGAAGCGCACGGCGTTCGCCACCACCTCGCTGACCAGGAGCTCGGTGGACTCCACGAGGGAGTCGAGGTCCCAGAGGCGCAGTGTTCTGCGGGTCAGCCGGCGGGCCTGTCCCGCGGTCCGCGGATGAGGAGCCAGGTACCAGTAGGCGACGGTCTCCGGCAGGATGCCCTCGAAGCGGGCGGCGAGCAGCGCGATGTCGTCGTCCCGCTCTCCCTCACCCAGGACGCCGAGCGCGTCGTCGCACAGCTCTTCCAGCGGCGGGGGCGGGGACCCCGGGGCGGCGGCCGTGTGCAGCCGGGTCCGGAGCCGCTCCACGCCGGTCAGGACGTCCGAGTCGCGGGACTCCACCAGACCGTCGGTGTACAGCAGAAGCGTCGCTCCGGCCGGGGCGTGCAGCTCGGTGGACTCGAAACCGCCGCCGCCGACGCCGATGGGCGCGCCGGGCGGGACCCGCAGGACCTCGCCGGTGCCGTCGGGGTGCAGGAGCACCGGCGGGGGATGGCCGGCGTTGGACAGCAGCAGCCGGTGCAGTACGGGGTCGTACATCGCGTAGAGGCAGGTCGCCGTGTGCTCGCTGCCCAGGCGCTCCGCCTGCTCGTCGAGGTGGTGCAGGACCTCGTCCGGGGGGAGGTCGAGGCCGGCCAGGGTCTGCACGATGGTGCGCAGCTGGCCCATGATCGCGGCGGAGGTCATGGAGTGGCCCATGACGTCGCCGATGACCAGGGCGACGCGGTTGCCGGGCAGCGGGATCGCGTCGTACCAGTCGCCGCCGACCTGCGCGGTCCGCGAGGACGGCAGATAGCGGCTGGCCAGCCGGATGCCCGGCGGCTCGGGCAGCGAGGGCGGGAGCATGGTGCGTTGCAGGGCGTCGGCGAAGGACGCCTCGCGGGCGTACAGCACCGCCTTGTCGATGCCGAGCGCGGTGTGCGTGGCGAGCTGGGAGGCGACGAGCAGGTCGTCGCCGGTGAAGGCCGGCCGGCCCGGGCGGCGGACGAGGACGACGCTGCCCATCACGTGGCTGCGGCCGTGCAGCGGCGCGATGATCAGCCGTCGCCCCGGCGGCACCGCCCGGCGGGCGCTCGCCGTCCCCAGCAGCTCGGCCACCGCGGCGGCGGTCCCCGGGCTGTTCCCGAACACCGGCCGCCCGTCCCGCATCAGCCCGGCGAGCGGACCGCCGGGGGAGGGACGTACGACCTCGGCCGGCCGGCCGACGTCGGTGGCCGCCGCGTCCCTGGCCGCGTGCAGGCGCAGGACGTCGGGGGCGGTGGTGCGTTCGTCGCCGACCGGCAGCGGGGCGTACAGGTGGACGAACGCCGTGTCGGCGAACGCCGGGACGGCCGCGCGGCACAGTTCGTGGAGCGTCTCGTCGAGGTCCATGCCGCCGGCGATCTGCCGGGTCGCCGCGTCGAGGTAGCGGAGCCTGCCGGTCTGCCGGGCGGCGGGGTTCGGGCGCGCCCGCGTGTGCGCCGTCGCCCCGGCGCGCTCGCCGGACAGCGGTGACGTGCCTTCTTCGGCTCCGAGGTGCTTCGTCACGCGGGTCCTTCCGGCCGTGCGGGCCCGCCCGCGCCGGGGCGGGGCCGATCGGCAGTCGTCAGGGGTGCCGTCTGCAGCGCAGGAAGATCTGCACCTCGGGCTGGACGTCCGCGGTCGCCGGAGCGTACGTGTACGAGGACTCCTCGACGATCTCGAAGCCCGCCGCCTCCACGACCTCGCGCAGTTCGTCCCGCAGATAGCCGGAGACGCGGATGGTGCTGCCGATGAAGGGGATCGTGAAGTCGTCCACGTCGGCCTCCACCATCGACAGGACGAACAGCCCGCCCGGTACCAGCAGGTGGTGGACGGTGCGCAGAGCGAGGGGGATCTCGGCGCGCGGCAGCATGAGCAGGGAGAAGAAGGCCGCGACCGCGCCGAAGCGGCCGAGGTCCCAGGGGCCTCCCGGCCGCAGGTCCGCGATGTCGGCCTGGTGGAACACCCCGGCGGGTACGTGCGCGCGGGCCAGCGCGACCATCCCCGCCGACAGGTCGATCCCGACGACCTCGAGGCCCGCCTCCGCCAGCCGGCGCGCGGTCGGGAGCCCGGTGCCGCAGCCCAGGTCCAGTACCCGGGCCCCGGCGGGCAGGGCCACGACGAGCCACTCGGCGGACGCGACCTGCCCTTCCTTGTGCGGGAAGGCCTCGTCGTAGCGGTCGCCTATGGTGTCGAAGGCCTCGGCCTGGCCTGCGCGGTCGAGCGGCATGCTCCCGTAGCCGAGCCCGTCGGCTGGGCTGTTCACGAGGGTTCTCCTTTGATGTCTTATAGGTAATTTTTTCACAGTTCTACGGCACCTCCACCGGCGGGCCGCCGCCCGGTGGAGGTGCCGGGGAGCCGGGGAGTCCTCAGCCGCAGGAGCCGGTGAAGACGTCCACCTCGTCGCTGCTGCTGCTCGCGACCACGAGGTCCTGGGTGCCGTCGGACGTCAGATCGGCGGCCGCCGCCTCGTAGGCGCCGTCGGCCGTCAGCTCGGTCAGTTCGGTCAGTGCGCCCCCCGAGGTGCCCTGGAAGACGGTGACGGAGTTCCCCTTGAGCGAGGAGACGAGTACGTCCGTCACGTCGTCGCCGTCCACGTCGGCGGCGTTCACGGCGACCGGCAGGGCGGACGTGGTGTACGCGACGGAGTCGTCGAACGTGCCGTCCCCGTTGCCGGTGAGGATCTCCAGGGTGTTGGAGCCGTTGCTGACGGTGGCCAGGTCGGTCTCCCCGTCGCCGTCGAAGTCGCCCTGGGCGATGGAGTACAGCCGGGCGACACTGGCGTACTCCGTGACGTCCCCGAAGGTCCCGTCGCCGTTGCCGAGGGCCACGCTGACGCCGCCCGCGGTGGCGACACTGGCGGTGGCGATGTCCAGGTCTCCGTCGCCGTCGAAGTCGGTGAGGACCAGCCCGTGCGGCCTGGTCACGGTCACCGCCTCGACGTCGGCCGTGAAGGATCCGGTGCCGTCGCCGAACAGGAGGCTGACGCCGCCGCCGCTCTCCTCGGCGACCGCCAGATCCAGGTTGCCGTCGCCGTCGAGGTCGCCGGGTACGAGGGAGCGGGCGCCCGCGCCGACGGTGTACTGGGTGGAGGTGTCGAAGGCGCCCGAGCCGCTGCCGAGCAGGACGCTGACGGTGCCGCCGTCGAAGTCCGCGGTGGCGATGTCCGGGGTGCCGTCGGCGTCGAAGTCGGCGATGACGGACTGGTACGGCTTGTCGCCCACCGCGTACTCGGTGGCGGGGTCGAAGGTGCCGTCGCCGTTGCCCAGCAGCACGGACAGCGTGTCGGCGTCGTTGTCGGCCGCGGCGACGTCCGCGTTGCCGTCGCCGTCGAGGTCGCCGGTCACCACGTGCCGGGGGTTGTCGCCGACGACGGCGGAGGCCTTCGACTGGGTGAAGACGATCCCGGACGAGCAGTCGGTGGCCTGCGTCGCCACTGTTCCGGTCGCCGACGCCATGGCCGCGAGGCTCGCGCCGAGGGCTAAGGCGCCGGCCGTGCCGAGGGCCAGGACGCGACGGCTCCTGCGCTTCTTGTGGGTGCTCATGACGGGAGGGGTGTCCTTGTCGTGGAGGAGGATCGGGAGATTGTCATGGGCACGGGAACGTAGGGTGCGCGGCTGTGATTCACGTGTAACGGGACCGTGGTTTCGTATAGCGCCCGGACTCGGCCCCTCAGCGGCTCAGGCGGCTGCCGATCGACCGGGCGACCTCTTCGTGGGCGAGGTACTCGACGATGCTGTGCGCCCGGTCGTGGGCGTTGATGACGGCGAGGTCGGACAGCCCGTCCGCCCAGTCGTCGCCCAGCGGGCATCCGATGGCCACCGCGTCGGTCGGGCACCAGGCGTTGAGCCAGTCCGCCACGATGTCCGGGCGCTTCGGCCCGCCGGCGAGCAGCCTGCTGTACACGCTGTCCAGGCCGAGCGGACTGCCCGCGGTCGTCAGATGGACCACGTCCACTCCGGGGGAGAGCCGCGTCATGAGATCCAGGCCGACGACCGTGCCGAGGCTGTGACTGACGAGCACCACTTCTCCCGAGTCCGGCATGGTGTCGAGGACGGAGCCCAGGACCTCGTCCCGGATGTGCCGGTCGTCGAGGTACGCGGCCACGTCACGGAAGACCAGGGCGATGGCCCAGGAGTCGAGCGCGCTTCTGGCGGCGAGCCAGCTCAGCCGCTTCTGCAGGGCACCGACCATGTCGTCCAGGCCGAACCGTTCGGTGGCGGGCCGGTTCTCGTGCGGCATGTTCCACTTCTCGGCCGCCTCCCCGAGGGTCTCCTCGTACACCGCACGGGCCGTGGGGGCGGTGGGTGCCACCACCTCCGCCGCGCTCGCGGTCGGCGCCTCCACGATGTGGGGGACGGCCTCGTGCGCGGTCAGCGCCCGCACCAGTCTGTCGCCGTAGTACGGGAACCAGACGTCGGCCGGGTCGACCGGCGGAAGCCCCGCGCGGACGAGCCCCTGGTTGAGCCCGGCCGCCCACTCGCGCCGGAGCCTCTCGGGATCCTTGCCCTCCTGGGCGCGGCCGTGGAGGAAGACGAGATGCCGTCCGCCACCGAACGCACCGTCCCGGGCCCGCAGCCCCACCCGCCCGGTCACCCTCTCGACGGCGGGGCGCACCACCCCGGCGGCGGGAGTCGCGACGGGGCCTGCGGCCGGGGAGGCTGTGGCGGGGCCCCCGACGGGAGCCGCGGCCGGGGTCGCAGCTGCGGGGCCTGCGGCGGGAGCTGCGGCCGGGCCTGCGGCCGCGACGGGGCCTGCTGCCGGGGTGGCAGCCGGGACGGGGCCTGCTGCCGGGGTGGCAGCCGGGACGGGGCCCGCGACAGGGGCTGCGGCGGGGGCAGCAGCCGCGAGGGGACCCGCGGCGGCCTCCGCGAGGGGCAGGCCCGCCTCCGGGCCCATCCCGGCCAGCAGCGTCCGCTGCCGGGGGGTGAAGGACAGGCCGGCGAGGTGCCCGAGGACGGAACTGATGCGTACGCCCTCGTTGGCCACCCAGTCGATGGCGTCGTCGCCGTCACCGGCCTGCCAGACCTGTCCGTCGGCGCGCAGGACGCGGCCCTGGCCGTCGGTCCTGGGGACGCCGCTGTGGTGGAGGGCCACGACCTCCCACTGGTCGTTGAAGACGGGAGAGCCCGAGTTGCCGGGCTCGGTGTCCGTCCGGTACTGGAGGAAGTCGTCGAGCCGCACCTGGAGCATGTTGTCGCGTACGGCGATCTCCTTCAGCCGGCCCATCGGGTGCCCCACGACGTTGACCGGCTCGCCGATCACCACCTTGCCCGTCCGGCGGCTGAGCCGGTTCCAGCCGAAGGTCTCTCCCGGCGGCCGCCCGTCGGGGCCGGGCGCGACCTGGACCAGGGCGAAGTCGAGGCGCTGGTCCGCCACGAACAGCCCGTCGGGGTCGAGTTCCAGCCGGGTCGGCGGCTGGGGCGTGTGGTCGACGGTGAGCTGCGCGTCGAACTCCACGAAGCACTGCCGGGCGGCATCCGCGTCGGGCAGCACGTGATGGTTGGTCATCAGCAGGCTCGGCGCCACCAGGAAGCCCGTGCCGGTCGGCAGCTCACGGCCGTTCTCCCGCACCGAGATCCGGGCGACGGTGCGTGCCGCCCGGGCGCCGCGCGGCAGGAAACTCCACGCCTGCAGCTCCTTGGACACTCCGAGGATGCGTTCGTACGCCGCGGTCGCGGCCAGCGGTTCCGAGCGGACGGCCTCCACCACGAGGGCGGTGGGTACGGCGTGCCGGTCGAGCAGCCGGGCCGCGCGGGCCGCGAGTGCCTCCTCCGAGTCCGGGAAGGTGACCCCGGCGCTCTGCCGCCGCTCGACCTCCCGGCGCTCGGCGCCGGTCTCCTCGTACCGCGCGGCGGCCGCCGAGACCTGGTGCTCCCGTTCCGTACGGAGCCTGTCCGTCGCCGCCATGTCAGGTCACCGTCCTTCCGGCGGTGTGCCACGGCACGAAGGCGTTCGTCAGGCCCGCCACGGCCGCGCGCAGCTCCGGGTGGTGCCGCAGCAGCACCGTGATCATGCTGTTGTCGTCGATCCAGGCCATCCCGGCCCTGGAGTACACCTCGGGGGTGTAGCACTCGGTGAAGAAGCGGTCGCTGTTCAGTCGGCGGGAGGCCATCAGGACGAAGATGCGGAACGCGGTGTCGCTGAAGGCGAATCCGGTCGGCAGCTTCTCGGCGTACAGGCCGACCATGAGGTCGACCTTCTCGATGTCGCCGTCGTAGAGCCGCTCGATCTGCTCCGCCCACGCCCGGTTCCCCGTCAGCTCCAGGAAGTCCGCCGCGGGCCTCAGCCGCAGCAGCCGCCGGAACTCGTTGTAGCGGGGGACGCCCAGTTCCCGCGAGCGCAGGATGTCGGTGGCGGCGAGGTCCTGCAGATGCCCGTCGGGACGCTCGAACTCCTGGAGGAAGCGGGGGAAGTTGTGCAGGGTGACCAGGCCCGGGTGGAGCGTGCCGAAGCTGTAGAGGAGGTCCGGCATCTCGGTGGTCTCCAGGAACTTGAGCGCGCCCGGCCCGGAGATGTCACGGAGGGTGCAGTGGCGCAGGGTCGCGTCGTCGGCCGCGGAGCGCAGATGCCAGTCGTCGCGGACGAGCGGATGCATGCGGTAGACGGCCACGAACTCCTCGGTGAGGGAGTACGGGACGCCGTAGTGGTCCGTCTCCCCGCCCGGGATGCCGCTGACGACCTCGCTGTCGCTGATCCGTCCGAAGAGACGGTGGGCGCGTTCGCCCGCGAGGCCCCACCAGTTGGCGCGCAGTGCCGTGACGGTGGTGGGATGGCTGATCACGGCCGGGGTCCACTCCACGGTGTGGATCTTGGCGAGGAGCGCGGCGTTGACCAGTCGGGCGCGCTGGAACAGCTCCTCGTCACCCCAGGACGGGTACGCGACGTGCAGGTGGTCGCAGATCGCGTTGTGCTCCCGGGTGAACAGGTCGTGCATCATGGCGAGCCCCAGCCAGAAGCCGGGGACCCGCGAGGGGTCGCGGGAGGGGTCCGAGGGGATCGGGGACTGCTCGTCGTCCCACAGGTGCAGCCTGCCGAACTCGCCGGTGCGCATCTGGCGCTGTTCGGTCTCGTTCGTCCCGTAGATCTGCGACGCGTCCCACCAGTGGGAGGACACGTTGACGCGGGTGTCGGGCGTACCGGCGGGAGCCTGTGGATCACGTGTCGGATCGTCCGGCGTCCGCATGATCCGCATGGGGTGTTCCGGCCACGGGTCGTCGTGCACGAGGGGTACTTCCCAGGGCCGTTCCGTGGGGCTGGTGCCATGGCTGAACCAGTCGCGGACCATGAACTGGAGCCAGGCGGCGACCAGTGAGTTGACCGAGGTGGCCGGCACCAGCCCGTCGCGGGTGAGCAGGGCGCGGCTGACCTCGCGCGGGTTCGGCGTGGACAGGACGTCCGCGGGTGTGGCCGGCGCGATCGCCTCCAGCGGGATGTTCCGGCCGAAGCGGGTGCCCGCCATGCCCATCCGGGGCTCGTCGAGGTCGTTGTGGCTGCCGTCGGCCGTCCGGTTGACCTTGTGCGTTTCGCTGGGCGATGCGGGATCGGGCAGACCGACCGAGGGCACCCGGCCGGTGTCGTGGAGGTTCTCCTGGCGGAGCCTGACCCGCAGTCCGAGGAGTGTCAGCAGGCCGGGTACGACGGGCAGTCTGTCCCAGCCGACGCGTCGGTCGGCCCACTCGGCGCCGGCGGTGACGATCCGCCAGGGCAGTGACCTCCGGTATCCGGCCGTCGTACGCGGTGCACCTCGTCGTTGCTTGCTCATCGTGGTACTCCTTGCGCGGCGAGGACCAAGCCGCTCGCCTTCTCGCTGATCATGCGGACGGGGGCGGTTCGGCCCCGGCACGCGCCGTCACGGCCGCTTCCCCTTCCCCGAGTTGACGAGCGAGGCGACGGCCAAGGCCGTGTTGGCGGCCGAGATGAGCGTGGTGAGCGTCGCGGTACGCGGCGGAAGCCGGCCGCTCAGGCCCAGCGTGGCCGCCGTCGCGGTGTCGCTGCCGTGGATCAGGACGCCGTCGCGCAGGTCTTCCCGCAGCCGTTCGCCGCGGTCGGTCAGCAGATCGAGTCCGAGCAGGATCGTCCGGATCCCGAAGAGCCGGAAGGCGTACACGGCTGCCGGGCTGGGCGGGTCACGGTCGGGATCGAGGCGGCTGATGAGCAGGTCGGGCGCGAGCAGCCCGGCGGCCCCGTTGAAGATCCGGACGCCGGCGAGGGCGTAGACCGGGAGGGTGCCGGCGGCGGCTTTGTGGATGGCCATCGTGACTGACTCCGTCCCTGATGGTGGAACTGAACGCCCGGCCGGCCCGCGAGACCCAACTGCCCCTATGGCAGCAATTCTTCAAGGTTCCCCGGGCCCGGCAACTCGATCACCGGGCGCGTCGGCCGGACGCGGCGGGGCGAGGCACCGCAACGGTTGAATCGTGTAATTCAGCGTGCGGGCCGCCCAGTTGCGACGCTCCCGCGACGGGCAGACGCTGGAGGTGTCCGCTCACACGCAGGCCGGCTCGATCGCATCCACGGGCAGGAGGCCTCCGGCATGTCGATCATGTTGGACCCCACCACACTGGACGGGTCCGTGCGGCCCGCGAAGAGGAACGATCTCAAGGAGCCGACGCGGCAGGCCGAGCAGGGCGCAGCCGTGGAAGCCGCGCCCCCGGAGCCGGAGGCCCAGGACCTGGACCGGCTCAGGGCCCGCGTGGCGCGGCTGGAGGCGCGGAACGCGTTCGAGGAGGCGGCCGCGGAGACGACGGTCGGCGGGCGCTACCGCAGCGCGGGAGCCGGGACCCAGCTCGAACTGCGCGTCGACGTCGACGGCCCGCGGCCCCTGATGCGGATCAGCGGGGACTTCTTCGAAGAGACCACGCGCCCGTAGGACCCGCCACCGCGCACACCGTCCCGGCGCACACCGACCCCGCTCACACCGACCCCGCTCACACCGTCACGGCACGCTCAGCGTGATCGCCCCCGTGTAGGTCCGCCCCGGTGCGAGCACGGTCGGTGTCCCGTCCACCATCATCGTCACCGGGCCCCCGTCCGGGGCGGTCACCGCGCTGTCCGCGTCGAGGGTGAGGGAGCTGAGACACGACGTGCCGGTCACCGTCCAGGCCGAACCGCCGGCCAGGGTGACCAGGACACCGTTGTTGACGACCGGCTGGGCGGTGTTGGTGACATGGCCCAGCTCGGTGTACTCGGCGGATCCGATGGAGTCGACAGCGTGCCGGGAGACGGAGGCAGACAGGACGCCCTCGATCGTCGAGCGGTCGAAGGCCAGCGCCAGGTTCTGCCCGCTGCGGCGCGCGTTGAAGAAGTCGCCCCGCAGGGAGACGTCGGTGAAGGAGGCCGTCGTGTCCGCGTCGTGGACCTGGGTGACGTCGAAGGCGTCGTCGCGGACGGGGGCGTCGGTGGGTTCGGTGTACACGCCGTTGATGGAGCCGGGGTTGTCGGTCTCCATCAGCTGGAGGAGCACGCCGTTGCCCGCGGTGATCCGGGCGCCCTCGGAGCCGTCGACCGTGACGGTGGCCCGGACCGCCTTGACGAGGAAGACCGTGTGGCGGGTGGTGAGCACCGTGGAGCCGGTGATGTGCAGGGTTCCGGCCCCGTGCCACATCACGCCGAAGCCCCGGGAGTCGATCCGGGAGCCGCGTGCCGGGAGCGCGGCCAGTTCGGCGTCCGACAGACCGAGACCCAGCTCCGCGTCGAGGGCGGCGACCGCCTCCGCGGTGCTGTCGCCGTAGGACACGGTGCCGTTGGAGGCGCCGATGATCGTCGCGTACGTACCCGCGTCGATCTCGCAGCCCAGGAGGCGCTCGACGACATTGCCGTCGGCGAAGGTGCCGTACCCCTCGGCGCCGAGGTTGGCGATGCGGCAGTTGACGGCGGTGGCGTACGAGTTGGAGGTCGAGTCGACGGAGAAGGCGCCCCAGGTCTCGGACTCGACGGTCGAGGAGAGGTAGGTCGCCCTGGTGTTCGTGCCGAGGAGGTTGGTGCTCCGGACGTTGCCGGAGATGCCCAGCCGCCACGGCACGACCAGCATGTTCGCGCCGCCCGCGGGGACGTAGTCGGCGGGCAGGACGCCGTTCAGACAGCGGATGCTCGAGTTCTTCACCACCAGCGTGCTGCCGTCCTCGGCGACGATGCCGCTGCGGACCACGCCGGTGTTCGCGATGGTCACCCCGTCCACGACCAGGGTGGTGCCCGCGCCCGTCGCGACCACGGCGGCGCCGTCCCCGACGAAGTCGCAGCGGCCGTTGCCGGTGAAGGCGATCTCCGACCGCCGCAGGGTGTAGGTGCCGCCGTCCGCCACGTACACCCCGTCGAAGGCCTCCCCGGTCGACACGATGCCGACCCCGGACGCACCGGAGTCCGTCACCTCGCCCCCGGTCACCGCGGACAGCGCGGATCTGGCGGTCACCACCCCGTCGGCGCCGGCGTACAGCGCCTGCCGGAGCGCGAAGGTGACGTTCGCGAAGGTCGCGGTGTTCTGCTCGGCCACGGTGAGCACGATGTCGCCCGCGTACGAGCCGGGCGCGATCGTGGTGGCCGTCGCCAGCGTCGCCGTGAGCACCGAGCCGGTCTCCACGCCGTCGACGGTCATCGTCAGGCTGTACCCGTCCGGCACGGCGAGCGCGCCGCCCTCGGCGATCGAGAGCGCGGTGAGACGGGTCGTGGCCGTCAGCAGATACGTCTCACCCGCCCCCACCGACAGGGTGCCGGCCTGCTCCGCGGCCTGGGCGGGCGCCGGCACGGCGGGCAGGACGAGGGCGGCCGCGCCGACGGTGAGGAGGGCCCTGACGCGGGCCCTCATGGGTATTCCGGAGTTGTCGGTTCCTTCGATGGGTTTCATGCGACAAGTCTTTAGTGTCGACACTAAAAGCCAGTCAAGGGACTGTTCCTTGATTCATAGCCTCAACTGTCGACACTGGAGCTCGTCGGGGTCCCGTCACCAGGGCAGCGCCCCCTCCGCGTCGAAGTAGCCGCCCGTCGGCCCGTCCGGCCCCACCTGCGCCATCCGGACGACGATCTCCGCGCCCTGCTCCACGGTCTGGATGCCGGTGTTGCCGTTCAGGTCGGTCTTGGTGAAGCCGGGCTCCACCGCGTTGATCCGCATGCCCGGGAAGGCCTTCGCGTACTGCACGGTGATCATGTTGAGCGCGGTCTTCGAGGCCGGGTAGGCCAGGCCCGGGTAGGCGCGCGTCGGCGTGCCCGGCTCGGAGACCTTCGTCAGGGAGGCCAGACCGCTGCTCACGTTGACGATCACCGGGGCCGGCGAGCGCCGCAGCAGCGGCAGGAACGCGTGCGTGACACGGACCGCGCCGAAGACGTTCGTCTCGAACACCTCGCGTACGTCGTCCGCGGTCACCTCCGCCGCGCCGGGCACGGTGTTGCCGGGTCCGCGGGACTCGACGCCCGCGTTGTTGATCAGGACGTCCAGGCCGCCGCCGGCCTCGATGGCCTTGGCCGCGGCCTCGACGGACGCGTCGTCGGTGACGTCGAGCGGAACGGCCCGCGCGCCCAGCCGTTCGGCGGCCCGGCGGCCCCGCTCGGCGTCGCGGGAGCCGAGGTGGACGGTGTGGCCGGCGGCGATGAGCCGACGTGCGGTCTCGAAGCCGATGCCCTTGTTCGCGCCGGTGATGAGTGTCGTGGTCATGGCTCCAGACTGCGTCGCAGGGACGGAGGCAGACAGGTCCCTCGTCTTCCTGGGACCGCCGGTACCAGGTAGTTCCCGGCCGGGCGGTGCACAGTGGTGGCATGACGGGTACGGAGTTCGGCCGCACGGTACGGCGCTGGCGGGACCGGGTCTCCCCGGACGCGGCGGGACTGCCCTCGGGCGGCCACCGGCGCGCCCCCGGGCTGCGGCGCGAGGAGCTGGCGATGCTCGCGGGGATCTCCGTCGACTATGTGACCCGGCTGGAACAGGGCCGGGCGGCGAATCCGTCGGAGCAGGTCGTCGAGGCCCTCGGGCGGGCGCTGCGGCTGTCGGCGGCCGAGCGCGCGCACCTGTTCCACGCCGCCGGGCTGGTGCCGCCCGGGCGGGGCACGGTGCCCGCGTACATCGCGCCGAGCGTGCACCGCATGCTGGACCGGCTGACCGGCACGCCCGTCGCGGTCTCCGACGCGTCATGGACGCTGCTGCTGGCCAACCCCCTGCACACGGCGCTGATGGGCGAGCGACACGGACCGGAGCGCAACGGAGCGTGGCGGATCTTCCTCGGCGGGGACGGCCGCGTCCGCCACACCGAGCAGTCCCGGCGGGCGATGGAGGCCGCGGTCGTCGGCGATCTGCGCGCGGCCGCGGGCAAGTACCCGGCGGACCGGCGGCTGCGGGAGCTGATCGCCGAACTGCGCGCGGGCAGCGAGCGGTTCGCCGGACTCTGGGACTCCGGGGCGGTGGGCCACCACGAGGCGTCCCGGAAGACCATCGACCACCCCCAGGTCGGCACCGTGACCCTCGACTGCGACGTGCTCAGCGTCGCGGGCAGCGATCTGCGCATCATGATCTACACGGCGGAGCCCGGCAGCCGCGACGCCGAACGCCTCGAACTCCTCGCGGTCCTGGGCCTGCAGACCCTCGGCCCCCGGTCTTCGTCGGGCGAGTGACCAGGTCAGTTCATCCGCGTCGACGGGGGCGTCAGCCGCTCGTCCACGGTCCGCAGGTACGCCTCGACCGCCGGCAGGTCGGTCCGCTCCAGGTCGTCGGCGCGCAGGACGACACGCAACTCGGGGGAGACCGCGGGGTCGGCGCGCAGGCTCTCGGTGAACGTCTCGACGATCAGCAACAGCAGCTGGGTGCGGTCGAGTTCCACGATCCGCGCCAGCCCCGCGCCGATCAGCGGGACCGCCACCGGTCTGAACAGACCGTGCCGGGCGACCGACGGCCACAGGCGCTCCAGGGCGAGACGCAGGTCGGCCGGTGCGGAGCGGGCGCGCAGATCGTTGCCGAGACGGGAGTAGGCGAGGGCGAAGACCCGCCGTGTGCCGACCGGGACCGCCACCGTCGTACCGATCGGATAGCGGGTGCGGCGGCCGCGCCGCTTCGCCCGCAGGCTCTCCGTGGCGAGCGGGGTGAACTCCTTCAGACCGCGGCGCAGTCCGTCGTCCAGCAGTCGGTGCCGGCCCTCGAAGAGACGGTCGACCAACTGGCCCTGCACGCTCTCGCGGCTGATCACCACGTCCTGGTCGGTGGAGGTGTCGAAGGTGTCGGAGAACCCGACGACGATATTGGCGTCCTCCTGGTCGAACAGGTCGCCGCGGACCACGACGACGTCCACCCGCAGCCCGCGCAGGGTGTGGCGCAGCAGTTCGTCGCCGTGCCGCTCCCGCAGCCGGGCGTTCAGCCGGGCGAGCGTGGCGGCGGCCTCGGGATCGTCCGGGCGCTCCCGGGCCGTCCGCTCCGCCACCGGCAGGGCGAGGTCGTAGCGGCCCAACGCGGTGTGACCGGCGACGAGTTCACGCAGGGCGGTCTCACGCAGGCGGGTCAGCCGGCGCACCGGGGCGGCGGCGAACTCCTCGTCGTACACCTCGGCCAGCGGCAGGCCGCGCCACAGGCGCAGGGCGTCCTCCAGCAGCCGTACCGCCGAGGCCGGCGCCGCACGCAGCGCCCCGCCCACCAGATGGGTGAACTCGGCGCTGTCCAACTCCTCGCGGTCCAGCACCAGTTGGTAGGTGCTCTGCACCCCGCGCGCGGTCGGCAGCAGGGCCGTCCGCACGATCCGGACGCCGAGTCCGGGCCCGGCGAGGTCGAAGGCGCGCCGCAGCTCCAGGATCCGCTTCTGCACCTCGTTGCGGCCGCGCAGGTCCTGGCGCGGCAGCGCGGCGGTCTGCTGCCACACGTCCCGGTACAGCCGCCGCGCCGGGACGGCCTCGCCCTCGGCGGCGACCAGACGGACCAGCAGGCGCGCGGTCAGCGGGGTGAGACGGGCCGGGGTGCCGTTCACGTCGAGCCGCACCGGGCCCAGGACGTTCACGCGTACGCGCGGTGTGCGGGTGTCCACGCGCCTCGCCCCCTCCGCCGCGTGACCGCCCGTCAGCAGTGCTGCCGGAAGTGCCGTCAGCGTACCCGGGACGCCCTGGAGGGAACCATGCGTTCGACCGGAGCCCGCCCGCCCGGCCCGGTCGAGCGGTACGGGCCCCCTCCCCCGGGCGGGGGCCCGTACCGCGGTTCATCGGGGCCCGGGGTCCGGCCGTCCCGTGCGCCCGTACGCCGTCAGATGGCGGTACGGCCAGGTCTGGCGCCAGTCGGAGCCCGTGTCGTCCACCTTGCAGCCCGCCAGCTTCAGCCGCTGCACGATCTTGCTCAGGGCGGTCTCGGAGCCGTCGAAGCGGATGACGTTCATGCCCGCGATGTCGGAGACCGGGCGCAGCGCACCGACCTCCACCATCAGCGTCCGCTCCGGGTAGGCCATCAGCACCATGCCCAGTTCGATCAGTACGTTCGGCCGGGGCTGCCCGGTCGGCTCCGTCTCGTACGGCGGCTCGTTCGCCCCCCGCAGATCCGGGTGCAGCTGGACGACGTCGTCCGGGGTGAGCAGCACCAGGGCCGCCTGGGCCTGCGCGGGGGCCGCCGCGACGACCTCGCCGAGGAAGGGCGCCGTTTTGCCGGTGGCCCTGACCAGGTCCTCCCACTCCAGCGGACGCAGATCGAGCAGCCGCAGCAGGTCGAACATCTTCACCCGCACCTCCTCGTCCCGCCCGTGCACGACGAACACGTTGCGGCTGCGGTCCGGGGAGGGCCCGTCCTGGGCGGGGTGGCCGTCCCCGGCCGGAGCCGGGACGCCGGTGGAGAAGTGCTGTGTGCCCGAGTTGCTGTTGTCCTGGTCGCCGGACCCGAAGTTGCTGTGGCTGCCGAAGGTGTTGCCGCCGCCGAAGGTGTTGCGGGTACGGGAACCACCCGCGTCCGGCGCCCCTGAGGTGCCGTTCATCGATGTCATACCCCCTGACCGCCGGTCGGCCGCGGGGAGGACCGCGGTGTCTGCCGGGCGGGCCGCGACGCCCGCTGGGAGAAGCGCTGCGTCCCGGAGTTGCGGTTGTCCTGCTTTCCCGGGCCGAAATTGCTGTGGCTGCCGAAGGTGTTCCCGCGCCCGAAGTCCTGGTTGAGGATGTTCGTCTGGCGGGCCTCGTGCTCGGTCAGGTCCACGTTGTGCTCGTGCAGGTAGTCGAGGATGACGTGCAGCAGCTTGCGCTCCACGATCTGTGTGTACTTGATCGTGTCCGTCTCCTGGAAGAAGTGGTGGAACTCGTCGCTGGTGGCCAGCTCCCGGATGCTGGTGAGCGCCCCGCGGTCCAGCACGCCGTCGGCGTAGCGGCCGAGCCGGAACTCACTGGAGTCGCCCCCGCGCAGCACCCAGACCAGGGTCTGCTTCCAGTGCCGCGGCGACAGTTTCGACGACTGGATGAGGAGCTGGTCGACGACCGGCCTCAGCACGGCCGCGGGCGCGCCGCGCAGGGTGTCCCACGCGACCCGGAGCAGCAGCGGGGCGTCCAGGGTGGCGGGCAGCCGGTCCACCAGGTGGAAACCGGCCCGGATCGGCGCGAGCACGTACGAGTAGAACTCGGTGTGGAGCGTGTTCCCCTTGAGGTCGAAACCCACGAACGCCGTGGTGACCAGCTCCTGGTTCCACGAGCCGACCCGCACACAGAGGTAGGTGCGCGCCGAGTCGTAGACCTCGTCCCAGTGGTTGTCGTTCCCGGCGGGGTTCCCCTCCCGCCGGCCGGGGCGGGTCGTGACGGCCGTGGTGAACGTGGAGCGCTCGACGGCGAGACCGTCGATCCGCTCCGACTGCCGGACCTCGTCGCGCAGTTCGGCGGCCAGACGGGCGGTGACATGGGCGGTGATCTCCTCGACGGTGAAGGGGACGACCTCCTTCCGCCCGGTCCCCCGGACAGCCCTCCCGGGCTCCTTCGCCGTGCCGGCGGGCGGCGGCTGCCGCTGCTCGAACACGCTCAGCGGCGCGCCGGTCAGCAGCTCGGCGGTCGACCAGCGCCGCACCGGCACCCCCGCGCCGACGAACGGTTTGTACCCGCCGTAGTGGATCAGAGTGCCGTCCGAGGCCTGCTCACGGTCGATCTTGGCCACCAGCTCGGGCGTCAGCAGAGGATGCCGGGGGTACGCGCCGGTGAACCCGCCCGTGCCGCCCGTGCCGAGGGGCTCCTCGGTGCCGCGGCGCAGCCGGTTCACCAGGGTCTGGAGGGTGACGACCCGCCGCAGATACGCGGTGACCCACAGCAGCCACAGCAGCGTCAGAAGGCCTGCCGCCCAGTACAGCACGCCGACGCTCATCAGGAGGATCGTCAAGGCGGCGCCCGCGCCGAGCACGGCCAGCCGGGCGCGGCGCAGCCGGCGCGCCGCCAGCGCGTGCGCGAGCACCGGAACCGCGTCGTAGCCGTAGGACGGCGCGACCACCCGGAACCGGTGGGTCAGCAACTCCCGGATGACGGTGGCCCGGTACACCGGGTCGAGGTACGTGCCCGCGCACAGCAGCCGGGTCGCGTCGCTCGTCGCGCCGCCGGCCGTACGGCCCGCCGCCGGGCCGGACGTGGAAAGCGTGTCGGTCGCCATGGTCTCGCCCCTCTCAGTCGGTCGCTCTGATCCGGGCGTCGACGATGACCCCGGACACCACGGTGTAGACACCGGTGTACGACTGCCGCGTGCCGTCGCTGAGCAGCGCCTCGAGATCCACCGACACGATGTCGCCCTGGACGGAGTTGACGGTGATCTCGTCCCGCACGGTGTCCCCGAAGCCCGCGACGAAAGCCTCGTAGTCGTCCTCGAGGTTCTTGCCGCCGAGCTCCCAGGCCAGCGCGAAGTCACGCCCGTTGATGGCCGAGTAGTAGCTCACGACGATGTCGCCGGGATCGGACGGCATGTCACCGCCGGTGGGGCTGTCGCTGTCGGACGGACCGACGCTGCCGGACGATTCCGAAGGAACGCCGCTGTCGGAAGGATCGCCGCTTACGGAGGGATCGCCGCCGTCGTCGTGATCGCCGATCTCGGAAGGACCGTCACCGACGGTCGGCGGAAGCGGCGCGGAGGAGACGAAGCCGTACGTGCTCTCGGCGGCCCTGGCTCCCGTGCTCCCGGAGGCCAGCACGGGCAGAAGTGCGATCAGCATGATCACCAGGGCGGGCAGGAGCGGGATGCCGGCGATGAGCAGCGCGTACGTCCGCTCCTGCCCGGGGGCGGGTAACAGGCTCGGCGCCTCGTAGGTCCCGCCGGGCCGGGTGTCCGGCGGGTGCGCAGGCGCCCCGGATCTCGACGGGTCGACGGGGTGGTTCGCATGAGTCATGGGGCCCTCGCAATTCCCGGCAGACCGCCGGATCCTCGCCGTGCTCACCGGAACGACCAGAGTCACACGACCAGCTGCCCCGCTTCCATGGCCAGGCCTCACACCTGCCGAACCGCTTCCGATCCGCTTCCGAGGCCGTGGGCGGGCGACAGCGCGGCGGTGGTCTCAGCCGCGTCGGCCCAGCGCCCGCAGTACCGCCTCCAACTGCCGCAGCGGCTCCTCGCCCACGAAGCGCAGGACGACCGTGCCGGCGCCGGCCGCCGCGAGTTCGCCGACGTTCCCGGCGGCCTCCTCGGGGCTGCCGGAGACGGTGAACACCTCCTCCTGCGGGCGGCCGAGCCAGGCGCCGTGGCCCTCGGTGTGCGGGTGGAGGGTGCGGGACACCTCGGCGGGGTCGTCGCCGACGCAGGCGAAGGAGAAGACGGTCAGGGTGTGCTCGGGCCCGGCGCCGCCCTTGGTGGTCAGCGCGCGGATGTTCTCCAGGTCGTCCGGCCCGTGGCCCTCGGCGATCAGCGTGCCGTCGGCGACCCGGCCGGACAGCTCGAGGGAGCGGGGCCGTACGACCCCCGCGACGACGGGCGGGACGTCGGCCGGCGGATGCACCAACCGCACCCCGTCCAGCCGTACTTCGCGCCCGTCCAGCTCCACCCGCTCCCCGAGCAGCAGCGCGCGCACCGAGGTGATCGTCTCCTCCAGCAGGGACAGCGGGGAGCGCGGCGCGACACCCACCTGTGCCATCCACTCCGGCACACCGTGCCCGATCCCGGCGACCAGCCGCCCCGGGAACACCCGTGCCAGCGTGGCGATCTCCATCGCCAGCAGCGCCGGGCTGCGCAGCGGGGCGGGGGCGATGCCGATGCCGACCCGAAGCCGTTCCGTCGCCCCGAGCGCCACGGCCGCCGCCGACACCCCGCCGTTCCACCCGAGATCCTCGACCACCCACAGGTCGTCCGCCCCGAGCCCCTCGGCCTGCCGCGCGAACCCGGGCAGCCCTTCCGGAGCCCAGTCGCGGTCGTACATCACACCGATCCGTACGTCGTTCGTCATGTGCCGGAACCTATGCGGCGGACGACGGAAGGATCAACGACGTATTCACGCCGGGGATTTCGGCTCCGCGGTCCCGCCGGGCGCGCGGGTGCGGGCCCGCCGACCGTCGGGTCGGCGGGCCCTGTCCGGGACGTCTCAGTCCTTGACCGGCTTGCCACGGCCCCAGCCCCAGGCGAGACGGTCCGCGCCCGACTGGTTGGTGGTCTCCAGCCATGGACGGTCGACCGGGCCGACGAGCTTCTGCAGGGAGTACGTGTCGTCGGTGCGCAGCCCCGGCCAGTACACCGAGCCCATCTTCAGCTCGCGGAAGGTGTCGGTGACGGCCTGGATGAAGTTGACGTAGTTGTCGTCCGGGGTCTTCACGTTGTAGTTCAGCCCGGTCGTCATCGGCGCGCCGAACTCGTCCGCCACCGTCCGGTTGGCGCAGTCGCCGATGCGCACCTTCAGGTCGGCCACCCACTCGTCGTAGGTGGCGTACGACTTCCAGAAGCCGTAGTGGTGCAGGGAGAGGTAGGTGCCCTTCAGGCGCGGGTCGGCGCAGACGGAGGTGACGTGGTCGTTGTAGCCGGCGCCGCTGACGAAGACCCGGTTGCGGGGGACGGCAGGGTAGGTGTTCAGCCACTTCGCGGCGATGTCGGCCCACTCGGTGTCCGTGTAGCCGTGCGGCTCGTTCATCGGCTCGAAGTAGACGCGCTTGTCGTTCTTGTACGCCTTGACGACGGTGTTCCACATCGGCCAGTACGTGGCCTCGTCGTCGATGTAGCCGTCCTTGCGGTCGCCCGTGCCCTCCCAGTAGGACACGATCACCTTGAAGCCCTGGTCGGACGCCGCGTCGATGACTCCGCGGTACGACTTCCAGTACGCCCCGTCGACCGTGTACGGGTTGATCGGCAGCCGGACCGTGTTGGCGCCGAGGTTCGCGCGGAACGCCGCGATGACGCGGCTCGCCTTCGCGTACGTCTGCCGGTACGTGTCGGACGTCGACAGGCCGGACAGCTGGAGGTAGTCGTCGGCGAAGTTGTCGCGCGGGTCCGCCCAGTTCACGCCCCTGAACTGGGTCGTGTCGGTGGCCGGGGCGGCGGAGGCCGAGGCGGGGGCGGCGGCGAGGGTGCTGCCCACGACCGCCGCGGCGGCGACCGCGACGAGGGCGGCACGCGGGCGGGGGGACCGGGAGGCGGGGGAGGAGGCTCTGGTGGGGGTCTGGCGCATCGACTTGCCCTTTCGAGGACGACGATGTTTGCGTAAACATCGAGCCCGTCCAGTGGCTGATGTTTACGCAAACATGGCGGCGCCGGAATCGTGGCACCCTGCCAGGTGATCGTCAAGGTTTCGCGCGCGTAACGTTTGCGAGGGGAGTGACGCACGAGGCCGGAGAGACGCCTCCCGGCGCCGGTTCAGGTGGCCAGCGGGTTCAGGGTCAGCGGCGCGATCCTGCCCTCCAGCATGGCGCCCAGACCCTGCGCGGCGCAGATGTCGGGCCGCTCGGCGATGTGCACCGGCATGCCGGTGTACTGGCGCAGCATGTGGTCGAAGCCCGGCAGCAGGGCGGAGCCGCCGACCATCATGATCCCGCGGTCGGCGAGGTCGGCGACCAGGTCCGGCGGGCATTCGCGCAGCACCCGGCCGATGCCGTCCAGCACGGCCGTCAGCGGGGTCTCGATCGCGTCCCGTACGGCGGCGGTGTCGACCTGCACGGAACGGGCGAGGCCGGTGGCGACGTCCCGCCCGTGGATCTCCGTGCGCGCCGGGCCGTGCGGGGTGAGGCCGTTGCCGGAGAGGGCGAGCTGCAGCGGTCGTACGGACTGGCTCGGCAGCATCAACTCGTGTTCGTGGCGCAGGTGTTGCACGATCGCGTGGTCCACGGCCTCGCCGCCGACCGGGATCCGCTCGGCGGTCACGATGGAGCCGAGGGAGAGCACCGCGACCTGGGTGGCGGCCGCCCCGCACACCATGACCATGGTGGCTTCCGGCTGCTCGACGGGCAGCCCGCAGCCGACCGCGGCCGCGATGAGGGTGTCGACGAGCTCCACGCGGCGCGAGCCCAGGCCGACCAGCGTCTCGACCGTGGCGCGCCGGGCGAGCGGGTCGGCGTCGTGCGGGGTGCAGGCGGCGGCCCGCAGGAACGGCTTGCGGCGCAACTGCCGGCGGATCTTGTCGCCCAGCAGGTGCCGCAGCATCCGCTGGGCCATCTCGATGTCGACGACCGTGCCGCCGGAGACCGGCCGCATCACCCGGATGTAGTGGGGGGTACGGCCCGTCATCCGCTCGGCGAACTCGCCGACCGCGATCAGCGCGCCGGTGCGGGTGTTCACGGCTGCGACGGACGGCTGGTCCACGACGAGCCCGGCCCCCCTCACATACACCCGGGTCCGCGCCGCACCGAGATCGACGGCGAAGTGGCAGCGGCGCAACTGCTCCAGACTGGCGGTCATGGCGGGTCCTCCCGAGAGCGCAGACCGTGGGGCCGCCGAGCCGGCGGCCCTCTCGTACGGGTGGGCCGCCGGACGGTCGGCCTCCTTCGCATCCTGGGGGGCGGAGAGAGGGGGCGCCTGTTCAAGGGGGCCGGCTGGGGTACGCCCGAACGGGACAAGGTCACCGAATGGAACGCCGAGCGCCGTGAGAGAGGAAGACTTCGGCCGTCAGATCGCTGCGTCGATCACGCTCTGGCGGCCCTGGCGATGGCTGAGGAGTGGATTGAGCGAAATACAGAGAAGCCAGCAGTCCACCCACACATACGGCTCCGGCGGGTGCCCGCCGCGCCAGTGGTGCATGGCCCCCGCGCCGGCCCGCTACGGCAAGGGGCTGCGCTACGTCAGCACTAGGCAGCTCTAGCCGACCGTCAGCGCCGCGTCTCGCCGAGGGCGGCACGCAGCCAGTCAAGCGAGCCGGTCTCCAGCACGGCGTCCGCGAGGGCCTGGCCGCTCTTGGTGGTGATCCGGCTACGGCTGTTGTCGATCCACCGCTGTGCGTCGGCGTAGCCCTGGGCGCGGTACTCGATGCCCTGGATCATGCACTCGAACTTGTCCGCGTCCCGGGCGCAGACAGCCTCCGGGGACTCCTTCGCCTCGTACTCGCCGACCACGGCGCGGATGGCGTCGGCCAGGCCCTCGGGCATGCCGGCGACCTGGTCGGCGGTGATCGCGCGCGGGTCCGGCTCGCCCTGGGTGTACTTCTTGCCCAGGTGGTTCACGTCGCCGGTGCGGGTCTCCTGGGAGTCGTGCCATACGGCGAGGAGTGCGGCACGGGCCGGGTCGGCACCTTCCATCTGAGCGATGATCGAGGCGATCAGGGAGGTTCGCCAGGAGTGATCCGCTACGGACTCCGGGTCCTTGACGCCGGCCATCCACCACCCGGACCGCTTGGTGTTCTTGAGCGTCCCCGCCTCGAACAGGAAGCGCGCTACCGCAGTCAGCTCCTGGTCCTCGGACACCGTCGGGCTCCTCTCACGCCTCGGCGAGGCGGATCGCATACAGGATGCTCTCCAACTCCCGCCGCGCACGCGACGAGAGTCCTCCGCCATCCAACATGATCGGGAGCCTCTCGCGTAGGGCCCGGGCTGCCTCGCCCGAGCTGAGCAGGTTGGGCCGGATCTGGAGCAGTGCCCACACGCTGTGGATGTTCAGGTCCACATAGCCGTGCTCGGGCGCGATGCCGTCCACCAGGTGGGTGAGGAGCTTGTCCCCGTGCCAGGGGCCCAGCGAGCCGTCGGCAATAAAGTCGTCGGACAGCTGCGGGAGGGGCGCCTCGCCCACCCAGTACGCCCAGTAAGCGAGGTTCGCGGCCTCGCCGGCGTCGTCCTGGAGCGCGGTGCCGATGAAGAAGTCCATGCGGTCCCGGTCGCCGTGCCGGGCGGCCACTGCGGCCACCGAACGGTTGTTGAGCCAGGCGGTCAGCCAGTCGTCAGGGCGCTCCGTGCGCTGCTGGTGGGCAAGCCAGTCCCCGGTGTCCGCCGCCCGGTCGTAGCCGGACAGGTAGAGCGCTTGGCGGCGAAGCAGGAACTGTTCGGGCCCGCGCGCCTGCTCGGCTGTGGTACGCATGCGAGCGAAGAAGGTCTGCAACTCCGGCGCGGTCAGCTGCGGCCCGGACGGGGCCGGCCCTCGGCGTGAGCGGGGCGGCCTGGGCAGCTCACGCACAGGGCGCGGAGCCACCTGGTCGAGTGGCCAGACCAGGACTTCCGCGAGTTCGCGCTGCATGACCCCGGGACGGTCAAGGTCCACGTGTACGGATCGGCGCCCGACAACCTGTCCGTCGGCGCCGACCTCGCCGGCAAGCTCGCCGCCGTTCATGGCGCCGCCAAGGCCCGGGTGGTCTGGTTCCACGGCCCCGACCAGCCCGAGGCACACGCCCATGGCGCGACCCGTGTCCAGCTCAAGGAGTTCAACGACGGGCCCGGGCAGGCCCCGGACGCGCGGGTGCTGGACTACAAGCAGCTCCGCGAGCCCGAGCGGTTCGCCGTCTTCGCCGAGCTGATGGCAGCAGACGGCTTCGCCTTCCTCTACGAGCGGATGCGGGCCGGGACGGTCGGCCCGGTCCTCACCGTTCTCCACGAGGGCCGCGTGGCCGGCGCCATCGGCCCCATGGAGATGATGAACGATCCCCGCGGGCGGGCGCGGCTACTGCCCCAGTACTTGGGCGTCCTGCCGGAATACCGCGGCCTCGGTTACGGGCGGGCCCTGTGGCGCGCCGCGATGCGTTGGGGCCACCTGCACGGCGCGGCGTACCAGCTCCTCCAGACCGAGGTGGGTGGCGCGTCCGACCGCCTGTGTTTGGCCGAGGGGCTGACGTCGCTCGGGTTCGTCAACCAGAGGGCTGCCTGACGACCGTTGCTCTCTGCGCTGCCCTGGTCGGCCGTTCCGGCGGGGCGGCAGCAACAGCGCCGCCACCGTGTCGCGTGGGCCGTTGCCGAGAGCGGGCCTACGACCTAATTGGTCGAAGGGTCAGTCATCACGCTCCTTCGCTTCAATCTCCTCAACGAGGCTTTCCGGCTCGTACATCGCTTCCAGGACCCAGAAGAGCCCTTCTGTGGGAGCTGCATCGTCCGTGCTCTCATCGTCCGCGCTCCCGTCGATCAAGAATCTCACGAAATCGGCAGCCTCATAGGTTGCGGAAACCCATGCCACGAGTTCCCGCTCGGTGACCGGTTGTGAGAGTTTGTTTCTCCACTCGACTGGATTTGCTCCGATCTGTGCGGCCCAGAGAGCGCCTGCGACGATGGCGATCGCCGACTCGTCGAAGGCTGATTTGTCGAAGCCTGTGATCTCGTCTCCGGCTTCATCCGCCATGAGCGCCGCCCCGACCGCCTGATCGAGAACCTTGTGCATCAGCATGTCGGCGACCGACATGGATAACCCGGACTCGCTCTCCTCGTTCTCGTCCTCATGCAGTGAAACCCTGCCGTAGGGGTATTTCATGCGGATCACCGTGAACAATGCCCTCAGCAGGGTGGCGAGTCCTCCGGTGATCTTCCTCGTGTCCATCGCCTGGACCGATCGATACTCCGGTAGTAGACCGGACCCGCCCGGCAACAACCCTTCGATGATCCTGGTGGCCGTGGCAATGTCACCGGGAACCTCGAGTGGATTCTTCGCCCCGAGCGCCAGTCGGTCGGCGTCCTGTGCGCTGACGATGGATGCCACGTGATGGCCGTGCTTTGTCAGACGCACGGGTTTGCCGTCCTGTTCCACTCCGGCCACCAGCGTGGTCAGTAACCTCCGCGCTTCGCGAATTCCAAGCTCTTGCTCTGAATCCTCGCTCATACAGCTCTGTTGTCCTTGACGTCAAGGGGGCCCTGTCCGTGCTCGTGTACACACAGCTGTTTGCCCGTCATGAACCCGTTGAGCCACTCTGCAGAGGGCGAGCGGAGACGGTATTTCCGAGTGTGCATCTCCTCGCTCCCGGTTCGGTGTTGATCTAGTGTGAGAGAGGTTCGGATGCGTTGGCTCACGCGGACTCGACTGCTGCGTAGCGGACGGAATGGTCGCAGGATAGCTGGGGTCGGGGTAGCAGTGCTAGCGGCTGCTCAAGGGGTCCTTTTCTGGACCTCCCCTCCACTGGGCGGCGCAGTTGCGGCATCAGCAGCCCTGTATTTCGCTCTGTTGGGTGCCATGGAGAGGGAACACAGGGCACCTCCAGTGCCAACAGAGGATAATGAGAGGGGAGATGGAGGAGATTCCCGTCTCGGCTGACTCGTCGTCATCCCGATGGCATCGGCTCAAGCGCGGGCGGAAGTCGGTCACCTGGCTCTGAGGGTGGATTCGAGATCGTGTCTGTCCGCCGGCGGCTGAAGGGTGGTGGGCCGCCGGAACAGCGCGCCGGGCCACCACATCCAGCGCCCCACGTCCAGGGTCAGCGCGGTGACCAGGACCGAGCGGACGATCAGGGTGTCCAGGAGTACGCCGAAGGCCACCGCGAAGCCGAGTTCGGCCGCGAACACCAGGGGCAGGGAGGCCATCGCCGCGAAGGTGCCGGCCAGCACCAGGCCGGCCGAGGTGATCACACCTCCGGTGGCGGACAGGCCGGTCAGCGCGCCGCGCCGGGTGCCGTGCAGCAGGGTCTCCTCGCGGACCCGGGTGACCAGGAAGATGTTGTAGTCGATGCCCAGGGCGACCAGGAACACGAACGTCAGGAGCGGGAAGGAGGCCTCCGCACCGGCGAAGTGGAACACATGGTCGAACACCAGACCGCTCACACCGAGGGCCGCGCCGAACGACAGCACCACCGTCGCCATGAGCAGCAGCGGGGCGACGACCGCCCGCAGCAGCAGCACGAGGACGAGGAACACCACGACCAGCACGATGGGGATGATCACCCGGGAGTCGCGGGCGGCCGCTTCCCGGGTGTCGAGAAGGATCGCCGTGCTGCCCCCGACCTGGGCGTGCGCGCCCTCGATCCGGTGGACCGCGGCCCTGGCCCGCTCGACGGTGCGCATCGCCTCCGTGCCGCTGGGATCGTCGTCGAGCTCCCCGAGCACCATGGCCTCACCGTCCTTGACCACCGGCGCCGAGACGTCGGTCACGCCCGGGACGCCGGACAGCGCGGTCCGCACCCGCTCCGCCGAGCCGGCCCGGGCCAGGACGTACACGGGGTCGCCCGACCCGGCCGGGAAGTGCCGGGAGCGGATCTCCTCGCCGACGACCGTCTGCGGCCTGCCGGTGAACTGGTCCTTGGCGGCGAGCCCGTCGGCCCTCAGCCCGAGCGTGCCGAGCGCCATGGCACCGAGGACGAGCGCGGTGCCGGCCCACACCAGCCGCGGCCGGCCGGCGACGGCGGTCCCGACCCGGTTCCACAGGCCCTCCTCGGCCGCCCCGGTCGCCCCGGCCGACCCGTACGACGGCCGCACCGGCCAGAAGATCCAGCGGCCGCAGACGACCAGCAGCGCCGGCATCAGGGTGACCATGGCGAGCAGCCCGACGAGGACACCGACGGCACAGGCCGGACCGAGCCCCTGGGTGGAGTTGAGGTCGGCCAGCATCAGCAGCGTCAGGCCGGCCGCGACGGTCATGGCACTCGCGACGATCGCCGGGCCGGAGCGGTGCAGGGCCTGAGCCATCGCCGCGTGCCGGTCCTCGTGCCGCCGCAGCTCCTCCCGGTACCGCGAGGTGAGCAGGAGCGCGTAGTCGGTGGCGGCGCCGAACACCAGCACGGTCAGGATGAAGCCGGTCTGCTTGTTGACGGTGAGTCCGGCGTGCCTCGCCAGCAGGTAGATCACCGCTTCGGACGTGACCAGGGCGCCGCCCGCGGTCAGCAGCGGCAGCAGGGGCAGCACCGGGCTGCGATAGGTGAGCAGCAGGATCAGGACCACCACCGACGCGGTGATCGTCGTCAGGGCGCCCCCTCCGCCGAAGGCCTTGATGGAGTCGGAGGCGTGCCCGGCCGGTCCGGTGACATGGAACCCGAGACCGTCCGTCTTCGCCCCGTTCTTCTCGCCGACCTCGGTGAGGGCGTCGACGACCTTGCCGATCCCCTCCCAGCCCGTCCGGTCCTTGCGGATCTGGACCACGGTCTGGACGGCCTCGCCGTCCTCGGACGTCACCGGGCCCTGGGGCTGCCCCACGACGCCCTCGACGCCCAGGAAGGCCTCGGCGTCGGCGCGGGCCTCGGCCAGGTCGGCGGAGGTGATGCCGCCGGGCCGGTCGTGGATCACGATCGCGGGCAGGGTGTCGGCGGGCTGGAACCGTTCGGCCCGCTCGACGACCCTGGTCGACTCCGCGTCGCCGGGCAGCCAGGCCGCGTTGTCGTTCTCCTCGACGTCGCCGAGCCGGCCGGCCAGCATCAGGGCCGGCACCAGCAGGACCGCCCAGAGGGCGACGACGACCCATTTCGCCACTCTGCCGCTGGGCAGTGACGCCAGTGTGCGCACCATGAGGACTCCTCGCTGTCCAGGGGACGGTCAGGCGACGTGGGAGAGCTTGTCGGGGTTGGCGACGGCGTAGATCCCGCACACCTGGTCGCCGTCCGGGGTGAGGTCGAGGACGAGGACCGCGTACGGCGTGTCGCCGACCAGCAGCAGGGCCGACGGGGCGCCGTTGACCGTGCGGTAGGCGATGTCGAGGCCCTTGCCCGAGTGGGGGGCGACGGCGGCGAGCAGCCGGGCGACCTTCTCCCGGCCGTACAGGGGCCGCACGCCCCCCGCTCCCTTGCCGCCGCCGTCACCCCACAGGGCCACGTCGGGCGCCAGGAGCTGCAGCAGGGCGTCCAGGTCACCGCCGAGCGCGGCGGCCAGGAACCGTTCGGTCACCTGCCGGCGGACCCGCGGATCGGGCTCGTAGCGGGGCCGCCGGGCATGGACGTGCTCGCGGGCCCGATGGGCGAGCTGACGGATCGCCGACGGACTGCGGCCGAGGATCTCCGCGATCTCGGTGTGGGCGTACCCGAACACCTCGTGCAGCACGAACACCCCGCGTTCCAGCGGAGTGAGGGTCTCCAGGACCACCAGCAGCGCCATCGACACCGACTCCGCGCGCACCGCCGCGTCGGCGGCGTCGACGGGCGCGGGCTCGTCGGCGAGGGGGCCGACGAGCGGCTCCGGCAGCCAGGGCCCGACGTAGGTCTCCCGGCGGCGGCTCACGGCGGCCTGGTGGGCGAGGGCCCCGTTCACCGCGATCCGCACCAGATAGGCGCGCGGGTTGTCGATCCGCTCCGCGCCCCGCGCCCGACGCCGGGCCGCCCACGACAACCAGGTCTCCTGCAGCACGTCCTCGGTGTCGGAGACGCTGCCCAGCAGGTTGTAGACGATCGAGAACAACAGCTCACGGTGGTCGCCGAACACCTGTGTCGCGGTGTGCGCCACCGGATGCGGAGCGTGGGACATCGAAGGGCCTCCCGTCGCGGATGCATTCCGAGCTGAGAGGGACCCGGGGACCCGGAGTGTGACATCCACCCCCTGGAAAGTGACCCACGTCTCATCGGCGGCCCGCCGTGCCGAGGCGCTACAGCGAGCGGGCCGCCTCCAGTACGGCGGTCAGCGAGGCCACCGTGACCTCGCAGCCCGCCTCGCGCAGACGCTGCTCCACCGTGGGATTGCGGGCGAGGCCGATGAAACGCAGGCCCACCTGCTGGGCGGCGGTCAGCTCGGCGACCGTGGAGCCGATCAGGACACCCGTGCCGGCGGGGGCGCCCTGCGGGCGCAGGGCGCGCAGCAGACAGTCGGGATGCGGCATCAGCCGGCCCAGGTCGTCGGCACGGCCGTGCACACCCGCGAGCAGCGGGAGCCGATGGGACTCCAGATGCCGGTGGACGGCCCGCTCGCAGACGTCCGTGGCGACTCCCACCCGACGGCCCGCGGCGTGCAGGGCACGGACGAGGGCGACCGAGTGGTGGGTCGTCGGCGCGTCCGGTACGGCCCCCAGCTCCACCTCGTCCAGACGTTCCCGCAGGAGCGGCCCGATCCGGTCGCGCGCGAAGGCCCGCAGCACGTCCAGCGGATGCACGAACAGCTCCCGCACCGCGCCCGCGTCCCCCGGCGGACGGCCGGCCAGCGCGTCCTCGGGGTCACGGTGCTCGGCGACCACGGCGAGCAGCTCCAGGGCGGCCGCACGCGCGCTCGTCGCCGTGAACAGCCGGGTCAGCGGGCCGTCGAAGCCGAACAGCACGGTCTCGGCGTCCCCGAGCAGCTCCGACAGCGGCCGGCCGGACGGTCCCGGCCGGCGTACCTCGGGCGGTGGGGCGTAGTCCGGCGCGAGGGCGGCCGTGCAGGTCACCGCGAGACCGGGCACCGGCCACCTGCCGAGCTGGCTGTTGACGGCCCGTTGGGCGCCCGCGGGCCTGCGGACGGAGTGATGCCGGGTGATCACGGCCGCCGCCTCCCGGAAGTGGTCCGCCAGCCGCTCGCCGACCCGCTCGACCTCCGCCCGCGCGAACGCGACGGGATCCACGACCTGCCAGGACAGCTCGACGGCGGCGGTGAAGTCGCCCTTGCCGGAACTGGGCAGGGACGCCTGGAGGCCGGACCGCTGCGGGGTGAGGTCGACCTCGTAGTACGTCACGGGGCGGGGCGGGGCGCCGCCGTACGGGTCGGCCGGGTTGAGGAGCGTGAGCGGGCCCTCGGGACGGGTGTGCACCACGGCGGTGCGGCCGGGGGCGGGGATGCCGAGCCGGGCCAGGTCGGGGGTGACGAGGGGACCCTTCACCAGGTCCCGCCGCTCGGGCCCGGGGTGGTACCAGGCGGAGGGCGCGTTCCCGTCCCCGTACAGCGGATGGAAGCGGTGCGGGCCGACGGCGGCGGAACTCGCGATGAAGCTGTCGTACAGGGCCGGGGAGACGACGATCAGCATGCGGGCGTCGCTGCTCATCGTCTGCCGGGCGGGAATCCCGAACGCCACGAGCAGCCGCGGCGGTTCGGCGAGCGTGGCCCAGTGGCCCGGCAGCCAGCGCAGGGCCGCCACCAGGACGGGCAGCAGGTCGACGGCGTCGGGGACACGGACAACGTAGCCGTTCGGGCGGACGTCGACCTCGTACTGCTGGGGGGTGAGGGCGCCCCGGGAGAGGACCTGGTGGACCGCGTACTCGAGGGTGATACGGCTTTCGGGGTGGGTGGAGAGGTCGGTGTCGGTCTGGAGGACGAGCGTGGGAGTCGTGTTCCGCCCGCCGATCACCTCCCGTGCGTCACCCCCGCCGAGCCGCCGTACCGTCTCCTCGTCCACCGTGGCGAACAGCGGTCCCGCGCCGTCGCTCTCGCCGCCGCCCGCCTCCGCGCGGAACTCGCCCGCCGTCAGCCCCGCCCGTGCGCCGATCAACCCGCCGATCCGCTCCAGGAGTTCACGGGTGCGGCCGCGGGCCGAACGGGGCAGGGTGCGCAGGAGCAGGTTGCGTACGCCTGGGCGGAAGTCGTAGGAGCCGGGTGGGCCGGGGACGGCGGTGAGCATGCCGCTGAGGATGACCTCGGCGAGGTGCTGCGGGCGGGGATCGTGGTCCACTGCGCGCTGGACCAGGCGCATCACGGGCACCGACGGCACGGCCAGCGCCAGATGCCCGGCCAGCCGGAAGGCCTCCGGGGACGCGGTGGCGCGGAAGCGCAGCACGAGGTCCTGGGCGGGGAGGGCGGCGGGGGAGGGGGCCGGTGCGGTGGGGAGCGGTGCCGGTGGCAGCCAGGCCGCCGCGCCCGGGGTGTGGGCACCGCCCGGGGACGCCACCAGCGCCGCCCAGTGGGCGAGCCACGGCGCGCCGGGTTCGAGGACCGGCAGGGGCAGGGCCGAGCCGGGCGGGGGCGCGGCCTCGGGGTCGTGGGGGATGAAGGCGAGCGCGGTGAGCGGGGCCGCCGCGGCCGGCGCGGCCAGGACGCCGGGCTCGGCCGGCAGCGCCGTCGTCGGCCACAGGTGCTCCGGCAGCGGCTGTACGACGGCCAGCGGCATCCGCGCCGCCCAGTGCCGCAGGGTGCGGTACCAGCGCTCGCCCGCCGGGCCGGGGCGCCACTGCGGCCCCATGCAGTCGCTGACGACGAGCGTGACGGTACGGCCGTCGCCCGGGTCGGGGACGTGCCGGGCACCGCCGTCGGGGCCGGCCGGGTGCAGGGTGACCGTGCGAAAGACGCCCGACTGGGCCAGCACGGTGTGCAGTTCACGGACGAGGGGACGCCAGACCGGCATCGTCGGGCCCGTGTCGTGGACCAGGTTCAGGCGCAGCCAGCGGTCGCGGGCGGGACGCAGGACGGGCAGCCAGACGTCCGGGTGCGCGCCGAGCCGGGCGATGCGGTCGGCCGTCGCACGCTCGTCGAGAAGCCGGGCGCGGGCCGCCGGCACCGTGCGCTTCAGCGGGCGCAGGGCACGCTGGAGGGCGAGGGGGTGGGGGAGCATCGGGGGCGCGGGGGCGAGGAGCGGGGTGCGCGTGGCTCCGCCGGTCGGGCCGGTGGGGCCGGTCGGGTCGGTGGGGCCGGTCGGGTCGGTCGGGTCGGTTTCTGTCGGCGTCGGCACCGGCGCGGGCGGTGGAGAGGGGGTGGGGAGGTGGAGCGGGACGCGGTCGGTGGGGGTGGGCGGGGTTGCCGGGGGCTCGTGCTCCGCCGGGGGCGCGACCGGGGCGGGGGGCGCCGGCACGGCCGGGTCCCCGGTGGCTTTCGCGCTCTCCTTCCCGTCCCCCAGCCTCTGCGCCAGCCACAGCAGTTCCGCCAGTTCGCGCGCCGTCGGCGGGGTGTTCGCCGCGGCTGTCAGCAGCGCGGTCAGCCGATCGAGGGCCGCCGTGTCGCCGCCCGGTGTCTCCTCAGAAGCCATCGCCGTCCGCCGTGGCGCTCAGGTACGGCATCAACTGCTCCGCCAGCGCGTCGCGGGAGTCGGCGTCAAGGCCCGCGACTCCGGTGAGGTAGAGGGCGTTCAGCAGCTGGTCGGTGGCGAGTTCGCCGTCGGCCGCGCGGGTCAGGAAGCGGTTGATGAGGTGTTCCGCCTCGCCGGGCGGGGTGTCCAGATGGGCGCGGACGATCTCGGTGAGCTGCTCGCGGCCGGGGCGGCGCAGCTTCAGACGGACGCAGCGGCGCAGGAAGGCGGGCGGGAACTCGCGCTCGCCGTTGCTGGTCAGCACGACGAACGGGAAGGCGCGGCAGCGGACCCGGCCCCGGGTGACGGTGACCGGGGTGTCGGTGCCGTCGGCGAGGACCTCGGCGGTGGCGTCCGCGGCGGAGTGGCGGGCGGCGCGCATCAGTTCGGGGATCTCGTACTGGCCCTCCTCCAGGACGTTCAGCAGGTCGTTGGGCAGGTCGAGGTCGCTCTTGTCGATCTCGTCGACCAGGAGGGCGCGGGGACGGCCGTAGGGGAGCAGGGCGGTGCCGAGGGGGCCGAGGCGCAGGTGGTCCTCGACGTCGCCGCCCGGCACGCCCTGCGGTGCCCGTGCCGCCTGCCGGGCCGCGTACAGCCGGGACAGCGGGTCGTACTGGTAGAGCCCGTCGGCGAGGGTGGAGCGGCTGGTGATGTTCCAGCGCAGCACCGGGCCCAGGCCCAGTTCGCGGGCGACCGCGTAGGCGAGGGAGGACTTGCCGGTGCCGGGCGGGCCGGTGACCAGCAGCGGGCGGCGCAGCACGAGGGCCGCGTTGACGAGCTGGACGCTCTCCGGGGTGGCGACGTACGTACGGGCGCGGTGGACGCGGTCGGGGGAGACGGCGGCCTCGTCGTCGGCGTCGTGCGGCGCGGGCAGCACGGGTTCGCCGTCGAATGCCCGCCAGGGCGGCGGCGCGGGCAGCCGGTCGATGCCGTCGTGCGGCTCGCTGTTCCCGGTGTAGACGGTCCAGTGGGGCATGGTTCTCCGAACTCGGCGTGACTCGGCGTACGTCGGTGTGGGGCGGTGTAGGTCGGCGTGGGCGGGCGTGGGTCGGTGTGGGCGGTGTACGTCGGCGTAGGCGGGGCGTGCGGCGGGGTAAAACGGCGTGGGGGGCGTAACTCGGCGTGGGGCGTAAGTCGGTGTGGGGCGGCTCAGGCGACAGGGGAGTGGGCGTGGGCGGGGGTGCCGCCGTGCGGGTCGGTGAAGACGCGGGGGTCGTCCCACAGCAGCTGGATGTCCCGGGCCCAGTGCCCGTCCTCCGCGTCGGCCTCCTCGCGGAGCGCCAGGACCTGCCGGGGGAGTTCGGCGGGCGGCACGCCGGACACACAGGCGTCGAGCTCGTCCAGGAACGTCTTGCCGGCGCAGCCGTCCCCGCCCGCGCAGGCCTCCTCGGGGCCGGTCGCGCAGCCGCCGCGCGACCAGATGACCACGGGGGCGGGCGCGGTGAGCGAGGTGTCGAAGTGCGGGCGGGTGCGCGGCGCCGCCGGGGCGGTGGCGAAGCCGGCGAGACAGGCGTCGGGCCTGCGCAGCCGCATGCGCAGCCGCGCGGGTTCCTCGGGACTCCCGCACTCCACGCGGTGCACCCGCGCCCCCGGCAGGGTGTCGAGCCGCTTCCAGGCGCGGGTCAGCTGATGCCGCGCGCCGGCTCTCAGCCGTGCCTGGTCGGTGACGACGAGCGGGTACACCGACCCGAGCGGGGTGTCGTCGTCGGGGGCGCTCGCCCAGCGGTCCACCGGCAGGTCGATCCAGTCCCGGGGCAGCGCGAACGCGATCAACTCGTCGCAGCCGGGCGTCAGATAGCGGAACGCGGCCTCGATCCGGTCCTGCACATAGGCGCGCACCCGGGCCTGCGGGACGGTGTCGGAGCCGACCGGATGCCTACGGCCCCCGCTGTACGCGGACACCTCGACGAGGACCTGCCCGTCGCCGGCGCCGCTGTGCTGGAGGTCGACGAGGATCGGCGACCACTCGGGGGCGTCGGACGCCTCCACGGACGCCTGGAACAGGGCTTCGAGCCGGTCCGCGAACCGGGCCACGGTCGCCGCCGCGTCCGCCCCGTCGATCTCGCACAGCACGAACAGCGCCGCCGACCACAGCGACTCGAAGCCCTCCTCGGGCGGGAGCGGGTCCAGCGGTCCGGCCGCGGCCGTGTAGAGCCGTACGGGATCGCAGTCCAGGCCCGCGCGCACGGCCCGCTCGACGAGGGCGCGCAGCCGGGCGCGGTCGGCACTGCGGTGGTCGGAGGTGGGCACCAGGCCCTCCAGGTCCGGCCAGTAGCGGGCCATGACCTCGGTGGGCATCATCCGCCCGTTGTGCACCCCCTGCGCGCCCGCGGCCGCGGTGACCATGCCGACGACCTCGCCGGTGTCCGCGAGGGTGACCGCGGCGCCGCTGAAGCCCGGCGCGAGCGGCTGGCCGCCCGGCTGCCAGGCCTCCAGCTGGATCCACTCGCGGTTGAGCAACTGGGTGGCGGTGATGCGGTACTCGGCGAGCGTGCCCTCGTCGAAGCCGACCGGGAAGCCGTACACGACGAGCTTGCGGGGCCGGTCGGCGCGTTGCCCGTGCGCCGCGTCGACGGGGGCGAGCGCGGCCGGCGCGATCGGGACGTCGTACGCCAGTTCCAGTACGGCGAGGTCGCCGAGGTCGGTCGGGCCGCCGCCCCAGCCGCCGTCGGCGATCACCCGGGCCGGTACGGCGGGGGAGCCGGGCCGCTCGGTGAACGTCACCGTCAGCGCGTCCGCCGCACCGCCCTGCCGCACCACATGGGCGCAGGTCAGCACCTTGCGCGGGGTGATGAGGAAGCCGGCCCCGGCGACCTGGCCGGCGCTCTCGATCCGGGCGTGCCACTCGGCGCTGTTCATGAGGCGGCGGTGGGCTCCGGGCCCTGGGCGGGGGAGGGGGACCACGACAGCTTCACCACCAGGTGGCCCTCCGCGGTGCCCTTGGCGATGATGGCGCCCGTCTCCGCGGAGAGCTTCACGCCGAACTCGATCTCCACCCCGTCCGGCCGTAACGTGCCGTCCCGGAACACCCGCAGCGCCGACTCGGCCGCCGCGCGGACCCCTTCGAGGGCGCCCTCGAAGGTACGGGCCGCCTGGACCGTGCCGTCCCCGCGGGCCACCAGCCGCGACCCGGGCCGCCCTTCGGCGGCCGCCTCGACGGAGACCACGGCCCCGTCGTCGGTCCTGAACTCCACCAGTCCGTCCACGCGCCCCCGTGGCCCCTTCCCTCGGACCCGGATCCGGTTCCGGGCCGTGCGGCTCTGTGCGTCCCCATTGTTACGGACGGTACTCGGGATTGTCCTGTTCCTCCCGCCGTTTTCACGGCGTCCGCCGATCGTCTGTCCGGATCACCCCCAGTTCGGCCAAGTCCTGTGGTCGGATGCGGAGTTGGTCGGCCGTCGCCGCCACCTCCCGCGGCGGGCGTTTGAGGATCGCGGCGGCCGCCTCGGGGGCGATGACCGAGAAGTAGCTGTCCGGTGCGGCCCAGGTGCGGCCGGGCGCGGCCAGGGCGAGCGCCCCGCCGGAGCCGCCCTCGCCGATCACCAGCGTGGTGATCGGCGTCCGGGCGGTGGCGACCGCGCCGAACAGCTCCGCGATCGCGGCGCCCGCGCCCTGCCGTTCGGCTTCGGCGTCGTTGGCCGCGCCCGGGGTGTCCACCAGGGTGAGCACCGGGATGCCGAGCCGGTCCGCGAGCCGGATCAGCCGGGTGGCCGTGCGGTTCCCGGCGGGCCGGGTGGCGGCCCCGGTCTGCGCGGCGTACGCGACCGTACGGCCCTGACGGTCCCCGAAGCCGCACAGCATCCCGTCGGGATCGGTGCCGCCGCAGCGGTCGCCGGAGATCGCGAGGCGGTGGGTGAAGTAGGCGTCCAAGTAGCGTGCGGCGCGGGGCCTTCGGGGCGAGCGGGCGCGTCGTACGGCGTCCCACCCGGAGGCCGGGAGGTCCGTCGCGCCGAGCGGCTCCGGCACCGGGGCGGGCTCCGCCGAGGTCCCGGTCAGCAGGCGCAGCCACCGCCCCAGCGTCTCCCGCAGCTCCTCGGGCCGTACGACGGCGTCCGCGGCCCCCGCCGCGACCTGCGCCTCGGCCGTGTACGCGGCCGGATCGGCGTCCGCCGGCCGCACCCGTGACCCGGCGAACCCCACCTGCGCGCCGGGCAGCGCGAGGACGACGTCGGCGCCGGCGCCGAGCGTGGCCCATCCTCCGCCGGTCGTCGGATCCCGCGCCACCGCGAGCTGCGGCAGCCCGGCCTGCCTGGTCAGCGCCGACTGCCGTGCGACCCGCTGGAGTTGGGTGAGGGCGAGCATGCCCTCCTGCATCCGGCTGCCGCCCGTGGCGACCAACGGGACGACCGGCAGCCGGTGTTCACGGGCGTGAGTGTACGCCGCCGCCAGCCGGTCGCCGGTGCGCTCGCCGAGTGAGCCGCCGAGGAACCCGAACTCGAAGGCGATCAGCACCGCTTGCGTGCCCTCGACGCTCGCGGTGCCGCAGACGACGGACTCCGTCTCGCCGGTGCGTTCGGCGGCGCGGGCGCGGGAGAGGTCGTAGCCGGGCCAGGCGAGCGGACCGTCGGGAGTGAAGTCCCTTGCCGGGTGGGGGAGTTCGATGAAGGAGGCGGGGTCGGCGACGAGGGCGACGACCTCCCGTGCGCTCGCGCGTCCCGTCATGACGACAGGGCCCGCTTCATGATCTTCCCCATGTCGTTGCGGGGCAGCGCGTCGAGGTACCGCACCACGCGGGGCCGCTTGTGGGGCGCGAGCCGGCGGGCGACATGGTCGGCCAGCTCACCGCTCCCGGGCGGGGACTGCGGATCCACCGGGACGACCCAGGCGACGATCCGCTCACCGAGGTCCGCGTCCGGCTCCCCGGTGACGGCGGCCTCGCGCACCCCCGGATGCTCCAGCAGCGCGTTCTCGATCTCCCCGGCGCCGATCTTGTACCCGCCGCTCTTGATGAGGTCGGTGGCCTTGCGCCCGACGATCCGTACATACCCGTCCGGATCGAGCACGGCCACGTCACCCGTCCGGAACCAGCCGTCGGCGGTGAACGCGCCGGCGGTCGCGTCGGGCCGGTTGAGGTACTCGGTGAACAGGTTGGGCCCCCGCACCTGGATCTCCCCGACGGTCTCCCCGTCGTACGCCGTGACGACCGCCCCGTCCTCCTCCACGAGCCGCAGCTCCACACCCGGCAGCGGCACCCCGACGGTCCCGGCCCGCGCCTCCCCGTCGGCCCGCACGGAGGTGTTCATCAGCGTCTCCGTCATGCCGTACCGCTCGATCACCCGCCGTCCGGTGGCCGCCGCGATCCGCTCGTGGTCGTGCACGGGCAGCGCGGCCGAACCCGACACCAGCAGCCGCGCCCCCGAGAGCGCCTTGACCAGCTCGGGATCGCCGGGAAGCGCCTCGGCGACGCGGTGGTACATCGTCGGCACCCCGAACAGCATGCTCGCGCCGCCGTTCAGCTCCCGGGCGACGCCCTCCGTGCTGAACCGTCCGAGGTGCCGTACGGATCCACCGCGCCGCAGCGGCCCGAGCACGCCCAGCACGAGCCCGTGCACATGGAACAGGGGCAGCCCGTGCACCAGCACGTCCTCGCCGGTCCACTGCCAGGCGTCGGCGAGGGCGTCCAGGGTGGCGGCGACGGCGCGCCGCGGGATCACCGCGCCCTTGGGCGGGCCGGTGGTGCCGGAGGTGTAGACGACGAGGGCGGGGTCCTCGTCGGCCACGGGCTCCGGGGACGGGGCCCCGGTGCCGTGCGCGTCGACGTCGACACGCTCCAACCCGTCGAGGGCGGGGGGAAGTTCGTCGCCCGGAGCGGCGAGGACGATCCCGGGGGCGCTGTCCCGGAGGATGTGCCCGAGCTCCTTCTCCCCCGACTTCGGGTTGAGCGGCACGGCGGCGGCCCCGGCGAGCAGCACCCCCACCACCGCCACGGCGGTCTCCAGGGCCGGCGTGGCCCACACGGCCACCCTCCCCGCCCCCCGCACCCGCTCCCCGACGGCCCCGGCCGCCGCCGCGAGCTCCGCGTAGCTCAGGGCCCGCTCACCGAACCGCAGCGCCACCCGCTCGGAGGGATCGTCCGTGAGGGCCGGGAAGAGAGAGGACACGCGGACGCTCCTTGGGCTGGTGGCCGTGCCGCCGATGGCTACCGGCGGCCGTGCCACCGATCCTGCCCCGGGGCGGGCCGCCTCGACCATGTGAGGAAGGTCAAGCGGCCCGTGCCGGTTGCTAGCCTTCCGGAGATCGAACATCGGACATGCGTACGAAGATGGAGTCGCCGTGCCCCGCATCGCCCTCGTCACCTGTCGGCCCGGACCCGAGGTCGCCGTCGACCGCGACCTGCCCGGGCTGGTGGAGGCGCTGCGGGACGCGGGGGCGGACGCGGAGGCCGTCGTCTGGGACGATCCGGACGTCGACTGGGCGGACCACGACCTCGCCGTGATCCGCTCCACCTGGGACTACAGCTGGCGCGCGGCCGAGTTCACGGCCTGGGCGCAGAAGACCGGCGCGGTCACCCGGCTGGCCAACCCGGCCGAGGTCATCCGCTGGAACAGCGACAAGCGCTACCTCGGGGAACTCGCGGCCGCCGGAGTGCCGACCGTCCCCACGCGCTACCTCGCGCCCGGCGATCCGGCCGATCTGCCCGACGGCCACGAGTACGTCGTGAAGCCGACCTCCGGCGCGGGCGCCCGCTTCGCCGCCCGCTACACGCCCGACGAGCGCGACATCGCCGTACGGCAGCTCGCGCGGATGCACGCGGAGGGCTTCACCGCGATGGTGCAGCCCTACGTGCGGGGCATCGACGTGAGCGGCGAGCGGGCGCTGCAGTTCTTCGACGGCCGTCTGCTGCACGCCAGCCGCAAGGGTGCCGTCCTCGCGCCCGGCACGCCGTACGACGAGCGCAAGGTGGCCCACCCGGGCCTGGAGCCCTGGCAGCCGACGGACGCCGAAATCGCCGTGGCCGAACAGGCCCTGGCGGCCGTGCCGAGGGCCCTCCTGATGGATCTCCGTGGGAGAAGGAGCGGCGTTCGGTGCGTGCGATCGGCGTGCAATGTGGAGGGTCATGTGGCGGAGCCACCTGGCCCTCCACACCGTGCGGCGAGCGTGCGTGCCGGGCGTCGCGACGCCGCGGAGATCCATCAGGAGGGCCCTAAGGCTCCCGAGCTGCTCTACGCGCGCGTGGACCTCGTGGACGGCGACGACGGGCGGCCGCGGGTGATGGAACTGGAGCTGGTCGAACCGAACCTGTTCCTGTCCCTGCACACCGGGTCGGTGGCGGGGGTCGTGGCGGGGATCCTCAGAAGTGCCCGGGCAGCAGACCGTTCCCGTCCCTGACCACTGTCCGCTGCAGCAGCCCCCAGGTGAACTCGGCGATCACCTCCCGGGGCACCCCCAGGGCGTCCGGCGCCGTGAACGCCAGCGCCCAGCGGGTCGGGGCCGTGCCCTCCAGGGGGCGGGCCGGGGCGAAGGCGCGGGCGACCTCGTCGACCGTGCTGGACCAGGCGGTGAGATCGTCCAGGGTCCGCAGATCGGGGGCCGGCCTTCCCGGCGCGCGGACCAGCCACTCGTTCCAGACGCCGCCGCCCGGCGCGAGCAGCACCTCGAAGCGGAGTTCGGGCCAGACGGGGATCGGCCAGAGCCAGGCCTCGCAGTCCAGGTCACCGACGCGGCGGGCGGTTCTGGACTCGGGTTCACCGAGGACCGAGCGATAGCGGGAGAGGGCGCCCCGCGCGTGCGGGGAGTGGACCATGGCCTGCCAGCGTTTGTTGGCCTCCCGCATCTGCGCGAGGGACACACCCAGGGCGTGGCGGGTGTCCTCCACCAGATCCGGGTTGTGGTCGGCCATACGGCGCAGCAGCACGAGTTGGAAGTCGGAGACCGTGAAGGTGCCGGCAAGGCGTTTCGGGGTCGGCATGCCCCCATCCTGGCCCACCGCGCCCCGCGCGGCGTACGGTCCTGCGTTTCAGGACCATTGCCCGTGGGGGCGGCTTGTGCGAGCCTGTGTTCGTCATGCCGATCGCCTGTTGAAATTTCGAACGCAGGCCAGGGACGAACAGGGAGGGGGCCGGTCGTGGGACGCCTCGTACCAGCCGTGACCCGAGCTCTCGACATTCTCGAGCTCTTCCTCGACGGGGACGGGACGTTCTCCGCACCCGACATCGTGCGCAAGCTCCAGCTGCCGCGCACCACCGTGCACGAGCTGGTCACGACGCTCGCCGCGCGCTCCTACATCGTCCCCGTACCCGGACAGCCCGGACGCTACCGCCTGGGTGTCCGTCCGTACCAGCTCGGCAGCCGCTACGCCGAGCAGCTCGACCTCGCCGCCGAGGGTCAGCAGGTCGCCCGCACCGTCGCCGAGACGTGTGACGAGACGGTCCACGTGGCGATCCTCGAGGGCACGGACGTCATCTACATCGCCAAGGTCGACTCCACCCACGCGGTGCGCATGGTCTCGGCCGCCGGCCGGCGCCTCCCCGCCCACTGCACCTCCGTCGGCAAGATGCTGCTGGCCTCCCTCCCGGAGCCGGAGCTCACCGCCCGCATCCCCGACGACGCCGACCTCGTCCGGATGACCCCGAACAGCATCACCGAGCCCGCCGCCCTGCGCGAGGCGCTCGCGGAGATCCGGGAGCGGGGCATCGCCGTCGAGAGCCGGGAGTCCAACCCGGACGTCAGCTGCGTGGCCGCCCCCGTCCGCGACCGCACCGGCCAGGTCGTCGCCGCGCTCTCCATCTCCGTCCCCATGATCCGCTGGAGCGACGAGCGCCGCGCCGAACTGGAGCAGCTCGCCGCGAAGGGCGCCGCCGAACTGTCGGAACTCCTGGGCTACCGGAGCGTGGCATGAGCACCTCCTACGACGTGGCGGTACGGGCCGAGGCGACCCTCGGCGAGGGCCCCACCTGGGACGCGGCTACCGGCCGCCTCCTGTGGATCGACATCCTGGGCGCCCGTCTGCACACCTACGACCCCGCGACCGGCCGCCGCACGGTCCGGGTCACCGACCAGCACGTGGGCGCGGCCAAGCCCCGCGCCGGGGGCGGCCTGGTCCTCAACCTCCGGGACGGCGTGGGCCTCGTGGACGCCGACGGTTCGTTCCGCTGGCTCCACCACGAGCCCGTCCCCGGCCGCCGCGCCAACGACGCCGCCGTCGCCCCCGACGGCTCCCTCTGGGCCGGCACCATGCGCTACGACGAGGCCGCCGGCGGCGGCACGCTCTCCCGCTTCGGCGGGGACGGCTCGGTCGAAGCGGTCCTGGACGACGTGACCGTCAGCAACGGCATCGGCTGGAGCCCGGACGGCACGCTGATGTACTACATCGACACTCCGACCGGCCGTATCGACGTCTTCGACCACGTGGACGGCCGGGTGTCCGGCCGCCGTCCCTTCGTCGAGATCGAGGACGGGGCCGGTTTCCCCGACGGCCTCACCGTCGACGCGGAGGGCGGTGTGTGGGTGGCGCTGTGGGACGGGGCCGCGGTACGCCGTTACACCCACACGGGTGAACTCGATCGCGTCCTCACCCTGCCCACCCCCCGGGTGACGGCCTGCGCCTTCGGCGGCCCCGACCTGACGGACCTCTACATCACCACAGCGAGGGTCGGCCTGACGGCCCCTCACCCACTGGCGGGCTCACTCCTGGTGATACCGGGCGCGGGAAAGGGCCTCGCACAACCGGCCTTCAAGGGCTGAGCCGGTCGCCCGGCCGCGGGCTGTGCTTCGGGTGCGGGCCGCCGTGGGCCGGTCGCGCAGTTCCCCGCGCCCCTTGAGGGGTTGCAGTCACGTCGGCTGTTCGCGTGCGCAGCTGCGGGCAGTTGTTCGGCCGCGGGCCGCCGTGGGCTGGTCGCGCAGTTCCCCGCGCCCCTTGGGGGTTGCAGTCACGTCGGCTGTGCGGGTCATGCCGCCTCAGCTGCGGGCAGTCGTGCCGCTGGGGCGGCACGGGTGGGCGCAGCGGCACCCGCAAGCGCGGGCGAGCGAAACCCACCCCCGCCCAGCCCCAGGGGACCCCGGCTACCGCAGCCCCGCCCGCTTGAGTTCGTCTCCGGTCAGCGGCGGGCCGGTCAGCGGGGGCTTGAGGGGGCCGACGAGGGCCGCGAGCAGGACGCCCGGCGTCACCAGGGCCTCAGGACCCCGCTCCAGAGAGGTCACGTCCGTCACCCGGCGGGCGATCCGGCCATTGCCCGTGGCGGTGTGCAGCAGGCGTCCGACGTACCCGGCCAGCAGGCGTTCCCGAAGAGTGGGACCGTTCTCGGTGGCCCCCGGATAGAACACGTCCATGCCGATGGCCAGGTCCCACGCGGCAGCGGCCGGCCGCGCGACAGCCTTCTGGACACGCCGGGACAGCCCCGGCGAGCCCAGTCCATGACGCCGTGTCACGTCCCGCAGCGCCAGCGCTCCCTGCGCGGCGGCCGACATGCCGTGCCCGTAGATCGGGTTGAGGGCGCACAGCGCGTCACCGAGGACGGCGAAGTTCTCCGGCCAGGCGGGCATCCGCTCGTAGAACAGACGCCGGTTGGCGGTCGTCCGCGTGAACGCCACCTCGCTCAGCGGCTCGGCCCGCTCGACGAGGTCGGCGATGACCGGATGCCGCAGCTCCTCGCGGGCGTAGCGGGCGAAGTCGCCCGGGTCGGCGGTCGGTTCGCCCCCACGGGACCCGAACAGTGTGACGAGCCACTGCCCGTCCTCGATGGGCAGCAGCACTCCACCCCGGCCCGGCTCCCCGGTCCTCGGGTCGGGTTGGACATTGACGACCGGGAAGGCGTGGCGTGCGGCCTCCGGCGCCCGGAAGAGCCGGCTGGCGTACGCCACCCCGGAGTCGACCTCCCGCCGCTCCGGTTCGGGCAGTCCGAGACCGGTCAGCCACCGCGCGGCCCGCGACCCACGCCCGGTGGCGTCGACGACCATGTCGGCCGACAGGACCTCCTCGCCGCCCTCACCACCCTCGCCGCCCACCCCCCGGATCCGTACGCCGGTCACCGCCGCGCCCGAGCCGGTCAGGCCCACCACCTCGGTCCGCTCCCGCACCTCGATCCGCTCGTCCGCGAGCACGGCCGCCCGTACCGTCGCGTCCAGCAGGTCGCGGCTGGCGAGCAGCATGTGGTGCGACTCGGCCCACCGCCGGTACCAGCCGTACGGCGACAGCGCGACCATGTCCGTCGTGACCGGCAGCCGGCGCACCCCGGCCGCGCGCAGCCGTTCGTCGATGTCCGGCACCAGCTCGGTCAGGGCTCGTGCGCCACCGGACCAGAGCTGGTGCGCGTGCCGGGCCTGTGGCAGACCCCTGCGCGGTGTCGGGCCGGCCGGCAGGGTGTCGCGCTCGACGAGGGTCACCCGGCCGGTGACGTCCGCCAGGGCGCGGGCGGCGAGCAGGCCGGCGAGGGAGCCACCGAGGACGACGGCGGTGGCGGTGCGGTCAGTCGTGGAACTCATGGACGTGGAACGCTGCTCTCTGCTGCGGGAGCCCGTTCGCCGGGCTCTCGTGCGGCGGCCGCGCGGGTGCGGACCGCCACCAGGTCGTCGGGGGTGCGAAGGGCCCGGGAGACGGCCCCGATCTCCCGGAGCAGGTCCGTGGTGTCGGGGTGGCCGGTGCTCTCGGCGTCGGGTGTTCGGATCTTGCGGGCGACCGCGTCCTGGATGCCCACGGCGGCGGCCAGCGCCCGCGCCCGCTCCACCGGGAAGCCCAGGTCGAGCGCGGCGGCGTACGCCCGCCGTACCTGCTCCTCGTCGATGTGCCGGGCGAGCCCGAGGAGCACGTCCCTGATGAACGTCTCCCGGCGGATCAGCCGCAGCTCGGGGGTGGCGCGCAGCGCCAGCGGGACACCGGAGCCGTGGACGGACCGCATCAGCGTGTACAGGGGCCGCAGTTCGCGGCGGGCCGTACGCACCCGCCAGCGGTCGTGCAGGTACTGGCCGGCGTGCGGGAGGATGAAGCCCGCCGCGACGAGGATGGCGGACAGACAGGCGACGGGCGGTGCCACGCCGGTGCTCATCCAGTCCAGGTCGTGACCGGTCCAACGGGCGATGACGGCGGTGAGTTTGAACGCGTCGAAGAGCAGGTTCAGGCCGTAGCCGATGCCCAGGCACACCAGACCCGAGCGCAGCCAGGCGTCGAGGCCGTCGGTGCGCACCCAGTTCCAGATCAGCCGTGAGGTGATGAGGACGGCCACGCAGTGGGCGAGGAGGTAGAGCAGGATCTCCTCGCGCATGAAGGGCGTCGTGGCGTAGTAGGTGTCGAGGTCCCGCAGCCGCTCCACGGGCGCGTCCGCGAGGAAGAACAGGACCCACAGCGCGACGATCACACCGCTGTAGGTGCAGATCACCCAGCGCATGGCGCGGCGGGTCGCGGGGGAGCGCCCGGACAGGCCGTTGCGCCAGGCGATGATCAGCAGCAGGCAGGAGCCGGCGAAGGCGGTGAGGAGCGAGTAGCACCAGGGCGCCGAGATGTTCGGCACGCCCGTGACCCGGTTGGTCCAGGCGATCGTCGACGGCGCCACGAACACGAAGACCGCGCAGGCGAGCAGCAGCAGCCCGCCCACCGCGCGCAGCAGGGGGTCCCGCCACAGCCGGATGATGGTCGGGAGCTTGATGGCCAGGGCGGCGCACAGGACGGCGGTCGGGATCCAGAAGGAGATGTAGAGCCGGCCGACCAGTCCGGCGGAGCCGGAGGCCAGGAGTTCCCCGGGGGCGGCGAGAAGGTGCGTCATCGGGCCGTGCCCCCGCGCCCGCGATAGCCCAGCGTCCGCTGCACCGGTGACGCCTCCCCGTCGGCCCCGGCCGCGCTCTCGGAGAGATAGCGCCTGAAGCGGGCCGCGAGCCGGTGGCCGAAGTCGTCGGCGTCGGCCTCGTCGGCCTCCCGGGAGCCGTTGCGGGCGGCGACGGTCAGGGCGAGGGACTCCCAGCCGCGCGGTCCGGCGAGGACGCCCGCCGCCTCGGTGCCGACGCCGTGGTGGTGGTGCCGGTGCCCGGCGTGCAGATGCCACAGCTCATGGCCCAGGATGACCAGTTGCTGCACGGCCTCGGCCCGCTCCTCCACGATGACCAGGTCGAAGTCGCGGAACTCCACCCACAGTCCGGTCACCCCGATCTCGTCGGGGAACCGCTCGAACCGCAGCTCGACGGGACGTCCGCCGCGCCGCGCGGCCATCTCCTCGCACAGCGCGCGGGACACCTCCCGCACCCCGGCCGGCCGTCGGGGCCGGGCCCGCAGCGCGGCGGCGAGCTCGCCGGCCAGCCCGCGCATGGCCGGGCCGGTCCTCGGGCGCCGCAGCGCGGAGGCGATCCGGGCCGCCGTCCCGCGCGCGCCCGCGATGTCCATCAGGTCCCGTCCCCCTTCTCACCGCCGTACGGCGCCGGTCCGCCGCCTCTCGGCAGCGGTTCGAGCCTACGCGGCTGGTTGTGTCCGCGTCACGAAAAGAACCGACCGAGCTCAGGGCGGAGGGTGATAGAAAGCGCTATCAGAAGTCCTGTCGAAACCATTGACGCGCAAGCGCATCGATTTTACGGTCCCGTTCGAAGTTACGGGCAAGATTCGAAATGTCGAACGACGACGCTATCGACACGACGACGGGACGACAGGGGCAAGGTATGGGACAACCTGGCCTGGATCGCAGGCAACTTCTCGCCGCCGCGGGCGGCCTGACCGTCGCGGGCAGCTTCGGCTTCGCCACCCTCGGCACCGGCGCCGACGCGCTGGCCGCGGGCAGCCGCACCCGCGTCCGCTACTGGAACCTCTTCCAGGGCGGCGACGGCGCCAACCAGGTCGCCATGGTGGACGCCTTCCGCAAGAAGAACACGGACATCGCGGTCAAGGACGCCACCCTCACCTGGGGCGGCCCCTACTACACCAAGCTCGCCATGGCCGCGGCCGGAAACCGCGCCCCCGAACTCGCCGTCATGCACCAGGGCCGCATCCCCGGTTTCGCCCCCGGCCGCCTCCTGGACCCCTGGGACATCGACCTCCTCGCCCAGCACGGCGTCCGGGAGGCCGACTTCAACCCGGTCCTGTGGCAACGCGGCATCGTGGACGGCAAGTTGTACGCCCTGCCGCTCGACATCCACGTCCAGCTCAGCTTCTACCGCAAGGACGTCTGCCGGAAGGCGGGCCTCCTGGACGCCGACGGCCGCCTCCCCGCCGCGACCTCGCCGGACGAGTGGTTCGCCGTACTCAAGGCGGCCAGGGCGCAGCTCAAGAAGGGACAGCAGACCCTCGGCCTGCACGCCAACGACCAGAACTTCTGCTGGTGGTTCTTCGTCGCCTTCTACCAGCAGCTCGGCGGCACCTACTTCAGCGACGACCACACCGACGTCACCTTCGACACCGACAAGGCCACCGAGGTCCTGGAGTTCTTCCGCAAGCACGTCACCGACGGCTATGTCACGGTCGGCGAGGCCGACGCCGAGGCCTTCCTCGCCGGTTCGCCCTTCACCTGGGAGGGCAACTGGTCGGTGCCGTACTTCAACTCCCAGAAGGTCGAGTACGGCGCCCAGCCGCTGCCCCCCGTCTTCGGGAAGCCGGCCACCCACGCCGAGTCGCACTCCTTCATCCTGCCCCACCAGGCGAACCGCGGCGGCGCCGCGAACGAGGGCGCCTACCGGCTCGCCGCCTACATGGTCACCCACGCCACCACCTGGGCCAACGGCGGCCACGTCCCCGCCTACCTGCCCACCTTCGAGGACCCCGCCTATCTGAAGCTGGCCCCCCAGAACGAGTACGCGCGCCCCGCGATGGACCACCCCGCCACCGAACCCCACATCTGGTTCGCGGGCTCCACCGGCATCCTCGCCCAGCGCGTCGGCCCGATCGTCGCCTCCTCCAACCTCGGCTCCGCCGACCCGGCCGCAGCGGCCCGCCGGATGAAGTCCGCCCTCGAACAACTCCTGGCGGCGAAGAACCCGATGGACGGCCGGACGGCCGCCGAGGAACTGAAGGGGGCCACCGCATGAGCACCCTCGCCCAGGCGGGCACCGCCCTCCCGGCCCGCAGCTCAGCCGTCTCGGACTCCGCCCGCGCCCGCTGGGGCCGGCGCTTCCAGCACGGCGGCTGGTTCGTCGCCCCCTTCTTCGTCCTCTACGGCCTGTTCGTCCTCGTACCGGTCGTCCGGGGCCTCTACCTCAGCTTCACCGACGCCAACATCTCCGGCGACGACTCCGGCTTCGTCGGCCTCGACAACTACCGCGAGGCCCTCCGCGACGACCTCGTGTGGGACTCCCTGGGGCACAGCGTCCAGTTCACCCTCTACGTCGTCCCGCTGATCGTCGTCGTGGCCCTGCTGATGGCCCTGATCGCCCACCACACCGTCCACTTCAAGTGGCTGTGGCGGCTCTGCTTCTTCGCGCCGTTCCTGCTCCCCTCGGCCGTGATCGGCAACCTGTGGTGGTGGCTGTTCCAGCCCACCAACGGCATGGTCAACCACGTCCTGGGCTGGGACACCCCCTGGCTCACCCAGAAGTCCACGGCGATGCTCGCGGTCGTGATCGCGACCCTGTGGTGGACGGTCGGCTTCTCCTTCCTCCTCTATCTGGCGGCCCTGCAGAACATCCCCCGACACCTCTACGAGGCGGCCGAGTTGGACGGAGCGAACGCCTGGCAGCGGCTGCTGCACATCACCGTCCCGAACCTGCGCAACATCACGGGCCTGGTCTTCGCCCTGCAGATCCTGGCGTCCCTCCAGGTCTTCGACCAGGCCGTGGTGATGTACCAGTTCGGCCCCGGCCCTGAGGAATCGACCCGCACCTTCGTGCAGTACACCCTCGAAGAGGGCTTCACCAGCTACCGCGTGGGCTACGCCTCTGCGATCTCCTTCATCCTGTTCCTCATCATCGCGGCCGTCGCCCTGGGCCGGATGTGGCTGCTGCGCAACCGCGAGGAGGCCGCGACCCGATGACAACTCCCGTCCTGCGCAAGCCCCGCAGCACCTGGACCCCCGGCCAGATCGCCCTCACCCTCGTCGCGGCGGCCCTGTCCCTCATCTGGCTCGCCCCCCTGGTCTGGGCCCTGTCCACCTCCCTCAAGACCCCCGCCGAATCGGTCGCCTCCCCGCACTGGATCCCCGACGACCTCACCCTGGAGTCCTGGAAGGCGGTCCTGGAGGCCGGCAACATCCCCAATTGGTTCGTGAACTCGGTCGTGGTGTCCGTCTGCGTCACGTTCCTGGTCCTGCTGGTGTCCTCGCTCGCCGGATACGGCTTCGCCCGCACCGAGTTCCGGGGCAGGTCGGCGCTGATGGCACTGACCATGGCGGGCCTGATGTTCTCCCCGGCGATCCTCGGCGTCCCGCTCTTCACCACCGTCCAGTCGCTGGGCATGGTCGACACCTACTGGGGCATGATCCTGCCGCAGTGCGCCCCGGCGGCGATGGTCTACATCCTCTACACGTTCTTCCAGTCGCTCCCGAGGGAGCTGGAGGAGGCGGCCTTCATCGACGGCGCGGGCCGCTGGCGGATCTTCTTCACGATCGTGCTCCCGCTGTCGAAACCGTCCCTGTCCGCCGTCGGCATCTTCACGTTCATCGCCTCCTGGAACAACTTCCTGTGGCCGTACATGGTGACCAACAACCCCGACCTGATGACCATGCCGAATGGCATCGCCACCGTGCAGAACGCCTTCGGCATCGTCTGGCCCCAGCTCATGGCGGGCGGCCTGATCGCCGGCCTGCCGCTCATCGTCGTGTTCGTCTTCTTCCAGAGCCAGATCGTGCGGGGCGTGGCCCACACCGGTCTGGCCGGCCAGTAGAGGAGATCCCGTGCACCTCAGACTCGCGAGCTTCCTCACCGCGGCGGCGGTGGCCCTCCTGCCGAGCACCGCGCAGGCGGACGTGACATATCCGGACCCCCAGCCGATCACAGGCCAGCAGATCATCCACGACCCCACCGTCATCCACCTCAACTCCGGCGGATACGTGGCGTACTCGACGGGCGGCGTCATCGGCGCCCGCACCTCGAAGGACCGCGTCCAGTGGGACGACGCGGGCAACGCCTTCGCGACGCCCCCGAGCTGGTGGTACGAGTACAACGACACCGGCGACCCGTGGGCCCCCGACATCTCCTACCGGGCCGGCCGCTACTGGCTCTACTACGCGGTCTCCTCCTGGGGCACGAACCACTCCGCGATCGGCGTGGCCACCTCCCCGACCGGCCTCCCCGGCACCTGGACCGACCACGGCAAGGTCTTCACCTCCGAACGCACCGACTCCTGGAACGCGATCGACCCGGCGCTCATCCGCGCCGACGGCCGCCTCTGGATGAGCTTCGGCTCGTACTGGACGGGCATCCGCATGGTCGAACTGGACCCGGTGACGGGCAAGGCCGTCCAGGGCGCCACGGTCCACCACCTGGCGACCCGCCCGGACGCCCCGTACGCGGTGGAGGGCCCCTACATCGTCCGCCACGGCCGCTACTACTACCTGTTCGCCTCGTACGACCAGTGCTGCGCGGGCGTGAACTCCACCTACAAGATCAGGGTGGGCAGAGCGACGTCGGTGACCGGCCCGTACGTGGACAGCACGGGCACGTCTTTGCTGGACGGAGGCGGCGACCTGCTGTTGGCGGGACACGGCCGCTATGTGGGCACGGGCGGAGAGTCGGTCTTCAAGGACAGAGGCAGAGACGTCCTGGCGTACCACTACTACGACGCAGAGGACGGCGGCACGCCGAAGCTGGGGCTGAACACCCTGAACTGGACAAAGAACGGTTGGCCAGTAGTGCGTTAGGGGCGCGGGGAACTGCGCGACCAGCCACATATCACCTGCAGACAAAACTGAACCGAAAGGCCAAAATGAGCACCGCCCGCTTCACCCTCGACCCCGCCTTCACCATCGGCGAAGTCAACCCCCGCCTCTTCGGCTCCTTCGTCGAACACCTCGGCCGCTGCGTCTACACCGGCATCTTCGAACCGGACCACCCCACCGCGGACGCCGAAGGCCTCCGCCAGGACGTCCTGGACCTGGTCCGCGAACTCGGCGTCACCGCCATCCGCTACCCCGGCGGCAACTTCGTCTCCGGCTACAAGTGGGAGGACTCGGTCGGCCCGAAGGAGGACCGCCCCCGCCGTCTCGACCTCGCCTGGCGCTCGACGGAGACGAACCGCTTCGGCCTCTCCGAGTACATCGACTTCCTCCGCAAGGTGGGCCCACAGTCGGAGCCGATGATGGCGGTGAACCTCGGCACCCGCGGTGTCGCCGAGGCCCTGGAACTCCAGGAGTACGCCAACCACCCCTCCGGCACCGCCCTGTCCGACCTCCGTGCCGCGCACGGCGACAAGGACCCCTTCGGCATCCGGCTGTGGTGCCTGGGCAACGAGATGGACGGCCCCTGGCAGACCGGCCACAAGACGGCGGAGGAGTACGGCCGTCTCGCCGCCGAGACGGCCAGGGCGATGCGCCAGATGGACCCGGAGGTGGAGCTCGTCGTCTGCGGCTCCTCCAGCCAGTCCATGCCCACGTTCGCCGAGTGGGAGGCGACGGTCCTCGCCGAGACGTACGACCTCGTCGACCACATCTCCCTGCACGCCTACTACCAGCCCGAGGACGGTGACGTCGACTCGTTCCTGGCCTCCGCCGTCGACATGGAGTCCTTCATCGAGAACGTGGTCGCCACCGCCGACCACGTGGGCGCGAAGCTCAAGTCCAAGAAGAAGATCAACCTCTCCTTCGACGAGTGGAACGTCTGGTACATCTCGAAGTGGCACGAGATCGAGAACTCCGGCGAGCGGGACTGGGCGGAGGCCCCCCGCCTCCTGGAGGACAACTACAGCGTCCTGGACGCCGTCGTCTTCGGCTCCCTCCTCATCGCCCTGCTGCGGCACGCGGACCGCGTCACGGTCGCCTGTCTCGCCCAGCTCGTCAACGTCATCGCCCCGATCATGACCGAGCCCGGCGGCCCGGCCTGGCGGCAGACGACGTTCTTCCCCTTCGCCCAGGCCGCCCGCCACGGCCGGGGCCAGGTGCTCGACGTACGGGTGGACTCACCGACGTACGACACGAAGAAGTACGGCGAGACCGACCTGCTGCACGCGACGGCGGTCCGGGCCGAGGACGGCACGGTCACCGTCTTCGCCGTCAACCGCAGCCGCACCGAGGCCCTGCCTCTCGACGTCGCCCTGAACGGTCTCGACCTCACCTCGGTCGTCGAGCACACCGTGCTGGCCGACGCCGACCCGGACGCCCGCAACACCCTCGCCGAACCCGAGCGGGTCCTCCCGCACCCGGCCGAGCGCACGGCGCTGGCGGACGGCACGCTCACCGCCGTACTCGAACCGCTGTCCTGGAACGTGATCCGGCTGGCCTGAGCCCGTGGGACGCGCGGCGCGTCACAATGTCCGCATGAGGATCTCGGCACGGGCGGACTACGCGGTACGGGCGGTACTGGAGCTCGCCGTACGGCAGGGCGGTGACCCGGTGAAGGCGGAGACGGTGGCCGCCGCGCAGGACATTCCGCACAAGTTTCTGGAAGGGATCCTCGGCGACCTCCGCCGGGCCGGTGTGGTCGACAGCCGGCGCGGCGGAGGGGGCGGCTACCGTCTGGCCCGCGATCCCGCGTCGATCACCGTCGCGGACGTGATCAGGGCGGTGGACGGCCCGATCGTCTCCGTCCGGGGCGAACGCCCCACCGGTCTCTCCTACACGGGCTCCGCCCAGCCCCTGCTCCCGCTGTGGATCGCGCTGCGGGCGAACGTGCGCCGGATCCTGGAGGGGGTCACGGTCGCCGACATCGCGGCGGACGCGCTGCCGGAGCCGGTGAAGGAACTGGCGGCGGAGCCGGCGGCTTGGGAGAACCCGTAAGTCTCACAGGTTTCACATCCTGCTCTCAGCTCGGGCGCCTACCCTCGCTTCCCGTTCAACCCCACCTAACCGGTGGGGAAAGCAGGGAACAGGGAAACGGTATCCAGGATGCGTACGCTCGTACTGCTCGCCCTCGCGGGCCTCGGCGCCCAGCTCGTGGACGGCAGTCTCGGCATGGCCTACGGGGTGACCTCGACCACGCTGCTGCTGGCCATGGGCACCAACCCGGCCGCCGCCTCGGCCACGGTCCACCTCGCCGAGATCGGGACGACGCTGATGTCGGGCGCCTCGCACTGGCGCTTCGGGAACGTCGACTGGAAGGTCGTCGCACGGATCGGCGTGCCGGGAGCCGTGGGCTCCTTCCTGGGCGCGACGGTCCTGTCGCGGCTGTCGACGGAGGTGGCGGAGCCGGCGATGTCCCTGATCCTGCTGGGGCTGGGCCTGTACGTGATGTCCCGGTTCACCTTCCGGGGCCTGCCGAAGGACCGTCTGGGGCAGCCGTTGCGCCGCCGGTTCCTGACCCCGCTGGGCCTGGTGGCCGGTTTCCTGGACGCGACCGGCGGTGGCGGCTGGGGTCCGGTCGGCACACCGGCGCTGCTGGCGAGCGGCCGGATGGAGCCCCGCAAGGTGATCGGCTCGGTGGACACGAGCGAGTTCCTGGTGGCGCTGGCGGCCAGTCTCGGCTTTCTGTTCTCGCTGGGCTCGCAGGGCCTGAAGTGGCCCTGGGTGCTGGCCTTCCTGCTGGGCGGCATGGTCGCGGCGCCCCTCGCCGCCTGGCTGGTCCGCCTCCTCCCGCCGCGCGTCCTCGGCTCGGCGGTCGGCGGCGTCATCGTCGTCACCAACATCCGCACGCTGCTGAGGAGCGACTGGGTGGCCGCGCCGGACTCGGTGAGCACCCTCGTCTACGTCGTCCTGTACGCGGCGTGGGCCGCGGCCGTCGCCCACTCGGTCCGCGCGCACCGCAGGGAGCGGGCGGCCGAGGCGCCCGTCGCGGAACGCGAGCCGGCGGCGGCCTGAGGAAGGACCGCCGCCGGGCTTGTTCGATGCTCGCTCGACCAGGGCAGCTTCGTCGAGCGGGCCGCCGTTCCGCCGCGGCCCTGACCAGTGCGTGGCTGGGGGCCGCGGCGGGGGTGGGTGGGCACCGCCCTGGGGGTCAGGCGGAGTTGACGCCCACGGTGAGGGTCGCCTTGTAGCCGTCGGAGACGCTGGAGCCGAGGGCGGTCAGGGTCAGCAGGCCCGAGGAGGCGCCGCCGTCGTCGTAGATGCTGTCGTCGGCGAGAGCGGTCTCCTTGGTGGTGTTGGCGGAGTACGGCGAGGTCGCCTGGATCTCCTCGTTGATGTCCGGGTCGAAGAACAGCTGGCCCGTGTGGATGACGTCGCCGCCGGTGTACGAGTCGTCCGTGAGGGTCACTTCCGTGTGCACCCGCATATGGACGTGGACCGCGCGGGAGACGTAGTGGCCGGGCCAGATCGAGGTGATGCTGCACTGGCCGTTCTCGTCGGTCATCTGACCGCCGCGCAGGAAGGTGCCGTTGTCCTCCTCCTGGTGGCCGTTGCCGCCGACGAAGCCGGAGTACTCACCGAGGGCGTCGCAGTGCCAGATCTCCACGAGCGCGTCGGCGAGCGGCGCGCAGTCGTTGGCCTGGTCGACGACGGTGAAGGTGTACTGGACCTCGAAGCCCTCCTTGTCCTCCCGGATGTCCTCGCGGACGAGGGCGCCCTCCAGGGAGTACGGACCCTCCGTGACCTCGGCGTTCAGGGTGCAGACGCCGGAGGCGGCGGAGGCGGAGGTCGAGGCCTTCGCCTCGGCCGCCGAAGCGGAGGACTCACTGCTGCTGGTGTCGGCCGAGGCGATGCCGGCGATCGCCAGTCCGCCGGCCGCGGCGACCGCGCTGCCGCCGATCAGAACGCGGCGGCGCTTCATGCTTTTGTCGAGCCGATGCCTCCCGGGCTGCTGGTTGTCGGTGTTGTCGAGGATCTCGTCGTGCTCGTTGTTTCCCGTCATGCGGAAGAAATTAGGAGCGCACCTGAGGAAATCCTTAATGTGCGGCTGTGAAGGACCTGGGGATGCAACGGTCAACGCCCCTTGATTCCCGGCGAGTTGGGGCAAGTCCAGTCAGCGGCGGGCGGTCGCGCGGCGGGGCGGGGTGATGCGCACCCGTTCCTCGGCGGGTGCCTTCTCGATGTCGTCGAGCTGCGCGACGATCGTGTTGCGCAGGTCGTCGTAGTCGTCGAAGCAGTGGTCGTTGAACAGCGTGTGGCCCGTCCACATCAAGTTGGCGCACACCCGGGCCGGCACCCGACCGGTCTGCGCGCCCATGCCGACCAGCGCCACCGACCCGATGCTGCCGGGCGCCGCGTTGTTCTGCCGGTGGATCGCCTGGAACGCGGCGGCGCACGCCAGGGCCACGTTCAGGGTCTCGCTCACGTTCTGCGAGGACTGCTCCATCGTCGGCGTCGAGATCAGGAACTTCGGGTTGGTCGCCCCGGACGGAACGCACACCGCGCTGCCCACCGGCAGCCGTCCGCCGAACTCGTCGCGGATCGCCCGCTGTACGCGCAGCTGTATCCCCGCGCCGAGGTGCCGCTTGATGACGGCGTCGACCCCGCCGTTCATCAGGCCCCGCGCGTTGGTCGGGCTGACCCAGGCGTCGACCGTCGTGTCGAGGATCGAGCCCTTGCGGATCGTGATCCCGGGTGTGTCGGCGAACGCCGCCCGCCAGGCCTCGACCACCTTGGCGTTGACGTCCGTCAGGACCACCTCGAGCGGCGGCTGCACACGGTTCACGGTCATCTTCCACACTCCCGTCGGGACCCGGTCTTTCCAGTGATCACGACGCTACAAGCCACCACTGACAACGCCCCTCGGACGAACCGGCGTTGTCGTACCCCGCTGCTAGCGTCCCCGCCATGATCGACGCCAACGCCTCCGCGCAGCCCGACCCGAACGACCCGCTGGCCCTCGCCGAACTGTTCAAGGGCGGCGGTGAACCGTGGCTTCCGCTGCTCAAGCCCGTCATCGAGGCGCAGCCGGGCGCCGCCTCGTTCATCGGCCCGGGCCGCGGCTCCGACGTGGTCCCCGTCCGCGAACTGACCTTCCAGGCGCTCAAGCCGAACCCGCCGCACAAGTGGAAGGTCGTCGTCTTCGGGCAGAACCCGTACCCGCGCCCGGAGAGCGCCACGGGCATCGCCATGTTCGACAACACCTTCCACGACTGGAAGGACAGCCAGTTCGGCAGGGTCGTCAGCATCCGCTGCATCATCAAGGCGGCGGCGATGTGGAAGTACGGCATCCCCAAGAAGACGCCGATAGCCGACATCCGCGCGCTGCTGAAGAAGCAGGAGACCGTCCCGCCGCCGGAGTGGTTCCAGGCGATGCTCACCCAGGGCGTGCTCCTGCTGAACGCGGCCCTCACCGCGAGCAGCGACGGGCCGCGCGGGGCCGATCCGCACACCGCGTTCTGGCGTCCGGCCGTGGAGCGGATCGTCGAGGAGATCCTCAAGGCCAAGCAGAACGCCGAGGACGAGGAGGACCGCGGGGTCGTCTTCGCGTGGTGGGGAGCGCATGCCCGCAGCCTGAAGTCGGTCGTCCAGCGGCTCCAGAAGAAGTACCCGGACGTCGAGGTCCGGCACATCGACCACTGCAACCCCGCCGCGCAGGGCGACATCTTCTGCGACGGCGACCACTTCTCGATGGTCAACGACGCCCTCGCGTCGGTGGGCGCGGAACCGGTGGACTGGCTGCCGAGCAGCGGCTGGGACCAGCAGGCGGCGGAGGCCGGCGGGGCCGACGGCGGTGTCGCCGAACGCATGGGCGCGTTCATCACGTCCACCATGGAACTGCACCAGCTGTATCTGGAGCGGCTCTCCAGCGTCAAGGACGAGGGTCTCGTCCTCCCCGAGATCACGGGCGTGTTCGACACTCCGCTCCTGGACTTCCGGGACGCCGTCGGTCCCGTCGCCGAGCTGCTGTCCGGACTCGACCGGCATGTCCAGCGGTCGCACGAGTTCGGCAAGCGGCTCGTGGACCAGAAGGCGGGGAGCCTGTCCGCCGACGCGGTCGCCGCGCTCTACCTCTACACCTGTGAGTCGGCGTTCTACCGGGAGATCAACGCCGTTCTGCGCCACCCCGACCGGTCGAGACTGGTCCCGTACCTGCCGTATCTGCGGCTGCTGTTCTCGGCGGTGTCGGGACTGCCCGTCCGTACCGAGCCGCTGTGGCGCGGCGTGCCGCTGGACCTGCGGGCGCAGTACCCGCTCGGCCGGACCGTGACCTGGTGGGGCGTGTCGTCCTGCACCTCCGAACTCGGCGTGGCCCGCGCCTTCCTGGGTGGCCGCGGCAAGCGGACCCTCTTCGAGGTGCGGCCCGCGCGGGCCGTCGGTATCCGCCAGTTCTCCGCGTTCACGGGCGAGGAGGAGTTCATCCTGCTGCCGGGCACCCAGTTGAAGGTGACCGAGGTGAGGACCGAACGCGGTGGCCTGTGCACCGTACGGCTGACCGAGTCCGAGGAACAGCCCCTGGTCTCCTGAACGGGTGGGTCTCCTGAACGGGTGTGTGAACGGGCCGGGGTGAATGGCCGGAGTTCGCCCTGGCCGCTTCCCGGGGGTCTCCTTACGATTCCATCGCCGCGGCTCTTCACAGAAACCTCACAGGTTCTCCATGCTTCAACGAAGAGGAGAGACCCCCCATGGCAAGTGGACTGCTCCTGGGCGGCGCTGTCGCCGCCCTCGTCACCGCGGCGGTACCCGCGCACAGCCCGTCCTCGTCGCCGGTGTTCGTCGACCCGCCCCCGGACAAGATCGTCATCGATGTCGCCACGGTCAACGGCTCCGGCTGTCGCCCGGGATCGGCGGCCGTCGCGGTCTCCGAGGACAACACCGCCTTCACGGTGACCTACAGCGAGTACCTCGCGCAGGTGGGCGGCAACTCGGACCCGACCGCCTTCCGCAAGAACTGCCAGCTCAGCCTGGTCGTCCATGTCCCGTCCGGCTTCACCTACGCCATCGCCCAGGCGGACTACCGGGGCTTCGCCTCGCTCCAGTCCGGGGCGAGCGCCGTGCAGCGCGCCTCGTACTACTTCCAGGGCTCGTCGCAGACGGTGTTCAAGAACCACACGTTCAACGGCGCCCTGAACGACAACTGGCAGGCGACCGACACCACCGACTGGGCCAACCTGGTCTACGCGCCCTGCGGAGTCCAGCGCAACTTCAACATCAACACCGAGCTGCGCGTCAACGCGGGCACCTCCTCGCCGTCCAGGGTCAGCTTCATGACGATGGACTCGACCGACGGCGACATCAACACCGTGTACCACATGGCGTGGAAGGAGTGCCCCGGTAAGTGACCGAGGGGCCGCCCGTCGCCTGAGGGCGGCGGGCGGCCCGCCGGTTCAGCGCAGAGCCGACACCACCAGACCCCTGATCTCCTCCGCCGACACCGTTCCGCCGTTGACCAGGTGGTCGAAGACCAGGCCGTCCACACAGGTGAGCAGGGTGACCGTGCGGTCCGCGGCAGCCCGGACGCCGTGCCCGGAGAGGAACTCCGTCACCGCCCGCCGGGCCGCGTTGTCGCGCGGGACGAGGATCTCCCGCAGCTCCGGGTGGTGCACGCTCTCGATCGCGCACGCGTACCGGGCGAGGGAGCGGCGCCGGCCCTCCCCGGTGAGCCGGAGCGCGCAGAAGCCCACCAGGCCGCTCACGAGGTCCTCCGCGTCACGCGGCACCGGGGTCGCCTCCCCGATCCTTCGCAGCTCCGCCTGGTCCAGCTCGACCAGCCGGCGGACCAGGGCGGTCAGCAGGGCCCGGCGGGTGCGGAAGTACGCCGAGGTCGTACCGGACGGCAGCCCCGCGGCGCCGTCCACCGCACGGTGGGTCAGCCCCCGTATCCCGGCGTCGGCCAGCACGGAGATCGCCGCGTCGGCGAGAACGGTACGTCGGTCGGAGGCCACCCCCCATTTCTACACCTGTAGAGGGCGGGTGACGGCCAGGAGTACGCTCCCTCTACATCTGTAGAAGAGCGGGGAGTGTGCGCATGGGCCAGGGCACCGCTGTGGTCGTCGGCGGAGGCATAGGCGGGCTGGCCGCCGCGATCGGGCTGCGCCGGATCGGCTGGGACGTGACGGTCCTGGAGCGCGCTCCCGCCTTCGAGGACGTGGGTGCGGGCATCTCCATGCATGCCAACGGCGTACGGGCGTTGGAGGCGCTCGGTGTGGGAGAGGCCGTACGGGCCGTCGTACGACCCCTGTACACCGGCGGCACCCGCAGCCCCGGCGGCCGGCTGCTGGCCCGTATGGACGGCGCCGCTCTGGAACGCCGGCTCGGTACGCCCGTCGTCGGCGTCCTCCGCGCCGACCTGCACCGCGTCCTGCGCGAGGCGCTGCCCGACGGGTGTGTGAAGAACGGCGAGGAGGTGACCGACCTGAATGACGTCGGCGGCGCCGATCTCGTCGTCGCCGCCGACGGGGTCAACAGCCGGCTGCGCGCCCAGCTGTTCCCCCGTCACCCCGGTGCCGTCTACAGCGGTACGACGGTCCTGCGGGCCATCACCGAGCGCCCGCCCCTCGACCCGCCCGCCGATCTGGAGCTGACCTGGGGACCGGGCGCCGAGTTCGGGCACCTCGTCTTCGTCGACGGGCGGGTCGAGTGGCACGCGGTGCTCGACGTCCCGCCCGGCGTGCGCCACCCCGACCCGCTCGCCGAGATGCGCCGGCGCTTCGGCGGCTGGCACGACCCCATCCCCGCCCTGCTGGACGCGACCCGCCCCGAGGACGTCCTCCACCACGACATCCATGAACTGGTCACCCCGCTGCCCGCGTTCACCGTCGGCCGGGTCGCCCTGCTCGGCGACGCCGCCCACGCCATGACCCCGAACCTCGGTCAGGGGGCCAGTCAGGCGCTGGAGGACGCGGTGGTCCTGGCGGCCCGCCTGGCCTGTGAGCCCTCGGTCGACTCGGCCCTGCGGCGCTACGACCGCGAACGGCGCCGCCGCACCGGGTCCGTCGCCCGCGCCGCCCGCCAGGCCGGCCGGATGGGGCACGGTCTGACCCACCCCCTCGCCGTCGCCCTGCGCGACACGGCCCTGCGCCTGGCGCCGTCCGGGGTCACCCTCCGCGCAGCCCTCCGACACGCGGACTGGGCGCCACCGCGGTTGCGATGACGCCCAGCCGGATGACAGGGAACGCTCAGCTGTCGACACCCAGGGTCAGCGTGCCCGAGTACCCGGAGGAGGTGGAGCTCCCCAGGGCGGTCAGGGTCAGCAGACCGGAGGCGGCGCCTCCGTCGTCGTAGATGGAGTCCTGGGCGAGGGTGGTGCGGGTGACCGTGTTGGTCGAGTACGGGGAGACCTTCGCGACGGCGGTCGTGATGGTCTCGTTGAAGAAGAGCTGACCGGTGTGGAGCTCCTGGCCGCCGGAGAAGTGCCCGTCGGAGGAGACCGTGACGCCGGTGGCGACCTTGACGTGGATGTGGATGCAGCGGCCGCGGTACCAGCCGGGGTAGATCGTGGTGATCGAGGCGAGCCCGCTGGAATTGGTGAGCACACCGCCGCGCAGGAAGGTGCCGTCGTCCGGCTCGCTGTGGCCGTTGTTGCCGACGTAACCGGAGTACTCGCCGAGGGCGTCGGCGTGCCAGATCTCCACCAGGGCGTTGCTGAGAGGGGCGCAGCTGCTGGCGTCGACCACGGTCAGGGCCAGCTTCAGCGGGATGCCGGCCTTGCCCTCGGTGACGTCGGAACGGACGTACTGTCCGTCGAGGTAGTAGGGGCCTTCGGTCATCTCCTTCGTGAGGATGCAGACGGCCGCGGCGGCGACGGGAGCGGTGTCGGCCGTCGTGGCGGTGGGGGCTTCGGTCGACGCGGCGGCGCCCACGGCGAGGGTGGCGGCGGTTGCGCCCGTCGCCACCAGCACCGTACGGCGTCCGATGGGGCTGCGAGTTTCCGAGGTGTCTGTCATGAGCACGGCACCGTAAGGACGGTTTCTGTCGGGAGGCTGTCAGACCGGTAAAGTGAACATCCGTCAAGTTACTTGCAAGGCAAAGTGTCGACAGTCGTGTGGGTGATGCACGGTTTTCGAAGAGTTTCGAGTGGGCGCGTGGAGCGTTGACGCGCAAAGGGTTCGATTTTACGGTCCGCCCGCATGAGCCCCACCTCACGCAGAACAGCACTGCTCGCCGTCCCCGCCGCGATCCTGCTGGCCCTGCCCCCCACCACGGCGCCGTACATCGTCAAAGGTGGGCCGTGCCACCGGCGTCACCGGCCGCACGGGCTGGCCGATGGCGTACTAGGTGTATTGACCCGCAGGGTTGTTCGCACCCGGCTCAGGTTCCGGGGAGGATACGGCGCGTTTCGTAGGCCCACATCGCGATCTCGACCCGGTTGCGGGCGCCGAGTTTGGCCATCAGGCTGGCCAGATGCGTCTTCACCGTGCTGAGGCTGATGTGCAGTGCATCGGCGATCTCGGTGTTGGTCAGCCCGCGAGCGACGGCGAGGAGCACCTGCTCCTCGCGGGCGGTGACGGGGGAGACCGGCTGGGCCGCGGGCCGGCCGGCGGGCAGGTCCGCGAATGCCTGGAGCAGACGGACGGTGACGCTGGGCGCAATGAGCGCCTCACCGTCGGACGCCGACCGTACGGCCTGGGCCAGAAGGTCCGGTCCCGTGTCCTTGAGGAGGAATCCGCGGGCGCCGGCACGCAGCGCGCCGTAGACGTACTCGTCGAGGTCGAACGTGGTGATGACGACCACGACCAGCGGGTCGACGACGCCCGGGCCGGCGACCAGCCGGGTGGCCTCGAGCCCATCGATCACGGGCATGCGGATATCGAACAGGCAGACGTCGGGGCGCAGTTCGCGGGCCAGACGTACCGCTTCCTGTCCGTCGGCGGCCTCACCGACCACCTCGATGCCGGGCTGGGCGTTCAGCATGATCCGCAACCCGGTGCGGATGATCGTCTGGTCGTCAGCGACGAGGACGCGAATGGACACCGCTCTCGCTCCTCGCTCTCGGCAGTTCGGCTTCGACATGCCAGCCCCGGTCGGTACCCGGGCCGGCTCGTAGTGTGCCGCCGAGCAGGGTCGCGCGCTCGCGCAGTCCGGTAAGTCCGTATCCGTCGCGACCCCGGCCGGTGCGCCGACCGTTGTCGCGCACGCTCACCCGTACCGTGTGCCGTTCCGCGGCGACCCGAACGACGAGCTCGGTCGCGTCGACCGCATGGCGCAGCGCGTTGGTCACCGACTCCTGCACGATCCGGTAGACGGCCGCGTCCACGGCCGGGGGCAGCGCGTCCAGTTCGCCGTCGAGCCCCAGGTCGACCTTGAGGCGACCACCCGGGGTGCGCACCAGGCGCTCCAGATCCGCGACTCCGGCAGGGGGCGCCAGCTCGGCGCCGACCCCGCGGTCGCGCAGTGCGGCGACCATGGCGCGCATTTCCTCCAGCGTGCGTGCCCCTTCCTCCTCGACCCCCTCCAGCGCCTCGACGGCGGCGGACGGGTCGGCGCCCGCGAGCACCCCGCCCGCCTGGGCGATGATCACCATGGCCGACACGTGGTGGGCCACCGTGTCGTGCAGTTCCCGGGCGAGCTGCTCGCGCTCGCGGGACCGCACTTGCTCCAACTGCCGCTCGCGAGCGGTCACCCAGAACCGCACGGCAGCCCCGAACACGCCGGGCAGCAGCAGGAAGACGAAGCCCACGACGTTCTCGACGACCGGCGTCTCGTCCGTGACGGAACACAGCGCGCCGGCCGCGAGAATCATCGCGCCGCCCAGCACGATCTCGCGTCCTGATCCCCACCGGGGCAGCGCGTACACCAGCACGAGCACGACCGCGCCGGTGTACAGGCCGACGGGCTCGCGCGGTGCGGCGACGAGCGAGGCCACCTGAAGCAGGATCACCGAGCCGAACGCCAGCGTCACCATCGCCAGCGGGCGGGTCCGGCGCCACAGGGGCAGCAGGCACAGCCATACGGCGAACACCACCGCCACCGGCCGCCACACGACGCTCTCGCGCAGGGTGGCCTCCAGCAGCACACCGGCAAGGCTCACGGCGAGCAGCGCCCAGTCCCGCCGCACCCGGGCGGGCGCGTCGGGCGGCCGGGGTTCGGTCCACAGGGTTCGCAGGTCTTCTCGCAGCACGGTTCTCAGCGTAGGGACCGCGGCGTGCCGCGCATCGGCCGAAAGGACGGTTCGTCACTCCGCCCAGGGGCCGACGGATCCGCGGCCCGCGGGCCGATGCCGCGGAGCGCCGTGGCGACGAGCCTCGGCATCGGCGGCCGTACAAGGACGGCCAACGAGGTGGTTGGAGGACCCGATGCTCTCGAAAGCCCTGTTGCGCCTGGGCGCAAGCGCCGCCCGCCATCCCTGGCGGGTGATCGCGGCATGGCTGATCGCCGCCACGCTCGCCGTCCTCGCCGCCGTCGCCTTCGGCGGGCGGACCGCGGACTCGATGACCGCTCCGGGACTGGACTCCCGACGGGCCGCGGAACTGATCGAGCGGGCAGGCACCGGCCAGGAGGGGATGACCGCCCAAGTGGTCGTCACCCCCCTCGACGACGGTGCGACGTTCTTCGACGACGACGGCGCGCGCACCGCTCTCACGCGGCTGCGGGCCGAGGTGAAGCGGCTGCCGCACGTGCTCGGCACGAGCGACCCGGCGGGGGCGCTCGACGCGGGCGGGGACACCGCCGTGCGCGGCGGCCTCGTTTCGGCCGACGGGCGGATCGCGGTCGTCCGGGTGCAGTACCCCGACCAGAGCCGGCTGTCGGCCGAAGACCTCGACGCCCTCGTCGATCTCGGCGACCGGCTGCGCGCCGAGCTGCCCCTGCGCATCGAGATGGGCGGGAACCTCTTCTACGTCTTCTCCGACCCCGACGGCGGCGCGAGCGAGCTGATCGGCCTCCTCGCCGCGGCCGCGATCCTGTTCCTGGCGTTCGGTTCGCTCGTCGCCGCCGCGCTGCCGATCGGCATGGCGGTCTTCGGGCTGACCGTCGGGGTCGCCACGATGACGGTACTGGCGGGGGTGACAGAGGTCCCCACCTTCGCACCGGTCCTGGGCAGCATGGTCGGGCTCGGAGTGGGCATCGACTACGCGCTGTTCGTGCTCGCCAGGCACCGGGAGTACCTCGCGTGCGGGCTCGATCCGCAGGCGGCGGCCGGACGAGCGGTGGCAACGGCGGGACGGCCGGTGGTCTTCGCCGGCGGCACCGTCGTCGTGTCGATCCTCGGCCTGGCGGTCGCGAACGTGCCGTTCATGACGGTGGGCGGGGTTGCCGTCTCGATCGTCGTCCTGACGATGGTGCTCGCGTCGGTGACGCTGCTGCCGGCCTTCCTCGGCGCGGCGGGCCCGCGGCTGGGCCGGGCCGGCCGGATCGGCCGGGCACTTCGGGCCGGGCGGTCGGGCCGCATCGGCCGACGGCGGGACACTGCGGCTGGCGCCGTCCCCGCCGCCGGGTGGCGGCGCTGGCTCGGGCACGTCAGCCGGCACCCGGTGCCGTACGCGGTCGGCGCCGCGGCGCTGCTGCTGACCGCGACGCTGCCCGTGCTCGGCCTGCGCGTCGGCCTGCCCGACGACGGCTCACTGCCGCAAAGCCGTACCGAGCGCCGTGCCTACGACCTCGTCGCCGAGGGATTCGGCCCGGGCACCAACGGTCCCCTCGTCATCGCCGCGGACCCCGCCGGTGATCCGGGAGTGGTGGACCGTCTCGTCGCGGGGGTCGCGGCGGATCCGGGGATCGCGTCCGTCGCGCCGGCGCGCATCGACCGGGCCACCGGCGTCGCGACCCTCGTGGTGTTCCCGACCACCAGCCCTCAGGACGAGGCCACGGCCGACACCCTCGCCCGGCTGCGCGCCGAGGTGCTGCCCGCGGCGATCGGACAAGGCCCGGCCAGGGCGCACGTCGGCGGGGCCGCCGCGAGCCTGTCCGACGTGGGCCGACGCACCAGCCAACGCCTGCCGGTGTTCGTCGCCGCCGTGCTGGCGCTCTCGTTCCTGCTGCTGATGCTGGTCTTCCGCTCGATACTCGTACCGCTCAAGGCGGTACTGCTGAATCTGCTGAGCATCGGCGCGGCCTACGGCATCATGGTGGCGGTCTTCCAGTGGGGCTGGGGAGGCGCACTCATCGGGCTGGAGGCGACGGTTCCGATCGTGTCGTTCATCCCGATGTTCCTCTTCGCCATCCTGTTCGGCCTGTCGATGGACTACGAGGTGTTCCTCCTCTCCCGCGTACGCGAGGAGTACCTGCGCACCGGCGACAACGGCAGGGCGATCGTTGAGGGCGTCTCGCGCACCGCCCGGATCATCACCTCGGCCGCCCTCATCATGGTGGCGGTCTTCCTGTCCTTCGCCGTCGCCGAGGACCCCTCCACCAAAATGTTCGGGCTCGGCCTGGCCACCGCGATCTTCATCGACGCCACGGTCGTACGCATGGTGCTGGTACCGGCGACCATGACACTCCTCGGCCGGACCAACTGGTGGCTGCCGAAGTGGCTGGACCAGATGCTTCCCCGCGGCCCGGTCGGCACCGACGCGGAATCCACTGGTGAGGCCCCGCGTCCACGGCTGGTTGACCGTTGACTCAACTCCTGCCCGCCCTTGGCGTCCGGCACCTCAGCGCGTCACCCAGGGGCATATCGAGTCGTGATCACCGGGTGGTCCTGGTGAGGTCCTTGATCCAGATCATCCTTGTAGAGATCGGCGTCGTGACTGACGGGTCGGCCACCTCTGGAGCCCTTCTTCTTCCGGTTGGCGGCCTGGTCCTTCTTCCCCGGGATGACCGCCTTGATACGGCGTTTGCGCAGGTGGGCGCGGTTTCCGCGGGACGCGTACGCCTTGTCCCCGGTGACCGCGTCCGGGCCGGATGCGGGGTCGGCCGACCGGCCCGCGTACCCGTACCTTCTTCAGGACGGGGATGAGCTGCGGGCTGTCCGCTGCCTGGCCTGTGGTCAGGATGAACGCCAGCGGGCGGCACTTGCGGTCGGCGGCGAGGTGGACCTTGCTGGTCTGCCCGCCTCTGGAACGTCCGAGGAGGGCGGCCTTCAGCCGGAGTTTCCGCCGACGCCGGATGCGTCGTCGTTCTTCCAGAGCGGGATCACTTTCGGTCTCTTGCCCGTTGCACAGGCGCCGAACTCCGTCGGCATCTCCCGCCACTGCCCGCCCGTCTTGAACCGCCAGATCACGCCCTCGAACTGCTGCCGCAGTCGCTCGGGGTACGGTCCGTACTCGCCGATCGGCAGGTACGGCTCGATGAACTCCCAATCCGCATCGGTCAGTTGCACTCGCGTCACGTAAGACCGTCTATCGGACCGGACCGTGCCACGAAGGCACATCCCGCAATGATCACGACTCGATACGCGCCCTAGAACCGGACGCGCATGCATTTTCCCAGGGGCGCGGGGAACTGCGCGACCAGCCACGACGAACCCGCACCCGGCCACGCACCAGCACCCCCACGGCGCTACCCGACCTGCCCCATCCCCGCCGCATTCGGCCACGACTGGGCGGGCTGAGCATTCGGCCACCCGGTAGCCGCCGCGGGCGCAAGCCCGTTGGTCCCCCGCACCTGAGCGGCGGTGAGCCCACCCCGAGCCGGAACCCCGGGCGGGGTCTGCGCGGCGGGAGCCATCGGCGCCTGCACGGCCGGAGCCATCATCGCCGCAGCCGCCGGCATGGCCGGGGCCGGGATCGGCGCCGGGGCCGGAGCGGCCGCGGGCACAGGCTGGGGGAAGACCTGTGCGGCGGCCGGCAACGGCATCCCGGCGCCGTTGGACGGGGCGGCCTGCGCCATGGCGGGCGCCTGCATCGGCATGCCGGTGGCGGCCGGGGCCGCGACCAGCCCCGGCATGCCGACGGCCTGAGCGGCAAGGTTCTGCATGCCGGCCCCGTTGGTGGCTTCGACCAGCAGCCGGTCCACGGCCGCCGTACCCGAGCTGTAGCTGGTCCCGGTGCCCAGCTCGGGCACGGCGGCTCCCCTCCTGGTCCCGTAGAGCACCTGTTCCAGGCCGGACACCAGGCGACGCACGTCCACCTGGGGGCGCACCACGAGCCGCAGGAAGCGGCTGGAGGAGCCGATCTTGTTACCGCACTCGCGGACCAGAATGCGGTGCTCGGTGAGCAGCCTGTCCCGGACCACGGTGCCCTCGGCGCCGACGGGAAGGCGCACGAAGAGGAAGTTCCCCTGGGACGGGTAGACGGTCAGGCCGGGCAGCGCGGAGAGCTGGCTGGCCATGTCCAGACGGTCCCGGCGCACCTGCAGCAGGCTCTGCATGTACTCGGGGCCGTGCTCCTTGAGCATGAACACCACGTACTCGGCGAAGGCGTTGAGGTTCCACTTCGGCAGCATCGAGCGGACCTTGCCGGCCAGGGAGGGGTTGGCGACCATGTAGCCGAAGCGGATGCCGTGCAGACCGAAGTTCTTGCCGAGGCTGCGCAGCACGATGACGTTCGGCCGGATCATCGCCTCCTGGACGACGCTGGGCTCCTGCTCCGCGTCGGCGAACTCCAGGAACGACTCGTCGATGACGATCAGGTCCAGGTCGGCCATCGCGTCCATGAACTGCACCAGCGCGTGCTTGTGCAGGAAGCCGCCGTCGGGGTTGTTCGGGTTGCAGATGACGGCGACCCGCGTGCCCCGGGTGCGGATGAACTCGGCGTACTGCGCGAGGTCCAGGGCGAAGCCGCTGGACTCCTGGAGCGGGAACATGTCGACCCGCTTGCCGGTCTCCATCGGCTGGTCGGTCCAGCGGCCGAAGGTGGGGACGGGGATGGCGAGGGACTCACGGACCAGCAGGTGGTCGATCCAGGTGATCAGCTCGGTGGAGCCGTTGCCCATGGCGACGGCGCTCGGCGGCAGCTGGAGCAGGTTGCACAGCTCGGCCGTGATCGTGTCGGCGCTGCTCGGGTAGTACGTGACGATGTCCCGCAGCCGCGCCGACATCGTGTCCATCATGGCCGGGGTGGGGAAGTACGGGTTGCACGGGATACAGAAGTCGACCGGGCCGGTGCCGTCCCCGCCCTCGCGTGTCAGCGCCGCCATCGACGGGCTGTGGGCCGCCGTACTGCGGAACAACGAGGTGACGTTGTCGGCCATGGAACCTCCGTATCGGGCGGGTCCGGTGGGGACGTCCGGGCCCGTCGTCTGGGTGGCCCGCGCGGGGGAGCACGGGCCGCTCTTACATACGCAGGTGTGAGTGACACCGTTCAACGGGTGTGAAAAAAATGTGAGTTAGGGAACCGGCGGGCGGGGTTTGCCGTCCGGGGGCCCGGCCCGGCGCAGGGCTACGCGCCGAAGCAGTGGACCGTCGTCGACCGGTACGTCTGTCCCGCTCGCAGCACGGTCGACGGGAACGACGGCTGGTTCGGCGAGTCCGGGAAGTGCTGCGTCTCCAGACAGAGGCCGTCGCCCTGCCGGTAGGCCCGGCCGCCGGTGCCGACGAGGGTGCCGTCGAGGAAGTTGCCGGAGTAGAACTGCAGACCCGGCTCGGTGGTGGAGATCCCGAGGGTCCGGCCGGAGGACGGGTCGCGCAGGGTCGCCACCCGGACCGGCTCCGCGGTCACGCCCTTGTCGAGGACCCAGTTGTGGTCGAAGCCCTTGGCGTACAGCAGCTGCGGGTCGGCGCCCCTGATGTCCCGGCCGATCTCCTTGGGCTCACGGAAGTCGAAGGGAGTGCCCTCGACGTCGGCGAGCTCACCCGTGGGGATCAGACCCGCGTCGACCGGGGTGCAGCGGGCGGCGGCGATGGACAGCTCGTGGTCGTGGACCGAGCCGCTGCCCTCGCCGGCGAGGTTCCAGTAGACATGGCTGGTGAGGTTGACGACCGTCGTCCGGTCGGTGGTGGCCTCGTAGTCGATCCGCCAGTCGCCGTCCCGGGTGAGGGTGTACGTCACCTTCACGCTGAGCGTGCCCGGGTACCCCATCTCCCCGTCGGCACTGGTGAGGTACAGGTGCAGACCGACGTCCGGGCCGGTCTCGAACGGTTCGACGTCCCACACCCGCCGGTCGAAGCCCCGGGCGCCGCCGTGCAGGCTGTTCGCGCCGTCGTTGACGTCGATGTGGCAGACCGTGCCGTCGAGGGGGAACCGGCCCTCGGCGACGCGGTTGCCGTAGCGGCCGATCAGCGCCCCGAAGTAGGCAGACCCGGCGACGTAGTCCTCGAGGGTGCCGAAGCCCAGGGAGACGTTCTCGTACCGGCCGTGCCGGTCGGGGATCTCCAGCGACTGGACGATGGCGCCGTAGGACAGGACCCGCAGGCGGGTGCCGCCGTTCTCCAGGGACCAGCTGTGGACCTCCGTGCCGTCGGTGAGCTTGCCGAAGAGCTCTTTCACCGGCATTCCGCCTCCCTGTCAAAAAAGAAGGGCCCCGCCTTCCGGCGGGGCCCCGGTCCGGTCTACGAACCGGACTTGCGCTTGTTCCAGACGTCGAAGCCGACCGCGGCCAGCAGGGCCAGGCCCTTGATGACCTGCTGCCAGTCGGTGCCGACGCTCAGGAGGTTCATGCCGTTGTTGAGCACACCGAGGACGAGACCACCGATGATCGCGCCGAGGACGGTACCGACACCGCCGCTCATGGACGCGCCACCGATGAACGCCGAGGCGATCGCCTCGAGCTCGTAGTTCAGACCCGCCTTCGGCGAGGCCGCGTTCAGCCGGGCGGCGATCGCGAGACCCGCCAGCGCCGCCAGCGCGCCCATGTTCAGGAAGACCAGGAAGGTGACCTTCTTGTCCTTGACGCCGGACAGCTTGGCCGCCGGCAGGTTGCCGCCGATCGCGTAGATGTGCCGGCCGAAGACGGCGTTGCGCATGACGTAGCCGTAGCCGACCACCAGCGCGCCCAGGATCAGCAGGATGATCGGCGCGCCCTTGTAGCTGGCCAGCATCAGCGTGACCACCAGGACCGCGGCGACCAGCGACACCAGCTTGAGCAGGAAGATGTTGCGCGGCGCCACGTCCAGCGAGAACTCCTGCTGACGCTTGCGGTCGCGGATCTCCTGGAGGACCACGAAGGCGATCAGGGCGAAGCCCAGCAGCAGCGTGATGTTGTGGTAGTTCGTGCTCGGGCCGACCTCCGGCAGGAAGCCGTTGCCCATCTTCTGCAGACCGTCCGGGAACGGGCCGAGGGTCTGGCCCTCCAGCAGGATCTCCGTCACACCGCGGAAGATCAGCATGCCGGCCAGGGTGACGATGAAGGAAGGTATGCCGAGATAGGCGATCAGGAAGCCCTGAGCGGCTCCCGCGATGGCGCCCACGATCAGGCACAGCACCACCGCGACCGGCCAGGGAACGCTGTTTTCCACGGTCAGTACGGCCGCGAAGGCACCCACGAACGCCGTCAGCGAACCGACCGACAGGTCGATGTGACCCGCGATGATCACCAGCATCATGCCGATCGCGAGGATCAGGACATAGCTGTTCTGCAGGACCAGGTTGGAGACGTTGCGCGGCAGCAGCAGCTGGCCGTCGGTCCACACCGCGAAGAGCGCGACGATCAGGCCGAGGGCGAGCAGCATGCCGTACTGGCGCATGTTGCGCCGCAGACCGTCGACCACCAGCTGCAGCAGACCCTCGCCGCCCGCGCCCCCGTCCTTGCCCGGCGGCGCCGCGGCCGGGATCTTGTCGGTCACATCGGTGCTCATCGCGTTACCTCTTTGTCCTTCGTCATCTGACGCATCAGCACTTCCTGCGTGGCCTCGGCCCGCGGGACCTCGCCCGTGAGCCGCCCGGCGGCCATGGTGTAGATGCGGTCGCACATGCCGAGCAGTTCGGGCAGCTCGGAGGAGATGAAGACGACCGCCTTGCCCTGGGCGGCCAGCTGGTCGATGACCGTGTAGATCTCGTACTTGGCACCGACGTCGATGCCGCGCGTGGGCTCGTCCAGGATCAGCACGTCCGGACCCGCGAAGATCCACTTGCTGAGGACGACCTTCTGCTGGTTGCCGCCGGACAGCTTGCCCACCGGCTCGAAGACGGTCGGCGCCTTGATGTTCATCGACTTGCGGTAGCCCTCGGCGACCTGCCGCTCCTCGTGCTCGTCGACGATCCCGCGCTTCGCGACCTTCTTCAGGGCGGTCAGCGAGATGTTGCGGTTGATGGTGTCGATGAGGTTGAGGCCGTAGTGCTTGCGGTCCTCGGTGACGTACGCGATGCCGTGCTTGACCGCCTCGGCGACGGACTTCGTACGGATCTCCTTGCCGTCCTTGAGGACCGTGCCGCCGGCGTGCCGGCCGTACGTGCGCCCGAAGACGCTCATCGCGAGCTCGGTGCGGCCGGCGCCCATCAGGCCCGCGATGCCGACGATCTCCCCGCGCCTGACGTGGATCGACACGTCGTCGACCACCTTGCGCTGCTGGTCGATCGGGTGGTGCACGGTCCAGTTGCGGATCTCCAGCGCGGGAGCCGCCCCCTCCTCGGCCTCGTGCGGCGTGCGCTCGGGGAAGCGGTTCTCGAGGTCGCGGCCGACCATGCCGCTGATGATCCGGTCCTCGGTCGTCTCCGGCGCCTTCACGTCGAGCGTCTCGATGGTCTGCCCGTCCCGCAGGATCGTCACCGAGTCGGCGACCTTGCGGATCTCGTTCAGCTTGTGGGAGATGATGATCGAGGTGATGCCCTGCTTCTTCAACTCCAGGATCAGGTCCAGGAGTTTCTCGCTGTCCTCGTCGTTGAGCGCCGCGGTCGGCTCGTCGAGGATGAGCAGCTTCACCTTCTTCGAGAGCGCCTTGGCGATCTCCACGAGCTGCTGCTTGCCCACGCCGATGTCGGCGACGCGGGTCTCGGGGTGATCGCTCAGACCGACCCGGCGCAGCAGCTCGGTGGCGTGCCGCAGGGTTTCGTTCCAGTTGATGAACCCGCCCTTGGCGTGCTCGTTGCCGAGGAAGATGTTCTCCGCGAGGGAGAGGTAGGGCGACAGCGCCAGTTCCTGGTGGATGATGACGATGCCGTGGTGCTCGCTCGCCCGGATGTCCTTGAAGTGGCAGACCTCTCCCTCGAAGAGGATCTCGCCCTCGTAGGTTCCGTGCGGGTGGACGCCGGAGAGCACCTTCATGAGGGTGGACTTTCCGGCGCCGTTCTCACCGCAGATGGCGTGGACCTCGCCCTGCTGGACGGTCAGGGTGACGTCCGACAGCGCCTTGACGCCGGGAAAGGTCTTGACGATCGAGCGCATTTCCAGGACGGGTCCCGCCATGGTCGTGCCTTCCAATCCTTAAGGTTCGACGCTTACTTGAGCTGGTCCGCCGTGTAGTAGCCGCCGGAGACCAGGACCTGCTCGTAGTTGGTCTTGTCGACGCTCACCGGCTCCAGCAGGTAGGCGGGGATGACCTTCGAGCCGTTGTCGTAGGTCTTCGTGTCGTTGGTCTCCGGCTTCTTGCCGTTGAGGACCGCGTCCACCATGTTCGAGGCGACCTTGGCCAGCTCGCGGGTGTCCTTGTAGACGGTCTGCGTCTGCTCGCCGGCGATGATCGACTTCACCGAGGCCAGCTCGGCGTCCTGGCCGGTGACCACGGGCAGCGGCTTGCTCTTGGAGCCGTAGTCGTCCGACTTCAGCGCCGAGATGATGCCGATGGAGATGCCGTCGTACGGCGAGAGGACCGCGTCGACCTTCTTGCTCGTGTAGGACTTGGTGAGGATGTCGTCCATGCGCCGCTGGGCGGTGGCGCCGTCCCAGCGCAGGGTGGTGACCTGGGTGAGCGCGGTGTCACCGGACTGGACGACGAGCTTCTTCTTGTCGATGTACGGCTGGAGCACGCTCATCGCGCCGTTGAAGAAGTACTTGGTGTTGTTGTCGTCGTTGGAACCGGCGAACAGCTCGATGTTGAAGGGGCCCTTGCCGCTCGCCAGGCCCAGCTTCTCGACGATGTAGTTGGCCTGGAGCTCGCCGACCTTGGTGTTGTCGAAGGAGGCGTAGTAGTCGACGTTCGGCGTGCCGAGGATCAGACGGTCGTAGGCGATGACCGGGATGTCCGCGTCCTTGGCCTGCTGGAGCACGTTGTTCAGGGACTTGTTGTCGATGGCGGCGACGATCAGCGCCTTCACGCCCTGCGTGATCAGGTTCTCGATCTGCGAGACCTGCTGGTCGGGGTCGTCCTCGCCGAAGACCAGCTTGGTCTTGTAGCCCTTGGACTCCAGGTTCTTGACGACGTTGTTGCCGTCGGCGATCCAGCGCTCGGAGGACTTGGTCGGCATCGCGATGCCGATCGTCCCGCCCTTGGCGCTGCCCTTCTCCTCCTTGCTGCCGCCCGAGCTGTCCTGACCGCAGGCGGTCAGGGTCAGGGCGAGGGAGGCGGCTCCGGCTATGGCGGCGAAGGCGGCTCTACGAGTACGCATGATCATCATCCTTGATGTGGTGTGCCGGCTCGGTCTCGTGATGCTGGACGCCCCCGGCCGAGGTGAACCGGGGAGGACCGAGAAGGAGGTGTGTGGGATTCTGCGCGCCTGTGTCGGCTTGTGTGAAGGGGGTTTCCGGAACGTTATGCAGGGATGTCGAACCTGTTCAGTTCACCCGGCAGACGCGATCCGAGAGGAGCCATGTCACCGTCGGCGCCATGGCGTGCGAGCAGATCGAGAGCGAGCCGGCCGCGCCGGACCCGCTCCCGTGCCGTGGACAGGGTCAGGTCCCTCATGTGGTGCCCGTAGGGGTAGATGCCGGGAGCCTTGGACAGACCGAACTTCAGGTAGAGCGGTGCGCCGCGCCGGATCAGCTCGGCGACCTCGTACATCCGGATGTAGCCGCCGAGGTCGTCGGGAGCCTCGATGTACATGTCCATGGGGGCGCCGGAAACCCGGCGGATCTCGGTGAGGTGATCCAGCGTCAGGTCGCTGGGCACATTGAGCGAGTCGGCGCCGAGCCGCTCGTAGACGGCGTACGAGGCCGGGTTGACGGGGCCGATGAGCGCCGACACCTTCAGTGTCGTGTCGGCTGGCAGGATGCCCGCCGCGCGCGCCCGGTGCAGCGTCCACAGCACGCCCTCGTCGGCGACCAGCAGGCACTTGACGCCCAGTTCGGTCGCGCGGACGGCGTCCTCGACACAGCCGGCCACGGCGTCGTGGCCGCGGGCGCGCAGGCCGCCGCCGCGTGAGTCGGTACGGGTCGAGCCACCGATGTCCCAGGTGCCGCGCGGACCGGTGAACAGGCAGAGCTCGATGTCGCGTTCGCCCGTCGCCTCGACCATCTCGGTGATCTCGGCGTCCGACAGCATCCACACGCCGCTGCCCTGGCTGATGCGGTGGATCGGCACGTCGAGCCGCGAGGCCTCCTTCAGGATGACGGCCAGCGCTTCGGGACCCTCGCACGAAGGGACCTCGGTGCGCCAGCGGCCGCCTCCCGGGAAGGTGTGCGGCGAGGCGTCGGCGGGGTCGAGGGCGGGCGCGCCCAGGCCGAGCTCGGCGAGCGCACGCTCACCGGGTCGGCGGGCTGCCGTGGCGGAAGCGTCGGTGGTCACATGCTGTCCTTTGTGTTCGAGATTTCGGTCAAGGTTCGCGGCTCAAGTCGTGCGGGGCTGGGTGTACGCCGGTACGGGGGTGGTCAGGTCATCCCCGTACCGGCGTACGACTGGGAGGCCTGGGGCCTATGGCCGGAGCAGTACCTTGCCCACCTTCGGATCGCCGGACCCGACCAGCTCGATGGCCGCGGAGAACTCGGCCAGCGGCAGCTCGTGCGTGACCAGCGGCAGCGGATCCAGCAGGCCGGCGCCGAACACGCGCACGGTGTGCGACCAGGCGTCCGGGGGTGCCCCGAAAACGGTGTGCACTTCCAGCTGCCGTACGACCAGATCCGTCGGGTCGAGCCCGTCGGCACCCGGTGCCGGGATGCCCGTGAGGACCAGCCGGCCGCCCCGCCTCAGCAGGGAGGCGGCGGTGCGGGCCGCGGACGCGGACCCGGCGGTCTCGATCACCACGTCGAAGTCGTCGGGGAGCGGCTCGTCCTTGGTACGGAAGTCGGTGGCCCCGAACTGCCGGGACAACGTTTCCCGGTCGTTGCGCGTGCCGACGACCAGCAGCTCGGCCGGCGAGCCCGCCTTCAGGAACTGGACGGCGAACATGCCCAGCGTCCCCGTGCCGACGACGGCCACCTTCTCGCCCGGCAGGGCGTGCGCCTTGATGGCGGCCGCCGCGATGCACGCGGCGGGCTCCAGCAGGGCGGCGGCCGTGAGGTCGGCGTCCTCGGGCAGCACGTGCAGCAGCCGGGCCGGAAGGGTGAGGGTGGCGGCCATCGCACCCGGCTGGGTGAAACCGGTCTCCTCGTACCCGTCCGTGCACAGCGTGGTCTCGCCCGCGTGGCAGCGGTCGCACACCTGGCAGTTCCGAAAGCCCTCACCCACGACCTTGCGGCCGACGAGGGAGGCGGGGACACCGGCGCCCACGGCCTGGACCGTCCCCGACCACTCGTGGCCGGGGGTGAGCGGGTAGCGGACGTACCCCTCGGGCCGGTTGCCCTGGTACACCTCGCGGTCGCTGCCGCAGATGCCGACGGCGTGGACGCGGACCAGCGCCTCGCCGGGGCCGGGCTCGCGGGGCGAGTGCTCGACGAGCCGGTGCTCGCCGGGCGCCTCGACGACTACGGCGGTGCTCACTGGGTGCCCTTCGGCTTGCGCTGCTCCCAGCCCTCGGCCCACAGGTCGAAGCGGGCCTGCTGCTGCGGGAACTCGGCGGCCGCGTCGACGTCCAGCTCGACCCCGAGGCCGGGCTTGTCCGTGAGGTGGAAGTACCCGTCGATCACCTCGGGCGCCCCCTTGACCACCTTCTTGATCTCCGCGTCGGCGAAGTCGTTGAAGTGCTCGAGGATCTTGAAGTTGGGGGAGGTGAAGCCGACCTGGAGGGAGGCGGCGGTGAGGACGGGACCGCCCACGTTGTGCGGGGCGACGAGCATGTAGTGCGTCTCGGCGGTCGCGGCCAGCTTCCGGGTCTCCCAGATGCCGCCGATGTGGCCGACGTCCGGCTGGATGATGTCGACGGCCTGGCTCTCGAAGAGCTCGCGGAACTCGATGCGGTCGTGGATGCGCTCACCGGTGGCGACCGGGATGTCGACCTTGGCGGCGACCTTCTCCAGGGCCTTCAGGTTCTCCGGCGGGCAGGGCTCCTCCAGCCAGGCCGGCTTGAAGGGCGCCAGCTCCTTGGCGAGGCGTACGGCGGTCGCGGGGGAGAAGCGGCCGTGCATCTCCAGCATCAGCTCGGCGTCCGGCCCGATGGCGTCGCGCACGGCCTCGATGAGGGAGACGGCGTAGAGCGACTGCTCGTGGTCGAGCTCGAAGTGCCCGGTGCCGAAGGGGTCGATCTTCAGGGCCTTGTACCCGCGCTCCACGACGCCCTGGGCGGCCTTGTGGTAGGCCTCCGGGGTCCGCTCGGTGGTGTACCAGCCGTTGGCGTACGCCTTGACCTTGTCGGTGACCTTGCCGCCGAGCAGCTGCCAGACGGGCACCCCGAGGGCCTTGCCCTTGATGTCCCAGCAGGCCATCTCGACGACGGCGATGCCGGACATCACGATCTCGCCGGCCCGGCCGTAGTCGCCGTACTTCATGCGGCGCGTCAGGTCCTCGACAGCGAACGGGTCGGAGCCGAGAATGTGATTCTGCTCGGCCTCTCTCAGGTAGCCGATCAGCGCGTCGGTGTGGCCCAGCATGCGGGTCTCGCCGACACCCGTGATGCCCTCGTCGGTGTGCACGAGGACGTAGGTCAGGTTGCGCCACGGCGTCCCGACCACGTGCGTGCTGATTCCGGTGATGCGCACGGAAGTTACCCTTCGGCTGTTCGAGATTTCGTCACATGTTCGAAATGCTGGGCAGACAGTAAGTACCGCGTGAGCGGAGTGTCAATGGGTCGAACGACCAACCGTTTCGACAGTTTCGACGCCCTTTCGGGAAGCCGGTGCGTAGCGGTGTGTGGCAGGTCACTCAAGCTGCCGCGCCGGTATGGCCTGTTTCCCACACAACTTTCACAGCCGAGCCTAGGAACGTGACCGCCCGGGAATCTAGTCTTCCCGCGTCATGGACTACTGCCTCCCGTGCCGAAGGCACCTCAACGGCGCCCTCGCCTGCCCGGGGTGCGGCGCACCTGCCGAACCGCTACGCGCGTATCCGCAGGGCGCGCACGGGCAGGAGTCGTACGGCGACTCCGCCGCTCCCGGCGATCATCATGATGATCGCGAAGGCCACGACGATCGTGGCGCGTACGACGCCCATGACGAGCGCGGCGCGTACGACGGCCATGACGAGCGCGGCGCGTACGACGGCCACGACGGCTACGGCGATCACGAGGGCGAGGGTGTCGAGCCGCAGGGCCGCGCCGCGCGCCGCCGCGAGCAGGGCCGGGCCGGCCGACGGGGCTCCTCGGCCGTGGACGGCGCGGCGGACGCCAGCCGTCGCGACCGCAAGGCCGCGGTCCACCGCCGGCGCCGCAAGCGCACGATCCTTGTCACCGCCGGCTTCGTGCTGGCGGCGGCCGGCCTGAGCCTGGCCGAACTCGGCGTGGACGCACCGGGGTTCTCCTCCTCCCCGAACCCGGCGGCGGCCGGGGGCGAGTCGTCCGAGGTCGACGACTCGACGGCGGAGCCGAGCGCGTCCGCGCAGCCGCTGGACGACAGGGCGGAGGCCCCCGAGGGCACGTCCTCGGCCTCCCCGAAGACCTCCGCCTCTCCGTCGGCGTCGGAGTCCACGGACGACGAGGACGACGCCACCCAAACCCCGGACAGGGAAGCCCAGTCGGCCACCGTCCCCGGCTCCTCCGGCTCGACGGCCCCCGCCGACTCGGGTTCGACCCCGACCGCCGACCCGACGACGGCCGACCCGTCCCCGGAGCCGTCGCCGTCGGAGACGTGCACGCGCTTCCTGTGGTGGTGCTCGTAACGCTGCCCGGATGGTGCTCGTAACCCTGCTCCGATGGCGCGAACTCCCCTGGCAGGAGCCGCAGTTGTGCACTCTGCCAGGGGTGTGTTCCTCAAGTCCCACCGCCGGTCGCGTTATTCAACCGTGACGCCCTTCCGCTGCAGCCCTCTTGACCGCCAGGAATTGTTAGCGCTCACAATGACCTCCGCATTCACCAGTCAGCGTCCAACGCCAGCGTGGGAGGTATGAGCGTCGTGCCCGTAGTGCCCCAACTCGCTTTTCCTGCCGGTGCCGTTGGGCTTCACGGGATCCCGGCGTGAAGCCGGCCGGGCGGGAGCGTCCGCCCGTATCACAGGCCTTATCGGCAGACGAGCGCCAAGGAGGTGCGGCCGTGACACACACGCAGCTTCGGCCGCCCACCATGGCCGACGTGGCACGCATGGCCGGCGTGTCCCACCAGACCGTGTCCCGTGTGCTGGGGGAACACCCCAATGTGCGGGAGACGACACGGGCCAGGGTGCTGCGCGCGATCGAGGAGATGGGTTACCGCCGCAACTCCTCCGCACGGGCCCTGGCGACCCGGCGTACCCGGACGCTGGGAGTGGTCGCCTCGGACACCACCCTCTACGGACCGGCCAGTACGCTCTTCGCGCTCGAGGAGGCGGCGCGTGCCGAGGGCTATCTCGTCTCCACGGTCAGTCTGCGCAAGCTGACCATGGAGACGCTGTCCGAGGCCCTGGACCACCTCAGCGAGGGCGGGGTGGAAGGAGTGGTGGCCATCGCTCCGCAGCGGTCGGCGGTGGACGCCCTCGCCGAACTCCGCTATCAGTTCCCGGTGGTGGTCGTGGGCAGCGGGCCGGGCGTGGCCATCCCCGGTGTCAGCGTGGACCAGCACCTGGGGGCGCGGCTGGCCACCGGCCATCTGCTGGCCGCCGGCCACCGCACGGTCTGGCACCTCGCCGGGCCCGAGGACTGGCAGGAGGCCGCGGACCGGGCCGCCGGCTGGCGGGCGACCCTCGAGGCGGCGGGTGTCGAGCCACCCATGCTGCTGCGCGGGGACTGGAGTCCGCTGTCGGGCTACCGGGCGGGCCAGGAACTGGCCGGCTGGGTGGGCCGGGGGCTGACCGCGGTCTTCGTCGCCAACGACCAGATGGCGCTGGGTGTGTTGCGGGCCCTGCGCGAGGCAGGCGTCCGGACCCCCCAGGACGTCGCGGTGGTCGGCTTCGACGACATCCCGGAGTCGGAGTTCTTCGCTCCGCCGCTCACCACCGTCCGCCAGGACTTCTCGACGGTGGGCAAGCGAGGCATCGCCCTGCTCCTGGAACTGATCGAGGGCCGGCCGGCCGCCTCCCCGTCCCGGATCGCGATCGAGCCCCAACTCGTCGTCCGTGCCAGCACGTTCCCGTACACCGCCCAACCCGAGGGCGTACCCCTCTGACAGACCGATCGGCCGCCCGAGCCCCGCAGTGTGGCCGACATTTCGAACGATGATCGACAGGCTGGACGTTTCGCGCCCGGCCACTCGAGTACCAGCGGTCCATCCCCGGGCCGGCTCTTCAAAGGAGAAGAACATGCTCAGCAGAAGGAACTTCCTCACCGCGGCGGTCGGCGTGGCGGCGGCGGGCGGCCTGGCGGCCTGCGCCAAGAAGGACGACAGCTCCTCCAGCTCGTCCGGGGGCGACAGCAAGACGATCACCCTGGGCTTCTCCCAGGTCGGCGCGGAGAGCGGCTGGCGCAGCGCCAACACCACCTCGGTGAAGGACGCGGCCAAGGAGGCCGGCTACACCCTCAAGTTCTCCGACGCCCAGCAGAAGCAGGAGAACCAGATCTCCGCGATCCGCAGCTACATCGCGCAGAAGGTCGACGTCATCGCCTTCTCGCCGGTCGTCGTCACCGGCTGGGACGCCGTGCTCAAGGAGGCCAAGGCCGCGAAGATCCCGGTGGTCCTCACCGACCGCTCGGTCGAGACCTCCGACGAGTCCCTCTACGTCACCCTGGTCGGCTCCGACTTCACCGACGAGGGCCGCCGCGCCGCCAAGATCCTCGAGAAGGTCATCGCGACGGCCGGCCTCAAGGGCGACGTGAAGATCGCCCAGCTGGAGGGCACCACCGGCGCCGCCCCCGCCATCGAGCGCGCCAAGGGCTTCAAGGAGGTCATGGACGCCGACCACGCCGACGACTGGAAGATCGTCGTCAGCCAGACCGGTGACTTCACCCGGGCCGGCGGCAAGCAGGTCATGGCGGCCTTCCTGCAGTCCAACCCGGACGTCAACGTCCTCTTCGCGCACAACGACGACATGGCCATCGGTGCCATCCAGTCCATCGAGGCGGCCGGCAAGAAGCCCGGCAAGGACATCCTGATCGTCTCGATCGACGGCGTGAAGGACGGCTTCGTGGCCATGTCCGAGGGCAAGATCAACGCCATCGTCGAGTGCAACCCCCTCCTCGGCCCCCAGCTGATGGACGTCGTCAAGAAGGTGCACGACGGCGAGACCGTCGAGCGCTGGATCAAGACCAAGGAGGGCGACTTCCTCCAGGACCAGGCCAAGGCCGCGCTCCCGAGCCGCCAGTACTGACCGACCGCACCCACCGGCAGGGCCTCCGGCCGACCGGAATGTCGGTCGGCCGGGCCCTGTGGGCCTGCAGTGGCTCGATATCTCTCTCACAAGGAGCACTGCCGTGACTCCGCCCCCGAAGGGGCTTCCAGCCCGAAAGCTGCGGTCCAGCCCGAACCGGCCCCTTGCAGGGCGTAATCACGCTAACACGCAATGAATTCCCCCGCCGGGCGAAGCCGGTGGGTCCCTCACTAGGAGAGGTATGACAGAGCCGCAGCCCGTCCTGGAAATGGCGGGCATAGTCAAAGAGTTCCCGGGGGTACGGGCTCTGTCGGACGTCGACTTCCGGCTCTTCCCCGGCGAGATCCACGCCCTGATGGGCGAGAACGGCGCGGGCAAGTCCACCCTCATCAAGGTGCTGACGGGGGTCTACTCCCTGGACGGCGGCACGATCACGCTGGACGGAAAGTCCGTGCGGTTCGCCAGTCCGCTCCAGGCCCAGCAGGCCGGCATCAGCACGGTCTACCAGGAGGTCAACCTCTGCCCGAACCTGTCGGTGGCGGAGAACATCTTCATCGGCCGCGAACCGACCCGGTTCGGCCGCATCCAGTGGAAGCGGCTGCGCCAGGAGGCGGCGGAGCTCGTGGACCGGCTCGGCCTCGACATCGACGTGACCGCCCCGCTGTCCTCGTACCCGCTGGCCGTGCAGCAACTGGTCGCGATCGTACGGTCGTTGGGCACCAGCGACGGCGAGGGAGCCGGCACCAAGGTGCTGATCCTCGACGAGCCGACCTCCAGCCTCGACCGTGACGAGGTCCTCCAACTGTTCGCCCTGATGCGGCGGTTGAAGGACGAGGGCGTGGCGATCCTCTTCGTCTCGCACTTCCTCGACCAGATCTACGAGGTCTGCGACCGGATGACCGTCCTGCGCAACGGCACCCTCGTGGGCGAGCACCTGGTGCGCGACCTCGACCAGGTCGGCCTCGTCCAGCTCATGCTCGGCAAGGCCATGGGCCAGCTCGAGGAACTCCACGAGCACCAGCTGCACTCCGACGCGGGCGAGACCCTGCTGAAGGCCGACGGACTGGGCCGGACCGGCGGCGTCGCCCCCTTCGACCTGGAGATCGACAAGGGCGAGGTGATCGGGCTCGCCGGGCTGCTCGGCTCGGGCCGCACCGAACTCGCCCGGCTGCTCTTCGGCGCCGACCAGCCCGACAGCGGCACGGTGACCGTCGACGGCAAGCGGGTCTCGCTGAGCGCCCCGAACGACGCGATCCGCGCCGGGGTCGCCTTCTGCTCCGAGAACCGCAAGACCGAGGGGCTGGTGCCCGACCTGACGGTGCGGGAGAACATCATCCTGGCCCTGCAGGCCGCCCGCGGCTGGACCCGGCCCGTCCCGGCCGCCCAGCGCGACGAACTGGTCGCCAAGTACATCAAGGCCCTCGACATCCGCCCCGCCAACCCCGAGGCACGGGTCGGCCAGCTCAGCGGCGGCAACCAGCAGAAGGTGCTGCTGGCCCGCTGGCTGATCACCCAGCCCAAGCTGCTGATCCTCGACGAGCCCACCCGCGGCATCGACATCGGCGCCAAGGCGGAGATCCAGAAACTCGTCGTCTCGCTCTCCGAGGACGGCATGTCCGTGCTGTACATCGCCGCGGAGCTGGAGGAGGTACTCCGGCTCAGCCACACCATCGGAGTGCTGCGCGACCGCCGGCTGGTGGCGCGGATCACCAACGGGCCCGAGATCACCACCAGCAAGATCCTCGAGACCATCGCGAGCGGAGAACACCAGTGACCACCACCTCCCGCTGGCGAGCACTGACGCACCACCAGCTCTTCTGGCCGGTCGCGGTCCTGATCCTCCTGCTGCTCGTCAACGTCCCGTTCACCCCCGACTTCTTCTCGATCAAGATGACGGACGGCCACCTCTACGGCAGCCTCGTCTCGATCGTGCTGTTCGGATCGCCCCTCATCCTGGTCGCGGTCGGCATGACCCTGGTCATCGCCACCGGCGGCATCGATCTCTCCGTCGGCGCCGTGGTCGCCATCACCGGCGCGCTGACCTGCTCCTACATCAGCGACCAGGCCGACCAGGACGCCCTGTCCGGGGTGCTGCTCGCGATGGGCCTCGGTCTGCTGGCCGCGGTCGTGTGCGGTCTGTGGAACGGCTTCCTGGTCGCCCGGATGGGCATCCAGCCGATCATCGCCACGCTGATCATCATGGTCGCCGGACGCGGGGTCGCCCAGTTCATCACCGACGGCCAGATCATCACCATCAACAGCGAGCCGTACAAGCTGATCGGCGGCGGCTACTGGCTGACGCTGCCCTTCTCCATCTTCGTCGTCGCCGTGGTCGTGGCCGTCACCGTGGCGCTGACCCGCCGCACCGCGCTCGGCCTGCTCGTGGAGTCGGTCGGCGGCAACGCCGAGGCCAGCCGGCTGGTCGGCATCAGGTCCGCCCGCATCAAGATCATGGTGTACGTGTTCTGCGCCGTGTGCGCCGGCATCGCGGGCCTGATGATCAGCTCCAACACCTCCGCCGCCGACGGCAACAACGCCGGCCTGTGGATCGAGCTCGACGCGATCCTCGCCGTGGTGATCGGCGGCACCTCGCTCCTGGGCGGCCGGTTCTCCATCGGCGGCACGGTGGTCGGCGCCCTCGTCATCCAGACCCTGACCACCACGATCTACACCATCGGCGTCCCCACCCAGACCAACCTGGTCTTCAAGGCCGCCGTCGTCATCGTCGTCTGTCTGCTGCAGTCCCCGAAGTTCCGCACCAAGGTCTTCGGCGCGAAGTTCGGTGCGAGGTTCGGTGCCAAGGGAAGCGCCCGGCCGGCCGCCGCCCCGGCGGACACCACCACGCCCGCCGACGCTCCCAAGATGGAGGTGTCGTGATGACCACGACCACCCAGAGCCCCCAGGCCGCCCCGGACAGCCGTACGCCGTCCAGGGCCACGCGGCTGCTCGCCGACCGGCGCCTGCCCGTCGCGGCGACGGCCCTGCTGTTCCTCGTGATGTACGGCGTGGGCCTGAGCCGCTACCAGTACTACGGGTTCGCCGAACCGCAGGTCTTCCTGAACCTGTTCATCGACAACGGCTATCTGCTGGTCGCCGCCGTCGGTGTCACCTTCGTCATCCTGTCCGGCGGCATCGACCTGTCCGTCGGCTCGGTGATCGGCTTCACGACGATGTTCACGGCCTGGCTGGTGGAGCGCCAGGGACTGCCGATCGTGGTCGTGATCCCCATGGCGCTGGCGGTGGGCGCCTTCGGCGGTTTCCTGATGGGCTATGTGATCCACAACTTCGAGATCCAGCCCTTCATCGTGACCCTCGCCGGCCTCTTCCTCTTCCGTGGTCTGTGCCTGGTCATCAGCAAGGAGTCGATCTCCATCAGCGACTCCTCGGTGAGCAGCATGGCCCAGGCGCAGGTGTCGCTGGGGATGGGATTCCTGTCGATCGGCGCGATCGTCTCGCTGGTCGTCCTGGCCGTGGCGTTCTACGTCCTGCACTACACCCGCTTCGGGCGCCGGGTGTACGCCATCGGCGGCAACGAGCAGTCCGCCATGCTCATGGGTCTCCCGCAGGGCGGCACGAAGATCGCCGTGTACACCGTGAGCGGGTTCTGCTCGGCGCTGGCGGGTCTCCTGTTCACCCTCTACATCCAGTCGGGCGACCCGCTGCACGCGACCGGTATGGAACTCGACGCGATCGCCGCGGCCGTCATCGGCGGCACGCTGCTCACGGGTGGCTCCGGCTATGTGCTGGGAACCCTGTTCGGCGTGCTGGTGCTGGGCCTGATCAAGAGCATCATCCAGTTCGAGGGCACGCTCAGCTCCTGGTGGACGAAGATCGCCACCGGTGTGCTGCTGTGCGTGTTCATCCTGGTCCAGCGGTTCATGACGACCCGCAAGAAGGCCTGAGCGCACCTGAGCAGGCCTGAGCAGGCCTGAGCTGAAAAGGCCCTCCCCGCCGGGGAGGGCCTTTTCAGCTGTCGTAAGGCCAGCGGTACCCCAGCTCCTCGGCCCGTCGGCGGCTGCCGCCTGACACCCGGGCGTATGGAAGGGTGTGACCATGCCGGGGCGGCGGCTCGTTCGGGGACTCGCTCATCAGCCGCAGGGCGTGGTCGTACAGGCCGCTCACCGAGCGGTGGGGTTCTCGATTCCTTGACTTCCTCCGCCCCGTGAACGGGGCGGAATCCCTTCTCAGGCCGCGTGCGGCTGAGTGGGTGGTTGACGCTTCTCAGCCTGCCCATCGGCTACGGCTCCACGCCCTGACACCGCCAGTCCGGCGGCGTGATCGATGTTCCTTGATGCGTTGGTGTCCGCGTTGCACTCGAAACCGCAGTCGGGGTTCTTGCACACGAAGCGTGCTTGGGTCTCCCGGCTGCCGAGGGTGATGAAGCCGCAGGCCGAGCAGCGGCGCGAGGTGTTCGGTGCGGGCACGTTCACCACGATTCCGCCTCGGTCGGCCATCTTGTATTCGAGGAGGGTGACCGTGCGGCCCCATGCTTCCTGGGCGATGGAGCGGTTGAGTCCTGCCTTCTGGCGGACGCGGGTACCGGGGGCTTCCACAGTGCCCTTGGCGGACTTGACCATGTTGGTGATGGCCAGGTCTTCCACTGCGGCCCGGGAGAACGTCTCGGCGATATTGGTGGTGGTCTTGTGCTGCCAGTCGACGGCCCGGCGCTTGGCTTTTGCGCGGAGCCGGGCGATCTGGTCATAGATGCGGGCGAGACGCCTGGAAGTCTTCTCGCCCTTATTGCGGGCATGGCGTTTGCGGGCGGACTCCTTCTCCAGGCGGCGCAGACGTTCACTCTCGCCAGGCGTCAGCCAGTCCCCGTGTCCGCGGAACGTGCCGTCGGAGAGGGCGAGGGGCTTGGTGATGCCCCGGTCGATGCCGACCGTGGGGCCGGTGTGCGGCTCGGGGTCGGGTACCTCGGTCTGGACGCGGAAGACGACGTGCCAGCCGTCGGCCTCCTTCACCAGCCGGGCGCCGGTGACCTTGTTCGACTTGTTGGCGCGCTTGCCGACGGGGAGGCCTTTGGTCCAGCGGAACAGCACGTGCCCGATCTTTGGTGCCCACATGCGGCCCCACCGGCGGCTCAGGCGCACGATCTGCAGGTCGCGTCCCTGGGGGATGTCGATGGCCATGCGGGAGCGGAACCGGGCCTTGAAGTTCGGTTCGCCGGCCCGGCCTTCCCAGCAGTTCACCCAGGCGCGGAAGTACGTCTTGAGGCACATGGTGCGGGCCGCGTGCCCCTGCTCGTCGGCCGCTGTGAGTTGGGAGGGGGTCAGGTGCAGGCGCGCCTTGTGGCCACGCTGACGCTTCAACTTCCCCTCCTTTGCCACGCGTTGGCCCAGACAATCAGCAGCATCGCATTGGCGCATGTCACCACGCTGGGAAGAATCCCCCGATATTCGCAGGTCAGCTCACGTCGTCTATAACCTTCATGTGCACTTGGTGTTTGTCACGAAGTACCGGCGCGGCGTGTTCACGCCTGAGATGCTGGAACGCTGCGAAGAGATCATGCGGGCCGTGTGCGCCGACTTCGAGGCGGAGCTGAAGGAGTTCAACGGCGAGCGTGACCATGTCCACCTGCTGGTGCACTACCCGCCGAAGGTCCAGCTCTCCAAGCTGGTCAACTCCCTCAAGGGCGTCTCCTCCCGCCGTCTGCGGTTCGAGTACACCGACCAGGTCAACCGCGCCATCATGCACGGGCACTTCTGGTCTCGCTCATACTTCGCCGGGAGCTGCGGCGGGGCACCGCTGACCGTCGTACGCCAGTACATCGAGAACCAACAGCGCCCCACCTGACCGGCTGAGGCCAACAGCGCAGATCCGTGCCTCAAGCCGAGGTCAGAGTAATTCTGAGATGGCCTACACCGTCCCGCGTGACGCGGGGGCACTGACCAAGGTCACCGGTAGGTCATGCCCGGAGCCTGACAGTCCGTTCGGCGCTCTGTCGACGGATTAACGGGAACCGGGCCTGGCCTGCGAACGTGTACGACGGCGCAGGGGCTGCGGAGACAAGAAAGAGGAAAACGTGGAGATAGTCGTCCTGATCGGTCTGCTGGTGTTCGTGATAGGCGGATGCGTCTGCGTCGTGTGGGCATCGCGCGGCGGCCCCCGCTGGGTCCGCGCCGTGGCCGCGGTGGTGCTGGTGCTGGGCGAGGTGGTCCGCGCGATGTCCAGAAGCAGCCGGAGATCGAACTCGAACTCGGGCAACCAGTCGAGCTCGGACGACTGAGGGAAGGCTCCGGCGAAAGCCGGGGCCGACCCTCGCGGCACACTGGCCGGGCTAGTCCTTGCCGTTGTCCACGATCACCGGCGTGCCGTTCGAGTCCGTGCCGCAGGGCACCGCGTAGACCGGGTTGGCCTTGGCGGCCTCCTTGTAGGCCTCCAGGCACTGGTTGTACAGCACCTTGTCGCTGAGCGACTTCTCGATGATCTTGTTGGCGCGGGCGATGCCCTCCGCCTCGATGCGCTTGCGCTCGGCCTCCGCCTTGGCCGTGCGGGCGGCCTCCAGGGAACGCTCGGTGGCCTGCTCCTGCTGGATCTTCTTGTCGATCTGGTCCTGCAGCTTGTCCGACGGCCTCACATTGCGCAGGTTGACGGCGGTGACGTCGATGCCGCGCGGTGCCAGGCGCTGCCTGACGGAGTCGGCGATCTCCGCGCCGATCTGCTCGCGGGCGGAGGCGTAGCCCTCCTCGCTGGTGTGCTTCGCGAAGACGTTGCGGATGATCTCGCGGCTGTCCGGCAGCACCAGCCGCGCCTGGACGCCCTCCGCGTTGCCCGCCAGCCGGTACAGGTCGATCGCCTTCGCCGGCACCACGGCCCACTTGATGGTGACGTCCGCGTACAGCACCCCGCCCTGCGAGGAGCGGACCTCGACCACGTCCTTGTCGTAGAGGTTGAGGTCGACCGGACGGGTCGAGAAGGACGTGACGTCGGTGAACGGCGACTTGAACTGGATACCGGAGGTCAGCGGCTCGCCGACCTTGCCGAAGGTCACCGGCACGCCGACCTCGTAGGCGCTGACGACGTGCACGCACGAGAAGATGCCGAACAGCACGCCTCCCACGGCGCTGAGCGCCGCCCCGATCTTCCAGCCGGCGGTGCGGCCGCGGCCGACGAAGAACAGCACGACCGCCGCTATGAGCAGCAGAATGGACAGCACGAACACAGGAATCCCCCTCCGGACGCGAACGCGCGGCGCAGCGCATCGTATTGGGCACGATCCCCGGGCCGTAATGGGTCGGGACCCTTGGACATCAGCGATTCACGGCGATGTCAGGCGCCGTTCGCCTCCGCCGCCAGCATCCGCTGCAGCAACCCCCGCAACACCACCCGCTCCTGCTCCTCGAGCCCCGCCAGCGGCTCGCGGGCGAAGCGCAGCGATTCGCGCAGGCCCTTGGCGACCCTGCGCCCCTCCTCCGTCGCCGCGGCGAGCTTCACGCGGCGGTCGGCCGGGTCCGGGCGGCGCTCGACCAGGCCCCGGGACTCCAGGCGGTCGACGATGCCGGTGACGTTGGACGGCTCGCACTTCAGCTTCTGGGCGAGCTTGCGCATGGGGAGCGGTTCGAGGGAGAGCAGGCTGAGCAGCCGGGCCTGGGCGCCGGTGAGGGTGTGGTCCGCGGCCGCCTCCTCGTAGTCCTCGTAGAAGCGGGCCACGACCTCGCCGATCAGCTCGACGACCTCCAGGGTCAGGGCGTCGGGCAGGGGGGTCCGTTGTGAGGTGGCCATGGGTCCGAGGATACCTCTTTACTTGACAACCTGAAATATTCAGGCGCATGGTTGTTTCAGGTAGTGAAGCTTTTGATGTGAAAGGCGCCCCCCATGACTGACTCCGCCCTCCCCGCCACCAGCCGCGAATGGCGTCTGCTCAGCCGCCCCGTCGGCTGGCCGAAGCCCGAGGACTTCGAGCTGGCCGAGGCGGAGATCCGGCAGCCCGGCCCCGGTGAGGTGCTCGTGCGCAACGCGTACGTCTCCGTCGACCCGTACATGCGCGGCCGCATGAGCGCCGCGAAGTCGTACGTCGCCCCCTTCGAGCTGGGCAAGGCCATGCAGGGCGGGGCGGTCGGCGAGGTCGTCGCCTCCGGTGCCGAGGGGATCGCCGTCGGTGACCACGTCCTGCACTTCGGCGGCTGGCGCGAGTACGCCACCTTCGACGCCAAGCAGGCCGTCAAGGTCGACCCCGAGGCCGCGCCCCTGTCCACCTACCTCGGCGTCCTCGGCATGACCGGCCTCACCGCCTACGCCGGCCTCCTGCGCACCGCCGCCTTCAAGGAGGGCGACTCCGTCTTCGTCTCCGGCGCCGCCGGTGCCGTCGGCAGCCAGGTCGGGCAGATCGCCAAGCTGAAGGGCGCCTCCCGGGTCATCGGCTCCGCCGGGTCCGACGACAAGGTCAAGCTCCTCGTCGAGGAGTACGGCTTCGACGCCGCGTTCAACTACAAGAACGGCCCGGTGAGCGAGCAGCTGCGCGAGGCCGCGCCGGACGGGATCGACGTCTACTTCGACAACGTCGGCGGCGACCACCTGGAGGCCGCCATCGGCTCCCTCAACCAGGGCGGCCGGATCGCGATCTGCGGCATGATCTCCGTCTACAACAACACCGAGCCCGCCCCCGGCCCGAAGAACCTCGCCCGTCTCATCCAGACCCGCGGCCGCATCGAGGGCCTCCTGGTCGGCGACCACTACGACCTGCAGCCGCAGTTCGTCCAGGAGGTCGGCGCCTGGATCCGCTCGGGCGAGCTCAAGTACCGCGAGACGGTCGTCGAGGGCATCGAGAACAACCTGGAGGCGTTCCTCGGCGTCCTGCGCGGCGACAACACCGGAAAGATGATCGTCAAGATCTGACCCGGCCGCCCCTCCGCGAAACTCCCGCGTGACGCCCGCCCGGTGGCGGTCGTTGCGTACGACGAGGGCCGCACCCCTGGACGTGGGGTGCGGCCCTCGCCTTCACGTCACCCGGTGACGAGCGCCGCGCGGTGCACCGCCGCCGCCAGGCGGTTGTTCTCCGCCGCCGCCCCGCCCGGGAACGCGAACCGGCGCCGTGTGTACCCGTAGGCCAGCCCGCTGCGCGGATCCGCGAAGGCCTGGCAGCCGCCCGCCCCGCTGTGCCCGAACGCCCCGGCACCGAGGAACGGGTGCCAGGTGTCCGCCGTCGCCTGGAAGCCCAGCCCGTACGACTTGTGGGCGCGGGCCACCAGGTCGTAGCCCACCGAGTGGAACTGCCCGAACTCCGCCGCCGTGTCCTCCTTCAGCAGCGGCGCCTTCCCCTCCACCTCGCTGATCGCCGCCGCGTACAGCCCCGCCAGCCCGCGCGCCGAGGCGACCCCGCCCACCGAGGCCGGCCCCTTGGCCCGGATCAGCGGATCGTTCGGCAGGAGTTCCAGGTCGGTGGGCTCGGCGGCGTGCCGGTTGAAGGCGATCGCGGCCAGCGTGTGCGGCCCGTTCGGCAGGGAGTCCAGCAGCGCCCGCTGCTCGGCCGTCGGCGCCATCGGCAGGGCGGTGCGGAACCGCGGCTCGTGCGCGGCGGGCAGCCCCAGGAAGAAGTCCAGCCCGTACGGGGCGCGCACCCGCTCCTCGTACACCTCCTGGAGCGTACGGCCCGTGGCCCGCCGTACGACCTCGCCGGTGAGCGCGCCGATGACCAGCCCGTGGTAGCCGAAGGCGGTGCCCGGGCGCCAGAACGGCCGCTGGTCGGCGAGGCGTTCGGCGATCTGCCGGTCGTCGGCCAGCTCCTGCGGCGAGAAACCGGTGTCCGTGCCGACCACCCCGGCCCGGTGCGCGACCAGCTCGCGCAGCGTCAGCTGGCCCTTGCCCTCGGCCGCGAACTCCGGCCAGTAGTAGGTGACCTTGCGGTCCAGTTCGAGGGTGCCGTCCTGGACGAGCAGCGCGACCACCAGATGGGCCGCGCCCTTCGTCGACGAGTAGACGCCGTACAGGGAGTCGGCGCCCGCCTCCTGCCCGGCCCACAGGTCGACGACCCGCCGGCCGTGCACATGCGCGCACAACTGGCCCTCGTAGTCCGGCCGCTGCGCCGTCTCCTCCGCCACGAACGCGGCGAACTCCTCCCGCACGGCTTCGTAGCCGTCGGCGACGGTGCCATGGATCTGGTGCGTCATCGCTCTCCCCAACTTCAGCCGCTGTGTGACCGGGATCGTTGCTTCCGGAGATCGGTACGGCGAGGTGTACCCGTTCGACTCAACTGCACCAACCGAGGGTTGGTGTCACCGATACCCCGGATGGCCTACGAGGGGTGCCGGGAATGGGCATGCTGAGGGCATCGGGTGCGTGCGAGGCGGCCAGGAGGAGTTCATGGCGACGATCCCTTCCCTCCCCAGCAGGGACGACGTGCTGCGCATGGCCCGCAGCACGACCGACATCACCGGCCAACTCCTCGACACGGCGGGCAACCTCACCAGGATCGCGATCAACACCCTCGATCCCAGGGACGGTTCGGGCCTGGAGACGCTGCGCATGCTGCGACGGACGACCGCGCAGCTCGCGGAGGCGAGCGCCGCCTCCCCGGAGGCGCAGGAGGCCCTGTACCGGATCGTCGCGGCCCTCGGCGACCACCTGGTGCCGGTGCTGGACGCCGTGGAACCGGCGGTGCAGGAGTGCGCGGCGGCGCTGGGCGAGCTGATCGAGGCGAGCTCGCCGCTGGTCCCGGCGGGCGCCGGCCTGGCGGCGGGCGCGCTGCTCGCCTTCTCTCCGGTGCTCCGCGCGACGGCGGACGTCCTGCGCGACTCCTCCCCGGAACTGCGCCGCATCGCCGACGCCCTCACGGCGGCCGTGGCGCCCCTGATGCCCGTCCAGGTGGCCCTCGCGGAACGGGCGGCGACGGCCGGAGCGGACGTCGTACGCGCCACGCTGCCCGCCCTGGCCGACCTCACGGAGGCCGCGGCCGCCTCGGCGAAGGCGGTCCGGCCGGTGCTGGTCGCGGGGGAGGAGCTGGTGGTGACGGGCCTGGAGCAACTCCAGCCCGCGCTGCTGGCGGGAGCGGCCCGGGCCGGGCGGGCGGCACGCGCCACGGCCCTGCGCGTGTCGGCGGTGGTGTCGCCGACGGGGGCGGAGGGGGAGGTACTGGTGGCGGTCCCGACGGGGTGAGCGCTCCAGGACCGCGGATGGTATGCACACGACCGATAGAGTTCGGCCATGCGAGATCTCGGGGTGGGCTTCCAGTACCTGCTGAAGGGCCAGCGTTGGGTGGCCCGGAACGGAAAGCAGTACGGATTCGGGCTGCTGCCCGGTCTGATCACGCTCGTGCTCTACCTGGGAGCGCTCGTCGCGCTCGCCGTGTGGGGCGCGGACTTCGTCGGCTGGGCGACGCCCTTCGCCGACGACTGGTCGAGCCCCTGGCAGGGCCTCTTCCGCGGCTTCCTCACCCTCGTCCTCTTCGCCCTCGGCCTCCTCCTCGCCGTCCTCACCTTCACCGCCGTCACGCTGCTCATCGGCCAGCCGTTCTACGAGAGCCTCTCCGAGGCGGTCGACCGGGACGTGTCCCCCGACGGCACGGCACCCGAGTCCGGGCTGCCGCTCTGGCGCGAACTGTGGATCTCCGCCCGTGACAGCCTGCGCATCCTGGCCCGCGCCGCGCTCTGGGGCATCCTGCTCTTCGCCCTCGGGTTCGTGCCGCTCATCGGCCAGACCGTGATCCCCGTGATCGGCTTCTTCGTCACCGGCTTCTTCCTCACCGAGGAGCTCACCGCCGTGGCCCTCCAGCGCCGTGACGTCGACCTGCGGGCCCGCCTCGCCCTGCTCCGCTCCCGCAAGAGCCTCGTCTGGGGCTTCGGCACGCCCCTGGGCCTGGCCTTCCTGGTCCCCGTCGTCGCGGTGTTCCTGATGCCGGGCGCGGTCGCGGGCGCCACCCTCATGGCCCGTGACCTGCTGGGCGAGGAGATCCGGGACGGAGAGGACGCGGCCGAGGAGGAGCTCACCGCATGACCGAGACCCTCGCCGTCGCCGTCATCACCGTCCTGGCCGTCATCGCCCCCGGCGCCGACTTCGCGATGATCGTCCGCAACAGCTACCTCCACGGCCGCCGTACCGGACTCCTCGCGGCCACCGGAGTCGCCGCCGGCGTCCTCGTCCACGTCACGTACACGATGCTCGGCGTGGGTCTGCTGATCGCGTCCTCCACCTTCCTCTTTACCGTCATCAAGCTGATCGGCGCGGCCTACCTGGTCTACATCGGCGTCCGCACCTTCCGCACCCGCGGCGAGGTCGAGATCGACCTGACCGGCGGGACGGAGCTGACCCCGCTCGCCGCCCTGCGCACCGGCTTCCTCACCAACGTCCTCAACCCGAAGACGACCCTCTTCGTCGTCTCCACGTTCTCCCAGGTTGTCAGCCCCGGCACCCCGGTCGCCCAGCAGGTGGGCTACGGACTGTTCATGGCGCTGGCCCACCTGCTGTGGTTCGGTGTCGTGGCCGCCTTCTTCTCCCACGACCGGATGCGCACTTTGATGCTGCGCGGCCAGCGGGTCCTCAACAAGGTCATCGGCTCGGTGCTGGCGGGCCTGGGCGTCAGCCTGGCCCTGGCGCCCTCGCACTGACCGCCGTGCGGACCGTCAGCCCCGGCGAGCTCAACCGCGCCACCCTGGCCCGCCAACTCCTCCTCGCTCGCGAGCCGTTGGCGATCCCCGACGCGGTCCACCGGATCGTCGCCCTCCAGGCACAGCACCCCGCCTCCCCGTACCTCGCCCTCTGGAACCGCGTGGCCGGCTTCCGGCCGGCCGCCCTCGACGAGGCGTTCGCCGACCGTACGGTGGTGAAGGCGACCCTGATGCGGATCACGCTGCACGCCGTCCACGCCGACGACCACCGCGCCTTTCGCGGCGCGATGCAGCAGACGCTGTACGGCTCCCGCCTGGGCGCCCGGTTCGCCGAGGCCGGCCTCACCCCGGCCGACGCGCACGCCATCCTCCCGGACCTCCTGGAGTTCACCCGGGAGCAGCGCGCCGCCGCCGAGATCGAGGCCTGGCTGGAGGAACGCCTCGGCGCGGAGAAGAAGGCCGGTGCCTGGTGGGGGCTGCGGGCCTACGCCCCGCTCCTGCACGCCCCCACCGGCACCCCCTGGTCCTTCGGCACCCGCCCGTCCTTCGTCGCGGCCCCGCCCGGCCCCTCGCCGGCCGGCCGCGTCCCGGACCCGGAGGCCCTGCGCACCCTGATCCTGCGCTACCTCTCCGCCTTCGGCCCGGCGACGGTGGCGGACATCGCGCAGTTCGGCCTGATCCAGCGGGCACCCGTGCGCGAGGCCCTGCGTTCCCTCGACGACGGCCGGCTCGAACGCCTCGCCACCCCCGACGGCACCGCCCTCTACGACCTCCCGGACGCCCCCCGCCCCTCCGCCGACACCCCGGCCCCGCCCCGCCTCCTGCCGATGTGGGACAGCGTCCTGCTGGCGTACGCCGACCGCTCCCGGACGATCCCGCCGGAGTACCGCAAGCTGGTCACCCGTATCAACGGAGACGTCCTGCCGACCCTCCTCGTCGACGGCAGGGTGGCGGGGGTGTGGCGTCCGGCCGAGGGCGGAGTGGAGGCGAGTGCCTTCCATCCCCTCCCCCCGGACGTCTGGGAGGCCCTGGCGGCCGAGGCCCGTTCCCTGACCGCCCTCCTCACCGACCGCGGCGACCCGGGGGTCTACGCCCGCCACACCCACTGGTGGACCAAGCTCCCGCCCGCCGCCGAGGTGCGCCTACTGGGGAGCGACGGCCACGGCTAGGATCGCCCGCACCTGGGCGATGATGTCCAGCCGGTTGCGCACGAAGTCCGGGTCGGTCACCTCGGTGGTGTTGCCGGTGCCGAACTGCAGGACCGGGGTGTGCACATGCCCGCCCGGCAGGGTGTCGTGCAGCCCCAGCCGGTCCCGCAGCAGCGTGGCCCGGTAGGCGATCTCGTTGGACAGGTAGTTCCCGCCGCCCCCGGCCCGGGCGGTCGATCCCTCCGTGGGCCCGTCGGGCCGCACCACGGCCGCCGTCCCTCCCCCAGAGGGGGCACCCCCAGCGGGGATCTCGGTGACGGCGGTGTTGTCGTAGACCGGGAACCGCCCGGTGCCCGCGCCGACGATGGCGGCGTACGGCAGGGTCGTGGTCGTCCACTGCGGCTGCGAGGCCGGGTCGGTGACCGGGATCGTCTCGGTGCGGCCGATGTTGTCGTTGTCGGGGAAGCCGCCCCGCCAGGCACCGTTCGTACGCTCCACGTCGAAGCGCCCGATCCGCCCCTGGCTGACGGTCGTGAACAGGTCCACCTTCGGCAGATACGGCCGCAGCGTCCGCTCCACCGTCCCCTCCGCGAAGTCCTGCCAGCGCACCGGGAACACGGCCGTCTCCACCCGGGCCGGTCCATCGGCCGTCTCGATCACCGTGCCGTCCAGGGCGAGGGCGCTCGCGCCGGACGGGTTGGAGATCCGGATGTCCCGGTCCAGGGTGAACGGGTCGAAACCGGTGACCAGCACCCGCTTGACTCCCCCGACCTGCCGCTGCGGGTAGCGGATGTCGGTCTGCCCGCGTGAGGTGCGCTCCAACGCGCCCAGCAGCACGGTACGTTGCCGGTCGCTGAGCCCGAACCCGGGCTCCCAGGTGCGCACTTCGCGGGTCATGCCGAGCCGTGCCCAGTACAGCGGCCGGTCGTCGTCCCGGCTGAGGTCGCCGCCGGCCGGGCCCCGCCCCTGCGCCCGGTCCACGGCCCGCCGCCACAGCGCCGCGCCCTCGCGGACCACGATCCGGCGCGCCTGGGCGTAGGAGTGCGAGGCCGTCAGCAGTCGACTCAAGCGCGGGGTCACCCTGTCGAACCCGGAGCGGGCGAGGATCTCTTGCGGTACGGCCTGGTCCAGCCGCTGTTCCTCGACGGTGGGGGAGGGCGTCGCCTCGGAGGCGGTCGCGGTCGTGGGGACGGACAGGCCGGCCAGCAGGGCCAGACCGAGGACACCGGTACGAACACGTAAGGAAGTCACGGGAGTTGTATGCCCCACAGGCCCCGTGCCGCACCTCGCGCCCCTCAGAGCCTGTGTCATATCCCCGGCCGGGGATATGACACAGGCTCTCAGTCCACGGGCTCGCCCAGCAGGTGCAGGAAGTCACGGAACGCCCCCGGCATGTCCACCGACTCCGGGTCCAGCAGCCACTGGTACTGGAGTCCGTCCATCACCGCCACCAGCAGGGGGGCCGTGCGCTCCGGGGTGAGGCCGTTGGGGAGGCGGTCGCCGTACTCGGCGCGCAGGACCGCCGCCATGCTCGCGCGCACCCGGGTGTAGCGCTCGGTGAAGTACTCCCGCGCCGGATGCCCCTCCGTCACGCTCTCGCCGAGCAGCGCCGAGAAGGTCTGGATGATGCCGGGCCGCATCGCGTTGTACTCGACGAGCGAGGCGAGCAGGTCCACCCGCCACTGGCTGTCCGGTACGGCGTCCCACTGGTCGCGTTCCTTCAGGACGGCCACCAGCAGCGCCTCCTTGGTCGGGAAGTGGTGCAGCAGCCCCTGCTGGGTCAGCCCGACCCGCTCGGCCACGGCCGCCAGACTCGCCCCCCGGTAACCGCGTTCGGCGATCACCTCCAGGGCCGCCCGGACGATCTCGGCCCGCCGCTCCTCACTCCTGGTTCTGGCGCTCATGCCGTCACGGTACGGCATGCGGCGCAATGAATATAACGGCGGGATAACAAAACCTACCGTTCGACAGGTAACCGATGCACGATGGGAGGCGTTGCGCAGGCACTCAACGAGGAGGCACCGCCATGGCGGGAACGGAAGAGGCCGTCGAGGCGGCCCTCGGCAAGCTCGACCTGGACGCCAAGACCCGGCTCCTGGCCGGCCAGGACATGTGGTCGCTGCCCGAACTGCCGGAGATCGGACTGACGTCCCTCGTCATGTCCGACGGCCCGATCGGCGTCCGGGGCGTGCGCTGGACCGCCGACGACCCCTCCGTCGCCCTGCCCTCCCCGACCGCCCTCGCCGCCACCTGGGACCCGGAACTCGCCCGCCGCGCCGGCACCCTCCTCGCCCAGGAGGCCCGCCGCAAGGGCGTCCACGTCCTGCTCGCCCCCACCGTCAACCTCCACCGCTCCCCGCTCGGCGGCCGCCACTTCGAGGCCTACAGCGAGGACCCGTACCTGACGGGACGGATCGGCACCGGGTACGTGACCGGCGTCCAGGAGGGCGGAGTCGGCACCACCGTCAAGCACTTCGTCGCCAACGACGCCGAGACCGACCGCTTCACCGTGAACAACCTGGTCGGCGAGCGCGCCCTGCGCGAGCTGTACCTGGCGCCCTTCGAGGCCATCGTCGAGAACGCCCACCCCTGGGGCATCATGACCGCCTACAACACGGTCAACGGCACCACCATGACCGAGCACCACCACCTGGTGAACGAGGTCCTGCGCGCCGAATGGGGCTTCGACGGCTACAACGTCTCCGACTGGATGGCGGCCCGCGACACCGTCGGCGCGCTGCGCGGCGGCCTCGACGTCGCCATGCCCGGCCCGCAGACCGTCTACGGCGAGGCACTCGCCCGCGCGGTCCGCGACGGCCGGCTCGAGGAGTCCGAGGTCGACGAGGCCGTACGCCGCGTCCTGCGCCTGGCCGCCCGGGTGGGCGCCCTGGCCGACGCCGAACCCGCCGTCGGCGAACCGCCCGCGCCCGTCGACGGCGAGGCCCTGGCCCGCGAGATCGCCCGCCGCTCCTTCGTCCTGGTCCGCAACGAGCGCGCCGCCCTGCCCCTGAAGCCCGGCACCGTCGCCCTCATCGGCGCCGCCGCCCGCGACGCCCGCGTCCTCGGCGGCGGCTCCGCCACCGTCTTCCCGGCCCGGATCGTCTCCCCGCTCGACGGCCTCACCGCCGCCCTCCCCGAAGGCACCCTCACCTACGCCCTGGGCGCCGACCCCACCACCGAACTCGCCGTCGCCGACAAGGGCTTCACCCTGCGGGCCGTCTGCCGGGACGCCGACGGGAACGTCATCGGCACCGGCTCCGCGCCCAACGGGCAGATCCAGTGGATGGGCTCCGACCTCCCCGAGGGCGTCACCCACGACGCCCTCCACACCGTGGAGCTGACCGGCACCTTCACCCCGCGCGCGAGCGGCCCGCACTCCTTCGGCATCAAGGGCACCGGCGCCTTCACCCTCACCGTCGCCGGCACGACGTACTTCGACGGTGCCCAGTTGCCCGCCGACGACAGCGACCCCTTCGAGGCGTTCTTCGGCGCCCCGGTGCCCCACGCCCAGGTGGAACTGACCGCCGGCACCCCGGTGGAGGTCTCCCTCACCTACGTCTTCGCGCTCCCCGAGGACATCCCCTTCAAGGTCGTCGCCTTCGCCCTCGCCCACCAGGAGCCGCAGCGCGACGAGGACGAGCTGATCGCCGAGGCCGTCGAGGCCGCCCGCGCCGCCGACACGGCGGTGGTCGTCGTCGCCACCACGGACCGCGTCGAGTCCGAGGGCTTCGACCGGGGGGACCTCACCCTCCCCGGCCGCCAGGACGACCTCGTCCGCGCCGTCGCCGCCGCCAACCCGAACACCGTCGTGGTCGTCAACTCCGGCTCCCCGGTCGAGCTGCCCTGGCGCGAGGACGTCGCCGCGGTGCTGCTCACCTGGTTCCCCGGCCAGGAGGGCGGCGCGGCCCTCGCCGACGTCCTCACCGGCGCCCACGAGCCCGGCGGCCGCCTCCCCACCACCTGGGGCTCCCTCACCGACGCCCCGGTCACCCGGGTCGTCCCCGAGGACGGCGAACTCCCCTACACCGAGGGCCTCTACATCGGCTACCGCGCCTGGGAGAAGGAGGGCAGGACACCGTCGTACCCCTTCGGCCACGGCCTCGGCTACACCGAGTGGACGTACGAGTCGGTCGACATCACCGGCACCGGCGTCACGGTGCGCCTGCGCAACACCGGCGAGCGGGCCGGCCACGAGGTCGTGCAGGTGTACCTGGCGCCCACCGGGCCCGGCACCGACCGTCCCGCCCGCTGGCTGGCCGGATTCGCCGGCGTCGAGGCCGGCCCCGGCGAGAGTGCCGAGGTCACCGTCGAGCTCCCGCGGCGCGCCTTCGAGGTGTGGGACGAGGCCGCCCACCGCTGGGTCTTTGTGAAGGGTTCGTACGAAATCCAGGTCGGACGCTCGATCGCCGACCGAAGGATCACCGCGACGGTTAACGTCTGATACGGGAACTCCTCAACCCCATGAACAGCCCCGGCCCGGGACCTGACCCCCGGGCCGGGGCTATTTCTCATCGGGTTCCGAAGGCGTACACCGTCTCCGACCGGTACACCCCGCCCGGCCGCAGCTCCGTGCTCGGGAACTCCGGGCGGTTCGGGGAGTCCGGGAAGTGCTGGGTCTCCAGCGCGACGCCCTGGCACGGCACGAACGGCTCGCCCAGGTGGTCCGCGGTGTACACCTGGATGCCCGGCTCGGTCGTCGACACCGTCAGCACCCGCCCGCTCGCCGGATCGTGCAGCTCGGCCACCTCCTGAGGGGTGGCGGTGACGCCCTTGTCGAGCACGAAGTTGTGGTCGTAGCCGGAGCCGGTCTTGCGGGACGTACGGAAGTCGAAGCGGGTCCCCTCGACCTCGGCCAGCTCCCCGGTCGGGATGAGATCGGAGTCGACCGGGGTGTAGCGGGAGGCGGCCAGGCGCAGTTCGTGGCCCCCGGCGTCCCCGGTGTCCGGGCCGCCCAGGTTGAAGTAGCTGTGGTTGGTCAGGTTCACCACCGTCGGCGCGTCCGTGACCGCCTCGTACACGAACCGCAGCGCCCCCGACGCGTCCAGCGTGTACGTCGCCGAGACCTCCAGCCGGCCCGGGAAGCCCTCCTCGCCGTGCCGGCTGACCCGGCTCAGCCGGAGCCCGTGCTCGACCGGCTCCACCTCCCACACGCGCTTGTCGAAACCGCGCGGACCGCCGTGCAGGGAGTTGGGCGCGTTGTTGGGCTCCAGCGCGTACGTCACCCCGTCCAGCGGGAAGCGGGCGTGCGCGATCCGGTTCGCGTACCGGCCGATCAGGGCGCCGAGAAACGGCTCCGGGTGGGTGAGATAGCCGTCCAGGTCCGCGAACCCCAGCACCACGTCCGCCGTCCGCCCGTCCCGGTCCGGGACCTCCACGGACTGCACGATTCCGCCGTACGACAGCACCCGCACCCGGATGCCCGCCCGCTCCAGGGTCCAGCGGTGCACCGGAGTGCCGTCGGAAAGTGTTCCGAAGTGTTCGCTCATGGTCAAAACACTAAGTCACGAGGCCTGCTCAGTGACTTTTCGGTACGCGATCTCCGCGAGCCGCGCCTGTCCGTCCTTGCTCGGATGGAACCAGTCCCAGTGACTCAACTGATCCGTGCCGAACCGGAAGTCGTACACCGCGCCCCCGTCGAACCGGCACCGCCGGTCCTTCGCGCAGACCTCCTTCAGCACCTTGTTGTAGTCCTCCACCCGCTGCTGCACGGTGTCGCGCCGCGCGGTCGCCGCCGCGTCCAGCGCGTCCGCGTCCCCCAGCATCGACGGGCAGATGCCGAGCTTCCAGATCTGCTTGCCCAGCGCGTTGCTCCGCCCCTGCGACCACAGCCGCTTCAGGTTCGGCACGCTCGCCACGTACACCTGCGCCTTCGGCAGCGTCCGGCGCAGCGTGCTCATCGCGTCCTCGAACCCGCTGCGGAAGTCGGCCACCGACGTCATCGCCGCCGTCGACTCCCGGCACGCGTCGTTCGCCCCCGCCATCACCGTCACCAGCTGCGGCTTCTCCGCCGCGGCCTGTGTCATCTGCCCCGCCAGATCCGCCATCCGGGCCCCGGTCACGGCGTAGTTCCAGCTGTGCGTGGCCGCCTTCGACGCGCCCAGCAGCCGTACGGCCAGGCTGTTCACCTCGGCGCTGGCGCCCGTCGCCCACGACACCTCGGGGCAGTCCTGCAGGACCGTACAGGCGTCGAAGCCGCGCGTGATGGAGTCGCCCACCGCCGCCATCGAGGCCGGGCTGGTGTCCCACAGCGGCGCCTGCGGGGCCTTCGCCTTCCGCGCCCCCGCGCCCGAGTCGTCGCCCCCGCCCAGCGCGTCGCACCCGGCCAGGCCCAGGACGGCCGCGCTCGTGACGGCGAGCACCGCCCGCACCCGACGGTTTCGCTTCCGCATCCCCTGGTGATCCCCTCGCTCCTCGGACAAACGGCCCCACCCATGACAACGCACAGGAGTTCCCGCCCGCCCCGGTCACTCCCCGGGACAGGAATCAGACAGGACCCACAAGATGGAACGCTTCACACCCGTACAGGCGTCCTGCCGAGTGAAAGGCGGACGTTCACGGCACCGGGACCGACGGTACGTCACACTCCTTGCGCCGCCGCACGGTAGCCTCGCCATCAACGCGGCTGCCCCGACACCGCCGCCCTGCCCGCCTGCAAGATGTCCCGCTCTGCCCGGAGGTCCCGGTGACGACACGTGGAGTTCTGTACGTGCACTCCGCGCCGCGCGCGCTGTGCCCGCACGTCGAGTGGGCGATCGCCGGGGTGCTCGGCACGCGCGTCAACCTCGACTGGATCCGGCAGCCCGCCGCGCCCGGCACCTGGCGCTCGGAGTTCTCCTGGAAGGGCCAGGTGGGCACCGCCTCCAAGCTGGCCTCGGCGCTGCGCGGCTGGCAGATGCTCCGCTTCGAGGTGACCGCCGAACACTGCGCCACCGCCGAGGGCGAGCGCTACAGCTGCACCCCCGACCTCGGCATCTTCCACGCCGTCACCGGCATCCACGGCGACATCCTCATCCCCGAGGACCGCCTCCGCGCGGCCCTGCTCCGCAGCCGACGCGGTGAGACCGACCTCGAGGCCGAACTCTCCAAGCTCCTGGGCAAGCCCTGGGACGACGAACTGGAACCGTTCCGCTACGCGGGCGAGGGCGCCCCGGTGCGCTGGTTGCACCAGGTCGTGTGAGCCAACCCAGGGGCGCGGGGAACTGCGCGAAGGGCCCCCACCGGCCCGCAGACGACGAACGGCGTGTGGCCCCGAACTCCGACAGGGAGTCCGGGCCACACGCCGTTCACGGCGGAAATCAGACGGTTCGGAACGCCAGGACCACGTTGTGCCCACCGAACCCGAAAGAGTCGTTCAGAGCAGCGATCCGGCCCTCGACAGGAAGCTTGCGGGCCTCGCCGCGGACGATGTCCGCGTTGGCCTCGGCCTCGGGGTCGAGGTTCTCGACGTTGATGGTCGGCGGAGCCACCCGGTGGTACAGGGCGAGGACCGTCGCGACGGTCTCGACACCGCCCGCGCCGCCCAGCAGGTGACCGGTCATCGACTTGGTCGCCGAGACGGCCATGTGGTCGGCGTCGTCGCCGAAGACCTTGCGCAGCGCCTTCAGTTCGGCGATGTCGCCGGCCGGCGTCGAGGTGGCGTGCGCGTTGACGTGCACGATCTCCGCCGGGTCCAGGTCGGTGCGGTCCAGCAGGTTCTGCAGCGCGTGCGAGATGCCGCGGCCCTCGGGCTCCGGCTGCACGATGTCGTGGCTGTCGGCGGAGATGCCCTGCCCGACGGCCTCGGCGTAGACGCGGGCCCCGCGCTTCGCCGCGTGCTCCGCGGACTCCAGGACGATCACACCGGCGCCCTCGCCCATCACGAAGCCGTCGCGGGCCACGTCGTAGGGACGCGAGGCACCCTGCGGGTTCTCGTTGTTCTTGGACATCGCCATCATGTTGCCGAACGCGGCGATGGGCAGCGGGTGGATCGCCGCCTCCGTACCACCGGCGACGACGATGTCGGCGCGGCCCGTACGGATCATCTCGATGGCGTAGCCGATGGCCTCGGCGCCCGACGCGCAGGCGGAGACCGGGGTGTGCACGCCCGCGCGGGCGCCCACGAGCAGACCCACGTTGGCGGACGGGCTGTTCGGCATCAGCATGGGCACGGTGTGCGGGGAGACCCGGCGGACGCCCTTCTCCTTCAGCACGTCGTACTGGTCGAGGAGGGTGGTGACACCGCCGATGCCGGAGGCGATGACCGCGCCCAGACGGTCCGGGTCGACGTCACCCTCGCTGCCGTCCTCGCCGGCCTTGCCGGCGAAACCGGCGTCCTTCCACGCCTCCTGAGCCGCGATCAGCGCGAACTGCGCCGAGCGGTCCAGCTTGCGGGCCTGCGGCCGCGGGATGACCTCGAGAGGCTCCACGGCGACCGGGGCCGCGATACGGACGGCCTGGTCGGCCGCCCACTCCTGCTCCAGGACCTTGACACCGGACTTGCCGGCGACCAGGCCCTCCCAGGTAGAGGCTGCGTCGCCACCCAGCGGTGTGGTTGCGCCGATACCGGTGACGACCACGGTGCGATTGGTCGGGCTCACGGATTCTTTCTCCAACGTTACGAGGATCAGCGGCGCCACCGCCGGGTGGCGGGGCAGTTCAGCTCAGGGGATCGGTGGATCAGCCCTGGTGCTTGAGGATGTACTCGGTCGCGTCGCCGACCGTCTTGAGGTTCTTGACGTCCTCGTCCGGGATCTTGACGTCGAAGCGCTCTTCGGCGGCGACGACGACCTCGACCATGGACAGCGAGTCGACGTCCAGGTCGTCGGTGAAGGACTTGTCCAGCTGGACGTCCTCAACCGGGATGCCGGCGATCTCGTTCACGATGTCGGCGAGACCTTCGACGATCTCTTCCTGAGTGGCGGCCATCTTGGCGCTCCTTCTTTGTGTTCCAGAGGGTGTGGCGGTGGTGCGTTCCCGTACCGGACCGCATGATCCGGCACGGAGTGCCTAGGGGAGGGTAACGACAGTCGCGGCGTAGACGAGACCCGCCCCGAATCCGATGACGAGCGCGGTGTCGCCGCTCTTCGCCTCGCCGGTCGCCAGGAGCCGCTCCATCGCGAGCGGGATCGACGCGGCCGAGGTGTTGCCGGTGGTGCGCACGTCACGGGCGACGGTGACGGACTCCGGCAGTTTGAGGGTCTTGACCATCGAGTCGATGATCCGCTCGTTGGCCTGGTGCGGGATGAAGACGTCCAGCTCGTCGGCGGTGATCCCGGCGACGTCCAGCGCCTCCTTGGCGACCTTCGCCATCTCGAACACGGCCCAGCGGAAGACCGCCTGGCCCTCCTGGGTGATCGCCGGGAAGCGCTCGACGCTGCCGTCGCGGTAGTCCGTCCACGGCACGGTCTGCTTGATGGTCTCCGACTTGTCGCCCTCGGAGCCCCACACCGTCGGACCGATCGCCGGCTCGGCGGAGGGGCCGACGACGACCGCGCCGGCGCCGTCGCCGAACAGGAAGGCCGTGGCCCGGTCCTCCAGGTCGGTCAGGTCACTCAGCCGCTCCACGCCGATGACGAGCACGTACTCGGCGCTGCCCTCGACGACCATGCCCTTGGCGAGCGTGAGGCCGTAGCCGAAGCCCGCGCAGCCCGCCGAGATGTCGAAGGCGGCCGCCTTGGCGGTGCCGAGCTTGTCGGCGATCTCGGTGGCCACGGCCGGCGTCTGCTTGAAGTGCGAGACGGTCGAGACGACCACGGCGCCGATCTGCTCGGCGGTGATCCCGGCGTCGGCGATCGCCTTGCCGGACGCCTCGACCGACATGGCGGCGACGGTCTCCTCGCCGTTCGCCCAGTGCCGGGTCTCGATGCCGGAGCGGGAGCGGATCCACTCGTCGGAGGAGTCGATCGTCTCCAGGATGACCTCGTTGGGCACCACCCGGGTGGGACGGTAGCCGCCGACGCCCAGGATGCGGGCGTACGGGTGGCCCTTGCTGGGCTTGATCTTCGCCATCAGGGCTCCTTAGGCGACACCGTGCTCGGCGATGAGCTCGCGAGCGGCGTCGAGGTCGTCGGGGGTCTTCAGGGCCAGCGTCTTCACACCGGGCAGGGCACGCTTGGCGAGGCCGACCAGCGTGCCGCCGGGGGAGACCTCGATGATCGCGGTCGCGCCGAGTTCCTTGAAGGTCTCCATGCACAGGTCCCAGCGGACCGGGTTGGCGACCTGGCCGACCAGTCGCTCCAGCACCTCGGCGCCGGTGGCGACGGCCCGGCCGTCCTTGTTGGAGACGTAGGTGACCTTCGGGTCGGCCGGGGTGAGGTCCGCTGCGGCCTTGGCGAGGGTTTCCACGGCCGGCGCCATGTGGTGGGTGTGGAAGGCGCCGGCGACCTTCAGCGGGACGACCTTGCGGACGCCCTCGGGCTTGTCGTCGTTCAGCGCGGCGAGCTGCTCCAGCGTGCCCGCGGCGACGATCTGGCCCGCGCCGTTGATGTTCGCCGGCGTCAGGCCCAGCTTCGCCAGGTGCGCGACGGACACGTCGGGGTCGCCGCCGAGCAGCGCCGACATGCCGGTCTCGGTGATCGCGGCGGCGTCGGCCATGGCGAGGCCGCGCTTGCGGACGAGGGTCAGGGCAGCGGTGTCGTCGAGGACGCCCGCGAAGGCAGCGGCGGTGATCTCACCGACGCTGTGGCCGGCGACGGCGGCCGGTGACACGTCACCGAGTGCCGTGGCCGAGACGATCCCCGCCGCCACCAGCAGCGGCTGGGCGATCGAGGTGTCACGGATCTCGTCCGCGTCGGCGTTCGTGCCGTAGTGCACCAGGTCGAGGTCGATGGCCGCCGACAGCGCACGCAGGCGGTCCTCGACACCGGGGAGGTCGAGCCAGGGGGTCAGGAAGCCGGGCGTCTGGGCGCCCTGGCCGGGAGCGACGAGTACGAGCACTCTCACACTCTCTCTTGTGGACGGCCGGAGCCGCCCGTGGGGACAGGGACGAAGAACGGCAGGGGGTTTTGTGGGCCCCCGACAAAAGACTAGGGCTGGAGATCTCCATCGACGAGGCGCCCCAGGATGAGCGCGATTCGCAGGGTGAATGCGGAGCGTACATCCGATGGCGACCAACCGGTGACGTCAGTCACACGTCGAAGCCGGTAGCGCACGGTGTTGGGGTGAACGAACAGCATCCGGGCCGCGCCCTCCAGACTGCTCGCCTGTTCGAGATAGACGGAGAGCGTCTCCAGAAGCGCGGAGCCGGCCTCCTCGAGCGGTCTGTAGATCTCCTCCACCAACTGCTCGCGCGCGCTGGGATCCCCGGCGATCGCGCGTTCCGGAAGCAGGTCGTCCGCCAGTACCGGGCGCGGTGCGTCCTGCCAGGCGGAACACGCCTTGAGCCCGGCCGCGGCGGCCTGCGCGGACCGGGTCGCGGCCAGCAGGTCGGGCACGACGGGCCCGGCGACGACCGGACCCGCGGCGAAAGGCCCGATCAGCGACTTGGCGACGGCCATCGGATTGTCGCTCCCGCCGGCGATGACCACGAGCCGCGACCCGAGCACACCGGTCAGCACCTGGAGCTTGGCGTGCCGGGAGGCCCGCCGGATGGCCTCCACCGTCAGCTCGGAGTCCCCGTCCGGAGCGGTCCCGAGGACGACACACACGTGTTCGGGCGCGTTCCAGCCGAGCGCGGCGGCCCGGCTGACGGCCCCCTCGTCGGCCTCCCCGCTCAGCACCGCGTTGACGACGAGCGACTCCAGCCGCGCGTCCCAGGCACCGCGTGCCTCGGCGGCCTGCGCGTACACCTGGGCGGTGGCGAAGGCGATCTCCCGGGCGTACACGAGCAGCGCCTCGCGCAGCACGCCCTCGTCGCCGGGGGCCGCGACCTCGTCGATCGCGGACTCCATGACCTCGATGGTGGTCCGCACCATCTCGACGGTCTGCCGCAGGGTGATCGCCCGCGTCAGCTCACGCGGCGCGGTCCCGAAGACGTCGGTGGAGATCGCCTGCGGGGCGTCCGGATGCCGGAACCACTCCGTGAAGGCGGCGATACCCGCCTGGGCGACCAGCCCGATCCAGGAACGGTTCTCCGGGGGCATCGCCCGGTACCACGGCAGCGTCTCGTCCATCCGCGCGATCGCCTGGGCGGCGAGACTTCCGGAGGACTTCACCAGCCGCTTCAGGGTCGCGGGGTGCGGGTGGGCGGCCTGCGCTGCGAGGTCGGGGTGGGTGGATTCGGGTTCGGGCACGTGGACAAGACTGCCTTATCGCTGCGCTTGCTCGCGCCGGTGGGGGTGTGGCTCTCCGGTGCCGTCGTCCGGGGGCTGCCGCCCCCGGGCCCCCGCTTCGGCCTGAACGGCCTCGTCCTCAAACTCCCCCACTCTCGGCTGCGCTCGAGCGGGGGGACCCCCAGACGGGCTGAGTGGTGCCGGCCGGGGCCGAAAAGTTCCGCCAGGGCTACCTTGGATCCCGTGATGGACGTACAGCGCGCCGACACGCGCTACCCCGGTGGCGACCCCGCAGCCGGCATCGAGACCCGGCACGCCTTCTCCTTCGGGCCCCACTACGACCCGGACAACCTCCGCTTCGGCGCGCTGATCGCCTGCAACGAGGAGCGCCTCGCCCCCGGCGCCGGCTTCGACGAGCACCCCCACAGCCACACGGAGATCGTGACGTGGGTCGTCGAGGGCGAGCTGACCCACCGCGACTCCACCGGTCACGAGACGCGGCTCCGCCCCGGCGACGTCCAGCGCCTCAGCTCGGCGGGCGGGGTGCGGCACACCGAGCGCAACGACGGCCCGAGCCCCCTGACCTTCGTCCAGATGTGGCTGGCCCCCCTGGACCCCGGCGGCGACCCGGCGTACGAGATCGTCCACGGCATCGCGGACTCGACCCCGTACGCCGTCCCGGAGGCGGCCGCACTGCTGCACGTCCGGCGTCTGGTGCCGGGGGAGCGGACGGCGGTGCCGGACGCGGCGCATGTGTACGTGCACGTCGTACGCGGCGAAGTCCGGCTGGACGGCGTCGCGTTGGGCCCGGGCGACGCGGCGCGCATCGCCGACGCCAAGGATCTCGAGGCGGTCGGGCTGACGACGGCGGAGCTGCTGCTGTGGGAGATGAACGGCCACTAGCCAGGCCGTGTCCGCCCTAGGGGAGTTCGGCCAGCACCGCGTCCGTGAAGGGGGGCCACGCCTCGATCGCCCAGGGCCCGAAGGCGCGGTCCGTGAGGGCCACGCAGGCCGCTCCCGCGGCCGGGTCGATCCACAGGAACGTACCGGACTGGCCGAAGTGGCCGAAGGTGCGCGGCGAGGACGAACTGCCGGTCCAGTGGGGGGACTTGGAGTCGCGGATCTCGAAGCCGAGGCCCCAGTCGTTGGGGTTCTGGTGGCCGTAGCCCGGCAGGACGCCCTTGGTGCCCGGGTACTGGACCGTCATCGCCTCCGCCACCGTGCGCGGGTCGAGCAGCCTGGGCGCCTGCACCTCCGCCGCGAACCGCAGCAGGTCCTCGACCGTCGACACGCCGTCCTTCGCCGGGGAGCCCTCCAGCGAGGTGCGGGTCATGCCCAGCGGCTCCAGCACCGCCTGCCGCAGATACTCCGCGAACGGGATGTCCGTCGCCTTCGCGATGTGGTCCCCGAGCTGCTCGAACCCGGCGTTGGAGTACAGCCGCCGCTCACCGGGAGGAGCGGTGACCCTGTGCTCGTCGAAGGCGAGCCCCGAGGTGTGCGCGAGGAGGTGGCGGACGGTCGCCCCGGCCGGCCCGGCGGGCTCGTCCAGCTCCACCGCCCCCTCCTCGTACGCGACGAGCACGGCGTACGCGGCGAGCGGCTTGGTGACCGAGGCCAGCGGGAAGCGCCGGCCGACAGGCCCGTGGGTCCCCAGGACCGTACCGTCGGCCCGTACGACCCCCGCCGCGGCGGAGGGAACCGGCCAGTTCTCGATCAGCGCGAGGCTCTTCAACGACATGTCGACGAGCCTATGTCCCTCACAGGAGCAGCTCCAGCAAGGGGTCGGGCTTCGGCTTGAAGCCCAGGGAGACGTACAGCGGCTCGGCCTCGGGGGACGCGGTCAGCTGGACCTGCCGGACGCCCCGTTCCCGGAACCAGTCCAGCAGCGCCTCCATGCACACGCGCGCGTACCCCCGGCGGCGCGCGCCCGGGTCCGTGGCCACGCTGAAGACGAAGCCGACGGCGCCGAGCGGATTGCCGGCCCGTCCGATCCGGTACTCGACCGTCCCCACCACCAGCGCGGCCAGCGACCCCGGCCGCTCCGGGTGGTCCACGACGAACGCGCCGAAGTCCCCGTCCGGCTCGGCCAGCCGCGCCCGCAGGGCCGGCCGTGACGCGTCGTGCCAGTCGGTGGAGCCGTCGGCCGGGGCCAGGGAGTCGAGCATCACTTGGCGCAGCCGCAGTACCTCGGCGGCGTCCTCGGGCAGAGCACGGCGTACGACACTCATGCCCGCACGCTAACCAGTGGGATCAAGCCGTGTCCCGTGCTTTTCTTACCGATTCCGCTTGCTTGGAGTGCGCTCCAAGGTCATAGCGTGGGACCCATGACGGTGTTGCAGACCACGCCCGTGACCACCGAGCAAGCCCCGAGCCCCGCAGACGTCTGCTCCGCGCCACCACCGCGGCATCCCCGCCCCGACGGGCAGGACAGCTACACGATCAGCGAGGTCGTCGCGTTCACCGGCCTGACGGCCCACACCCTGCGCTGGTACGAGCGGATCGGGCTGATGTCCCACATCGACCGCTCGCACACCGGTCAGCGCCGCTACAGCAACCGCGACCTGGACTGGCTCGACCTCGTCGGCAAGCTGCGGCTGACCGGCATGCCGGTCGCCGACATGGTGCGGTACGCCGAGCTGGTGCGCGAGGGCGACAGCACGTACGGCGAGCGCTACGAACTGCTGGAGGCGACCCGCCGGGACGTCCGGGCCCGGATCGCCGAACTCCAGGACACGCTCGCGGTGCTCGACCGCAAGATCATGTTCTATTCGGACGCCCGCCGCGTCCAGGCCTACGAGAAGCCCTTCGAAGCGGAGAGGACCACCGCCTGATGACCAGCCCCACCCTCCCGACCGCCCGGCTCGGAGCCCACGGCCCGGAGGTCGGCGTCCAGGGCCTCGGCTGCATGGGCATGAGCTTCGCGTACGGCCCCTCGGACGAGAAGGAGTCCCGGGCCGCCCTGGAGCGCGCCCTGGAACTCGGCGTCACCCTCTACGACACGGCGGACGCGTACGGCGACGGAGAGAACGAACGCTTCCTCTCGCCGTTCTTCAAGGCGCACCGCGACGAGGTCGTCATCGCCACCAAGTTCGCCCTGTCGATCCCGCCGGACGACCCGACCCGGCGGATCATCCGCAACGACGCGCCGTACATCCGCCAGGCCGTCGAGGCGAGCCTGAAGCGCCTGGACGTCGATGTGATCGACCTCTACTACATGCACCGGCGCGACCCCGACGTGCCGATCGAGGAGACCGTCGGCGTGATGGCCGAACTGGTGCGCGAGGGCAAGGTCAAGTACCTGGGCCTGAGCGAGGTGACGGCGTCCGAGCTGCGCGCGGCGCACGCGGTGCACCCGATCGCCGCCGTGCAGTCGGAATGGTCCCTCTTCAGCCGCGACATCGAGGCCCAGGTGGTCCCGGCGGTCCGCGAACTGGGCGTCACGCTCGTCCCGTACTCCCCCCTCGGCCGAGGCTTCCTCACCGGCTCCTTCACCGACGCCGCCCAGGACCTCACCGCCGACGACTACCGCCGCACCCAGCCCCGTTTCACCGGCGAGAACGCGGCGGCGAACACGGCCCTCCTGGAGCCGATCCGCACGGTGGCGGCGGCCCACGGCGCCTCTGCCGGCCAGATCGCCCTGGCGTGGGTCCACCAGCAGACCGAGGTCCACGGCCTCCCCCTGATCCCGATCCCGGGCACCCGCAAGCCGGGCCGGGTGGAGGAGAACACGGCGGCGGCACGGATCGAACTGACGGAGGAGGAACTGGTCCTCCTCGAGCCGATCGCGTCCAAGGTGGCGGGAGACAGGTACGCGGACATGACGTTCACCTCTGCCGGACGCGAGTAGTCACAGCTCCGACAGCAGCTCCGCCTTCTTCACGGAGAACTCCTCGTCGGTGACCAGACCGGCCCGGTGCAGTTCCCCGAGGTGCCGGATCCGTTCGGCGATGTCGGCGGGGTCGCGGCGTTGTACTGACGCGGGGACGGCCGCCGCCGGTCCCCGCGTCCGCACCGAGGCGAGGACGGCCGCCGCGAACGGCAGCGACTCGTGCACGGGGCCGTACCCGAGCCCGAAGACGACGGTCGCGGGGTCCTGGTCGGCCTGGGCCGGCGTGTCCTCCCCGCGCAACAACCGGAGGTGCCCTTCGAACACCTCCGGCGACCGCCACTCCACCCCGTTCAGCTCGGACACGGGAAAACTCTGGTCGCCGGCTTTCCACTTCGCCGACGACGCCCCCGTCCAGAACCACCTGAAGCGCACGGTCCGCCCGTCGAAGGACGCCTTCCCGTCGTACGCCTTGAAGGACAGCGGTGCCTCGGGAGCCGGGACGAGGAACCGTTCCGCCGGACCGGACCCGCCCCCGGACTCGGCCAGCCGGGACCGCAGCTCGTCGGCGTAGTACTCGGCGAGCACCTCCTGCTCGGCCGACAGCACCAGCCGGTAGGGGTCGGACCCGTCCTTCAGCTGTCCGGCCGCCGCCTCCATGAGCGGATCGGCCCCCGGCCGCGGCTCGGCGCGCAGCACGACGGTCCCGCGCTTGCCGGGCGTGAGCGTCACCCCGGACAGCGCGGTGAGCGGAATTCTTCGTTCACCCAGCGCCGACAGCAGCTTGGGTGTGCGCATCCCCCGTTCGTAACGGATGAGGACGGAGTCGGACTCGAACTCCCAGGCGGCATGAAATCCGGCCAGTACGTCACCCATGCGGCTCATCGTATGCGGGACACGCATCTTCGTCCCCTCCTCACGCGCGCCGCAATTCCTGCGTCTCTACGCGCGTCCGGCCGTGGTCGTGTCGGACAAACCCTCCCGGCAGGCACCGGCATCGTCGGCGCACTCCACCGAACGGTACGCGCCAGTGCCGATGTCGGCGAGGTTGCGCAGGCTGTCGGTGCCCGGCACGAAGTAGCCGCCGTGGCCCTCCGCCTCCCGGGAGGACAGCACCCGCGCGCCGAAGCCGCGGGCCATCGGGTCCTCGCCGTGCCCGAGTCCGCCGACCTCCAGGTGCGGCACGTCCTGCACCCAGTCGTCGGCGTCGCGCATCGCCCACACCCGGGCGTCGGTGCCCAGCTCGGCGGCCTTCTCCACCCGCATGCCGGGGCTGCCGGCCACCGCTATGTCGGTCACCCGCTCCGGCATCGCGTGCGCGGCGACACCGCACAGCACGGAGCCGTAGCTGTGGCAGAACATCGAGACCGGTGAGGTGCCGGGGAGGGCGCGCAGCAGGGCGTTGAGGCGTACGGCGCCGTTCTCGGCGCGCATCGCGGTCGCCGAGTCGATGCCGAGGCCGTCGGGGGAGGTGTAGTCGGCCCAGGCGATCACGGCCGTCCGGGTCGAGGGGCTCACCTCGCGTTCGGCCGTGTACAGCGCCTCGGCCATGCCGACGGGGGCCGAGTACTTGCGGTTGGTGCGCTGGAAGGTGAGCAGGTCGGTGTCGACACCGGGGACGACGACGGAGATCCGCTCGGCCTCGTCCAGGTCGCCGAAGACCTCGGCGGCCCGGCCCGAGCCCTCCGGGTCGAAGGCGAGGATCTGCCGTCCGGCGCCGCTCAACGCCTCGTAGCGGTGCATGCGCCGCCCGGCCTCCTGCTGACCGGCGGGCGAGAGCCGGTTGTCACGCATGCGTCTGCGCTCGACCCGCGCCTGCTGGAGCAGCGCGATCCGGTTGGCGCGGTAGCGCAGCTCGGCCGGGGCACCGTTCATGTTGCCGACCGCGAGCGCGTAGTCGTGCACGAGCTCGGTGCGCTGGCCGGCGGTCAGCGAGGTGAAGAAGCGGGCGATGCGGCCGGGCGCGGCGTCGGGCTCCGGCAGTTTCCGGCCGTCGACCATGCCGTGCTCCCAGGCCGTGCGCGAGGCCTTCAGAGCGGTGGTCCCCTGGTGGTGGCGCACGGCGGTCCAGCCGGTGGTCGCCAGCATCACGAACACCACGGCGAGGGCGAGCAGGGTGCGCCAGACGCTCAGTTGCGGGGAGGTGTCGAAGGAAGTCACTGGGAGGACACACTAGGAGAACGGGAGGGTCTCAGGTTAATTAAGTGACTGGGATCACGTTTCGACCGGCGTGTCGATGGTCATAATGCGCTTCACGCCCATAACTCCTTCACGCCTCGCGCCAGCTCCCCAGCAGCGCGGGCCCCACCTGATCCAGGTACTGGGACGTCAGCGCGTGGATGGCCGCCAGGCTGAACTCCTCCCGCGCCACCCACTGCCGTTCGGTCACCCGCATCACCCCGCTGAACACCGCCACCGCGAGCCGGGGCCGCGGATCGGCGTCGACGTCCAGGCCCTCCCGTTCCGCGATCACCCGCGCCAGGGTCTCCTCGATCTCCGCGGACCGCCGCAGATACGCGGCGAGCAGCACCGGCGTCGACTCGATCACCCGGTACATCCGCAGATACAGCTCCACGGGTACGACGCTCTCGACGACCTCGTTGATCGAGTACCAGCCGTCCAGCACGGCCTGCCGCAGTGCCTCCATCGGGGGTTCGTGGGGCGGGCGCTCCCGTACGGCCCGCACGAACCGGTCCACCGTCAGCTCCACCAGGCCCAGCGCGGCCTCGTCCTTGCCCGCGAAGTAGCGGAAGAAGGTGCGCTGGGAGACCTCGACGGCCTCGGCGATCGCGTCGACGGTGGTGTGCTCGTAGCCCTGCGAGGTGAACAGCTCCACGGCGGCCCGCAGCAGCGCGTCCCGGGTGCGCTGCTTCTTGCGTTCGCGCAGTGTTTCCATGAGTGTCAGTTACTGACTTGTGAACTCGTTTGTCAATTGTCAGTGGCTGTCCTTAGCCTCGAACGCATGACTAGTCAGACCATCGACACGACGGGGTCGGGGGACAAGGCGTCAGCAGCCCCGTCGGACCAGCCGCCGGCCCAGGGGCTGCGCGGCCACCCGTGGTTCACCCTCATCACCGTCGCCGTCGGGGTCATGATGGTGGCCCTCGACGGCACCATCGTGGCCATCGCCAACCCGGCCATCCAGAAGGACCTGGGCGCCACCTTCGCCCAGGTGCAGTGGATCACCAACGGCTACTTCCTCGCCCTCGCGGTCTCCCTGATCACCGCGGGCAAGCTCGGTGACCGCTTCGGTCACCGCCAGACCTTCCTGATAGGTGTCGTCGGCTTCGCCGCCGCCTCCGGCGCGATCGGCCTGTCCCACAGCATCGGGCTGGTCGTCACCTTCCGCGTCTTCCAGGGCCTGTTCGGCGCGCTGCTGATGCCGGCCGCGCTCGGCCTGCTGCGGGCGACCTTCCCGGCCGAGAAGCTCAACATGGCCATCGGCATCTGGGGCATGGTCATCGGCGCCTCCACCGCGGGCGGCCCGATCCTCGGCGGTGTGCTCGTCGAGCACGTCAACTGGCAGTCGGTGTTCTTCATCAACGTGCCGGTCGGTGTCGTCGCCCTCGCCCTGGGCGTCATGATCCTGCTCGACCACCGCGCAGAGAACGCCCCCCGGTCCTTCGACCTGCTCGGCATCGCCCTGCTCTCGGCCGCGATGTTCTGCCTGGTCTGGGCCCTGATCAAGGCCCCGACCTGGGGCTGGGGCGACGGCAAGACCTGGGCGTTCGTCATCGGATCCGTCGTCCTCTTCGCGGCCTTCGCGCTCTGGGAGACGAAGGTCAAGGAGCCGCTGATCCCGCTGGCGCTGTTCCGCTCGGTCCCGCTGTCGGCGGGCGTGGTCCTGATGGTCCTGATGGCCATCGCCTTCATGGGCGGCCTGTTCTTCGTGACGTTCTATCTGCAGAACGTGCACGGCATGAGCCCGATCGACGCCGGTCTGCACCTCCTCCCGCTCACCGGCATGATGATCGTCGGCTCCCCGCTGGCCGGCGCGCTGATCACCAAGCTGGGCCCGCGGGTCCCGCTGGCCGGCGGCATGGCGGCCACCGCGATCGCCATGTACGGCATGTCCACGCTGGACACGGACACCGGCAGCGCCGCCATGTCCCTCTGGTTCGCCCTGCTGGGCCTGGGCCTCGCCCCGGTCATGGTCGGCGCGACCGAGGTCATCGTCGGCAACGCGCCCATGGAGCTGTCGGGTGTGGCGGGCGGTCTCCAGCAGGCGGCCATGCAGATCGGCGGCAGCCTCGGCACGGCCGTGCTGGGTGCCGTGATGGCCTCCAAGGTCGACAGCGACCTGCCGTCCAACTGGACCGCCGCGGGCCTGCCCGAGCTCACCCCCGCCCAGTTGGACCAGGCCTCCGAGGCGGTCCAGGTCGGCGTGGCCCCGGTCGCGCCCGGGACGCCGGCCGAGGTCGCCGCGAAGATCGCGGACGTCGCCCACGACACCTTCATCTCCGGCATGAGCCTGGCGTCCCTGGTGGCGGCGGGAGTGGCGGTCGTCGCGGTGTTCGTCGCGCTGCTCACCAAGCGGGGCGAGAACGCGGAGGCGGGCGCGGGGGTCGGTCACATCTGAGGATCCCGGAGGGGCTGCCGAGCCCCTCCGGCACGGGTCGTTCCTGACGGGATTTCAAGGGAATTCCCCTATCAGGGTGACAACGCTAAAGGTCCCTCGCCTCCGGCACGCGCCGCAGGTCACAGTTAGTCAAGCCCTCCGGATGGGAGGGCGGCCAGGGCCGCGACGCGCTGCCGGAGGGGGACAGCGCGCCGCGGCCTTCGGCTTGGGCGGGCATGAACCGCGCGCGGTGGGTACCCGGCCATCGAAACATCCCAGGAGACCAGGGAGTTGACGATGGCCGGCTTCGGACACGGCACGCGCAGGTACCCCCGCTCACGTGGCCGCATGGGGTCACGGACCGGGCCGGACAGCGCGACCCTCGGCATCGTCGGCCTGGTCTGCGCGGTCGCCGGGTTCTTCACCCTCGGGATCGTCCTGGGTCCCGCGGCGATCGTCTGCGGCTGGCTGGCCATGGGCCGCACCTGGTCGGGCCCCCGCCCGGTACCGGCCCTGGTCGCCGTCGCCCTGGGCGCGATCGACCTCCTCCTGGCGATCATCTGGCTGGCGGGGGCGGCGACACCGGGGAACGGGTTGCTTTGAGGGGCTCCGCCCCCTGCGACCGGTACTTCAGCGCCGCCACCTCCGCCCGCAGCGCCCGTACCTCCTCCGTCAGCGCGAGGATCGCCTCCGTCTGCGCCCGCTCCTCCACGTCGTCCTTCTCGAAGCGCTCGATGAACCAGGCGGCGATGTTGGCGGTCACGACGCCCAGCAGCGCGATGCCGGACAGCATCAGCCCGACCGCGATGATCCGGCCCATCCCGGTGGTGGGCGCGTGGTCGCCGTAACCCACCGTGGTCATCGTGGTGAACGACCACCACAGGGCGTCACCCAGTGTGCGGATGTTCCCGTCCGGTGACTCCCGCTCCACCGACAGCACGGCGAGCGACCCGAACATCAGCAGCCCGACGACCACCCCCGCGACATACGTCGTCACCTGGATCTGGGTGGCCATCCGCGCCCGCCGCCCCAGCAGCAGGAGCGTGGAGACGAGCCGCAGCAGCCGGAGCTCCGCGACGAGCGGGAGCACCACCGCGCACAGGTCCAGCCAGTGGGTACGGACGAACTTCCGCCGGTCCGGCGTCAGCACCAGCCGCACCAGGTAGTCGGTGGCGAACGCCCCCCACACCACCCACTCGACGACGGTGCACGCGGCCGTCACCGTGTGCCCGGCCGATGTGTCCACGATCGGTACGGCGTAGGCGACCGCGAACACCAGGGCGAGGGCCAGCAACGGCCGTTGGCTCAGCTCTTCCCAACGCTCCTGCGCCGTTCGTTCGTGCATGGAGGCATCGTAAAGAACGCGTAAGGGGTGGCGGAGCCATCGGCTCCACCACCCCTTCGTGTGCTGGGCGCTACGCGTCTCCTCCGGCAGCCCCCGGGTCCGCCGCCGACACGTCCAGCAGCTGGTACCGGTCGATCGCCTGCTTCAGCACCGACCGGTCGACCTTGCCCTCCCTCGCGAGCTCGGTCAGCACCCCCACGACCACCGACTGCGCGTCGATGTGGAAGAAGCGCCGGGCCGCCCCACGGGTGTCGGCGAAGCCGAAGCCGTCAGCGCCCAGCGACTGGTACGTCCCCGGCACCCACCGGGCGATCTGGTCCGGCACCGACCGCATCCAGTCCGAGACGGCCACGAACGGCCCCTCGGCCCCGGACAGCTTGCGCGTCACGTACGGCACCCGCTGCTCCTCCTCCGGGTGCAGCAGGTTGTGCCGCTCGGCCTCCACGGCCTCGCGCCGCAGCTCGTTCCAGGAGGTCGCCGACCAGACGTCGGCCTTGACGTTCCACTCCTCGGCGAGGATCTTCTGCGCCTCGACCGCCCACGGGACCGCCACCCCGGACGCGATGATCTGCGCCGGGATCTGGCCCGCGGTGCCCTCGCTGAAGCGGTGGATGCCCTTGAGGATGCCCTCGACGTCCACGTTCTCGGGCTCGGCCGGGTGCCGGATCGGCTCGTTGTAGACGGTGAGGTAGTAGAAGACGTCCTCGCCGTGCGGATGCTCGGGCGAACTGCCGTACATCCTCCTGAGCCCGTCCTGCACGATGTGCGCGATCTCGAACGCGTACGCCGGGTCGTACGCCACACAGCCCGGGTTCGTCGACGCCAGCAGCTGCGAGTGGCCGTCCGCGTGCTGCAGACCCTCGCCCGTCAGCGTGGTGCGGCCGGCGGTCGCGCCCAGCACGAAACCGCGCGCCAGCTGGTCCGACATCTGCCAGAACTGGTCGCCGGTGCGCTGGAAACCGAACATCGAGTAGAAGACGTAGACCGGGATCAGCGGCTCGCCGTGCGTGGCGTACGCCGAACCCGCCGCGATCAGCGACGCCGTACAGCCCGCCTCCGAGATGCCGTCGTGCAGCATCTGGCCGGTCGGCGACTCCTTGTAGGCCAGGAGCAGATCCCGGTCCACCGCCTCGTACTGCTGACCCAGCGGGTTGTAGATCTTCGCGCTCGGGAAGAACGAGTCCATGCCGAACGTGCGGTACTCGTCCGGCGCGATCAGCACGAAGCGCTTGCCGAGCTCCTTGTCCCGCATGAGGTCCTTGAGCAGCCGTACGAACGCCATGGTCGTGGCGATCGACTGCTGGCCGGTGCCCTTCTTCACGGTCGCGTACGTCTTGTCGTCCGGCAGCGCGAGCGGCTTGGAGCGCACGACACGCGTCGGGACGTACCCGCCGAGGCCCTTGCGCCGGTCGTGCATGTACTGGAGCTCCTCCGAGTCCCGCCCGGGGTGGTAGTACGGCGGCACGCCGGACTCCAGCTCCTTGTCGGAGATCGGCAGGTGCAGCCGGTCGCGGAAGCCCTTGAGGTCGGCGACCGTCAGCTTCTTCATCTGGTGCGTGGCGTTGCGGCCCTCGAAGTTCGGGCCCAGCGTCCAGCCCTTGATCGTCTTGGCGAGGATCACCGTCGGCTGGCCGGTGTGCTCCACGGCCGCCTTGAACGCCGCGTAGATCTTCTTGTGGTCGTGGCCGCCGCGCCCCAGGTGCAGGATCTGGTCGTCGGTCATGCCCTGGACCATCGCGCGCAGCCGCTGGTCGTCGCCGAAGAAGTGCTCGCGGATGTACGAGCCGGGCTCGGTGGCGTACGTCTGGAACTGCCCGTCCGGGGTCGTGTTCATCTTGTTGACCAGGATGCCGTCCCGGTCCTGTGCGAGCAGCGGGTCCCAGGTGCGGTCCCAGATCAGCTTGATCACGTTCCAGCCGGCGCCGCGGAAGACCGACTCCAGCTCCTGGATGACCTTGCCGTTGCCGCGCACCGGCCCGTCGAGGCGCTGCAGGTTGCAGTTGACGACGAAGGTCAGGTTGTCCAGGCCCTCACGGGCGGCGATGGTCAGCTGCCCGAGCGACTCGGGCTCGTCCATCTCACCGTCGCCGAGGAAGGCCCACACGCGGGACTTGCTCGTGTCGGCGATCCCGCGCGCGTGCATGTAGCGGTTCATCCGCGCCTGGTAGATCGCGCCGATCGGGCCGAGGCCCATCGACACGGTCGGGAACTCCCAGAAGTCCGGCATCAGCCGCGGGTGCGGGTACGAGGACAGCCCGTACGGCGCCTTCGACTTCTCCTGGCGGAACGCGTCCAGGTTCTGCTCGCTGAGCCGGTCGAGCAGGAACGCGCGCGCGTAGATGCCGGGGGAGGCGTGTCCCTGGAAGAAGACCTGGTCGCCGCCGTCGCCCTCGTCCTTGCCGCGGAAGAAGTGGTTGAAGCCCACGTCGTAGAGGGACGCGGAGGACGCGAAGGTGGCGATGTGGCCGCCGACGCCGATGCCGGGCCGCTGGGCCCTGGACACCATCACGGCGGCGTTCCAGCGGGTCGCGTTGAGGATCCGGCGCTCGATCTCCTCGTTGCCCGGGAAGAACGGCTCGGCCCTGGTGGGGATGGTGTTGACGTAGTCCGTGCTGCGCATCTCGGGCACGGCCACGCGCTTCTCGCGGGCCCGCTCGATCAGGCGCAGCATGAGGTAACGGGCCCGCTCCCGGCCGCGTTCGTCGATCGCGGCGTCGAGGGAGTCGAGCCACTCCTGGGTTTCCTCGGGATCGAAGTCAGGAACCTGACTCGGAAGGCCGCCAATGATGATCGGGTTGCGATCGGATCCGGAAGCCACGCTGTTCCTTACTCTCGCTGTTCTCCAGTATCTGCACCGCCCCCCATCGTGTACCTCGGAAGCCCAAACGTCATCTCTACCCCGAGGTAACCGGTGTCCATTCGAGTCTCGTACCCTTGGATGGTTCTCAAATACGCAAACAGGGCAGATAGGTGTGGTGTACGTCACCATCCGTCCGGATGGCGTGCCTGGAGTTGCGTCGACACGGCCAGGATCGTCACCGTTTCGGCGGTCCGAACCGCCGGGTACTTGCGCGATCCGCCCCGCCCGTGTGGACTACGGCCAATGCTTCGCGCACGCGCGTGGCTGAGTTATTCCCAAGACATGATCAGGAGGCAACCCGTGAGCGCGACCGCGGACCACGCGGAGGAGCGGACGAGCCCTGCCGTCAGGCTGGGTTTCCAGCCCGAGCAGGTGGTCCAGGAGATCGGCTACGACGACGACGTCGACCAGGAACTCCGCGAGTCCATCGAGGAAACCATCGGCGCCGAGCTGATGGATGAGGACTACGACGACGTGGCCGACGCCGTGGTGCTGTGGTTCCGCGACGAGGACGGCGACCTGACCGATGCGCTGGTGGACGCCACCACGTACATCGAAGAAGGCGGCTCGATCCTCCTCCTCACGCCGAAGACCGGACGTGACGGCTACGTGGAGCCGAGCGACATCTCGGAAGCCGCGACGACGGCGGGCCTGTCCGCCTCCAAGAGCGTCAGCGTGGGCAAGGACTGGAGCGGCAGCCGGCTGGTGACGCCCAAGGCCGCCAAGTCCAAGAAGTGATGTGAGGCCGGACGGGCCGAGCCCTGCGCTCGGCCCGTCCGTCGGCTTTCGGTGACGGCTGCGTAGGGTGTTCTCACCCAGACAGCCCCACCCGAAGGGACATCTCCGCGATGGCGATCCAGGTCGGCGACAAGGCCCCCGACTTCGAGCTCAAGGACAACCACGGTGCCACCGTGAAGCTCTCCGACTTCCGTGGTGAGAAGAACGTCGTCCTGCTCTTCTACCCCTTCGCCTTCACCGGCGTGTGCACCGGCGAGCTGTGCGAGGTGCGTGACAACCTGCCGAAGTTCGCCGACCGCGACACCCAGGTGCTCGCCGTCTCCAACGACTCCATCCACACCCTGCGCGTCTTCGCCGAGCAGGAGGGCCTGGAGTACCCGCTGCTCAGCGACTTCTGGCCGCACGGCGAGGTCTCCCGCGCCTACGGCGTCTTCGCCGAGGACAAGGGCTGCGCGGTGCGCGGCACCTTCGTCATCGACAAGGAGGGCGTGGTCCGCTGGACCGTCGTCAACGCGCTGCCGGACGCCCGCGACCTGGGCGAGTACGTCAAGGCACTCGACACCCTCTGAGCCCCCGCGGCCCCCGCTGTCACCGACACCTGTGATTCATCGGCTCCAGGGCCTGCGTGGGTCGGGAACCCGTTACTAGGATCGACTCGTTGATCCGATATCCAACGCACGACGGGGCTTCCCGCCCCGGGACACCAATGGAGGAGTCGTGGGAGTCAGCCTCAGCAAGGGCGGCAACGTATCGCTGAGCAAGGAGGCCCCGGGCCTCACCGCGGTCATCGTCGGTCTGGGGTGGGACATCCGCACCACGACCGGCACCGACTTCGACCTGGACGCGAGCGCGCTGCTGCTGAACAACTCCGGCAAGGTCGGCAGCGACGCGAACTTCGTGTTCTTCAACAACCTCAAGAGCCCGGACGGCTCCGTGGAGCACACCGGTGACAACCTCACCGGTGAGGGCGAGGGCGACGACGAGCAGATCAAGGTCAACCTGGCCGGCGTCCCGGCCGACATCGAGAAGATCGTCTTCCCGGTGTCGATCTACGACGCCGAGAACCGCCAGCAGTCCTTCGGCCAGGTCCGCAACGCGTTCATCCGCGTGGTGAACCAGGCCGGCGGCACCGAGATCGCCCGCTACGACCTGAGCGAGGACGCCTCGACCGAGACCGCGATGGTCTTCGGCGAGCTCTACCGCCACGGCACGGAGTGGAAGTTCCGCGCCATCGGCCAGGGGTACGCCTCCGGCCTGCGCGGTATCGCCCAGGACTTCGGCGTCAACGTCTGAGTTCGGGGGCGCCCGAAGGTTTCACTATGTCCGGCGCCGCACCGTTTAGGGGCGGCGCCGGACGCGCAAGGACAACCGAAGAAGCAGCACCGAGCACCACCCAGGGGAGGACCAGGAACATGGGCGTCACGCTCGCCAAGGGAGGCAATGTCTCCCTGTCCAAGGCCGCGCCGAACCTCACACAGGTGATGGTCGGGCTCGGCTGGGACGCGCGCTCCACCACCGGAGCCCCCTTCGACCTCGACGCCAGCGCGCTGCTGTGCAACAGCGGGCGGGTGATGGGGGACGAGTGGTTCGTCTTCTACAACCAGCTCAAGAGCCCGGACGGCTCCGTGGAGCACACCGGTGACAACCTCACCGGTGAGGGCGAGGGCGACGACGAGTCCCTCCTGGTGGACCTCTCCAAGGTGCCCGCCCAGTGCGACAAGATCGTCTTCCCGGTCTCCATCCACATGGCCGACGAGCGCGGGCAGACCTTCGGACAGGTCTCCAATGCCTTCATCCGCGTCGTCAACCAGGCCGACGGCCAGGAACTCGCCCGCTACGACCTGAGCGAGGACGCGTCCACGGAGACGGCGATGATCTTCGGCGAGCTCTACCGGTACCAGGGCGAGTGGAAGTTCAGGGCGGTCGGCCAGGGGTACGCGTCCGGCCTCAGGGGCATCGCGCTGGACTTCGGAGTGAACGTCTCCTAGCGCTTTATGAGCAAAAGCCGGTCCCCCGTGGGCTGCGAAGAGTGCGGGACTAGACTTCAGCTTCAAAGTTTCGTAAAGCCGAGTACGGCGCGGGGGAGACCCGTACACACAGGGATTGGGTAGCCAGTGCTTCTGAAAACCTTCGGCTGGTCGTTCGCGGTGACCGCGCTCGGCCTGGTCGCTGCGGTCTTCTACGGGGGGTGGGAGGCCTTCGGCATCGTGGCGATCCTCTCCATCCTCGAGATCTCGCTGTCGTTCGACAACGCGGTGGTCAACGCCGGAATCCTGAAGAAGATGAATGCCTTCTGGCAGAAGATCTTCCTCACCGTCGGTGTCCTCATCGCGGTCTTCGGCATGCGGCTGATCTTCCCCGTCGTGATCGTCGCGGTCAGCGCCAAGATGGGCCCCATCGAGGCCGTCGACCTCGCGCTGAACAACAAGGACCGCTACCAGGAACTCGTCACCGACGCCCACCCGTCGATCGCCGCCTTCGGCGGCATGTTCCTGCTGATGATCTTCCTCGACTTCATCTTCGAGGACCGGGACATCCAGTGGCTGCGCTGGATCGAGCGCCCGCTGGCCAAGCTCGGCAAGGTCGACATGCTGTCGGTCTGCATCGCGCTCATCGTCCTGCTGATCACCTCGATGACCTTCGCCACCCACGCCCACCAGCACGGCGGTGGTCACGTCGACAAGGCGCAGACCGTGCTGATCTCCGGTATCGCCGGTCTGATCACTTACATGATCGTCGGCGGTCTCTCCGGCTACTTCGAGGACAAACTCGAGGAAGAGGAGGAGCGCGAGCACGAGGCGGAGGAGGAGGCCGCGCGGACGGGCAAGCCGAAGTCCGCGGTGCTGCTGGCCGGCCAGGCCGCCTTCTTCATGTTCCTCTACCTCGAGGTCCTCGACGCGTCCTTCTCCTTCGACGGGGTGATCGGCGCCTTCGCCATCACCAACGACATCGTCCTGATGGCGCTGGGCCTCGGCATCGGCGCGATGTACGTCCGGTCGCTGACCGTCTACCTGGTCCGCCAGGGCACCCTGGACGACTACGTCTACCTGGAGCACGGCGCCCACTACGCGATCGGCGCCCTCGCCGTGCTGCTGCTCGTCACCATCCAGTACGAGATCAACGAGGTCATCACCGGCCTCGTCGGCGTCATCCTGATCGCCTGGTCCTTCTGGTCCTCCGTGCGCCGCAACAAGGCGCTGGCGGCGGCCGAGGGAAAAGCGGAGGGCTCGGACGAGAAGACTGAGGTCTCGTCCGGGGTATGAGACGTCTTGGCGAGACCCCGCCCGTGTGAACGGGGTTTCGCCGAGGAACGCTCTTTGCGGGGCGGTCGGTGAGGAAGCTGTCCTCCACGGCCGCCCCGCCGGTTTGTCATGTGAGAGAGACGTGGGGGCGGGAATGGGCTTCTTCGACGGGCTTCTGGGCAGTCGAACGGCTGACTTCGACTCGGGCAGCGCGGCGACCAACGCGATCGAACTGACCAAACGGCATCACCAGGTCTCCCTCACCAAACAGGGCGCGGCCACCGGGAACCTGCGGGTCAACCTGACCTGGCGGATGCGGACCTCCGACATCGGCGGGCCGCAGCGGGAGAGTCTGCTGCGGCACCCCTTCAAGGCGCTGCGGCCCCCCGAGGTCATAGGGCACAGCCAGAGCATGGTCAACGTCGACCTCGACCTGGGCTGCCTGTACGAGCTGTCCGACGGCACCAAAGGGGTCGTACAGCCGCTCGGCGGGCTGCTGGGGGACGTGAACGCGGCGCCCTACGTGAAGCTCAGCGGGGACGACCGGTTCGGGTCGGCGTCCGGGGAGACGATGTACGTCAACCTCGACCACCGGGACGACATCAAGCGGCTGCTGGTGTTCGTGTACATCTACGACCAGACGCCGGCGTTCGACCGGACGCACGCGATGGTGACGCTGTATCCCAGCAACGGGCCGCGGATCGAGATAGGTCTCGACGAGCGGCATCCCCAGGCTCGGTCCTGCGCGGTGGTGATGATCGAGAACGTGAAGGGGGAGCTGGTGGTGCGGCGGGAGGTGCGGTTCGTGTACGGCTTCCAGGCCGAGTTGGACCGGTTGTACGGGTGGGGGTTGCAGTGGGGGCGGGGTTACAAGACGAAGGTGGAGAAGTAGCGCCCGGTCATGTGCCGGGCGCTGCCCCTAGCGCCCGATGAATTGCGGGCCCTGCGGCGGTAGCTGGAAGGCACCCTCCGGGTAGGCGTTTCCATGCGTCGGGAGGTTGTTCGGGTAGCCGTAGGCCGGCTGGGGCTGCTGTGGGGGGACCGCCGCCGTGGGCTGCTCCGGGGGGAGGGGCTGGGAGAGGCTCGGGGAGGGCGGGAGCGGGGCCGGGTCCGCGGTGTCGGCCGCCTCCCCCGACTCGTCCACCGAGATGCCGAAGTCGGTCGCCAGGCCCTTGAGGCCGTTGGAGTAGCCCTCGCCCAGGGCGCGGAACTTCCAGCCCTCGCCGCGGCGGTACAGCTCCCCGCAGATCAGGGCGGTCTCCTCGCCCGTCTCGGGACGAATGTCGAACGTGGCGATGGCCTCGCCCTCGGTCGTCGCGTCGTACAGCAGGATGCTGAGGGAACGTACGCGGTCGAAGGTGACGCCGTCCGCCGAAGCGACCAGGAGAATCTGGCTGACGCCGGGCTCGACACCGGCCAGATCTGTCTGGATGGTGTCGGTGAGGCCCTCGGCGACCCGTTTCTTGCCGAGCCGCCAGACCTTCCCGGCAGGGTGCCGGGGCTGGTTGTAGAAGACGAAGTCCTCGTCGGAGCGCACGCGGCCGTCGGGGCCGAGGAGCAGCGCGGAGGCGTCGACGTCCGGAACTCCCTGCCCGGGCGTCCAGCGCAGCACAGCGCGTACCGTTGTTGTCTTGAGCGGGACGTTGGACCCCTTCAGCATCGCGTGCGTCATGCGGTCATCCTGCCCTCTCGGTCCTGATCACGACAACGTGGGGTACACGGACACACAGGCGAACCCACACGGGCGAGTTACCTGAAATTCATGCCCGGAGGGAACCCCTGACATGGACTTCTACGTACTATTACCGGCCACCTCTTGTGGAATCCACAGCCTGACCTTGCAGCACGGGGGAGATCTATGCGTCATTTCGGGCACCTCGCCCCTGAGGTGCGTCAGCGCCTCTTCCACCGGGAGCCGTGCGTCTTCGACACGGCCGCCCCGGCCAGGCTGCTCTCCGCGGCCCTGGGCGCCACGCTCTACAGCCCGGCCACGCGGCCGCGGCTGGCCGACGACATCGTCAAGCAGACCGGGCGCGGCGTGGTCTCGATGGTGCTGTGCCTGGAGGACTCCATCGGCGACGAGGACGTCCTGGCGGGCGAGGAGAACCTCGTCCGGCAGTTCGCCGACCTCGCGGGGCGTACGGACGTAGAGGTGCCGCTGCTCTTCATCCGGGTGCGCACGCCCGAGCAGATCCCCGACCTGGTGCGGCGGCTCGGAGCCACCGCGCACCTGCTGAGCGGATTCGTGTTCCCGAAGTTCACCGAGGAGCGCGGCATCCCCTTCCTGGAGGCCCTCGCCTCCGCCGAGCACGCGAGCGGGCACCGCCTGTTCGGCATGCCCGTCCTGGAGACGCCCGAGCTGATGTACCGGGAGTCCCGGGTGGACGCCCTGGAGGGCATCGCCCGCGCCGTCGACAAGTACCGGGGCCGCGTGCTGGCGCTGCGGCTCGGCGTGACCGACTTCTGTTCCTCGTACGGCCTGCGCCGCGCCCCCGACATGACCGCCTACGACGTCCAGATCGTCGCCTCCGTGATCGCCGACGTGGTGAACATGCTGGGCCGCGCCGACGGCACCGGGTTCACCGTGACCGGGCCGGTGTGGGAGTACTTCCGGGTCCCGGAGCGCATGTTCAAGCCGATGCTGCGGCACAGCCCCTTCCTGGAGGGGCAGGCCGTGGAGTTGCGCGAGAAGCTTATTGAGCACGCCATGGACGGGCTGCTGCGCGAGATCTCCCTCGACCAGGCCAACGGCCTGCTCGGCAAGACCTGCATCCACCCCTCCCATGTGCCGGCCGTGCACGCGCTGTCCGTCGTCAGTCACGAGGAGTACAGCGACGCGGCGGACATCCTGCGGCCGGAACGCGGCGGTGGGGGTGTCCTCAGGTCCCAGTACACGAACAAGATGAACGAGGTGAAGCCGCACCGCGCCTGGGCCGAGCGGACCATGCTGCGCGCCGAGGTCTTCGGTGTGGCCAACGAGGACGTCAGCTTCGTCGACCTGCTCGCCGCCGGCATACCCGGCTAACTCGCCTCACTACCTAGGGACGCATGAACAACGCAGTGAACAACGGGGTCTGGTCAGGGAGCTGGGTTGCCGAGCGGCTCGGCGTCGAGCTCGTGGGGGACGACACGCTGAAGGACCTGCTGGGGCTGGCACTGCGCCGCAACCCCAAGCGGGCGCATCTGCTGGTCTCCAACGTGCTGGGCAAGCACGTCCCGCAGTCGCCGTCCGTCGTCTACGGCCAGGGTTTCGCCCTCGGCCGCCGGGTGCGCGAACTGCTCGGCGCCGAGGCGGCGCGGGCGGTCGTCCTCGGCTACGCGGAGACCGCCACCGGCCTCGGCCACTCCGTCGCCGACGGCCTCGGCACCGCGCCCTACCTGCACTCCACCCGCCGCCCGGTCTCGGGCGTCGCGGCGGCGGGCGGCTTCGAGGAGTCCCACTCCCACGCCACCTCCCACCTCCTCCTCCCGGAGGACCCGGCCCTGCTGGTCGGAGACGGCCCCCTGGTCCTGGTCGACGACGAGTTCTCCACCGGCAACACGGTCCTGAACACGATCAGGGATCTTCACGAGCGTTATCCGCGCGGACGGTACGTGGTCGTCGCCCTGGTCGACATGCGCTCACCGACGGACGCGGGCCGCCTGGGGGCATTCGCCCGCGAGATCGGCGCGAGGGTGGACCTGGTGGCAGCGGCATCGGGCACCGTGCGACTCCCGGAGGGCGTCCTGGAAAAGGGCCAGGACTTGGTAGCAAGGCACGAGTCCACCCACCTAGGGGCGCGGGGCCGTGCTGAATCTGCGGCTACCGCCGCGTGGGCGCGACCAGCCCCCACCGGCGGACAGCCGACACACCACCGAGTCGACCTGCACTGGCCCCCCGGCCTCCCCGACGGCGGTCGCCACGGCTTCACCCCCGAGCACCGAATACAGCTGAACGCCGCCCTCCCCGCGATGGCCGCCCGCCTGGCAGAGGCACTCCCCAAGGACGCGCACCGCGTGCACATCCTCGGCTTCGAAGAGCTCATGTACGCCCCCCTGCGCCTCGCTCAAGAGCTGGAGCACATGGTGGACGCGGAAGTCCGCTACTCCACCACCACCCGCTCACCGGTCCTCGCCGTCGACGACCCCGGATACGCGATCCGCAGCCGAATCGTTTTCCCCGCGCACGACGAGCCCGCCGACGGCCCCGGCGAGCGTTATGCCTATAACGTCGCCGGTGGCGGCTTCGACGCCGTGATCGCGGTCGTCGACTCGGTCGCCGACACCGCCGACCTGCACGCCCCCGACGGCCTCCTGGCCCAGCTCGCCGCGCACACCCCGCACGTGGTCCTCGCGGTCGTACCGTCGTACGTCCCCGAGCCGCTGTACGCAGCCGCACTGCCCGAAAAGAGAGACGCCATGCTGCCCGAGCCCCTCCGCGGCCCCGCCTTCTCCTCGTACCCGCCCGAGGAGGTCGGCTGGCTGCTCCAGGACCTCTCGGACGTGACGCTGGAGGCGCCGACCGAGGAGCGGGAGGAGGCCATCCAGAGCGGCGGAGCGCACTACGCGGAGTCGCTGCCCGTCGAGTACCAGCCGAGCGAGCAGTACCAGGAGCTGTTCCACGCGGCCCTGGAGACCTCGGCGGCGCGTATCGCGCAGGCGGTGGGCGTGGTGACGGAGACGGTGATCGCCGAGCGGTCGCCGCGGCCGGTGCTGGTCTCGCTCGCCCGTGCCGGCACCCCCGTCGGGGTGCTGATGCGCCGCTGGGCGCAGCACCGGTACGGTCTCGACCTGCCGCACTACGCGGTGTCGATCGTGCGCGGCCGGGGCATCGACGCCAACGCGCTGCGCTGGCTGGCCGCCCACCACGACCCGCGGGACGTGGTGTTCGTGGACGGCTGGACCGGCAAGGGTGCCATCACCCGGGAACTGGCGGCGGCGATCGAGGAGTTCGAGGCGGCGGGCGGCGCGGCCGGCTTCGACCCGGAGATCGCGGTGCTGGCCGACCCGGGCTCGTGCGTACGGACGTACGGCACCCGGGACGACTTCCTGATCCCGTCGGCGTGTCTCAACTCGACCGTGTCGGGGCTGATCTCACGGACCGTGCTGCGGGCCGACCTGGTCGGGCCGGACGACTTCCACGGAGCGAAGTTCTATCGGGAGCTCGCCGGCGCCGATGTGTCCGTGGCCTTCCTGGACGCCGTCGCCGCCCGCTTCCCGGAGGTCGCGGAGGCGGTGGCCGGCGCGGTGAAGGAGCTGCTCGCCAGTGACCGCACGCCGACCTGGGAGGGCTGGGCGGCCGTCGAGCGGATCAGCGAGGAGTACGGCATCCACGACGTGAACCTGGTCAAGCCGGGCGTCGGCGAGACCACCCGGGTGCTGCTGCGCCGGGTGCCGTGGAAGATCCTGGCGCGGGCCGGGGCGGGCGCCGACCTGGACCACGTACGACTGCTCGCGGAACAGAGAGGGGTGCCCGTGGAGGAGGTCGGCGATCTGCCGTACACCTGTGTGGGGCTGATCCACCCGAAGTACACGCGCGGGGCGACCGGCGCCGACGGCAAGGCGGTGGCGGTCTGATGCCGGTGCTGGTGGCGAGCGACCTCGACCGTACGCTCATCTACTCCTCGGCCGCGCTGGCGCTGACGATGCCGGACGCGCGGGCGCCGCGGCTGCTGTGCGTGGAGGTACACGAAAGCAAACCGCTGTCCTTCATGACGGAGACGGCGGCCGGGCTGCTCGCCGACCTCGGGGACACGGCGGTGTTCGTGCCGACGACCACCCGGACGCGCAAGCAATACCTGCGGATCAATCTCCCCGGCCCGGCCCCCAAGTACGCGATCACCGCCAACGGCGGCCATCTCCTCGTCGACGGAGTCTCCGACCCGGACTGGCACGCGGGGGTGACCGCGCTGCTGGCGGAGCAGTGCGCGCCGCTGGAGGAGGTCCGGGAGTACCTGGAGGCCACCGCCGACCCGCTCTGGGTGCGCAAGCACCGGATCGCCGAAGACCTGTTCGCCTACCTCGTCGTGGAGCGTGAGCTGCTGCCCGAGGAGTGGGTGAAGGAGCTGGGGGCCTGGGCGGAGAACCGGGGCTGGACGGTGTCGCTGCAGGGCCGCAAGATCTACGCCGTGCCGAAGCCGCTGACCAAGAGCGCGGCCGTGCGCGAGGTGGCCCGCCGCACCGGCGCCGAGCTGACGCTGGCCGCCGGTGACTCCCTGCTCGACGCCGACCTGCTGCTGGCCGGCGACCGCGGCTGGCGGCCCGGGCACGGCGAGCTCGCGGACACCGAGTGGACGGCTCCGGGGATCACCGCCCTGCCCGAGCGGGGTGTGCTGGCCGGTGAGCGGATCCTGCGGGAGTTCCTGAAGACGTCCAGAGGCCCCGTGTAGCCCTCAACGACTTCCAGGGGTCCCGGTAGCCGTTCAACGACTTCCGGAGGCCCCGGTAGCTGTCAGGAGCAGCAGCCTCCGCCGCAGCAACCGCCTCCGCCCCCGCCCCCCGACCTGGGCGCGGGGGCGTTCGCCGTGCCGCCGACGGACACCGTGGACAGAAGCTTCACGGAGTTCTCATGTCCGGCCGGACAGGCCGCCGGTGCGGAGGACTCGGCCATGGGACGGCTCAGTTCGAACGTGTTGCCGCAGGTCCGGCAGCGGTACTCGTAGCGAGGCATGCCGACAGGCTAATCCCCATATGCCCGGAAGCGCGGCCCAGAGTTTTGGCTGTGTTCGCTTCTGTCGTTTTCTTATGTGGAGACTTTGCGAAGAGCGCTGGTAATTTAAGGTGCCGCGACGACCCGCGAGGTCGGGGGGATTCAGGGTTTGCAGCCGCGTCCACGGCAACCATGTCAAACCCTCGTACGTCTGTACGTCTACCTGTGCGAGCAACACGAAAGTGCGGAGGGAGACGCGTAGTGACCCAGGTGGGGCAGGGGGAGGAGCCCCAAGAGCCGGACGCCACCATGCAGTTGAAGGTCCCCGCCTCTTTCCGGGCGGACGAGACCATGCAGCTGCGAATGTCGGACATACCTAATGTGCCCGACACGTCCGTAAGTCCCGAGAAAGCGCGTTCTTCGAAAAATCGACGCAAAGCCCCCCGGCCCCCCCTCTTTGCCCGAATATCCGCGGCTCTGGGTTCGCGTCTGGCGCCCCTCGTGGCCGTCCTGGGTCCGTATGTGGCTCGTGTCACTCCCTACGCCCGCAAGCTGCGCCCGCAGTACCCGCGCCCGGGCCGTACCGACTGGCGGCGCTGGATACCCTCCTGGCGGCAGTGCCTGGGCGGCTTCCTCGCCTCCCTGGGCCTCAGCAGCCTCTTCCTCGTCGTCGCCTACGCGGCCACCGACATCCCGGAGAACCTCAACTCGTACGCCACCCAGCAGGACAACGTGTACTTCTGGGCCGACGGCACGCCCATGGCCCGCACCGGCTGGGTGCAGCGGCAGGCGATGCCGCTGAAGGACATCCCGGAGGACGTCCGCTGGGCGGTCCTCGCGGCCGAGAACGCGAGCTTCTACAGCGACCCCGGCATCTCCTTCAAGGGCATCTCCCGCGCCCTGTTCCGCACGATCGGCCAGGGCGACACCCAGGGCGGCTCCACGATCACCCAGCAGTACGTCAAGAACGTCTACCTCAATCAGGAACAGACGGTCAGCCGCAAGTTCACCGAGGCGATGATCTCGCTCAAGCTGGACAACCAGATGAGCAAGGACGACATCCTCGAGGGCTACCTCAACACCAGCTGGTTCGGCCGTGGCGCCTACAGCATCCAGCGCGCGGCCCAGGCCTACTACGGCAAGGACGTCGGCGAACTCAACGCCAGCGAGGCCGCGTTCCTCGCCTCCCTCCTCAAGGGCGCGGGCCTGTACGACCCGACCATCAGCAACGCCAACCGTGCCCGGGCCGTGGAGCGCTGGGAGTGGACCCTGGACCGGATGGTCGAGATCGGCAAGCTGACGAAGGCCGAGCGCGCCAAGTACACCAAGTTCCCCGAGCCGTTGAAGAGCAACCCGCTGTACGACACCGGTGAGCAGAGCGACTACCTGGTGGAACTCGCCTCCCAGTACGCCAAGAAGACCGCGGGCATCTCCGACAAGGACTTCGACCTGGGCGGCTACCAGATCTACACGACCTTCGACAAGAAGCGTGAGGGCCAGCTCACCGAGGCCGTGACCAAGGCCCGCAAGCAGGCCCTCAAGGACGAGCCGAAGAAGGCGAAGAGCGCGCACTACGGCGCCGCGTCGGTGGCCTCCGACGGACGGATCCTCGCCGTCTACGGCGGCCCCGACCACCGTACGCAGGGCTACAACGAGTCCAACGCCACCACCGTCCAGGCCGGCACCGCCTTCCTGCCGTTCGTGTACGCCGCCGGGCTGGAGAACGGCATCCACAAGACCCGTGACGGGGACACCACCCAGGTCACCGGGGAGTCCCTCTACAACGGCGACAACAAGGTGCTGCTGACCACCCCCGAGGGCTACTACTGGGACCGCAACGGCAAGCGGGTCGCCGCCGAGAACGACGGGGAGAGGTCCTACGGGCAGATCTCCCTGCACCGGGCGCTGGAGCTGTCGGTGAACACGCCGTTCATGCAGCTCGGCATGGACACCGGCCTGGACAAGGTGCGCGCGACCGCGGAGGACTCGGGCTTCCTGTCGTCCAGCATCGGCGCCCAGGTGCCCGCCCTGTCCCTGGGCAGCTCCACGCCCAGTGCGATCCGGATGGCGAGCGGCTACTCCACCTTCGCCGCCGACGGCAGGCACACCGAGCCGTACTCGGTGCGGAAGATCACCAGGAACGGCTCCAAGGTCGCCATGGACACCCCCGCCGCGCGCCGGGCGGTGCGCGCCGAGGTGGCCCAGGAGGTCACCAGCGCGCTCCAGGACTCCTTCCGCGCCGCGCACCCGTCCGACGTGCCCGCGGGGCAGCAGGCGGCCACCGCGTCCGGGGCCGACTCGTCCACGCCGGCCGGCAAGGCCGGGACCACCGACAAGGACACCGCCGCCTGGTACGTCGGCACCGCCGAGAAGGTGTCCACGGCGGTCGTCGTCTACCGCATCGACCTCACCAAGAGCCTGGAACCACTGCCACTGGAGGGCATCGCCGGCACCACCGACGACAGCGTCCCGTACGGCATCTGGTCAGGTGCCATGAGCCCGCTCGGCTGACCACCGAACGGGCCCCGTGTCCCCAACCTCCGGAGAATGAGCCGCACATGAAGTCACCGTCGGGCCGCCGCCGCAAGGCCGCGGCACCGCGCCGCACCACCGCCGCGCACCCTGGGTTCCTCACCCTCGCGGCGCTGCTCGTAGTCGCCTCCCTGGTGGGCGGCTACCTGGTGCTCAACCGCACGGCCAACACGGAGCCGACCGCTTCCTCGGGGGAGAAGAAGACGTCGGTGAAGGCCAGCAAGGAGCCGGAGTGGGACGGCAAGACCCACGTCCTGGGGGACGGCTCCACCTCGTACACCGGTCCGCAGACGGGGCAGTTGAAGGCGGAACCGCTCAAGCCGGGTGAGAAGCCGCCGCAGTTCGTGGTCCTCTCCTGGGACGGCGCGCTGGCGGGCGACGACGGGCTCTTCGAGCACTACCGGGAGATGGCCAAGAAGTACAACGCCCACATGACCTTCTTCCTCACCGGCATCTATCTGCTGCCCAAGAGCAAGAAGGACCTGTACTCCCCGCCGATGCACCCTCAGGGCTCGGCGGCGATCAGCTTCCCCACCGACGAGCACATCCGCACCACGCTGGAGGAGCTTGGCGAGGCGTGGGAGGAGGGCAACGAGATAGGCACCCACTTCAACGGGCACTTCTGCGGCGCCAAGGGCGGGAAGGACTGGAGCGTCGCCCAGTGGAAGAGCGAGATCGACCAGTTCTACGAGTTCGTCGAGAACTGGAAGACCAACACGGGCTACAAGGACATGGACCCGCTGCCCTTCGACTTCAAGAAGGAGGTCACCGGTGGCCGGGCACCCTGCCTGGAGGGGCAGACGAACCTGATCAAGGCCGCCAAGAGCTACGGCTGGCGCTACGACGCGTCCAACCCGGGCGGCTTCCAGGTCTGGCCGTCGAAGAAGGACGGCCTCTGGGACTTCCCGCTGCAGGGGCTCCCGTACGGCGACATCCAGGCCCTGTCCATGGACTTCAACTTCCTCTACAACCAGACCGGCGGCGAGACCGAGGGCGACCCGGCCAAGCAGCCCGAGTGGCAGCAGCAGACCATCGACGCCTACATGGCGGGCTTCAACCGGGTGTACTACGGCAGCCGGGCCCCGATGTTCATCGGCAACCACTTCGAGAACTGGAACGGCGGCATCTACATGAAGGCCGTCGACCACGTCATCGAGAACGTGTGCACCAAGAAGGACGTCAAGTGCGTGTCCTTCAAGGAGTTGGCCGACTGGATGGACGTGCAGTCCCCCGCGACGCTGGAGCGGCTGCGCAGCCTCGACCCGGCGCAGGATCCGGACTGGTCGACCGTCGTCAAGTGACCTGGCTGGGCGCGGCGGTGAAGTAACCAAACCTCAACCGCAACCCCCTTCACAAGAGCCACACACGCCGTGCAAAGATGCCCTCCCCGGCATCCCTCCGCCGGGGCAAGAGGGGAAACATCAGTGAAGTCAAGGAAATTGAGCCGTACGCGGCGTCGTGCCGCCATATTCGGGGCGGCCGCCGCCTCGGTCGTCGCGGGAGCGGCGCTGCTGCCCAACTGGTCCGCCGGTGCCGCGGTCGTCGACGACCCGACGGTGGACGCGCAGACCAAGGCCACCTTCCAGCGGCTGGCGGACGCGGTCTTCACCGATCGCACCGACGCCCTGGTCACCGGCAAGCAGGGCGACCGTGAGAAGCCGCTGACCAACGGCTTCTCCGGCGACGTCAAGCTGTCCTCGGGCACCGCCCGCACCGAGGACGCCACCCTGTCCTCCCTGGGACAGCGCAAGGACAAGCTGGCGAAGGCCGGCGAGCAGTACAGCAAGGCCTCCACCGTCGTCACCCTGAACGCCACGCGCGTGACGGGCCGTACGGCCAAGGCCGCGGTCACCGAGACCACGACCCTGACCTACGCGAAGGCCACGGCCGGCCAGCCGAAGACCACGGGGTTCCAGGCTCAGCACGAGCTGACCTTCAAGGCCGACCGGCGCGGCAACTGGCAGCTCACCGACGTCGAGGACACCGACCAGGGTGGCCTCGCGGTGAACACGCTCTCCAAGCCGACGTCCGTCAAGGCCACCACGGCGGACGACACCATGCCGAACGCCGCGCGCGCGGCGACCACGCGCAACCCGGTCGCGGTCCCCAAGACCGGCACCACGTACGACTACAAGGCCATGGCGGCCTACGCCGAGAAGTACGTGTACACCTACAACAAGGACTACCCGGACTTCAACGGCCACGGCGCCGGCGGCGACTGCACCAACTTCGTCAGCCAGTCCCTGAAGGCGGGCGGCTGGAAGCACGTCCCCGGCTACGTGTACGACTACACCAAGTGGTTCGGCAACGCCGACATCCAGTCGGACTCGTTCATCGGCGTCAACGAGTGGTCGTGGTTCGCCCAGAACTCCAAGCGGACCACCGCGCTGGCGAACGTCTACCAGCTCGAGGTCGGTGACGTCCTCCAGATGGACTTCGACCGTGACGGGTCCAAGGACCACACGATGATCGTCACGTACAAGAGCGGCGGCGTCCCGTACGTCACCTACCACTCCAACAACACGCTCCGCAGGTCGGTGGCGAGCCTCGTCGCGTCGTACCCGAACGCGTACTACTACGCCTACCGCACCTGATCCGACGGCGGGGGCCAGTTCTCCCGCAGCTCACGCTGACGGTCCCGCTCCTCCGCCAGGTCGGGGTGGCGGGCCCGCCAGTACGGGTTGTCGTGCGGCAGGGCGGAACCGACCCTGCCGTACATCCCGAAGACCATCAGCAGGATCCCGATCACGAAGCTGAGCATGCAGTTCTGGATCTTGAAGGCCAGGAAGTTGTAGTCCGTCTCCAGCAGGGCCATGTTCAGGAAGCCGCTGAGGATGAACAGGATGCCGAAGGTCATGTTCAGCGTGGACGCGAAGTTCCCGCCGATCACCATGCCCACGAACAGCAGCAGCCCGACACCGATCGAGAGCCAGCTGAGCGCGCCGTTGGTGTTCAGGCTCCAGACCTCGTCCCCGCCGGTGTCGAAGAAGCCGATCTCGTCGATGACGCCGAAGATCCCGAAGACGACGAGGCCCAGGCCCATCAGCCCGGCCCCGATCCGGTAGACCAGGTTCAGCCTGTGGTCGACGGGCAGGTGGTCGTCGATCCTGATCCGTCGCCGGGTGTGCAGTGCGTGTGCGGCCATCTCCGCCTCCTTGTGCGTGGACGTGCCGACGGAGGCCTGTACGTACCCCCCAATATCCGCCCGCCCGGCTCCGGCGGCAAACGTCAGTGGCCCGCCCCGCGCTCCTCACGGATCCGCGCGACCACACCGGCCACCGTCTCCCGGATCCCCTCGGTCTCGGTGAGGAAGTGCCAGTAGTCGGGGTGGCGGCCCTCCAGGGTGCCGATCGCCCGCTCCAGCCGGGCCACCGACTCGTCCAGCGGACGCGCGTGCCGGGGGTCCGGTGTGTTGCGCCCGGCCATGGCCAGCCGCTGCGCGTCCCGGATCGCGAACCGGGTCCGGTCTATCTCCTGCCGCGGATCCTTCTGCACGGCGTTGAGCCGGGTCAGCCGGTCACCGGCGGCGGAGACCGCCTCGTCGGTGGTGTTCAGCAGCGCCCGCGCCGTGGACAGCAGCGAGGTGGCGTCCGGCCAGCGCTGGGTGTCCCGCGCGGTCTGCGCCTCCCGCAGCTTCGCCTCCGCCTGCCGTACGTTCTCCACGGCCTGCTCGGGCACCCGCTGGAGGTCCTGCCAGCAGGCCGCCGTGAACCGGCGCCGCAGCTCGCTCAGGATCGGATCCACCTGCCCGGAGCGGGTCGTCAGCGCCTGGGCGCGGGTGCGCAGCGACACCAGCCGGTGGTCGATCTCCGCGGCCCTCTCCGGCAGCCGCTCGGCCTCCGCGCGGACCGCCTCCGCCTCCCGGGAGACCCGCTCGGCCCGCTCCAGCGTCTGCGGCACCCCGTGCTGCCCCGCACCCTGGTTCAGCCTGGTCAGTTCGGGCCCGAGGGCGGCCAGCCGGGCGGCCAGGTCGTCCGCCTTCAGCCCGGTCCGCCGTACGGCGTCCAGCGCGTTCGACGCGGCCAGCAGCGCCTGCCGGGCCCGCTCCACGGCGGGCGCCAGCCGGGCCAGCTGCGTCTCGGCCTTCCCGAGCAGCGGGCCGAGCCCCTCGGTGAAACGATCCAGCTCCTTCTTGACGTTGCCCAGTTCGTCCTTGGCCCGGGTCAGCTCGGTACGCGCCCGGGCGGCCGCGGAGGCCTCCAGGTCGTCCCGGTCGAGGTCATGGGCGTCGACCGCGTCGATGTACCGGCTGCTGGCCTCGTCGATGCGCCGGCCGATCGCCTCGAAGTCGGAGACCGCGCGCCGGGCCGCCGGGCTGTCGTCGACCGCCGTGATCGTCTCGATGGAGATCCGCAGATCCCGCTGGGCGGTGTCCAGCTCGTAGAACGCGGCCGCCGCCGCGTCCTTCGCGGCCTGCGCCTCGGCCCGCTGGCCCTCCGCCCGGCCGCCGAACCAGCGCCGGGTGCCACCGCCCGCGAACGCGGCGGGCAGCGCGAGCGCGACGACGAGCGGCAGCGCGAGCAGGGCGAGGGTGTCCTTGACGGTGCCCTTCACAGCGTGACGGCGTGCGCGCGGCACCAACGGCGAGTACGGCTGCGGTGGTGTCGCCGTCACATCCCTCTCCCGTGCTGTGATTCGCCTGACCGGTGTTCATTCTCCCACCGGTTAGTGACGAACACACGGGCCGGTCAGTTCGCCGTCCGGACGGTGACTTTCCCGTCGTACGGTCCGTGCGGGCCATGGCGGTCTCCGGGTTTGCGGGGCACCCTCCCGGGCAAGGTAGGCTGTCGACTCGTTCTGGGTGCGTAGCTCAGGGGTAGAGCGCCTGCCTTACAAGCAGGATGTCGGCGGTTCGAAACCGTCCGCGCCCACCAGGAACACGCAAGGGCCTCCGGAGGGATCCGGGGGCCTTTCGCATGTGCGGATCTTGGGTGCCTCTAGGATGTCCGCTGTGAACGGACTGTGGCGGCGGGCGGTGTGCGTGCTCGGGCTCCTCGTGGGCCTGCTCGGCATGCACGGCCTGGCGCCCGGGGGAGTGGCCTCCGCCCACGCGGAGACCCGGCCCATGGTGGCCGTCGCGTCCGCCGAGGCCCACGACGGCTGCTCCGGCGGCGAGGGCCACTGCGGCGGCGGACACGTCCGGCACGCCGACGCGACCTGTGCCTCGGCCGCGGTGAGCGGCGGACCGGTGCTGCCCGCGCTGGTGGCCGACCCCGCGCCCGTGCCCGTACCGGACGACACCGTGTGTCCGTACGCGGGTGCGGCCCCCGACGGCGCTCGCGCGCCACCCTCCCTGGCGGAACTCCAACTCCTGCGGATCTAGACACCGCTTCGCGCACCGCGCGCCCGCACGACGGGCCGGCGTGGTGCGCCGACGTGTCCGATCACCCTTTTCTCCACAGGAGTTCCCGCATGACCAGCACCCCCCGCAGCCCGTTCCGCCGTGCCGCCCTGGCGGCGGCGGTGGCGACCGCAGCGCTCGTCCTCTCCGCGTGCGGAGGTGACGCCGAGTCGGCTTCCTCCGGGTCGGCCTCCTCGGGTTCGTCCTCCTCGGACGACCGGCACAACGCCCAGGACGTCACCTTCGCGCAGGGCATGATCCCGCACCACCGGCAGGCCCTGGAGATGGCGGAACTCGCCGCCGACCGCGCCTCCTCCGCCGAGGTCAAGGACCTCGCCGCCCGCATCGAGAAGGCCCAGGACCCGGAGATCGAGAAGATGACCGGCTGGCTGAAGGCCTGGGGCGAGGACGTGCCCGAGGAGGGCGAGTCGATGGGCGAGTCGATGCCGGGCATGGACCACTCCGGCGGTTCCGGCATGGCCGGGATGATGGGCGACGCCGAGATGCAGCAGCTGGAGAAGGCCTCCGGCGCGGCCTTCGACACCGCGTTCCTGACCATGATGGTCGAGCACCACGAGGGCGCCGTCGAGATGGCGAGGACGGAGCAGTCCAAGGGCGGTTACCAGCCCGCCAAGAAGACGGCCGGTGACATCGTCACCGGCCAGACCGCCGAGATCACGGAGATGAACGAGCTCCTCGGCAAGAGCAGCTAGGGCCTGTCCGGCGGATCAAGTCGCAGGAAAGCGACGGCGCCTGGTGGGCGCCGGTGAGCGGGGCGTGGTGCGTCCAACTGCAAGGCGGAGGAGGGAGTCGACGCGGAGCGTCGGGGACCGACGACAACGCGGCAGGTGGGCGTGCCACGCCCCGCGTCTGCGGCATGATCCGCCGGGCAGGCTCTAGCGCTCCTCGCCGGGTGGGGGCTCGTGCGCGTGCTTCAGGCGTGTGCGGGCCTCCACCCGGTCCTCGCTCGCGACCTCCGTCCAGAAGCGGTGGCAGCTCACGAACACGGCGAGCTCGTGCTCGCGCCGCCGGAGCTTCTCCACCTCGGCCTGCTCGTCGGCCGTCCAGCCCGGGGACGCGGGGCGCTCGATCTTGCGCCAGCCCCCGGCGTCGCTGAATCCGTCCAGGGGCTCCACCGACCAGGGGAGCCGCTTCAGCAGGGCCGACAGCTCGGCCCGGACCTGATGCAGCTCCTCCTGACCGGCGCGCAGGTCGCTGGGAAAGTCATAGGTCTTAGCCACACGACAATGCTACGCCTGTTCGATTTTGGGAGGCGAGCTCCTATGGGGTGTTCGTGTGAACATACGTTCGATGGGAGTGTTCAGGAGTCCGCCGCGCGACTGCGCTCCAGGATCGTGACGCCCATCCGGTCCGTGCTCTCCACGTCCGCGTTGAGACGGTGGACCACCACCCAGCTGCCGTCCGGCATCGCCCCGGCGAACAGGGAGACATGGCGCGTCCCACCGTTGTGCCAGCGCAGGGGCCCGGCCGTCTGCCAGCTCGGCGCGGGCTCCCCCAGCCGGCGCTCCACCAGCAGCCGCACCACCAGGTCCGCCACCGCACGGGGAGTGGCCCACAGGCCGCCCGCCGGCAGGATCGCGCCGTCCATCGTCCACGGTCTGCGCGACCCGCCGAAGCGCCCGGGAGCCCGCAGCCGCCGGTCCGGATCCGGGTGCGCGGTCACCTCCGTGAGGTCCAGCGGGCGCAGCACGTGCTCGGCCACCAGCTCCTCGTACGGCATCCCGGACGCGGCGGCGGTCAGGGCCGCGCCGAGGACGGCGTAGCCGAAGTTGGAGTACTCCTCCTCCCGGCCCGGGGGGCGGGTGGCGAGCGTGTCGAGCCGGGGGAGCAGGGCGCGCAGCGCGGCGCGGTCGAACGCGGCGTACGGGTCCCGGGGCGGGAGGCGGCCCGGTGGCAGCCGGGGGAGGCCCGAGGTGTGGCGGGCCAGGTGGAGGAGGGTGATCCCGGTCGCGGGGGCCTCGGGCAGCCACCGTTCGACGGGGTCGTCCAGGGAGAGCGTCCCGGCCGCTGCCATCCGGGTCAGCACCGTGCCGGTGACGGCCTTGGTCAGCGAGGCGATCTGGACGTAACGGTCGAGGGCGTGCCCGTCGGCGAGCGCCGGCGGGGTCGCGTGGGTCAGGACACAGGTCGGGACGCGTCAGCGCACGGGCGGCCGCCTCACTTGCCGGCGGCGGACGGCACCGCGCACGCGGGCGTGCCGCCGGGCAGCCGGTGACGGTTGCGGGACACCCACCGGTAGACCACCCGGGCGCAGTCGCGCACGCCGGGGAGCCGGACGACGGCCGCGAGCAGGCGGTACGCCGTCGAGGGCGAGGTCGCCAGGTAGCGGGCCAGCGCGTCCGCCCCGCCCGCCAGGACCGTGTCGCCGCGCAGCAGCAGGACCTCCCGGTCGAGGCGTTCGAGGTGCGGTGCGGTCGCCCCGGCGGGCAGGAACTGCCAGGGCACCGCTTCCCACGTCGGCGCCGCGAGCGCCCGGACACGGTCGACGGAGGTCTGGCAGAAGCCGCAGTCACCGTCGTAGGCGAGGACGGGGGGTGCGGAGCCACGCATGGGGGGTCCCTTCGGGCCGGGCCGGCAGTTCCTCGGGTCAACCATTCCAGCTCGCGGACCCGCTGTCAGACCCTCGCTCTACGGTGGGGGCATGGATGCCATCGGTGTGGAGCAGGTGCGGCTGGTGCCCTGGGCGGAGGGCGACTTCTGGCTGCTGCGGCGGAACAACAGTCCCGAGATGACCGAGCACCTCGGCGGGCCGGAGACCGAGGAGAAGCTCGCCGACCGCCACCGACGGTATGTCGAGCTGTCCTCCGGCCGCATGTACCGGGTCGTCCTCGCGGACGGCGGGGAGACCGTCGGGTCGATCGGCTACTGGGAGTGCGAGTGGCGGGGCGGCAAGGTGTGGGAGACGGGCTGGGGGACCCTGCCCGAGTTCCAGGGGAGAGGCCTTGCCGCCCAGGCCGCGCGGGCGGTCGTGGCCGTCGTACGGCAGGAGGCCGGCCACGGCGGTCACCCGGCGCTGCACGCCTTCCCCAAGGCGGACAACGCCGCCTCCAACGGGGTGTGCCGCAAAGCCGGCTTCACCCTGCTCGGAGAGGTCGACCTCGAGTACCCGAAGGGGAACCCGATCATATCCAACGACTGGTACGTCGACCTGCGCACAGCGAAGGCGTGAGAGGGAGACTGGACCCATGTGCCGGAGTATCAAGACGCTGCGTCCGCCCGCGTTGCCCGAACAGGCGACGGAGGAGGACATCCACGCCGCCGCCCTGCAGTTCGTACGGAAGGTGTCCGGGTTCCGGGCACCGGCCGCGCACAACAGGGAGGTGTTCGACCGGGCCGTCGACGCGATCGCCGAGGCCACGGCGGAGCTGCTGGCCGGGCTCGAGGTACGCGGGGCGCGTCAGGCGTCGTAGCCCCCCGGCGGCAGCAGCAGCGGGGGCGCGGCAGGCTCGTGGCGCTGCCCTGCGCGGTCCTAGGCCGCGGGCCGGCGCATCAGGTACGCCGCGCCCGCGCCCGCGCCGAACAGGGCCAGCACCGAGACGCCCGTCGCCAGCCAGGTCGTGCCCAGCCAGTGGGCGCCGAAGTAGCCGAGGGCCACGCTGTAGCCGGCCCAGGACAGGCCGGCCAGGGCGGACCAGGGGAGGAAGTCCCGCGCGCGGCGGTGGTCCGCACCGGCGATGAGGGAGACGACCGAGCGGCCGGCGGGGGCGAAGCGGGCCAGGACGACCAGCGCGCCGCCGCCCCGGGCCAGGGCCTCGCCGAGACGTTCCTGCGCGTTGGTGAGGCGCCGGGAGCGGGAGATCGCGCGGTCCAGGCGCTCACCGCCGCGCCAGGCCAGCCGGTAGGCCACCAGGTCGCCCAGCACGGACGCGGTCGTCGCGGAGAGGATCAGGACCATGATGTCCGGCACCTCGTGCGGGACCTCTCCGGTCGCCGCGCCCGATCCGGCGGCGGCCGCGGTGGCCGCCGTGATGACCAGCACCCCGCTCGGCAGTACCGGCAGGAACACGTCGAGGAGGACCGACAGGCCCACCAAGGCATAGATCCAAGGGCTGCCCAGCAAGGCCCCCACACTCTCGAACACCGTTCGCTCCCCCGTGCCAATGACAGCCATACAGCGTACGCGTGAGATGTGACAGAAGGGTCACGAGGGGTGTTTGGGTTCGACATGTCCCGTTCACTCCCGGCTGTGAACGCGGGTGCCCTCCCCGCCGCCGCGGAGAGGGCACCCGGTGTACCTGTCTCAGGCCGTGACCGTGGCCTGCTGCGCGGCCGGCTCCGGTCGCGCGGCCGTGCGCCTGGTGAGCAGCCGGTCCAGGCCCAGGGCGCCGGAGCCGGTGAAGACCAGCAGCAGGAAGGCCCAGCAGAACATCGCCGAGGCCTCACCGCCGTTCTCCAGCGGCCACAGGGCGCCCGGCTGGTGCACCTTGAAGTAGGCGTACGCCATGGAGCCCGAGGCCAGGAACGCGGCGGCCCGGGTGCCGAGGCCCAGCAGCACCAGGACGCCGCAGACCAGCTGGATCACGGCCGCGTACCAGCCCGGCCAGGTGCCGGCGTCGACGGTGCCGCCGTCGGTGCCGACGGCCCCGCCCAGGACGCCGAAGAGGGAGGCGGCGCCGTGGCAGGCGAACAGCAGGCCCACGACGATGCGGAACAGCCCTAACGCGTAGGGCTGCGCGGTGTTGAGGCGAGCGGACATGGTGGGGGGTGCTCCTTCGGTGTCGGTCGGGCCGGTCCTGGATGGGGACTGGACCGAACCCGTCGGTGGGGGCGGCGGTACCGAATGAGCGGTCAACGCTAGGCGGACCTAATCAATGCTTGCAAGTTCAACATTTGGCCACGGCCTGGATTCCGTTTGCGGTTCCGTTTCGGCTGTCGCCGCACGTAGGACGGCTCTGGCCACCGCGTCCGCGTCCGAAAGCGTGACCGAATCCACGCCTGGGCGGGCGCCCGCCGCGGTCACCCAGTGCACGCCCTCCGTGGGCACCCCGAAGGCGAACCGCCTTGCGTGTGACCTGCCTTGACGGTCTATCAGGTGATAGGGGCGTTGTGTCACGTCAAGCCCTCCGGTGACGTAACCGTCGACCGTGTGGGGGCGGCACCGGCCGGTCTTCAGCAGCCGGGCGAGGAGGCCGTCGGCGCTGCGGCGCAGATCCGGTTCCGGCAGCCGGGCCTCGACGAGGGTGGTCACCCGGACCGCCGAGCCCGGCACCTCCGGGGAGTACGCCCGCCAGGCCCCGTCCTCCTCCCGCACCTCCAGGCGCGGGCCGAGCACCTCCACCACCCCCGCCTCGACCAGAGCGGTCAGCTCCTCGATGCGCCGCCGGGGCGGGCCGATGGACAGGAACGCGTTGAGCGGGGTGTACCAGCGGTCCAGATGGTCCCGGCGGGAGGCGCCGGTCAGCCCGCCGTGGTCGACGACCAGCCGCAGTTCGTTGCGCAGGTCGCGCAGCACGTCCAGGGCCGCCTTCAGCGGGCCGGCCACGTTCCCCCGCGCCGCCTCCTCGGCATCCCGCCGCAGATACCCCAGCAGCCACTCCCGCCACTGCCCCGGATGCGCGAACCGCCGTCCCGCGTACGGCCGGGAGATCCGGTCCCAGCTCCAGCGGTCCTCCGCAGCCACCCCGAACTCGTCGAGCACACGGACCTCTTCGGGATCCCGGTGCGGCATGGAGAGGAAACGGTCCGCGAACTCCGTACGCCCCAGAAGGGCCGCGTAGTACACCGTCTCCACCTCCTTCGCCACCAACGGCCATATTTCCGCGAGGAAGTCGGGCGCCTCACCGGAGTCCGCGCGTTTGCGCAGCCCCGCGATCACCTCCGGCGTCAGGACGAGCGGCGTGTGACGCCCGTAGGGGCCCTTGGCGTTGTCCCCGCGCGCCTGATACGGAACACCGCGCCGCGACCCGGCGTACAGCCGGGGCTCGCGACCGGAGGGTAGGTATCGCAGACCGCCGGGGGCGGAGGCGGCGCAGGTGAAGCGGCCGCCGCGGCCCGTGGTCAGGAGGGCCATGTGGTCGAAGAAGTTCAGGCCCAGGCCGCGCAGGAGCACCGGTTCGCCGGGAGCGAGGGCGGCCAGGTCGACGTCGGCCGGATTGGCGGGCGGGACATGGCGCAGGCCGTGGCGCTCGGCGTAGGCGGTGTGGCGCTGCTGGGCACTGTCGGCGACCGCGGGCAGATGGCCCTGGGCCAGGACCACCGCGGACAGACCGAGCAGCACCCGGCCGTCGTCCAGGGTGAGCACCTGGCGGCCGTCGGCGGCGTCGTCGAGGCGGACCGCCCGGGCCGCGTGGGTCTCGACGCAAACAGAGGGCGGCGCCTGGCGCACGGTCCGCGCGAACACCCACTCCAGGTAACGCCCGTAGTGGGCGCGGGTCGGGTACTCGTCCGGGCCCAGGGTGCCGCCCGCCCACTCGTACAGGCTGGGACCGGGCCGGATCGGGCCGGCGCAGTCCACGCTGTCGTCGGTGAACAGGGTCACCTGCGAGGCCACCGTGTTCATCAGCAGCTCCCGCGACTGCGCGGTGCGCCACACCCGGCCCGGGCCCGGCGGATCCGGGTCGACGACATGGACGGTCAGCCGCACCCCCGGCGGGAGGAGGTCGGGGGCGGACGCGCAGAGGCGTTCCAGGACGCTGGTCCCGCGCGGCCCGGCGCCGACCAGGGCCACGGCGACGGACACCGTTTGCGCGTTCACTTCCGCGTTGACTGACAGCAAGGGGATGACTCCCGGGCGTGTGGGGCGCGATGGAGTGGACCGTCCACGACGGTGCGCTGGAAGCGGACGGTCCGCCTCATCATGCCTCTCCCGAACTCTTCGAGCACGGGGGACCCCCAGCGCCGCAGAAGCCAACGCGGGCCCCACAGACCCCAGTTGTCCCGCCTGACCTTCATCAGCGGGTCAAGTCGGACTCCTCCACCGTCGTCAACACGCCCTTCCCGCGCGCCTGCTCCAGCCGCAGCCGGGCCGAACGCCCGTGCAGGGTCAGGGACATGAGCTGGTTGCCGAACCAAGGTCCGCCGGTTCTGCGCCAGTCGACGGGCGGCCGCGGACAGCCGCCGTGCCCGGCGAAACGGCGCCCGAGGGCACGGGCCGCCGCGCTCCAGCCGAACCGGAAGCCCACCCGGATCGACAGCGGGATCGAGTTGTGCACGGGCGAGCAGGTGAGCTGCAGCACCCGCGCGTCCGGCCCGCCGGTGCCGCCCGGCCACCGCGGCTCGGCGACGTACGCGTGGTGCACATCACCGGACAGCACGAGCACCGTCGCCGGCGCGTCCGCCCCCGAACCCGCCTCGGCGATCAGTTCCGTCAGCGCGGCGAAGGAGTCGGGAAAGGCCGCCCAGTGCTCCAGATCCGCCGCCCGCCGCAGCCGCTCCCCGAACCGAGCCCAGCGCGCACCCCGCTCCCCCCGGCACAGGGCCGCGTTCCACCGCTCGGCGTCGTGCACCAGATGCGGCAGCAGCCAGGGCAGGGAGGTGCCGATCAGGAGATGGTCGTAGGAGCCGGGGTCCTCGAGCGCCTGTGCGCGCAGCCACTCGGCCTCGCCCGGGTCGAGCATCGCGCGCCCGCCCTCGTCGAGGACCCGCGCGGCCCGGGTGTCCACCATCAGCAGCCGCACCCGCCCGAAGTCCCGCCGGTAGCTCCAGCGCACGGACGCGGGCTCGCCGTCGGCGCGGCAGGCGAAGGCGCGCAGGACGTCGGTGCCGTCGGGGGTCGCGCGTACGGCGGCGTAGAGCGGGTCGGCGGTGAGTTCGGCGGGGGAGAGGTTCCCCAGGTGCTGGTGGACCCAGTACGACATCAGACCGCTCAGGATCCGCTCGCGCCACCAGGGCGTGGCCCGCATGTCGGTGAGCCAGGCGGCGGAGGTGTTCCAGTCGTCGATGACGTCGTGATCGTCGAAGATCATGCAGCTGGGCACGGTGGACAGCAGCCACCGCACCTCCGGGTCGAGCCAGGACTCGTAGTAGAGCCAGGTGTACTCCTCGAAGTCGGCGACCTCGGCGCCGGGTGCGTCCGCGAGGCCCCGGCGGACCCGTATGCGCTCCTTCACGGCGTCGGAGACCTCGTCGGCGTACACCTGGTCGCCCAGCAGGAGGAGCACGTCCGGGCGTTCGGCACCGGGGTCGGCGGCGAGGCGGGCGGCCAGGCTGTCCAGGGCGTCGGGGCCGACGGGGTCGTCCGTGTCGGCGGGGGGCGCCGCCCAGCGGCAGGAGCCGAAGGTGACGCGGACGGCGTCGCCGCCGCCCGGGGTCCGGATGACGGAGGGCGGGAAGCGGGAGTCGGGCAGCGGCCACACGCGGGTGCCGTCGAGGAACACCTCGTACGCCGTGTCCGTCCCCGGCGTCAGGCCGGTCACCGGGATCAGGGCGTAGTGATGGCCCGCCACCTGGAAGGTGCGGGCCGTGCCGCCGGCGCCGTCCGGGCAGCGCACCTCGGCGGCGCACGGACGGCTCGCCTCGACCCAGACGGTCGCGGACGAGGCGTCGGCGTATCTCAGCAGGGGGCCCAGGCGTAGTCCGGCCACGCGATCACTCTCCTCCGTCGCCCCGTACGGTACGGAACGACGGAGGAGTGTGGGGAGTGCCTGGCGGCCACCGGTCGATCAGCGGCCGGGGCCGGTCGGTCAGCAGCTCGCGAGGTAGCTGGTGAGCGCGGACTTCTCGGCCGAGTCGACGGAGAGGTCGTAGTAGTACTTCACCTGCACCCAGGCGCGGACGTAGGTGCAGCGGTAGGAGGTGACCGACGGCATCCACTCGGCCGGGTCCTGGTCGCTCTTCGCCTGGTTCACGTTGTCCGTGACGGCGATGAGCTGCGGGCGGGTCAGGTCGTTGGCGAAGGCCTGGCGCTGGGCGGTGGTCCAGCTGTCGGCACCGGAGTCCCAGGCCTCGGCGAGCGGGACCAGGTGGTCGATGTCCAGGTCGGAGGCGGCGGTCCAGGTCGCGCCGTCGTACGGGGAGTACCAGGTGCCGCTGGTGGCGGCGCAGGCGGAGCTGGTGACGACGTTCGTACCGTCGCGCTTGAGCACCGTCTCACGGGTGTTGCAGGTGCCGGAGATGGTGATCCAGTGGGGGAAGAGGTCGCGGTCGTAGCCGGTGCGGTCCTCGGTGGCCACGGTGAGCGAGGCGAGGTAGGTGCGGGCGGTGGCCGCGCTGACCGGGGTGGGGAGGGCGGCGGAGGCGGTGGGGGAGTTGAAAAGCGCGACGGAGGCTATGAGACCGGTGAGTGCCGCGAGTATGCTCAGTCGTCGACGCGCGTAGAACTTGGGCATGCGAACTCCTTGGTGGGGCGGGGGTGTTGGAGCGCGAGCGTTGGAATGCTCGCCGTGCCGCGTTGCGGGGAGGTGTGCGTCCGGTAAGAAGTTAGTGACGCGTACATGACACGACAAGGTTTACAGCGAAACGATCTCGAACGGTTTCTCGTACACTGGGAGGCGCAGAAGGGGAGTAGCTCTTCGCCGGACCGTCGACATACTGCTCAGCTCGTCTGAGCCGGCGCCCGGAGGCGAGCCCGTTCCCATGGGCCGCCAGCGAGACCTTCGGCAAGCAGTCGCACATCCGTGCCGTACGGCACGGATGACCTGTGTGCTGCCGTGCCGAGGTGTTTCGCGTCCTGTGAAAAGGCTCTCGGCTCGGTGGCCCCGACCGATTGAGAAACCTTGATCAGCATCACTGTCACGGCGCTCGTCTTCGGCGTCGTCTTCCTGGCCGAGCTGCCCGACAAGACCGCGCTCGCCGGCCTCGTCCTCGGCACCCGCTACCGCGCCTCCTACGTCTTCGCCGGCGTCGCCGCCGCCTTCGCGCTGCATGTCACGCTCGCCGTCGCGGCGGGGAGCGTGCTGACGCTGCTGCCGCAGCAGATCGTGCACGCGCTCACGGGCGTGCTGTTCCTCGGGGGCGCGGCGGTGCTCCTGCTGAAGAAGGACGAGGAAGAGGAGGAGGTCCGACGGCCGGAGAACCAGTCCTTCTGGAAGGTGGCCGGGGCCGGCTTCATGCTGATCCTGGTCGCCGAGTTCGGCGACCTGACCCAGATCATGACCGCGAACCTGGCCGCCCGCTACGACGACCCGCTCTCCGTCGGGCTCGGCGCGGTGCTGGCGCTGTGGGCGGTGGCCGGACTGGGCATCGTCGGCGGAAAGGCGCTGATGAAGCGCGTGCCGCTGAAGCTGATCACACAGATCGCCGCGCTGCTGATGACGGGACTGGGCGTGTGGAGCCTGTGGGAGGCGATCGCGGGCTGAGCTGAACGCTCGGTGAACGCTTTCCGGTGTGGGTGGCGGAGGGCCCGCTTCATTTTGTACCGTGGGGGAACAAAGTGGCTCCCGCCCGTTTTCCCTGACCGGCGGGCGGGGCCGCCTTGTCTCTTGCGTACGCCTTGTGTGGGGAGCTGCTCATGCCGGTCCTGTCCGCCCGTGCCCTTCTGCTCGACATGGACGGCACCCTCGTGAACTCCGACGCCGTCGTCGAGCGGATCTGGCGGCGCTGGGCCGAACGGCACGGGCTGAGCGGCGACGAGGTGATGCAGGTCGTGCACGGGCGGCAGGGGCACGCCTCGATGGCCGTGCTGCTGCCCGACCGGCCGATGGAGCGGAACCTCGCGGACAACGCGCGGATGCTGGCCGAGGAGACCGCCGATCTGGACGGTGTGGTGCCGGTGCCCGGGGCGCCGGAGTTCGTCGCCTCGCTCGTCGCGCAGGGCGTTCCGCACGCGCTGGTCACCTCGGCGGACGTCCCGCTGTCCACGGCGCGGATGGCCGCGGCGGGGCTTCCGCTCCCGCAGGTGCGGATCACCGCGGAGTCGGTGGGGGCGAGCAAGCCGGACCCCGAGGGCTTCCTGAAGGGCGCGGCGGAGTTGGGGGTCGCGCCGCAGGAGTGCCTGGTGTTCGAGGACTCGGGGGCCGGGATCGAGGCGGGGCGCTCCGCTGGGATGCGGGTGGTGGGGGTGGGGGCTCGGGCTGGGGTGCATGGGCCGGATGTGGTGGTGCGGGATCTGAGGCAGGTAAGGGTGGAGGTTGTGAGGGACGGGGTGCGGATTCACGTGGGGTGAGGTTTCTCAGCCCGTCCGGCGTTCGAGGACGAGGCTCGTTCAGGGCCGAAGCGGGGGTCTGGGGGCGGCAGCCCCCAGCACCACCGGCCTACGGCTCCTTGGTCTCCGCCTCCAGGCGCGCCCTCGTCGCCGCCCCGTACACCCCCAGTTCGTCGTCCTGGATGCCGCGGGACCACTGGTAGTTGCGCAGGGCGCTTTCGACGTCGGTGGTGAAGGTGCCGTCGGCGTCGCCGTTGTAGAGGTACAGCTGGCGCAGGCGGAGCTGGAGCTCGGTCACTTCCGTGCCCTTGTCGCCGAGGCGGAGGACGGGGGTGGCGATGGTCTCCTGGCCGTTGTCGGCCTGGTTGTCGGGGGCGAGGGTGCCGGTGGCGCGGGCCGTGGGGGCCGTGGCGTCGGCCGAGGCGGAGGCGGAGGCCGACGGTGAGGCGCTCGACTCGGAAGCCGTCGGCGACGGGCTCTCGCTCTCGCCGGCGGACGGCGAGGCGCTGGAGGCCGAGGGTGACGCCGACCGGCTCGCGGCGGACGCGGAGGGCGCGCTGGTCGAGGTGTCGGGGACCGCGGCCCGTACGTCCTTGGGGGCGGCGCCGTCCCGCGTCGGCTTCTCGTAGGTGAACAGTCCGCTCGCGAACCCGGCCGCGGCCACCACGGCCACGGCGGCACCGGTGGCCGCGATCAGCAGGGTGCGCCGGCGCCGGCCGCGCGGCGGGTCCTCGTCGTCGGCGTGAGGCCCGTCCGCCCCTTCCGGTTCCTGGAACAGGCTCAGGTCGGTGGTGGCGGGCTCACCGGCGGGCCGGACCGGCGGCAGGGTCATGGTCGCGTCGGCCGACCGGATCGGCGGCAGCGCCATGGTCTCGTCCGCCGGCCCGACCGGCGGCAGCGCAGTGGTCCCGTCTCCCGGCCGGATCCGCTGCAGGGGCATGGTCGCGTCGGCGGCCGGTACGGCCCTCAGCGGCATGGTCGCGTCGGCCGGAACGCCGCCCGCCTCGCCGGGCGCGCCCCCCAGTTCGACGTACGGCCGGATCCGCAGCGGGTCGAAGTCCTCCGCCGCTGCCGCCTCCGCCGTACGTGTCTCGCGCAGGGCCTCGGAGGCGCGCTCCGCGCAGGCGCAGGACGGGGTGTTGTCGGGTGCGCGCAACGCCCCGCACTCCGGGCACGGGTGCCCCTGCGGCGGCCCCGGTCGCCCCTGCCACCCCGTCCGTTCGCTCACCTGTTCGTCCCTCCCCATGAGAACTCCAGAGTTTATGCAGATCCTCCACACAGCTGACTCCCCGAGCCCCGGGATGTCGTCTTCCGTCGGGTTTTCCCTCGGTGCTCGCGAGGGCTCGGAAGGACTCGGGAGGCCATAACGGGTCACACCGATCACGATGGACAGTGGCACCGGAGCCTCAGGAGGTATCCATGGCGTTGGACGCGCACAGCAGGACCGTGGATCCACATCAGGAACACGTGTCCGGAAACGTCCTCGTCTCCATCGGCGCCCTGCTGCTCGGCATGCTCCTCGCCGCCCTGGACCAGACGATCGTGTCGACCGCCCTGCCCACGATCGTCAGCGAGCTGGGCGGCCTGGAGCATCTGAGCTGGGTCGTCACCGCCTACCTGCTCGCGTCGACCGCCGCGACCCCGCTGTGGGGCAAACTGGGCGATCAGTACGGGCGCAAGAGGCTCTTCCAGATCGCGATCGTGCTCTTCCTGATCGGTTCGGCGCTCTGCGGAATGGCGCAAAACATGCCGCAGTTGATCGCCTTCCGCGCGCTCCAGGGGCTGGGCGGCGGCGGCCTGCTGGTGCTGTCGATGGCGATCGTCGGCGACCTCGTCCCGCCCCGGGAACGCGGCCGCTACCAGGGCCTGTTCGGCGCGGTGTTCGGCGCCACCAGCGTCCTCGGACCGCTCCTCGGCGGCCTGTTCACCGAACATCTCAGCTGGCGCTGGGTGTTCTACGTCAACCTGCCCGTCGGTGTCGTCGCCCTCGCCGTGATCGCGACCGTCCTGCGCATCCCGCGCAAGGAGACCCGGCACGTCATCGACTACCTCGGCACCCTCCTCATCGCCTCCGTCGCCACCTGCCTGGTACTGGTGGCGTCCCTGGGCGGCACGACCTGGGACTGGGGCTCCCCGCAGATCGTCGGACTCGCGGTCCTGGGCGTCGTACTCGCCGCGGTGTTCGTCGCCGTCGAACGGAAGGCCGCCGAACCGGTCCTCCCGCTCAAGCTGTTCCGGATCCGCACCTTCACGCTCTCCGCCGTCATCAGCTTCATCGTCGGCTTCGCGATGTTCGGCGCGATGACCTACCTGCCGACCTTCCTCCAGGTCGTGCAGGGCGTCTCACCGACCGCGTCCGGCGTGCACATGCTGCCGATGGTGGCGGGCATGCTGCTGTCGTCCACGGCCTCCGGACAGATCGTCAGCCGCACCGGCCGCTGGAAGGTGTTCCCGCTGACCGGCACCGCCGTCACCACCCTCGGCCTGCTCCTCCTCCACCAGCTCGACGAGAACAGCTCCACGGCCGAGATGAGCGCCTACTTCTTCGTCTTCGGCCTGGGCCTCGGCCTGGTCATGCAGGTCCTCGTCCTCATCGTGCAGAACGCCGTCGCCTACGAGGACCTCGGCGTCGCCACCTCCGGCGCCACCTTCTTCCGCTCCATCGGCGCCTCCTTCGGCGTCGCCATCTTCGGCACGGTCTTCGCGGGCCGCCTCGGCGACAAGCTCACCGACGCCTTCCGGGGCGTACAGCTGCCCTCCGGCCTCTCGGTGGACTCCCTGGAGGCCGATCCGCGCGACATCGCCCTGCTGCCCTCCGCCCTGCGACCGCAGGCCATGCACGCGTACGCGTCCGCCATCACCGACGTCTTCCTGTACGCCGCCCCCGTCGCCCTCCTCGGCTTCGTCCTGGCCTGGTTCCTCCGGGAGGACCCGCTGCGCGGCTCGGTCACCGCGCCCGACGTGACGGAGACCCTCGCCAGCAACCCCGTCGAGCGGTCCTCGTACGACGAGGTGTGCCGGGCGCTGTCCGTCCTCGGCACCCGGGAGGGCCGCCGCGAGATCTACCGCAGGATCACCGCCCGCGCGGGCTACGACCTCCTGCCGGCGGCGAGCTGGCTCCTGCTGCGGATGAAGCGGTACGGCAGCGTCGAGCCGGGCGTGCTCGCCGAGCGCAGTACGGTCCCGCTGCCGGTGATCCTCGAGGCCTCCCGCCAGGTCGAGGAGCGCCGGCTCGCCGTACGCGAGGGCCTCGACCTGCTCCTCACCCCGCAGGGCCGCGAGGTCGCCGCGGACCTCGCGCGGGTGCGGGAGGAGTCGCTGGCGGAACTGCTCGGCGACTGGTGGGGCCCCGACCGGCCCACCGACCTGGTCCAACTGGTCAAGGAGCTGAACGACGAACTGTGCGGCTCCGACCGCGAACAGCCGCACGACGAACGGCCGGTGCCGCGGATCAGCCGAGAGCCTTCGTGAACCAGTGCTCGGCGTAGACGTCGTCGTTGTGCGGCTCGGTCTCCCGGTAGCCGAGCCGGGCGTACAGGGCGCGCGCCTCGACCAGGTCGCTGCGGGTGTCCAGGATCATCCGCGTGGCACCGAGCGCCCGGGCGGCGTCCTCCGCGGCCCCGACGAGGAGCGGCGCGCCGCCCTTGCCGCGCAGCCCCTCCCGTACGAACACCCGGGTGAGCTCGGCCGTCGCCGCGTCCAGCAGCCGTACGCCCGCACAGCCGCCCGGCTCACCGTCGTACCGCCCCACCAGCAACCGGCCCCCGGGCGGGGTGAGTTCGTCCCCCGGCCGGGCGGCGATCTCCCGCTCCAGCTCGTCCGGGTCGGTCCGGCGCCTCTCGTGCAGCAGGTACCAGCGGTCGCTGACCTCCGTGTAGTACTCCCGCCAGAGCGCGGTGGCGGCGGGGGAGTCGAAGGGCTCGGGGGCGATGGTCCAGGTCATCCGCCCATTCTGCGGAGACGGTACGGGGGCCGCGCAAACGGATATGGGGATTCGTTTGGGAGGTGCCCTCCGGGCAACCCGGGACGGGAACCGGCCCGTGGGGCCGACACACCGAGAGGCAACCATGTCCACAGGCGTGATCATCGCTCTGATCGTGGCTGCGGCGGCCGTCGTCGCCGTGGCGGCGATCCTGGCCGTGCGGGCTCGGGGCTCGCACGGCGGACGCGGCCTGAAGCAGCGCTTCGGGCCCGAGTACGACCGGGCCGTGGCCCGGCACGACGGGGACGTCGAGGCGGCCGAGCGGGAACTCGGCGCGCTCGTGGAGCGGCACGGCGGTCTGCGCGAGCGGCCGCTGGAGCCCGCGGAGCGCGAGCGGTTCGAGGCCCGCTGGACGGCCGCGCAGGAGCATTTCGTCGACTCCCCGAGCGAAGCGGTCGTCGAGGCCGACCATCTCCTCGCCGAGGTGGCCGGCGCCCGCGGCTTCCCGGACGGCGCCCAGTACGACGAACAGCTCGCCGCGCTCTCCGTCCACCACGCCGACCATGTGCACGGCTACCGGCGCGTGCACCGGGTGGCCCGGGTTCGGTCCGGAGACGGCGACCTCTTCCGCAAGGCGGGCGCATCCGGCGGCGAGGCGGGTCTGCGCGACGGCGGTGAGGCCGGTGCCTACGGCGGCGGTGGGCCCGGTGCCTTCGGCGGCGGTGAGGCCGGTGCCTACGGCGGCGGTGAGGCCGGTGCCTTCGGCGGCGGTGGGCCCGGTGCCTTCGGCGGCGGTGAGGCCGGTGCCTTCGGCGGCGGTGAGGCCGGTGCCTTCGGCGGCGGTGAGGCCGGTGCCTTCGGCGGCGGTGGGCCCGGTGCCTTCGGCGGCGGTGGGCCCGGTGCCTTCGGCGGCGGTGCGTCCCGCTCGTACGGTGGTGGCGAGGCGGGGATGCGGGACGGTGGTGAGACCGGTACGCGGGACGCGCGTGCGCCCGGCACCGAGGACATGCGGGCCGCCATGGTCGAGGCCCGCGCCCTCTTCGACGACCTGCTGGGCCCGCCCCACCGTGACACCGGCCGCCACCGCGCCCAGCACCGCCGGACGCCCCAGGCCGACCGCTCCCACCATCTGCCGTGGGGCTTCCACCGGCACCAGACGAAGGAAGGGTGACGTGCGATGCCCGACATGACCCAGGACACCCCAGAGATCCAGGACTCCCAGGGCTCCCAGGACTCGGAGAACCGTCGGCCCCTCACACCGATGGAGAAGGCCCAGGTGGCGGCACGGTCCCGCGTCGCCACGGGCACGGTCGCCGACGGCGGCGGGCACGGCTCGCCGCTGCTGCCGCGCGACGAGTGCGACGACCTCGCCTCACGGATGCAGCACGCCGTCGGCGGGTTCGTGGACGGTCCCCGGGACGCCGTCACGGAGGCCGACCATGTGCTGGAGGAACTCGCCGAGCGCTTCACCGACGCCGTGAACCAGCGGCGCCGCACCCTGCGCGGCTCCTGGCAGGCCACCGAGAGCGGAAAGCCCGGGAGCGCCACCGCCGACACCGAGCAACTCCGGCTGGCGCTGCGGGACTACCGCGAACTGACGGAGCGGCTGCTACACGTGTGACCCGTCGTCCGAGGGCCCGTCCGAGGTCCCGTCCGCACTTCCGTCCGCCGCCCGGCGCTCCCGCCACTGCCGTACGACCGCTTCGACGTCGTACGGCTTCATACCCAGCGGGGGGCCGGGCGGCGGCTTGAACATCATGTCGCGGAGCTTGACGTTGACGTCCGTGATGATCCTCCGGACGATGCGCTCCGAGGGCGCCGCGTACGCCGCCGCGAGGGCGTCCTCCGCCTCCTTGCGCAGGGCGAGGGCCGGAGGCAGGACCGAGAGCCCCTCGCGGGCCAGCTTGGCCCTGATCCACCACAGTTCGTCGTACGAGGAGTCGGTGCCCGGCGGCAACGGCTTGCCCGCACCCGGCAGTCGGTCGAACTCGCCGCGCCGCTCGGCATCGCGGATCTGCTTGTCGACCCAGGAGTCGAACGGCACACCCGGTGGCTTTCGCTCGGTCATGCGTCCATTGTGCCGGACGTGACCGGCCCGGGCGATTTATCATGCGGCCGCTGTGCAAACACTGTTCAGCTTGCTGTTCCAGCCGCCATCCAGCCGTCGAACCACGGCTTCACGAAGGAGCGCACGTGCTCGAACTCACCATGGCCTCCGTCTCCGGGACGGAAGAGGGCGCCACGGCCGGCATGCTCATGGCCGACGCGCCCAGTGACCCGGGCGCCGTGCTGCGGGTGGGCCGGGACAAGTCCGTGTGCCGTCTCGCGACGCCCGAGGACTGGCTGTTCGTCTCTCGTGTGCACCTGGAGTTCCTGTGCGGCCCCGAGGGCACCTGGCAGGTCTCCTGGCTGCGCGGCTCGCAGGACGAGCCGTCCTCCGAAGTGCGGCTGGTCGTCGGGGAGTACGCGCAGCAGATCGCCTACGGCGGCACGGTACCGCTGCCGCGCGGCGGCTCCGGCGAGATCATCGTCCTCGACCGCACCGGGCCGCGCAGCGTCAACGTGGGCTTCTTCCACGAGATGTAGTCCTGCCGAGACGCAGGCCCGCCCCGGCGGGCCGATCCGGGGCTACGCCAGGACGCGCGCCAGCGCGAAACCGTCGTAGCCCTTGGTGCCCACCGTCTGGATGGCCGTCCCGCTGAGCCGGGGGTGTGAGCCCATCAGCTCGAGCGCGGCCCGGGTGCCCCGCACGTCCCCGTCCTCGCTGCCCGCGTCGACGATCCGGCCGCTCCGTACGACGTTGTCGATGACGATCAGGCTGCCCGTGCTGGTGAGCCTCAGCGCCCACTCCAGGTAGTGGAGGTTGTTGGCCTTGTCGGCGTCGATGAAGACCAGGTCGAACGGGGGCGGGTTCTCGTCGGCCAGCCGGGGCAGCGACTCCAGGGCCGCGCCGACCCGCACCTCCACCACCTTGTCCAGGCCCGCGCGGGCGATGTTGCGGACGGCGACCTCGGCGTGGTGGGGGTCGTACTCCAGCGAGATGAGCCGGCCGTCGGCGGGGAGTGCGCGGGCCAGCCAGATCGTGCTGTAGCCGGCGAGCGTGCCGATCTCCAGGATCGCCCGCGCCCCCTGGATCTCGGCCAGCAGCCGGAGCAGCTTGCCCTGGTTCGGCGTGACGTTGATCGCGGGGAGCCCGGCGGCCTCGCTGTCGCGCAACGCGGCCGCGGTCACCTCGTCGTCCGGGGCGAGGTGGGCCGTGAAGTAGGCGTCGACGGCGTCCCAGACCTGCGACTCGCTCATGCGCTCTGCCTCTCGTGTGCCTTCATCTAGTTAGAACCGCTAACTAGTCATGTCAACGCGCCCCATCGTGCGCGGGTTCCCCGCCGAGGGGGCCTCCCCGGTTCCCCGCCCCGTGAATTCACCCGTTCGGCCGAGGCGTCACGGGCAGCGTGAAGGGCTTCGGGGGCGCGGGGGACCGGGGAGCCGTGAACGGCGGTCGGGCCGGGCGGGGAGGGGTGAGGGGCGGTGTGGAGCGGGGGGTGGAGGGGGGTGGGGGTGTGGTGGGGGGACGGGCGGGGGGTGGGGGTGTGGACGGGCGCGGGGGTGCGGGGGGATCGGCGGGATGGGAGGCGGTCTCGGTGGGGCGTGCGGCGGTCTCGGCGGGGCGTGCGGTCGGCTTCGGGGGGACGGTTCCACCGGCTCCACCCGCTCCACCGGCTCCACCCGCTCCACCGGCTCCATCGGCTCCACCGGCGGAGCGCGAGGTGTGCCGTGGTGGTACGGGGGGCGCGGTGGGGCGTGCACTCGGCCTTGGGGGTAACGCTGCCCCGGCGGGGTCCGAGGTGGGCCTCGGGGGAACGGCTGCCCCGGCGGGGTGCGGGGTGGGCCTCGGGGGCGCGGCCGACCCCGGGGCGTGGGAGGTCGGCCTCGGCGGTGCGGTCGGCGCGGTGGGGCGTGTGGTCGGCATCGGAGGTGTCATCGGGGGTGTCCCCGGGGCCCGGTCGGCCGGTGGGGACGGCGGGGTGGGCTGGTGGCCCGAGGCGTGGCGGGGGCCCGGCTGGGTCGCTCGGCGTGCCTGGCGGCCGCGCAACGCGAGGGTGACCCATGCCGTGGTGACCGCCGCGAGGCCGCCGACCACCGTCACCAGCCACGCCGGGACGCCGAGCACCCTGAGCAGCCGGTCCTCGTAGATCACCTGCTGGAACGCGGTGTCGGCGGCGGCCCGGCGCAGCTCGTGGTCGCCCGAGATCGCCGAGGGGCGCGGGAACTCCTGGGCGACGGCCGTCAGGTACGGCGTGCCCGCCGCCAGCTCACCCAGCGGGCCGCCCGCCGACGTACCGATCCGTCCGGCGAAGGTGACCCGGGGCCGCTCGCCGCCGATCCGGGACGCCGGTTCCATGCGGTGGGCGGCGAGGACGTACAGGCCCAGCGACTGCGGGGTGGTCGCCAGCCGGGACAGCCGCATCGGGTAGACGGGCGCGTCGGCCGCGAAGGTGAGGCGGAGGGGGTCGAGCTCGCCGTTCAGGGCGGCGCCGGTGGTTTCGGGGGCCAGTTTGACCGCGACGTACTCCCACCGCCGGTCGACGTACGGGCGGAGGGCGATTTCGAGGCGGGGCGGGAAGGCGAAGTCGTTCGAGCTCAGCCAGTCGTCCAAGGCTGCCGGATCGGTGGCGGTCAGCCGCGCCACGTCGAACGGCCCGAGCCGCTCGCGCCCGACCACACCCACCTCGGCCGCGCCCCTCGGCGGGGGCGGCGGACCGCCCTCGCCGTCGCCGGCGGTCAGCGGCCAGTCGCCGTCCTGCGGCCAGAAGTGGGTGCGGGAGCGCTGCACGGGAGCGGTGGCGGCGGCCAGCTGGTCGAAGAGCTTCGCGTCGCCGAGCTCCACCGTCGCCCGGCGTGGCACCGGCATGATCCAGGCGGCGCGTTCGGCGTCCCCGGCGACCCGCAGACTCATCACGATCTGCTCCTGCCGGCCGTCCCAGCGCACCACGGACACCTCCCGGCCGACCGTGAGCTGCCGCTCGTCACCGGGGATCAGCGCACCACAGGCGCAGGCGTACGCCGGCGCGACGAGCGAACCGAGCTGAACCGCCAGCAGCGCCAGGAGCACGGCCGCGACCCGCGCGCGCACCCGCGCCCCGGTCGCGCGGGCCGCCCTGACCGCCCGGGCCGCCCGGGTCACCCGGGTCACCCAGGTCGCCGGGGCGCCCCGCCGCTCAGCGCGCCGTCTCGCGCGCCCCCTCGGTGAACCGATCGTGCCGACCAAGCCGACCATGTGCCGCAGCCCCTTCGTCGTCCGCCGTCGCCCGCCGTGATGCGTGACCGCCTGATCCGTCATCCGTAACTGCCCGCCGCGGTACGGCCGTCCACCGTTCACGACGCGCAGCCGTCCCGCTGCCCTCCGTACCGCACGGGCGTACGACGGTACGGCTGAAGCGCCGGTTCCGTTCGTGTGAAGTGCCAGTTCCGGCCGTGCTGTGACCCACATCGCGCCCTGCGGAGGCAACCTCACCCCGGCGCACTATCGTCTTCCGGACAAAAGGAGGGCCGACGTCAGGTGAAGCGGGGATGGCCTGCGTCTCTCTCCGGGGGCGGTGCGAGCCACATAGGGTTCGTCCAGGAAACACCCACGCAGCGGACGCGTGGCACGAACGGGGCGGGAGGCCGACGAGGCGTGGCGAATGCGGAGCACAGCGGGCGACCGGCGGAGGCCTTCGGGTCGACCGCGGTCGGCACGGCGAGGGCGGCCCGTCTGCGCGCGGCCCGCCTCGGCCTCTGGCTGCTCGCGGCGGTCCTCGCCGTACGCCAGGTGGCCGTGGTCCTCGGCACCCCGCGCGGGGAACGGCTGACGGACCTGGAGACCTGGGTCGGCCCGGACGGCGTGCTGCACGTCAACGGTTCGCTCTACGACTCCACGCGCTTCACCGGCACCCCGTTCGGCGGACTCGTCCTCAAGCCCCTCACCCGGGCGGCGGAACAGGCCCTCGGCTGGGGCTGGACCTTCGGCACGCTGCTGTTGGTCGTCGCCCTGGGTTTGGTGGTCGCGCGCGCCCTGCCCCAGCCGGTGAGCAGACGGACGTCTCTCCTCGCCGCCCCGGTCGCGATCAGCCTCCTCATGCTGTCGCTGCCGGTGCGCAACACCCTCTGGCTCGGCCAGACCAGCATCATCCCGGTCCTCCTCGTCCTCCTCGGCTGCTTCGTCGTACGGGGCCAGAAGACCGGCGGCGCGCTGATCGGACTTGCTGCCGCCCTCCAGCCGACGGTCCTGCTGTTCGCCGCGCTCCTGTGGTTCACCGGCCGCCGCCGCGCGGCAGCGGCCACGGGCGCGACCTTCGCCGCGGTCACCGCGCTCGCCTGGGCGGCGATGCCGCACGACTCGTACACCTACTGGGTGCACCACATGGCGGGCGTCGGCCTCGGCGGCAAGGCGGACGCCCTCGCCAACCAGTCCCTGCACGGAGCCCTGCTGCGCCTCGGCCTCTCCGGCCCGCTGGAGATCGGCTTGTTCCTGGTGCTGGGCGCGGGCGTCGCGGTCCTCGGCGTGCGCCGGGCGGTCCGTTACGCCCATGACGGCCAGCTCCTGCTGGCGGTGGCCCTCACGGGCTGCGCGGCGATCGCGGTCTCCCCGACGACCTGGCAGCACCAGCTGCTGTGGGTCCTGCTCGCGGTCGTCGGCCGGGTCGGCACACGCGCCTCGGACCGCTATGTCTGGCCGGTGGCGGTGATCCTCGTGATGACCCTCCCGGCCCGGATGATGCTGCCGAACATGGCGGCGCTCTACTGGCTCCGCGACAACGCGGTCCTGCTGGCGGCCATCGCCGCGGCGACGGTGATCCCCTTCCTCCCGCGCACGTCCCCGTACTACCGCACACCGATCCCCACGGAGTACGCGCAACCGGTCCCGGCCCGCTGGAAGCACGTACCGCTGCTGCCGTTCCTCAAGCGCGTCCTGACCCGCCCCAACCTGCTCCTCGAGCTTCTGCTGATCCGGGTCACCTACGCGGCCTACCAGCAGGTCCGGCTGGCGGCGACCGGTGGCTCCAACTCCGCGGGCCGGGCGCGGGCGGAGGCCCACGGCCAGGAGATCCTCGACCTCGAACGCCTCCTGCACATCGACATCGAGCACGCGGTCAACCACTGGGTGGTCGGCGTCGACTGGCTCCGGAACTTCTTCGACTTCTACTACGAGTCCTTCCACTTCGTGGTCCCGCTGACGGTCCTGGCGGTCCTGTACTGGCGCCGCCCGGTGGACTACCGCTGGGCCCGCTCGGCCCTCGGCTTCGCGACCCTCCTGGCCCTGGTCGGCTTCTGGCTCTACCCGCTGGCGCCCCCGCGTCTGATGCCGGCGCTCGGCGTCATCGACACGGTCCACGGCGTCCAGGACTTCTCCAAGCCCGACTACGGCACCCTCACCGCCCTGACCAACCAGTACGCCGCGATGCCCTCCCTCCACTTCGGCTGGTCCCTGTGGTGCGGACTCGTCATCGCGATCGTCGCCCCGAGGTGGTGGATGAAGGCCCTAGGCCTCCTCCACCCCTTCTTCACCGTCTCGGCCATCGTCGCGACCGGCAACCACTGGGTCCTGGACGCGGCGGGCGGCGCGGCGGTCGTGGCGGCGGGCTTCGGACTGTCGTACGCCCTGATGGGGCCGCGGGCAGGGTCGGCGACGGCGCCGGAGCGCTCGGAGCCGCTCCAGGTAACGAAGGAACCGACACCGAGCGGCTGACGGTGCCCCCGCGGCCGACCCCTCCTGCATCCTTCCGCCACCGGGGTCGGCAGGCGCCCCCGGGACGGGGTGGGGGATCCATGTCAGCGGTACGCGTTCGTCCTGATCATCCTGATCGTCGGCGAGGAGGCAGGTCGACCCTCCTCGCCGCGACGACCGCCCTGGCTCTGTCGGGCACCTCCGGGTGCCTCCTGGGTCCGTCCGACCCCGTCCCCCGTACTTCGGAGCCCGCCCGACCGCCGCCTCCATCCCACCCCACATACGCGTGGCCTACGAGGACCCGACCGGCGACGGCCGCGACGACGTCTTCACCGTCCGCACGATCGAGAAGGTGAAGCTGAAGGCGGGGGAGTACTGGACGAGGGACGGGGAGCGGACGGCGGCGCAGATCGACGGCCAGCTGAAGTGCGGCCAGTGACGCACGATCCGGACCGGCGGCGAAGGCCGTGAACATCGGGAAGCGCAACTGGCCTACAGGACCGGACGGTTGGCGTCGGCAGGCACGACACAGCACCGATAGGCATTGTCTGGCCTGTGACCAACGCCATACCGAAATGATGGAACCGTTTTACATTCCCCCTGTTCACAGGTTCTTCACGCGCATTACCTTCTCGCTTCACTGATCAACTTCTGGAGTGAGACCCATGCCGAACAGGGCGTGGGGCGCATGGGTGGGGGCACTCAATGGCAACTCGGCGTGCGCGTTTGCTGTCCGTGACGGTGGCAGGCGCGGTGCTGACGGGCCTGCTGTCAACCGTGTCGGTCATGACGCCGCAACAGGCCGTCGCTGCTGCGGGAGATACGACACCGTTGGTGCCGTCGCAGTCGGTGGGCACCGTGCCGTCGCAGCAGGCGGAGGAGCCGGGAGAGGCGCTGCCGGCACCCGAGTGGCCCGACGCCGCCGAGGCGACGGTGGACCTCTCGCAGGCAGCCCCCGGAGATCCGGGCACGGTGACACCCACCGCGACGTCCGCCGCAGATGCCGCTGACACCCAGGTCGCCGAAGTCGTTGAAGTCGCACCGGCTGCCGACGCTTCCGATACCGCTCCCCAGCTTTCCCGGTCACCGCTCACGGGCTCCGAAACACCTTCCCCGGCCGTGAGTTCGACCGACGCGTCCAAGGCGCCCGACGCTGAATCCGCCTCTGCCGAACCTGAGCCGGACCCCAGCGCTTCGCCGGAACCGTCGGAGTCGACCGCAGACGGCTCCGGGGACGAGTCGGAGACCATCTCGCCGGACCAGGTCGATGTACGGGTACTCGACAGGCAGGAAGTGGCCCCGGCGGGGGGTATCGGCCTCGGTGTCCAGGTCATCCGTACGGACGGCGTCGCAGCGGTCGGCCAGGTCCAGATCAGCATCGACTACTCGGGCTTCCAGTACGCCTACGGCGGCGACTTCGCTTCCCGGCTCCGGTTGGTGAAGCTGCCCGCATGCGCCTTGCAGACACCAGAGGCCGAGGAGTGCTCGGACCGCGAGTTCGTGCCCGCCGAGAACGACACGGCTGAGGGCACGCTGACGGCGACGGTCGTGGCGGAACCCGACGCCGATGGTCTGTCCACGCAGTTGGACAGCACCTCCAGCTCTGTCTACGCACTCACCAGCGGCTCCTCCTCCGAGAGCGGCGACTACCGAGCTTCCACGCTCTCTCCGACCGGGTCATGGGATGTGGCGACCGGCTCCGGTGCGTTCACCTACAGCTATCCGTTCAGCCTGCCCACGCCGGCGATGGGAAGGGCGCCGTCCCTAGCGCTCTCCTACAACTCGCAGTCAGTCGACGGGCGCACCTCAGCCTCCAACAACCAGGCGTCCTGGGTGGGAATGGGCTGGGACCTGAACGTCGGCTACATCGAGCGGCGCTACCGCAACTGCTCCGAGGACGGACTGAAGTCGATCGGCGACATGTGCTGGGCGTCGCCCAACAGATCCGTGGAACCGGACGGAGCCATCTACGTCATCAACCTCAACGGGGTGACCTCCACCCTCGTCCAGGACGACAACGGCACCGGCTCCTACCACGTACAGAACGACCCGGGCTGGAGAGTGCAGCACCTGAGCGGAGGGTACGGCGCGGACGACGAGTACTGGGTGATCTCCACCCAGGACGGCCAGCGTTACTACTTCGGTTGGGGCCGCTCCGAACGCTCTGGCGGGGCGACCTCCTCCGTCTTCACCATCCCTGTCGTCGGCAACAACACGGGCGAGCCCTGCTACTCCCAGTTCCCCGAGCCGTGCACGCAGGCGTGGCGGTGGAGCCTGGACCGGACCGTGGACGCGAACGAGGTCGAATCGGTCTACTTCTATGACCGGGAGACCAACTACTACCGATCGGTCGCCAACACCGACAAGGCCCGCTCCTACACGGCGAGCGGCTACCTGGCCAAGATCGAATACGGATGGCCCACCCAGATCGCGAGCTCCAAGCCGACCGGCAAGGTCGAATTCACGCACACCGGTCGGTGCGTCGAGCGTATGGCGGACGCGGATCCGCTGCGCAGTGAGCCGGACGCCTGCCCCTCGATCGCCTCAAGCCCGTCGTCGTATCCGGACGTGCCCGTCGACCTGCTGTGCAACGGCACTTCCACGGACTACTACTGCGCGGGCAAGACGTACTACCCGACCTTCTTCAGCAAGGACATGCTCTGGGACGTCAAGACCTTCGCGCTGAACACCGGCGCCAATGGCTGGGACCTCGTGCAGCAGTACCAGACCAAGCATGGCCTGCCCAACCCGGACGGAGCGGTCGGTAACACTCTCTGGCTGGACTACCTTCAGCGGGAAACGTATGGCACGGGCAACGACGTCATCTTCCCGGTCGTCAACTTCAATGGCACCGACCTGGACAACCAGGTCGGCACCGGCGAACTCAACTTCCGTCGGATCAGCACCATCCACGGAGATCTGGGCGCCACCACGAGCGTCACGTACGACTCGCCGAACCCGTGCAGCGCGGACGCCCTGCCCAGCCAGGCCTCCAATACGAAGGACTGCTACTGGCAGAAGTGGACTCCCGAGGGCGCCACCACGGCACAGACCGGCTGGTTCAAGAAGTTCCTGGTCAGCAAGGTGACCGTCGACCCGACCGTCACCAGCGACCAGGACGGTGCGCCGGTGATGACCACCACCTACGACTACCAGGGCGGCGCCGGTTGGCGCTTCACCGACGACCCCTTGGTTCCGGACAGTGACGAAACCTGGTCGGACTGGCGGGGCTACCAGCGTGTAGAGGTCACGAACGGCACCGGCACCGTCAAGCACTCCCTATTCCACTGGCTCTTCCGGGGACTGGACGGCGACCGCACATCCAAGACGGACACGTCAGCCACGCGTTCGGTGTCGGTCACCGACGGCGAGGGTACGTCCTACACCGACTCGCCCTGGTTGCAGAGCCGCACGATCGAGAGCTCCACTCGCGACGACGCCGGCAGCTCGCAGCAGCGAGTTTTCCACCACTACTGGACCCACAACACCTCTCAGTACGACGGCTTGCCCGACGCACGATTCGTCCGGGAGGACCGCATCACCACCGAGACGAAGATCTCCACCGGCTGGCGCACTCACGTCGTCGAGGACGTGTACGACGACGCCTCTTCCACCTCGACCACCTACGGATTGCCGGTGCGCACCGATGACCAGGGTGAACAGGGCGTCTCCGACAACCGCTGCACCACCTACGGCCGCGCATACAACACCGATCTCTACGACGGCAGCAGCATCCAGCGGTGGATGATTCTGGTCGACGAGACGCGCCACTACGCGGAGCGCTGCGACAACCGGGCCGCTGCCAACCAGGACGGTTACACGGCCACCCTGTTCGACGGAGCCTCCTCCGTGGACACCAACAAGCCAGTCGACGGCAACGCCACAGAAGTCCGGACGTACACCAAGTCGAGTGCCTACCAGCCCGTCAAATCCGGTTACGACGACGCGGGCCGGGTCATCTGGACCGAGGACGCGAACAGTAACCGGACCACCACGACCTACAGCCCGGCCAACGTCTGGCCGCTGAACGGCATCACGACGACCACGCCCGACCCGGATGGGCTCGTCACTTCGCGTGGTCCACTCACGACCACGGCGTGGACATCCCGTTACTGGGGGATGGTGACGCAGACCAAGGACGCTAACGGCAACATCACCAAGGTCGTCCTGGACGGCGCGGGCCGGCCCATCGAGGTGTGGAAGCCGACCGAAACCGGCACCTCTCCGTCACTCAAGTTCGACTACAGCATTCCCACCGCCACCAGCAGTGGCATTCCCGACTCGGTGACCGGCTTCCCACGCGTGGGCACTCACATTCTGCAGGCGGGCACTACCTACCTGACTTCCTACGCGTACTCCGACGGCCTCGGAAGAGCCCGCGAAACCCACACGCCCATCCCGGACGGGACGGATCCGTCCACCGGGGAGGAGGTGCCCAACCGACAGGTCGCCGTGGTCCGCTACGACTCGGCCGGCAACGTCACCGGTACCTCGGCGGTCTTCCGCAACCAGGGCACCGCAGGCTCCGGCGGACCGGTCAACCCTGCGATCGAGGACCTGCCGTCCTACACGGAACTGACCCTGGACTGGGCGGGCCGCACGACGGAGTCCCAGATCCTCGTCGGCGACGGCGACAGAGCCCGGGGTGTTCAGGAGGGCCGGAAGCTGACGGCCTACCACGGTGACTACGTCACGGTCACACCGGCCGCCGCCGATCCCACGGACACGTACACCGACGTCTACGGCCAGACGTCGAAGGTGGTCGAGCACAACGGAAGCTCGGCCTTCACCACGCAGTACGACTACACCGCCACGGGCTTGCTGAAGCAGATCACCGACGCGCGCGACAACACCACGGCCTACACCTACGACTGGGCCGGTCAGCGCACTCGGGTGGACGACCCGGACGCCGGGATCTCCACCACGACCTACGACGCCAACGGCCGGGTCAGCACGGCGTCCGGCAACATCGATCCCGACACCGGCACTGCCAAGACGGTCCTGAGCTACCAGTACGACACCCTGGGTCGCCGCATCTCCGTCAACAGCGGTACCACGGAGCTCGCGGCCTGGACCTGGGACGGACTGGGTGTGGCAGGCGGCAAGGGCCAGATCACCGCGACGACGAGTCACGACGCCGACGGCAACACCTACACCGTCAAGTCGAACGGATTCGACGGCCGGGGCAGGTCCTTGAGCACTACGGTCACGATTCCGGCACCCGTCACCGGCTTGGCCGGCGACTACACGACGGCGTACACCTATGACGCCGCGGACCACATCGCCACCGTCACCTACCCCCAGGCCGGCGGCCTTGCCGCAGAGACCGTCACCGCCGGCTACACCGCCTACGGGCAGCCCCGCAGCCTCACCTCGGACACCCAGACCTATGTCAGGACGACGGTCTATGACGCCTATGGGCTGCTGACCGACCGTTACTACGGCGCCGCCACAACCGGGCTGACCGGTGTCAGCGCTCAGCGCAGCTACAACTACGTCCTCGCCAAGGGGACCCGCTGGCTGCGAGGCATTACCACGACCACCTCCGTCGGCCAGTTCACCAGTGAGAAGCAGCAAGACCTCTACGACTACGACTACGACGGCAAGATCACCGGGATCCAGGAGCTGGCCGCCGGTCAGACCGAGCAGACGCAGTGCTTCCACTACGACGGTCAGGCCCGGCTGACCAACGCCTCCACCCGCGCGGTGGCGGCCTCCTGCTCACTGAACACCACCTCCGACTTCACCGGCGAGGACCCGTACCAGACGGCCTACACGTACGACCGCCTCGGCAACCTCCAGCTCGTCACCGACACGAACGCCACGGGCGAGGTCACCACCCGCGACTACCTCTACCCGGGCTACGACGACGCCGACAACTGGACCACCGCGAACGCGGACCAGCCGCACGGCGTCCGCAAGGTCACTACACAATCCGCCGGCACCACCACGGCCGAGGACCTCACCTACGACGACGCGGGCCAGATGCTCACCCGTGTCGAGACCGCCGGGAGCACCAAGGCCACCGACTACACCTGGAGCCGGCTCGGCCAACTGGCCAGCGTGAAGACCACCACGTCCGGTGGCAGCGAACTGACCCGTTACGCCTACGACGCCGACGGCAACCTCCTGGTCCGCACCACTCCTCAGGAAACGGTCGCCTACCTCGGCGGTATGGAACTGCGCACCAGCGACGGCACGGCAGCCACCGCCACCCGGTACTACAGCAGCGGTACGTCCACCGTGGCCATGCGCACCACCACGGGCAACAGCGTCACGGGCGGCAAGCTCTTCTACCTGATGGCCGACCCGCAGGCCTCCACGCAGCTCGTGGTCGACGCCGACACGGGCAAGTCGACTCGCCGCCGCTACACCCCGTTCGGCGACGAGCGTGACGGGAGCCTGCCTACGGGGACGGACAGCGGTTTCCTGGGCAAGACGGAAGACACCAGTACGGGCCTGTCCCTCCTCGGAGCCCGCGCCTACGATCCCCGGCTCGCCCGGTTCCTCAGCCCGGACCCGCTCAGCAGCCCGTACACCCCGCAGAACCTTTCCGCGTACAGCTACAGCGAAAACGATCCGGTCAACCGAATGGACCCGACGGGGCTGGAGAGCTGCTACCCGCTCGACTGCTCAGGGGAGGAAGGGGATTACCCGACCTACACGGATGACCCGATTCCGTCGGACCCCGTGGTCACCGATCTGGGAGACGGAGCCGCGCCCCCGCCCAATTCGGACCTGGGCAAGGACTACCTCGGCGGCGACGGCCTTCCGAGCGTCGGCCAGATGAAGACCCTCGGCACCTACATGCCGAACGTCAGCGACGAGCTGAACTACGAGCTGTACTTCCGTGAGCGCTGCACGTTCAGCCAGGGCGTCGACATGTCGTGCAAGAACCTCATGGACTACTACGGGGGATGGGCCCACGTAAAAAGCATCGACACGGTCAACACCTGCCCGATATGCGGCAACGTCGGTTTCGACATCATCCTGCAGTACGCCCTCGGGCGCGGCGGAAAGGTGTGCTTCAAGAACAGCTTCACGCTGGAGACCGAAGTCCTGATGGCGGACGGCACGAGCAAGCCGATCAAGGACGTCGCGGTCGGCGAAAAGATAATCGCCACGGATCCGGAGTCCGGAGCGACCGAAGAGCGTACAGTCCTCGCCACCATCGTCACCGATGAGGACAAGGACTTCACAGAAGTCGGAGTGGAGACGGAGGACGGCCCCGCCGAGGTTGTCGCGACCGACCACCATCCATTCTGGTCGCCCTCCGAGCACGCATGGCTCGATGCGGGTGATCTGCGGTCTGGTATGACCCTGCGCACGGACAGGGGAGACGTAGTCACCGTCGAAACGGTCTCGTCGTTCCATGGGCAACAGGAAACCCGCAACCTCACCGTCGACGGTCTTCACACGTACTATGTGCTTGCCGGGAAGAGTCCGGTACTCGTACATAATGCCGGGGGATCGAAGGATCCCCTGAGCTTCGGCGATGGGTATACGGGACGCCTTGACCGAATCAATATCGGTGGCACGGTCGACTTCGAGATCCATGTTTACCGTCGAGGTACGGAAGTCGGGATCTTCGGTAGTAATGGATGGTTCCCGAAACACGGGAAGAGTGCTGATGTCACCGTCCCGCAAGATGTCTACAATAATCTGAAGGGGTTGGCTGTGGGGGAAATGCGAGCGGCCGGACGGCTTGGGGGTAAGGGTACTGAAAACATCAAGGGCGATAACTGGAAGCGTCCGCGTATTACAGGTGGTTGCTAGTGAAGTACGTAATAGTGGAACCGCTGTCAGATCAATACGGGTACTTTCTGGATCCGCAAGGGTATCTGGAAATTATTCCTCGGATCGTGAGCAGTCTTCCTGTTGGTGCGGCTGAGTTCGTGACGGACTCTGACCACTATGATTTTCGAAGCGTTCGCTGTGTCAAAGATCTGACGCTAAGCAAGATGGTCCTCACGGATGTGGAAGGTCTTGTCGGTCTTGAGATGTTCCTGGCGCCAAATGATTGGAAGCATGAGAGTGGTCTGCGTATCGTGTATTCAGGTGTTCAGTCTTTGAATTTGTCCACCAAGGAAGCGGACGGCATGCTGCCCCGTTTGGGCGATCTGCAATTGGATGAGGCTCTGCCGCACCCGGCTGGTTTCAGTCATGAAATCGCCTTCACCCGTGGCTCGGTCGTTGTCGTAGCTGCGGATCTGAAGGCAGTATGGGATTGAATACGCGTTTCATGTAACGGTGAACAGGAGCCCCGGCGACGGGTTGTCGCGGGGGCTCTAATAGCGGCTAACACAATGAGGTGGCTCGGTCCTGGTGGCCGTGTCCAGGACGGTAGTTGAGCGTTCGGTTCGGTGTGGGGACGTTGCCGTGGGTC
>NZ_JBIWGA010000002.1:0-20924 GCF_044763345.1 Streptomyces sp. NPDC096132
GCCGGGGACGGGGTATCAACATATCTGGCGTTGATTTTTGGCACGCTGTTGAGTTCTCAAGGAACGGACGCTTCCTTTGTACTCACCCGAGAGACTCTCTCAGGCTTTCCTCCGGGCGCTTCCCTTCGGTCTTGCGTTTCCGACTCTATCAGATCCTTTCGGCGTCCGATTCCCGGTCGGCGGGATTTGTCTGAGGCTTTGGGCTTTCGCTCGTCGGCCTTTCGACATTCACTACGTTAGCCGATTCCCTCGGCAACTCATAATCGAGTTCCTTCGAGTCGAATTCGGGCATGCAGGCATGCCAAAATCGCCCCCGCTGAGGGATGTCGTAGGTAGTGGGTTGGCCGCTTCCGGCTGCTGGCGAATGCCGTACCCGGTTCAAGCGGCTCGGGCTACGTTACGCCCCCGTCAAGGGCGAGTCAACTTCGGCGGCGCCGGGGTACATGGGCCCGATAAGGGCTCACCGTGGGGTCGTCGGCCACCCAGAAGCGCCAGGGATGGACGTCGCCGTTTCCGCCCTCGCCGGCGACTCCGGTGCGCGGGCCGTTGCGTACCTGGTCGGAGGGCACGGGGGTGCCGGTCAGCATTCTCAGCGGGGTCTCGCCGGGGGTGCACGCGTCCGTGCCGTCGAGGGCTCGGTCCACGTCCAGAGCGGCGGCCAGACGGGCCGGGCCTTTGGCCAGTTCCTTGTCATAACGGGCCGAGAGTCGACGTTTGCGAGCCAGCTCGGCGCCCTCGACCACCTCGCCGGCGCGGAGCAGGACGGCACTCGCCCGGCCGTCGGGGCCGCAGACGAGGTTCATGCAGTGCCACATGCCGTAGGTGAAGTAGACGTACACATGGCCGGGGGGACCGAACATCACGTCGTTGCGGGCGGTGCGGCCACGGTAGGCGTGGGAGCCGGGGTCGTTCGGGCCGTCGTAGGCCTCGACCTCCGTGAGGCGGAGGGTGATCGGACCGTCGGGGGTCGTCCGCACGAGGAGGCGGCCGAGGAGGTCGGGGGCCACCTCCAGGACAGGGCGGTCGAAGAAGGCCCTGGGGAGGGGCGTACGGTCGGGGGTCGCGATCATGCCCTCCGAGCGTAGTGGAGATCGAGGGGTGCGTCGGGGTGGTCAGCGGGCACTCGGCTTGCCAGGGTGTGGAACGCGGAACCGGCCACGGCCGGATCGCGTTTGTAGGGATCAAGGGATCCCGGATGCAAGTAGTCCTAGTAGGGAGAGTCATGGCGTTCAAGAAGCTGCTCGCGAGTCTGGGGGCCGGCGGGGCTTCGGTCGAGACGGTGCTGACGGAGGTCAACGTCGTCCCGGGCGGTGTCGTCCAGGGCGAGGTGCGGATCCAGGGCGGTTCCGTCAACCAGAACATCGAAGGACTGTCCGTCGGGCTGCAGGCCAAGGTCGAGGTCGAGAGCGGCGACCAGGAGTACAAGCAGGACATCGAGTTCACCAAGCTGCAGCTGGGCGGTGCCTTCGAGCTGCAGGCCGGTGCGGTGCACGCGGTGCCGTTCGGGCTGGAGATCCCGTGGGAGACGCCGATCACGATGATCGACGGGCAGGCGCTGCGCGGGATGCACATCGGTGTGACGACCGAGCTGGCGATCGCGCGGGCCGTGGACTCCGGTGACCTCGACCCGGTCAACGTGCACCCGCTGCCGGCGCAGAAGGCGATCCTGGACGCCTTCATCCAGCTGGGCTTCCGGTTCAAGAACGCGGACATGGAGCGCGGGCACATCCGGGGTACGCGGCAGAAGCTGCCGTTCTACCAGGAGATCGAGTTCCTGCCGCCGTCGCAGTACCGGGGGCTGAACCAGGTCGAGCTGAGCTTCGTGGCCGACGAGCACGCGATGGACGTCGTGCTGGAGATGGACAAGAAGCCGGGGCTGTTCAGCGAGGGCAGCGACACCTTCCGCTCCTTCCAGGTCGGCCTGAACGACTACCAGGGCACCGACTGGACGGCCTACCTCAACCAGTGGCTGTCCGAGGTCGGCAGCAAGCGCAACTGGTTCTGAGTGAGTGAGAGGGCCCGGACACCGTGAGGTGATCCGGGCCTTCCGTATCTGACGGCGTGAAAGTCGTAGGCTCGCCCTTGGATTCGTTCCCGATGATCAGGAGGTGTCGAGGTGACCGAGCTGAAGAGGCGGCCGCTGCCCCACGACTTCCATCCGCCGGTGCCGTCGTTCACGGTCACGAGTGAGGACGTGCAGGAGGGCGCGACACTCAAGGACGCGCAGGTCTACGCGGAGGGGAACACCTCGCCGCAGCTGCGGTGGGAGGGCTTCCCGGCCGAGACCAAGAGCTTCGCCGTGACCTGCTACGACCCGGACGCTCCGACGGGCAGTGGGTTCTGGCACTGGGTGCTGTTCGACATCCCGGCCTCGGTGACCGAGCTGCCGGTGGGTGCGGGCAGCGGCAAGTTCGAGGGGCTGCCGGCGGGCGCCGTACAGGCGCGCAACGACTACGGCGGCAAGGAGTTCGGCGGTGCCGCGCCGCCGCCCGGGGACGGGCCGCACCGGTACGTCTTCACGGTGTACGCGGTGGACCAGGAGAAGCTCGGTCCGGACGCCGACGCCTCCCCCGCCGCCGTCGGGTTCAACCTGCGGTTCCACGCGATCGCTCGCGCTCAACTGGTCGGTGAGTACGAGAATCCCACGAAGGGATGAGTCAGCTCATCGTTCATTGAACGTTTGCCCGTCTCTGGTCTTGGAAGTGATCAGAGGCGGGCATTTTTTATTGCGTTGTCCATCTCGGCGCGCCCGTCCAGAGTTGATCCAAGCCCGCCGGGGGGTGGGCAGATGCAATGGGGAGGTGGGCTGGATGCGTGACACGTTGGTCCTGAACGCGAGCTTCGAGCCGCTGTCTACGGTGACGTTGAATCGAGCTGTCGTTCTGGTGCTGCAGGACAAGGCCGTCGTCGAGCAGGCCCACCCCGAACTGCGTATGCGGGGCGCCGAGGTCGACATACCCGCGCCCCGGGTGATCAGGCTGTGCAGGTACGTACGGGTGCCGTTCCGAAGACAAGCCCCGTGGTCGAGGCGGGGTGTCCTGGTCAGGGACCGGCACCGGTGCGCGTACTGCGGTCGCCGGGCGACCACGGTGGACCATGTGGTGCCGCGGGCCCAGGGCGGTCAGGACACCTGGCTGAACACGGTGGCGTCCTGCTCGGAGGACAACCACCGTAAGGCGGACCGGACTCCGGAGCAGGCGGGGATGCCGTTGCTGCGGGCGCCGTTCGAGCCGACTCCGCAGGACGCGATGCTGCTGGCGCTGGGCCAGGACGACTTGGCCGCGCTGCCGGAGTGGCTGAGCCTCGACGCCGCGTGAGGCAGACAGAGGCAGACATGGGTGGGGCCCGGCTCCGAGGAGCCGGGCCCCACCCATGTGTACCGGGTCAGTCGATCGACGGCTTCTCTCGGCGTTCGGGGATCTTCTTGTCCGAGCCGCCGTTGCCGGAACCGCCGCCCATGGCGCCGAAGTTGCCCATGGCGCCGGAGAGACCCTTGAGGGCGTCGCCGATCTCGCTGGGGACGATCCAGAGCTTGTTGGCGTCGCCTTCGGCGATCTTGGGGAGCATCTGGAGGTACTGGTAGCTGAGGAGCTTCTGGTCGGGGTCGCCGGCGTGGATGGCCTCGAAGACCGTGCGGACGGCCTGGGCCTCGCCCTCGGCGCGCAGGGCGGCGGCCTTGGCCTCACCCTCGGCGCGCAGGATCTGGGACTGCTTCTCGCCCTCCGCGGTGAGGATCGCGGCCTGGCGCGTACCTTCGGCGGTGAGGATCGCGGCGCGCTTGTCACGGTCGGCGCGCATCTGCTTCTCCATCGAGTCCTGGATGGAGGTCGGGGGCTCGATCGCCTTCAGTTCCACGCGGTTGACACGGATGCCCCACTTGCCGGTGGCCTCGTCGAGGACGCCGCGCAGGGCCGCGTTGATCTCCTCGCGGGAGGTCAGGGTGCGCTCCAGGTCCATGCCACCGATGATGTTGCGCAGCGTGGTGACGGTGAGCTGCTCGATCGCCTGGATGTAGCTGGCGACCTCGTAGGTCGCGGCCCGCGCGTCGGTCACCTGGTAGTAGATGACGGTGTCGATGTTGACCACCAGGTTGTCCTGGGTGATCACCGGCTGCGGCGGGAACGGCACGACCTGTTCACGCAGGTCGATGCGGTTGCGGATGGTGTCGATGAACGGGACGACGATGTTGAGGCCCGCGTTCAGTGTCCGCGTGTAACGGCCGAAGCGCTCGACGATGGCGGCGCTCGCCTGTGGGATGACCTGGATCGTCTTGATCAGGGCGATGAAGACCAACACCACCAGAATGATCAAGACGATGATGACCGGTTCCATCGTGCGTCCCCGTCCCCTTCTCCGCTTGTCCGCCTCGAGCGCTTTCGGAAGATCCTATGGTTGTGAAGATCTTGCTGGTCGAGTCTGACAGACCGTCGCCTACCTCGGGAGGTCTTCGCCTCACTTGCGTCGTGCGGGAGTTGTGCAAGGTCAGATGACGATCGCCGTGGCCCCCTCGATCTCCACGACGTCGACTTCCTCCCCGACTTCGTAGGCCCGGTCGGTGTCGAGGGAGCGGGCCGACCAGATCTCTCCGGCGAGCTTGATCCGGCCGTTCCCGGAACCGTCGACGCGCTCCAGCACGACGGCCTGTTTGCCCTTCAACGCGTCCACTCCTGTGGCGAGTTGGGGGCGTTGTGCGCTGTGACGAGCCGCGATCGGCCGCACCACGGCGATGAGGGCGACCGAGACGACGATGAAGACGAGCACCTGGGCGACGACGCCGAGGCCGAGGCCGGCGCCGATCGCGGCGGCCACAGCGCCGACCGCGAGCATGCCGAACTCCGGCATCGCGGTGACCACGAGCGGGATTCCGAGCGCTGCCGCGCCGACGAGCCACCACACCCACGCGTCGATGTCGTTCACACGGTCATGGTAGGGCCGTATGTCCCGTCGCGGACAGGGCGCACAGGGGGTCAGGACAGGGGCAGGCCCTGGGCGGTCCAACGGTCGCCGACCTGTTCCACGACGAGCGGGAGGCCGAAGCAGAGGGAGAGGTTGCGGGAGGTGAGTTCGAGTTCGACCGGGCCCGCGGCGAGGACCTTGCCCTGGCGGATCATGAGGACGTGGGTGAAGCCGGGGGCGATCTCCTCGACATGGTGGGTGACCATGATCATCGAGGGGGCGATGGGGTCGCGGGCCAGGCGGCCGAGACGGCGGACGAGGTCCTCGCGGCCGCCGAGGTCGAGGCCGGCGGCGGGCTCGTCGAGGAGCAGCAGCTCGGGGTCGGTCATCAGGGCGCGGGCGATGAGGGTGCGCTTGCGCTCGCCCTCGGAGAGGGTGCCGAACTTCCGGTCGAGGTACTCGCTCATGCCGAGGCGGTCGAGGAAGGCGCGGGCGCGCTGCTCGTCGACGTCCTCGTACTCCTCCTGCCAGGCGGCCGTCATGCCGTACGCGGCCGTGAGGACGGTCTGCAGGACGGTCTGGCGCTTGGGGAGCTTGTCGGCGAGGGCGATACCGGCCACACCGATGCGGGGGCGCAGCTCGAAGACGTCGGTGCCGGGGGCGCCGAGGGTCTCGTCGAGGACGGAGACGGTGCCCGAGCTGGGGAAGAGGTAGGTGGAGGCGATGTTGAGGAGAGTGGTCTTGCCCGCTCCGTTGGGGCCGAGGATGACCCAGCGCTCGCCTTCCTTGACCGACCACGACACCTGGTCGACCAGAGCCCTGCCCTCGCGGACCACCGATACGTCCTGAAGCTCCAGAACATCGCTCATGAGCGCGTTGTCTCCCCTTGCAGTGTGGCCGGTCTCGGTTGTCGCGGGTGCCTCTGGCTGGACCGCCGCGCGCGGGTGGGCGCGGCCCCTCGGGAAAATCTACGCCACCGGTCGGGCGCCCCGTTCCATCGGTCCGGTCCTTAGGGTGGGGGCATGCTCTCGGAACCGCGCTCTGGTCGCCTTGCCGCTTGGGGAAATGCCCTGTTGGCCGGACTTGTCTCTCCGGACGACGCCGTACTCACCGTCGTCGGGGAGGACGCCGTGCACCGGGTGGAGGGGCTGCCGGGCGAATCGGCGCCGGTCGGGCTCACGCTCGGGCTGGGGCGGCTGCGGGCGCTGGGGGTGCGGGGGCTGCGGGTGGCGCTGCCCGCGCCGGGGCATCCGCTGGGGTTGAGCGGGCCGCCGGAGTTCAACGCGCGGGCGCTGGAGGCGGAGGAGGCGGTGGTCTGTCACGGGGCCGCGCTGGGACTGGTGCCGGAGGTGTCCGAGGCCGGGCCCGCCGGTGATGTGCATGTCGAGGTGGTGTGGCACTGCCTGCCGGTGCGGGAGGCTCCGCCGGCCGACGTGCCGTCGTTGGGTGAGGCGGAGCGGGAGCTGGCGGAGGCGTTGCGGGAGGCCACGGCGGTGCTGTCGAAGCTGGACGTGGCGGGGTCGGGGCCGGTGGCGGAGGCGGCGATCGACGCGTACCGGGCGCGGGCGGAGCAGGGGCGGGAGGTGCTCGCGCCGGGGTATCCGCCGCGGGCGGTGCGGGTGCTGGAGCTGGCGCAGCGGGTGGGGTTGCTGGTGTCGCTCGCTCGGGAGAGCGGGCATGGGGGTGCGGTGAGTTCTGGGGAGATGGCGGCGCGGGCGGAGGCGTTGCGGCCGGTGGAGCGGACGGCTCGGCGGGCGCAGGTTGCCGCGTACAACGCCTATGTGGAGGAGCTGGAGCGTGGGGGGCGGTGAGGTGAGGGTGGGGATGTGTGACCCGGGGTCGGTGCCGGCCGGGGGTGGGGGCGCTTGCCCGCGCTAGCGGGGTGCCGCTGCGCCCACCCTCCCCCACTCTCGGCTCCGCTCGAGCGGGGGGACCCCCATCGCCCCAGCGGCACGACTGCCCGCAGCCAAGCAACAGAGCGACAGCAGACCGGCCTCCCCCGATGGGGGTCGGGGGAGGCCGGAGGTCATCGGGGCTTCAGTGGTTGACGCCCTGGTTGCCGAAGGCCGGGTTCAGCACGCCGATCACGTTGACGCTGTTGCCGACGACGTTGACGGGCACGTGCACCGGGGCCTGGATGGTGTTGCCCGAGCCGACGCCCGGGGAGCCCTTGGCCTCGCCGAGGGCCGTGGCGCCGCCGTGGGCGGAGGCCATGCCGGCCCCCGCGGCCACCAGGCCGCCGGCCACCATCGTCACAGCCGCTGCCTTCTTCAGGTTCTTCACTTCTCGAGCCCTCCTAGCGATTGCCGCGGCAGTCGCCGCAGCACGCACTGGAGAACGGCGGGGCTCCCCGGGGGTTGCGCCGTTCGGGGGACATTCCCACGACGGTATGAATCTCAGTCCGGAGGGAGACCCTCCGTGTTGCCGTCCGTAGGGCGGAGGGCACCGCCCGCGTCGGGGTGTGCGGAGAGCGTTTCAGCCGGTCACGCCGTGGCGTACGGCCCACAGCGCGGCCTGGGTGCGGTCGGCGAGGTCGAGTTTCATCAGGATGTTCGAGACATGCGTCTTGACGGTCTTCTCGGAGAGGACGAGGGCGCGGGCTATCTCGCGGTTGGAGCGGCCGTCGGCTATCAGGCCGAGCACCTCGCGCTCGCGTTCCGTGAGGGAACCGCCCCTGCCCTGGCCCGAGTTGGCCTCCTCCTGGGAGAGCAGGGCGCCGGCGACCTCCGGCTGGAGCAGGATGTGGCCCGCGTGGACCGAGCGGATGGCGCCGGCCAGGGCGTCGGGGTCCACGTCCTTGTAGACGTAACCGGCGGCGCCCGCGCGCAGGGCGGGGACCACGGTGCGCTGTTCGGTGAAGCTGGTGACGATCAGCACGCGCGCGGGGTTGTCCAGTTCGCGGAGTCTGCGGAGGGCGTCGACGCCGTCCATGCCGGGCATCTTGACGTCCATCAGGACGACGTCGGGCTGCAGTTCCTGGGCTCGCTCGACTCCCTCGGCGCCGTCGGCGGCCTCGCCGACGACCTCGATGTCGTCCTGGACCTCCAGGAACGTGCGCAGGCCGCGGCGGACGACCTGGTGGTCGTCGACGAGCAGCACCTTGATTGCGTCAGCCACCGGGGGCCTCCATCTCGATCGTGGTGCCCTTGCCGGGCGCCGATTCCACCGTCAGCCTGCCGCCGATCCCGCTCGCCCGGTCCCGCATGGACACCAGGCCGAGGTGGCGGCCTGCCCTGCGGATCGCCGTGGGGTCGAAGCCGACGCCGTCGTCCGTGACGCGCAGGAGCGCGGCGGGGCCGCGCTTGTGGAGGGTCACCTCGACGTGCTGTGCGCCGGAGTGGCGCAGGGCGTTGTGCAGGGCCTCCTGGGCGACCCTCAGCAGGGCCTCCTCCTGGGCGGCGGGCAGGGCACGCACGCCCTGGCTGGTGAAGGTCACGCGCGCGGTGTGGGCGCGGTCGAGGACCTGGACCTGGGTGCGCAGGGTGGCGACCAGGCCGTCCTCGTCGAGGGCCGCGGGGCGCAACTCGACGACGGCTGCGCGCAGTTCGTCGGCGGCCTCGGCGGCGAGCGTGGCGACCTGCTGCAGCTCGCCCTTGGCCCGGGAGGGGTCGCGGTCAACGAGGGCGGCGGCGGCCTGTGCCGTGAGGCGCAGGGAGAACAGCTTCTGGGCCACCGCGTCGTGCAGTTCGTGGGCCAGCCGGGAGCGTTCCTCCGCGATGGTCAGTTCGCGGCTGCGCTCGTAGAGGCGGGCGTTGGTGAGGGCGATGGCGGCGTGCTGGGCGAGGATGGTGAGCAGTTCCTCGTCGTCCTCGGTGAAGCCGCAGCTTCCCTCCGGTTTGGGGCACCTCTTGTTGGCCAGGAAGAGGGCGCCGATGACCTCGTCGCCGTCGCGGATGGGCAGGCCCAGGAAGTCGGACATGTCGGGGTGGGCGGAGGGCCAGCCCTCGAAGCGGGGGTCCTTGCGGACGTCGGCCAGGCGCTCGAAGCGGGCCTCCTGGAGCATCGCGGCCAGGATGCCGTGCTGGCGGGGCAGGGGGCCGATGGCCTTCCACTGCTCCTCGCTGACGCCGTCGACGACGAACTGGGCGAAGCCGCCGTGGTCGTCCGGGACGCCGAGCGCGGCGTACTGCGCGTTCAGCAGCTCTCGGGCGGAGGCGACGATCGTCTTGAGGACGTCGCGCACCTCGAGATGCCTGCTCATGGCCAGCAGCGCGGAGCTCACCGCGGCGAGGCCGGACCGGGGGCCTTGACTCATGCCTTCACGGTACCGGCGGGCTGTGACACCGCGGATCCGACCTGTGACGGCCCGGGCTGGGGCGGGGGACCTAGGTCGGAGGTCCCCGGTACGGCGGCGTAGGGCGCGGGGAGGGGGCGTACGGGCGTACGTCGAAGGGCCCCGGCGGGCCCGGTCCCGCGTCCGAGGCGGGGCCCGGGGACCGGTTCCTACGTTGGGGGCACCGCCGACGGAGGCGGGTCGGACGAGGGGACGGTTGTCATGCCGGTAGCGATCATCACGGGGGCCTCGAAAGGGCTGGGGCGGGCGCTGGCCGAGGCGCTGGCCGTGCGGGGCTGGGATCTGGTGCTGGACGCCAGGAACGAGGGCGTGCTGAAGGAGACGGCGGCCGGGGTCGCGGCGCACGGCGCGGACGTACGGGCGCTGGCGGGAGACGTCACGGACCCGGCGCACCGGTCGGCGCTGGTGGCGGCCGCCTCGGGGCTCGGTGGGTGCGATCTGGTGGTGAACAACGCGAGCGCGCTGGGCGCCGAGCCGCTGGTGCGGCTGGAGGCGCTGCCGCTGGAGGGACTGCGGCGGGCGCTGGAGGTGAACGTGGTGGCGGCGCTGGGTCTGGTCCAGGAGGCGCTGCCGCTGCTGCGGGCGGCTCCGGCGGGCGCGGTGATCACGGTCAGCTCGGACGCGGCCGCGGAGGCGTACGAGACGTGGGGCGGCTACGGGGCGTCGAAGGCGGCTCTGGACCACCTCGCGGCGGTGCTCGGGGAGGAGGAGCCGGGGCTGCGGGTGTGGGCGGTGGACCCCGGGGACATGGCCACGGACCTGTACGCGGCGGCCGTACCGGACGACGACGGTCCGCGGCCGTCGCCAGGCAGTGTGGTGCCGGCCTTCCTGCGGCTGCTGGACGGGCGTCCGGCGAGCGGTCGCTACGGGGCCCCGGCGCTGCTGGAGGGAGGGCGATGACCCTGGCGGTGAGGGTGCCGGAGGAGTTGTCGGCGCGGGTGCCGGCCGAGCAGCGCGGACCGGGGCGGGGGCGGGACGACGTACGGCTGCTGGTGTCGCGGGGGACGGAGCCGGCGCATCACGTGTTCCGGGAGCTGCCGTGTCTGCTGCGGGCCGGGGATCTGCTGGTGGTGAACACCTCGCCGACGCTGGCGGCGGCCGTGGACGGTTGGATCGGGCACGCGCGTGTGGTGGTGCACTTCTCCACCCGCGGGGACTCCACGCACGGCGGCACCGGCCGGTGGGCGGTGGAGCTGCGGGATCCGGACGGAAAGGGGACCACGCGCGCGCGTGCGGGAGGGCCCGCGGGGACGGAGGTACGGCTGCCCGCGGGTCTGCGGCTGACGCTGGAGGAGCCGCTGAGCCCGGGGAGCGGGCGGTTGTGGTGGGCGCGGGTGGCGGGCGGTGCGTCGGGCCATGGGGGCGCGGGCAGCGGTGGGGTGCCGGAGCTTCTGCGGGGGTACGGGCGGCCCATTCGTTACTCCTATACGGAGCGGGACCAGCCGTTGTCCGTGTACCAGACGGTGTTCGCGCTGCCGACGGCCGACGGTGCGGGCAGCGCGGAGATGCCGAGTGCGGCGCGGCCCTTCACGGCGGGACTGGTGGCGGAGCTGGTGAGCCGGGGGGTGCAGTTCGCGCCGGTCACGCTGCACACCGGGGTGGCCTCGGCGGAGGTGCACGAGCCGCCGTACCCGGAGCGGTTCGCGGTGCCGGAGGCGTCGGCGCGGTTGATCAACGCCGCGAGGGCCGGGGACGGGCGGGTGGTCGCCGTGGGGACGACGGCGGTGCGGGCGGTGGAGTCGGCGGCGGGGGCCGACGGGGCCGTACGCGCGCGTGAGGGGTGGACGGATCTCGTGGTCACGCCCGGGCGCGGGGTGCGGGTGGTGGACGGGCTGCTGACCGGGCTGCACGAGCCGGAGGCCTCGCATCTGCTGATGCTGGAGGCGGTGGCGGGGCGGGCGGCGATCGACCGGGGCTACGAGGAGGCGCTGCGGGGGCGCTACCTCTGGCACGAGTTCGGGGACGTCCATCTCATCCTCCCGGCGGAGGGCACTCACACAGCGCATTGCTCCAGCAACTGCCAGTGAGAACGGGGCGGCGGCGATGTGAGGCCGCGCATAGGGCACACATCACGTACGAAGGGCAATAGGAGAGAAAAGGGTCCCGCATGAACGGGGCAGACGGTCTGGTCTGTCCCGTTTTGCCCTTGCCTGATCCACTACCGGGGATCGTAGGTCACACCTTTGCCTGGGCATTTTGCGGCCGCTAAGAATTGCTCTCGTCGCTCAGCGCCGCGGGTTCCGCCGCGGCGTTCGTTCGTGCCAGAAGCACCGTGTCCAACGTCGGACGAGCGACCTCCGCGCTCTCACGAAGAGGTCATTCGCCATGCCCAAGAACACTCACAAGATCGCGATCGCCGGCGCTGCCACCCTCGGCGCCGCCGCCATCGCCTTCTCCGTGGTGCCGGCCGACGCGCACACCACCACGACGGACGCCGTGTCCTCGTCCCGTGTCGCCTACAGCACCGAGCCGGTGCGGGATGTGAAGGGCAGCGTGACGGACCAGCTCGCCGTCTCGAACCTGAAGGTCGACGCCATCCAGGCGAAGAAGAAGGCCGCTGCCGAGGCCGTGGCCAAGAAGTCGGCCGCCGCCGAGGCCGCCCGGAAGGCCGTCGCAGCGAAGAAGGCGGCCGCGGAGGCCGCCGCGAAGAAGGCCGCCGCCGCGAAGAAGGCCGCTGCCGAGCGCAAGGCCGAGGAAGCCGTGAGCCGCTCCGTGAACCGGCCCGCGGTGAAGGCGGTCGCCGCCAAGACCTACGCCAACAACCTCGACGGCTGGATCCGTGAGTCGCTCGACATCATGAAGAAGCACGGCATCCCGGGCTCCTACGACGGCATCAAGCGCAACGTCATGCGCGAGTCCTCGGGCAACCCGAACGCGATCAACGACTGGGACATCAACGCCGTCAACGGCGTCCCGTCGAAGGGCCTGCTGCAGGTCATCCCGCCGACCTTCCAGGCCTACCACGTCGCCGGCACGTCCTGGAACATCTACGACCCGGTCGCCAACATCACCGCCGCCTGCAACTACGCGGCCGACCGGTACGGCTCGATGGACAACGTCAACAGCGCGTACTGAGGCCGGCGCGCAGCCTTTGTCGCGACCACAGACGCCGAAGGGCGGCACCCCACCTGACGGGGTGCCGCCCTTCGGGGCGTCCACAGGCGACTACTTGCGCATGACCTCGGGCTCGTGGCGGCGCAGGAAGCGGGCCACGAAGAAGCCGCAGATCACCCCGAGGACGATCAGGGCGACCATGTCCATGCTCCAGGCGCCGACGGTGTGCTCCCACAGCGGGTCGGTGTCGCCGCCGTCCTTGGGCGGGCTGATCTTGTTGAAGTCCAGCGTGGCGCCGGCCGCGCCGACCGCCCAGCGCGAGGGCATCAGGTACGAGAACTCGTTGACGCCGATCGAGCCGCCCAGGGCGAACAGGCAGCCGGTGAAGACCACCTGGATGATCGCGAACATGACCAGCAGCGGCATGGTCTTCTCGGCCGTCTTCACCAGCGAGGAGATGATCAGGCCGAACATCATCGAGGTGAAGCCGAGCGCCATGATCGGCAGGCACAGTTCCACCAGCGTGTTGCCGATGACCACGCCCTCCTCCGGGATCTCCCGGCTGGAGAAGCCGATGACGCCGACCAGCAGGCCCTGCAGCGCGGTGACCAGACCGAGCACGAACACCTTGGACATCAGGTACGCCGAGCGCGACAGGCCGGTGGCACGCTCACGCTCGTAGATGACCCGTTCCTTGATCAGCTCACGGACGGAGTTCGCCGCGCCCGCGAAGCAGGCGCCGACCGCGAGGATCAGCAGGACGGTGGTGGCCGTGCCGTTGGGGATGATCCGGCCGGTCTTCGGGTTGACCGGGTTGGGCAGCAGGCTGTTGCCGGAGTCGATGAGCAGGCTCACCGAGCCGAGGACGACCGGCAGGATCAGCGACAGGGCGAGGAAGCCCTTGTCCGAGGCGATCACCGACACATAGCGGCGCACCAGCGTGACGAACTGGGACATCCAGCCCTGCGGCTTCGGTGGCTTCATCGCCTGCATGGGCGGCATCTGTACGGACTGCGGCGCAACGGCGTCGATGTCCGCGGCGTAGATCTGGTAGTGCTGCGAGCCCTTCCAGCGGCCCGCCCAGTCGTAGTCGCGGTAGTTCTCGAAGGCGGAGAAGACGTCGGCCCAGGTGTCGTAGCCGAAGAAGTTCAGTGCCTCCTCCGGCGGGCCGAAGTAGGCGACCGCGCCGCCCGGGGCCATCACCAGGAGCTTGTCGCAGATCGCCAGCTCGGCCACCGAGTGGGTGACGACGAGGACCGTACGGCCGTCGTCGGCGAGGCCGCGCAGCAGCTGCATGACGTCGCGGTCCATGCCCGGGTCGAGGCCCGAGGTGGGCTCGTCCAGGAAGATCAGGGACGGCTTGGTGAGCAGCTCCAGGGCCACCGAGACACGCTTGCGCTGGCCGCCGGAGAGGGAGGTGACCTTCTTCTCCTTGTGGATGTCCAGCTTCAGCTCGCGCAGCACCTCGTCGATGCGGGCCTCGCGTTCGGCGCCGGTGGTGTCGGCGGGGAAGCGGAGCTTGGCCGCGTACTTGAGGGCCTTCTTCACGGTCAGTTCCTTGTGCAGGATGTCGTCCTGCGGGACCAGACCGATGCGCTGGCGCAGCTCGGCGAACTGCTTGTACAGGTTGCGGTTGTCGTAGAGGACGTCGCCCTGGTTGGCGGGACGGTAGCCCGTCAGCGCCTTGAGCAGCGTCGACTTGCCGGAACCGGACGGTCCGATGACCGCGATCAGCGACTTCTCCGGGACGCCGAAGGAGACGTCCTTGAGGATCTGCTTGCCGCCGTCGACCGTGACGGTCAGGTGGCGGGCGGAGAAGGAGACCTCACCGGTGTCGACGAACTCCTCGAGCCGGTCGCCGACGATCCGGAACGTCGAGTGGCCGACGCCGACGATGTCCGTCGGGCCCAGCTGCACCGAGCCGCCCTTGGGGATCGGCTGGCCGTTGACGTAGGTGCCGTTGTGCGAGCCGAGGTCGCGGATCTCCATGCGCCCGTCGGGCGTCGAGTGGAACTCGGCGTGGTTGCGGGAGACCTGCAGGTCGGAGACGACCAGGTCGTTCTCCAGGGCACGGCCGATGCGCATGACACGGCCGAGGGAGAACTGGTGGAACGTGGTCGGGCTGCGGTCGCCGTAGACCGGCGGCGCCCCCGCGCCACCACCGGGGGTCTTCTGTGCGTACTGCTCGTTCGGCCCCTGCTGCTGCGGGACCTGCGGCGCGGCCTGTTGCGGCGGCTGCCAGCCGCCCTGCGCGGGCTGCGGCTGTGGCGCCTGCTGTCCGGCCCAGGCCGGATTCGCGGCCTGGGCGGCGTAGGGCTGCTGCTGCGGCTGCGCGACGGGCGCCTGTGTTCCCGAAAGGGTCACGCGCGGGCCGTCGGTCGCGTTGCCCAGGTGCAGCGCCGAGCCGGGGCCGATCTCCAACTGGCTGATGCGCTGCCCCTGCACGAACGTGCCGTTCGTGCTGCCGTGGTCCTCGATGACCCAACTGCGGCCGTTGAAGCTGACCGTGGCGTGTCGCCAGGAGACCCTGGCGTCCTCGAACACGATGTCCCCCTGCGGATCGCGTCCGAGGGTGTATGGCCTGGACGGATCGAGCGTCCAGGTGCGTCCGTTCAATTCCAGTACGAGTTCCGGCACTCCATGCCCCATGAGTAGTCCCCCGAGTTACCCCCATCACAGGGAGTCTAGGGATGTCGAACATCGTCGGGAACTATTTCAGTAGCGGCCCCCTGACCGAAAGTCGGGCCTAGTGACGAGCTTGCACGAGCACATCGGCCGTTCCCGTTGACGGGGTTGAAAACGCCCCGGAGAGTGGTAAACGCACGCGAGGGGGACGGAAACGGCGATCTTCGCCGAACCGCGCCGCGGATCGGGGGGTCTGCATGAGTGCCGGCACAGGGGTGGAGAGCAACAGGCGCGCGCAGTACGGCGGGAGCGTGCCGTGGGTGGACGTGGGACTGGCCGCGATCGCCGCGGTGAGCTGGGCCTTGATCGGGATGGCGGGGACGGCGGCGCTCGGCCTGCATCTGCTGGGGGCGGACACGGCGGGCTCGTTGGGCCCGATGACGGCGGCGGTCGTGGCGCTCGGGGCGGGTGGTTCGGTCACGCCGTCGGGCGATGTGTCGGCCTTCGGCCTGACGGGAGCCGAAGCGAACACCGCCATCGAGATCACGCCATTGGGGGTGAGCCTGGTAGGCGCCCTGCTGCTGTCGTGGTTCTTCCTACGGTCCCTGCGGGCGGCCGGAGTTGTGATCGCGCCGGCCGAACTCCTCGCGCGGGCGGGCGCGGTGGTGGTGCTGTTCGTGGCGATGCTGGGCGGGCTGGCCTGGGCGGGACACGACGTCATCACGCTCGACGGCGGCTCGCTGGGGCTGGACGACCTGCCCGGCGTCGGCGGGGGCGGGAGCGGTGGGGGCGGAGGCCTGGAGATTCCCGGGCTCGGGGACGTCGGGGACATCGGGGGGCTGCTGCCGGACCGGCTCGGTGATCTCGTCGACGCGAAGGCGGCGGTCGGCTTCACCGTCGACACGGCGCCCACCCTGCTCGGCGGGCTCCTCTGGTCGGCGGGGATCCTGCTGATCGCCCTGCTGGCCTCGCGCCGGACCCCGCTGCCGCGCGGCTGGGACGCCGTGCACCGGGTCGTGCGGCCCGCGGTGTCCGCCGTCGTCACCGTGCTGCTGGTGGCCGTGGCGGCCGGGTTCGCGGCGGCCGCGTACGCGGCGATCGGCGACGAGCATCCCCGTCGGATCGCCGGAGCGGCACTCCTCGGCGCACCGAACGGGGTGTGGCTGGGCGTGTCGATCGGCCTGTTCGTCCCCTGGGACGGCCGGGCCACCGGCGCCCTGACGAACCTGCTGCCGGATCCCCTGGACAACCTGCTGCGGGTCGGGACCGACCAGTCGGTGACGCTGGGCCGACTGGCCGAGCTGGAGGGGCGGGTGTGGCTGCTGGGGGTGGCCACGGCGGTGATGATGCTGTTCGCGGGGGTGTTGGTGGGGGTGCGGACGCCGGTGGGGGTGGCGTCGGCGGTGGGTGCAGGGGCCGGGGGTGGGGCTGGGGCGGGGAGGGGCCTGGGTGAGGTCGGTGGAGCGGCAGGGGGCGCATCCGGGTCCGGTGGTCCGTCGCGGACGGGGGGTGCCGGGACGGGCGCGGGTGGAGCGGCGCGGACCGGAGATTGGGCGGCGCGGGGCGGGCGGGAGTCCGGGCTCGGGAGTGGGCGTGGGGCTGGGGTCTGGGGTTTCGTCGGGCGGTGTGCGGTGCGGTTGGGGGTCGTGACCGCGCTGGCTCTGCCGTTGCTCGGCTCGCTGACGGGGTTGTCCGTGGACGCCTCGCTGTCCGTCCTGGGGTTCGACGCGTTCGGGGCGGGGGTGGAACTGCACGCGCACCTCGGCATGGCGCTGCTGCTCGGTGCCGCGTGGGGAGCCGGAGCGGGGGCCGCGGGTGCGTTGCTGGCGTACGCCACGGGGGCGGCCGGGCGACGGGCGGCGCCGCTGGCACTGGGTGACGTGACGGCGGGGGCCGGTGGGCGACCGGAGTACGTGGGCGAGGGCGGGCGTGCGCGGTACACCGCCGGTGCGGAGGGGCCCTACGCACCGAGTGCCTCCTATCGGGCACCGAACCCCGCGACCAATCCGTATCTCCAGGTCCCGGAGGAACTGCGGGAGCCCCAGGACGCCCGCCCTGACGAGGGACCCGGCAGGACGGGCCGGCCCGGGCGGTACGAAAGCGGCGGGCCGGGCGGGCCTGCGCCCGGGGCGGGGCAGGGAGGGGGCGGGCAGGCGCGGCCGTACGGGAGCGGCAGCGGTCGGCCCGGCGGGGGGCAAGGGCGTGGCGGGGCCGGGCAGCCGTGGCCGTACGGAAACAAGCGGCCGGGTGAGACACCGGCGGGTGAGGGGCGCGGCGGCGGTCCCTACCCCTCACGGCCGCCGTACGGAGGCGGCCGAGACGGCGGGGTCTCCCCGGGTGAGGGCCAAGGGCGCGGCGGGGTCGGTCAGGGGCTGCCCTACGGGGGCGGTGCCGGTGAGGCGGGGCGTCCGTCCGAGGAGGGACGGGGTGTGGGTGAGCCTGGGCGGCCGGCTGGGGAGGGACGGGGTGCCGGTGGGTGGGGGCGTGCGTCCGGAGAGGGACGGGGCGATGTGTACGGCGCCGAGACCGTGGTGGGGCCGGTCGGCCCCGGTCCGCAGCGGCCCGGTGGCACCTCAGGGGACGACGGGCCGCCGCCCCCTCCGCCGCCTCCTCCCCCGCTGCCGCCGAAGCGGCCCAAGAGGCCTCGGTGACCGGCCTCGATGACAGGTCTCGGTGAAAGGCCTCGGTGAGAGGCCTCGTGACCGGCCCAGCGGGCGGCCGGGCAGGCGGCCCGGCAGACAGCTCGGGCGGCGGCCCGACGGTCGGCTCGGCGGGAGGCCGGGCAGCAGCTCAGCGGGCGGCCCGGGGCAGCGGCCCCACGGTCGACTCGGGCCTCAGTCCGACGGTCGGCTCGGCGGACGGCCAGGCAGGCAGCTCCGCCGACGGACCTGGGCGGCGGTCCCCCGGTCGGCCCGAACAGCGGCCCCGCAGTCGGCTCGGCGGACGGCCGGGCGGGCGGCTCCGCGGGCGGCCCCCCGGTCGACTCGGGCCGCAGTCCGACGGTCGGCTCGGCGGGAGGCCAGGCAGGCGGCCCTGTGGGGGGGCCAGGCAGTGCTCCGCGGCCGGCCGCTCAGGCAGCTCCAATAAGCGGAGACGCAGGCGGCTCGGTTGGCCGCCTGCGGTGGCGAGACAGGTGCTCCGCGGCCGGCCGCTCAGGCAGCTCCGGTGGGCAGGCGGCCCCGCGGGCGGACGCGCCGGCGGCTCGGTCGGCCGGCGGGAAGGTGGCTTGGGGGGCGGCTTACGATGGGTCTTCACATGACCGACATCGCCGGTTCGCCCAGTGTTCCGTGTCCGCTAGGCGGACCTCTGCGGCGAAAGGCACTGGGTGCCGGATACGGTGGGATACATCATGAGCGCTTCACAGACTTCGCCGACCTCGTCCTCTGATGCCCCCACTCTCCTTGTCAAGATCTTCGGCAAGGACCGGCCGGGCATCACGGCCGGTCTCTTCGACACGTTGGCGGCCTACTCCGTCGACGTCGTCGACATCGAGCAGGTGGTCACCCGTGGCCGGATGGTGCTGTGCGCGCTCGTGACCGCGCCGCCGCGGTCCGTGGAGGGCGACCTCCGCCGCACGGTCCACAGCTGGGCCGAGTCGATCAAGATGCAGGCGGAGATCATCTCGGGTCGCGGCGACAACCGTCCGCGTGGTCTGGGCCGCTCCTTGGTGACCGTGCTCGGCCATCCGCTCACCGCGGAGGCCACGGCCGCGATCGCCGCCAAGATCACCAAGACCGGCGGCAACATCGACCGTATCTTCCGGCTCGCCAAGTACCCGGTCACGGCCGTCGAGTTCGCCATCTCCGGCGTGGAGACCGAGCCGCTGCGCACCGCGCTGGTCACGGACGCGGGCGCGCTGGGTGTGGACGTCGCCGTCGTGGACGCGGGTCTGCACCGCCGCGCCCAGCGCCTGGTCGTCATGGACGTCGACTCCACGCTGATCCAGGACGAGGTGATCGAGCTCTTCGCCGCGCACGCCGGCTGCGAGGAGCAGGTCGCCGAGGTGACGGCGGCCGCGATGCTCGGTGAGCTGGACTTCGAGCAGTCGCTGCACGCGCGTGTGGCGCTGCTGGAGGGCCTGGACGCCTCGGTGGTCGACAAGGTGCGCGCCGAGGTGCGGCTGACGCCGGGCGCGCGCACCTTGATCCGGACGCTGAAACGACTCGGCTACCAGGTGGGTGTCGTCTCGGGCGGCTTCACCCAGGTCACCGACGATCTGAAGGAACGGCTGGGGCTGGACTTCGCCCAGGCCAACACGCTGGAGATCGTCGACGGGAAGCTGACCGGCCGGGTCACCGGCGAGATCGTGGACCGTGCGGGCAAGGCGCGGCTGCTGCGCCGCTTCGCCGCGGAGGCGGGCGTACCGCTCGCGCAGACCGTGGCGATCGGTGACGGCGCCAACGACCTGGACATGCTCAACGCGGCCGGTCTCGGGGTCGCCTTCAACGCCAAGCCGGTGGTGCGGGAGGCGGCGCACACCGCGGTGAACGTGCCGTTCCTCGACACCGTCCTGTATCTGCTGGGCATCACCCGCGAAGAGGTCGAGGCGGCGGAGACCCACACCGAGTAGCACCTCCCTGCGAAGAGGGCCCGGCGCCGCTGTGGTGCCGGGCCCTCGTGCGTGCCGGGCCCTCGTGCGTGCCGGGCGGTTACTCGGAGGGCTCCCAGTAGTCGGTCAGCCGGGCCACGGCGGGCTCCAGGGACTTCCAGGAGCCGTCGAAGCTGAGGACGGCGAAGGAGGAGGCCGGGAAGCCGCGGCGCGTCATCCGCTCGCGCGCCTCGCTCTCGGCCGAGTCGGCCAGGATCTCGGTGAGAGCGTGGACGCCCGGGTTGTGGCCGATCAGGACGATGTTGCGTACGTCGTCCGGGGTCTCGTTGAGCAGGGCGATCAGCTCGCCCGGGGAGGCTTCGTAGATCCGCTCCTCGTAGACCGTTTTAGGCCGGTGGGGGAGCTCGTGGACGGCGAGCTTCCACGTCTCCCGGGTGCGGACCGAAGTGGAGCACAGAGCCAGGTCGAAGGGGATGCCGCTGTCGGCCAGTTTGCGTCCGGCGACGGCCGCGTCTTTTCGGCCCCGCTCGGCGAGCGGTCGGTCGTGGTCGTTCACCTGTGGCCAGTCGGCTTTCGCATGCCGGAAGAGGACGATCCTGCGGGGTTCTGCGACGCTCATGCGTCCCAGCTTCGCATGAAACAGGCCATGGGGCGCAGGGAGTTGACATGCGGCTTCACCGCTCGTCCCCGGGGTGTGGAGCGCGTCCGGGGCGTGATCGTCACGGCTGGCGCGCGAGCAGTAGCTGCACGCGCTCGATGAGGTGGGTGATCGCGGGGTCGCCGGTGGCGGCGTGGGCGTCGGACGGGTTCAGTATCAGAACGAGCAGGGTGACGAAGGCGAGGGTGGGGAGGGCGAGGGCCCACCAGGGCAGCCGGGTGTCGACACGGGCCGGGGCGGCGGTCGGACGGGGCCGGGTGAGCGTGGGGGCCGACATGGGTGCCTCCGGTCGTCTTCGAGTGGTCCGTGGTCCGCGTCGCGCGGTCACCTCTCGAAACTACGGAATCGGCGGTCCCCGTCCCATCCGGTGATCCACCCACTTGACCCTGACCCTCACCCCCTAGGGGACAGGGGGGTTAACCCCACCATCGCCGCGGGAGCGGGGGCCGCGCCCGGCCGGGCGAAGCCCTCAGCGGGACGTCATGGCGAGGCGATCGTCGCGATGACGGCGATGATCACGAAGATGGCGAGGAACGAGCCGAAGACGATCAGCATCTTCTTCTGGCCGTTCTGGGGGTTCGGGTCGAGCACTGGCATGCGCCCAGTCTCGCATCCGCCGTCCGGCCCACGGCCGCCGGGGTCGGCGGGGGCCACCCGGGTCAGCCGGGGTTGCGGCGGGGCCGGCGGCCGACCGGGGGGCGGCGACCCGTCCGGAGGCAGCCATCCGGGAGGCGGCGACCCGTCCGGAGGCGACAGCCGCCCGGAAGCAACAGCCGTCCGGAGGAGGCGGTCGTCCGGAGGAGGCGGTCGTCCGGAGGAGGCGGTCGTCCGGAGGAGGCGGTCGGCCG
>NZ_JBIWGA010000002.1:21024-260408 GCF_044763345.1 Streptomyces sp. NPDC096132
CAGGCGCGGCGGTCGGCCGCAGGCGCGGCGGTCGGCCGCAGGCGCGGCGGTCGGCCGCAGGCGCGGCGGTCGGCCGCAGGCGCGGCGGTCGGCCGCAGGCGCGGCGGTCGGCCGGAGGCGCGGCGGTCGGCCCGTTAGCGTGTCGCGGTCTCGTCCTCCACCGTGCGGGCGCGTCCCGCCAGGACGCCCACGGCCATCTGCGGGAGCATCAGCACCGCCATCAGGGCGAGGGGCAGGCCCCAGCCGCCGCTGTGCTGGTAGAGCAGGCCGACCAGGAGCGGGCCCGGGATCGAGATCAGGTAGCCGGTGCTCTGGGCGAAGGCGGACAGCTGGGCCACGCCCGCGCCGGTCCTGGCGCGCATGCCGACCATCGTGAGGGCCAGTGGGAAGGCGCAGTTGGCGACGCCGAGCAGCAGGGCCCAGGCCCAGGCGCCCTCGGCGGGTGCGAGGTACAGCCCGGCGTAGCCGGCGAGGCCGCAGGCGCCGAGCGCGACCGCGATCGGGCCCTGCTGCGGCAGCCGGGTGGCGACACGCGGGATGACGAAGGCGAGGGGCACGCCCATCGCCATGGTGACGGCGAGCAGCAGACCGGCCTTGTCCGCGGGCACGCCCGCGTCCCGGAAGATCTGCGCCATCCAGCCCATGGTGATGTAGGCGGCGGTCGCCTGCAGTCCGAAGAAGACGGCGAGGGCCCAGGCGGTACGGCTCCGGGTGACGCGCAGACGGGCCGACGGCTCCACACGCGCGTGCGTGCGGGGGCCGGACGCGGGCGAGGATGCCGTGCGAGGGGCGGGCTCTGCCCGCTGGAGCCGTACCGACCTCGTGATCTCACCCGTCGTCTCCGCCCGCCCCCGTACGAAGGGCAGCCATGGCAGCACGGCCGCCGTCGCGAGGGCCGCCCAAAGGGCGAGGCCGGGCTGCCAGCCGCCCAGGGTCTCGGCCAGGGGCACGGTGACCGCGGCGGCGGCCGAGGTGCCGAGGGCGAGGGCCATCGAGTACAGGCCGGTCATGGAACCGACCCGGTCGGGGAAGTGCCGCTTGACGATGACCGGCATCAGGACGTTGCTGACGGCGATGCCCATCAGGGCGAGGGCGCTGGCGGCCAGGAAGCCGGCCGTGCCGCCCGTGTAGGGCCGTATGAGCAGGCCCGCGGCGATCGCCACCATGCCCGCGCACACCACCGCGCCCGGGCCGAAGCGGCGGGCGAGGCGCGGGGCCGTGACCCCGAAGACGGCGAAGCAGAGCGGGGGTACGGAGGTGAGGAGCCCGGCCATGCCGCCGGTCATGCCGAGGCCGTCGCGGACCTCTTCGAGGAGCGCGCCGAGGCTGGTGATCGCCGGGCGGAGGTTGAGCGCGGCCAGCACGATGCCGGCCATGAGCAGCCGGTCGCGCCACGCGCGCGTGGCCGTGCGCGGGGGCTCGGCGGCCGTCCTCGTACGGATGGGCGTGAACGTCGTCGTCCGGGTTTCCTCGCCAGTCATGCCGCCCATCATAGAATCATAGGATGATTACTTGTCCAGGGGCCTGGACCGCCCCGGATGCCCCTCCCCCGCCCCGTCCGTGCGAAGGTGTGCCATGCCCCTGAGTCATCCCCGTCGCTCGGCGCTCTCCGAGCAGGTCATCGCCGAGCTGCGCACCCAGATCACCTCGGGCGAGTGGCCGGTCGGCTCGCGCATCCCCACGGAGCCCGAGCTGGTCGAGCAGCTGGGCGTCGCCCGCAACACGGTCCGCGAGGCGGTCCGCGCGCTCGCCCACAACGGGCTGCTGGCCATCCGGCAGGGCTCGGGGACGTACGTCGTGGCGACCAGTGAGCTGGCGGGCGTGATGCACCGCCGGTTCGCCGACGCCGACCCCCGGCACATCGCCGAGCTGCGGTCCAACCTGGAGTCGGGTGCGGCGAGGCTGGCGGCCGAGCGGCGCACCGAGAGGGACCTCAAGCAGCTCGACGCCCTGCTGCTGCGGCGCGAGGAGGCCTGGGAGTCGGGCGACGCGGAGGCCTTCGTGACGGCCGACGCGACCTTCCATCTGGCGGTGGTGGCCGCCTCCCACAACGACGTCATGACCGCGATGCACGCGGACCTGGGCGAGGTACTGCGGGACTGGCTGCGCGAGGACGTCGGCGACGAGCTGACGCCGGAGACGTACATGGACCACACGCGGCTGGTGGACGCGATCCGCGCGGGCGACGCGGAGACGGCCGCGGCGGAGGCGGCCGGCTATCCGCTGGTGTGCCGGCCGGGACGCGTCACACCTTCTGGTGGCTGACCCAGGCCGAGCGGACCTCCTCCCAGCAGCGGCCGGTCAGCCGTACGGTCATGGCGGGCCCGGCGTCGACGGGGGTGCCGTCGGTGTCGAGGTCCCACCAGCGGTCGCACTCGATGTGCAGCCGGACGCGGTCGACGCCCGGGTAGGGGTTGTGGCAGTAGGCGACGACGTGGGAGCCGCGGACGGTGACGCGGCACTCCGAGCCGAACGGATCGGGGTGCTCACCGGCAAGCGCCTCACCGGGCGCGCCGAGCACGAGCGCGACGGCTGCGGTCACTGGGGCGAGAGAACGGAACAGGCGCACAAGGGAACCTCCTCGGCAGAGCTGGGGAGGGCAGCGCGTGGGTGGACGCGCACTTCATAGTGCCTGGTCGGAGCAGTGTCCCGCCCGGCCAACTAGCCCGTACGAGTGAACGCCCCGTCACCCGCGCGGAGCGGGGGACGGGGCGTCGGGGAGGTACGCGGGATCAGGCGCCGATGGCGTGCAGACCGCCGTCCACGTGGATGATCTCGCCGGTGGTCTTCGGGAACCAGTCGCTCAGCAGGGCGACGACACCGCGGCCGGCCGGCTCGGGGTCCTTCAGGTCCCACTCCAGCGGGGAGCGGCTGTCCCAGACGGAGGCCAGCTCGCCGAAGCCCGGGATGGACTTGGCGGCCATGGAGCCGATCGGCCCCGCGGAGATCAGGTTGCAGCGGATGTTCTGCTTGCCCAGGTCGCGCGCCATGTAGCGGCTGGTGGCCTCCAGGGCGGCCTTGGCCGGGCCCATCCAGTCGTACTGCGGCCAGGCGTACTGGGCGTCGAAGGTGAGGCCGACGACCGAGCCGCCGTTCTGCATCAGCGGCAGGCAGGCCATGGTGAGCGACTTCAGGGAGTACGCCGAGACGTGCATGGCCGTGGCGACCGACTCGAAGGGCGTGTTGAGGAAGTTGCCGCCCAGGGCGTCCTGCGGCGCGAAGCCGATGGAGTGCACGACGCCGTCGAGGCCGCCGAGCTCCTCGCCGACGATGTCCGCGAGGCGGCCGAGGTGCTCGTCGTTGGTGACGTCGAGCTCGATGACCTTGGTGGGTTTGGGGAGCTTCTTGGCGATGCGCTCGGTCAGCGTGGGCCGCGGGAACGCGGTCAGGATGATCTCGGCGCCCTGCTCCTGGGCCAGCTTGGCGGTGTGGAAGGCGATGGAGGACTCCATCAGCACACCGGTGATCAGGACGCGCTTGCCCTCGAGAATTCCGCTCATGGTGATCAGTGACCCATTCCCAGTCCGCCGTCAACGGGGATGACGGCTCCAGTGATGTACGAGGCGTCGTCCGAGGCGAGGAACCGCACCGTCGCGGCGATCTCCTCCGGCTGCGCGTACCGGCCGAGCGGGACCTGCTTCACGATGTTCTCGCGCTGCTCGTCGGTGAGCACCTTGGTCATGTCGGTGTCCACGAAGCCGGGTGCGACGACGTTGAAGGTGATGTTGCGCGAGCCCAGCTCACGGGCGAGGGAGCGCGCGAAGCCGACCAGGCCGGCCTTGGAGGCGGCGTAGTTGGCCTGGCCGGGGCCGCCGTAGAGGCCGACGACCGAGGAGATCAGGACGACGCGGCCCTTCTTGGCGCGCAGCATGGCGCGGTTGGCGCGCTTGACGACGCGGAAGGTGCCGGTGAGGTTGGTGTCGACGACCGAGGTGAAGTCCTCCTCGGACATGCGCATCAGGAGCTGGTCCTTGGTGACGCCGGCGTTGGCGATCAGGACCTCGACGGGGCCGTGCACGGCCTCGATCTCCTTGTAGGCCTGCTCCACCTGCTCGGTGTCGGTGATGTCGCACCTGACGGCCAGGCAGCCCAATTCTGTGAGGGCGGCCGGCGGCTCGCCCGAGCGGTATGTGATCGCGACCTTGTCGCCGGCGTCGGCGAACGCGCGGGCGATGGCGAGGCCGATGCCCCGGTTTCCTCCGGTGACGAGAACCGAGCGGCTCAACGGATCACCCTTTCCATAGGGGTCTGACACACCTGCCCGGGACCTGGGCGGCAGGCGGCTTCCCTCGAAACCTATCGGTCCGCCCCCGCGCGCGGACATTCGGGCACCGACAGTGGGTCACGGGACTGACTGTGGGGTCCCTACAGTTTCGCCCAGCGCCGGTGGGCGAGCGTCAGCTCCTCGCACAGTGCGTGGAGCGTGGCGTCACGGAGCGCGCCCCGGTGCGCGAGGATGTTCCTGGCCTTCACGAGTTCTTTCAGCAGACGCAGTTCCTCGCCGGGGAGGGCCAGGCCGCCCGCGTGGCACGCGGAGAGCAGGGAGCCGACCTCCAGCTGTGCGAAGGCGATCTCCGGGCGCGCGCGGAATTCGGCGGGCGGGCGCGGGGCGTAGGTCTCGACGAGGTCCGCCAGGGGCCGGGTCGCGTAGCGGGCGCCGAGGCGGGCCAGCTGCTCACGGGTGTCCTCGATCCACGGGAACACCGCCCGCTGCTGGGCCTGTCCGACGAGGAGGTCGAGCTCGGGCGGGGTGTCCGGGCCGCCGTCCGCGAACCAGACCGCGGGATGACGGCGCAGCCTGCCCTCCCACGACTGGACCACGCCCCCGGACCAGGCCGGACGCAGCCGCGAGCCGGGGCGTCGGCGGGTCCCGGCTTCGAGCGCCGCGGCGGGACAGGCCCCGGCCCGGGCGATCTGCTCGGTGTCCAGGCAGGACCGCAGCGCGGGGCCGAGCCCGCCGATGCGGCCGTCCCAGGCCCCGGCCAGTCGTCGGGCGAGCACCAGGTCGAATCCCGCGACCTCGGTGACGACCTCCTCCCGTACCGCGGCCCGGACCCGCTGTCCGACGTGGCCCGCGGGGCCGTCCGCCCGCGCGGAGGCCACCACCGTCGCGGTGTCCAGACGTCCGACCGTGCCCCACCACCAGTGCACGGCCGTCGCCGCGATGTCCCGGTCCAGTTCTTCGGTGAGCGCCGCCGGAATGTCCCGCAGCCGGGCCACGACCAGCAGCCGCGGACGGGACTCGGGCGGCAGACCCGCCTCCTTGACCGCCGCGGACAGGGCGTGGAAGAGCCGCTGGACGGCACCGCCCCGGGTGCCGCCGGGCACGCCCAGGGCGTCCTGCCGCGGGTCGTCCGGTTCCGCCCAGGCCCGCAGGCCGATGACGGGCCGCCAGCGCTGGGCCGGGTCGGTGAGCCGTGCGACGACCTCGCCCGGTCCCACGGCCAGCTCCTTGCCGAGCCGCTCGAAGACCTCCGGCACGGCCTGCTCGCGCACGGCCGGGTGCGCGGTGCGCACCGGGCGTGTGTCGGACCAGCCGATGTCGAACTCGTCGTCGTAGTCGAGGTCGGGCAGGCCGCCCCAGTCGTCGTCCCCGTCCTCCGCCCACGGCGTCTCCCGCTCGTGCGTGTCCTCTTCCCACGGCGTCACCCGCGCCGACACTGCGTCACCGTCGGCCGCCCGGTCCGCCGGGCGGTGCGTCGGACCGTCCGGTTCGGGGCTGCGCGGCGCGGGCAGCGTGAGGACGGCCGGCGGGGCCACATCCAGCCGGTCGGGGGTGGCGGTGAGCGCGGCCCGGTACAGCTCCTCGGCCTGGCCCGTGTCGACGAGTTGGTCGGGCAGCAGCCACAGGCAGTTCAGCCCCGCCGCCAGCTGGCCGGCGATCTCGTCCAGCTGGCCCCGGACGCCGGGCAGGCCGGCCAGGGCGGGGCCGGACCGGGCTGCCGTCATGCGGTCTCCGCGGCCCGCGCGCGCACGGCCCGGAACGTGACGGGATCCAGTGCCATCCCCCCGTCCGTCTCGTCGATGACGTTGAGCTCGTCCAGGTGCACCAGCCAGTCCCGGGTCTGTTCGGGGGTGAGTCCGGTGGCCGCCTCGACGTCGTCGACGGGCACGCCCTGTCCCTCCTCGACGTACTCGGTCCACAGGCCGAGCAGGGAGAGGTCGCGGTCGTCCAGGCCGGACTTCCTGAGGTGGGCGTCCACGTTCGCGGGTTTGGCCGTGACCGTGCGGATGTGGTCGAGGGCGTCGTCGAGGGTCGCCCCGCGCAGGGAGACGTCGGCGACCGCGACCTCCGTCCAGTGGGGCCAGCCGGAGGCCGCGTCCGTCAGCCGGCGCCGTTCCTCGCGCGAGACGAACGGGCACTCGGGCCACGCGCGCAGCGAGTCGGCGGTCCAGCGGCGCGGCTGCAGGGTGCGCACCCGCAGCCGCCGTCCCTCGTCGGTGCCGCGCAGGGCGCCGACGGTCGCCGCGTCGGCGAGGACGAGGACCGACCGGCTCTGCTTGTTCTTGCGTCCCTCGTTCTGCGGTACGTGCTTGTCGGCGGCGGGACCGGCGTGCTCCAGGCAGAGCCGCAGCTCGTCCCCGAGGGCGTCGGCCGGTATGCCGCGCAGGTCGGCGAGGACGACGTGGGCCGAGCGCGGGCGGGCCGCGGCGGCCGCCGCCAGGGCGGCCCTGAGGTCCTCGCCGCGCTGGGGCCGCAGGACCTTCACCCCGCGTCCCTCGGCGAACGCGGCGACGGCCTGGAGCACCAGGTCCGGCCGGTGCAGGTCCGTCGTGGACACCACGGACACACCCGGCTGGGCGGCCTCGTGCAGCTGGCCCTCGGTGAGCGGGCTGTAGCGCTGGACGCCGCTGTTGCGCTCCCGGCCGAGGATGCGGCGGGCGGCGCGCGGGTTGTAGTCGTAGGGAAGGCCGAACTCGGTCTCGTGCAGTTCGGTCTCCAGCTCCTCCTGGGTGCCGAGCATGTTGACGACGTTCGGGCTGCGTACGGCGAAGCGCGCCCGGTCGCCCAGACGGATCAGCAGCCCCAGCCCCACCATCTCGTTGAGGTAGATCTCGGCCTGCTGCACGCCGCACTCCTCGAAACCCTCGGGCCAGGCGTCCCGGGCGAGGTCGAGCAGTTCCTTGGCGCTGTAGTCGCCCCGGTAGCCGTCCTTCAGGCTCTCCAGCGCGATCAGGAGGGCCAGGACCCGGTAGCGGTCCTCCAGGTTGATGGTGAAGCGCAGGCGCTCGGCGATCCGTCGGCGGAGCGTCTCGGAGGCCGCGACCTCCTGCACGACCTTCTCGGAGATGGCGGTGGCGCGGTCCGTGGCCGCGTAGGTCCGCGAGTGCAGGGTGCGGACCAGCTCGCTGCAGAAGATCTGCACCAGGTTGGCCTGGTAGTTGGTGATGGCGAGGATCCGCCAGACCAGCTCGGGCCGCTCAAACACATAGCCGAGCGCGGCCATCGGTTCGGTGACCAGCCGCAGGGCCGCCTGCTCCTTCAGCGGGCCGACGAGGACGTCCGGGCCGCCGTGCGCGGTCGAGACGTTGGACAGGGCGCCGAACCGCTGGACCTGGTGGAGACCCGCGAAGACGATCTTGAAGCGTCGCTCCGAACTCTCCATGAGCTGCTGGAAGCGCTTGACGTTCGGGAACGTCGACTCGCCGCCCATCCGGAACGTCCGCCGCGAGTCGGCGGTCAGGAACGCGTCGGCCTCGTCGGCGAGCACGAGCAGCCGGCGCGACTCGTCCGCGTCGAGCCAGTCGCTGAGCCGACGGGCCACCACCTCCGGACCGGCCTGCTCGGACACCCTGTTGCCGAAGACGCTTTTGCGCTTGAGCTCGTCCGCGAGCAGGCTCCAGATCTTGTCGGGCGCCTCGGCCTGGCCGATCTCCGCCTTCAGCAGGTCGAGGTAGACGGCCACGTACTTGTCGGAGCTGCGCGGGAAGATCCGCGCCACGCGCCGCAGCAGCGCCGATTTGCCCAGCTGGCGGCCGCCGTAGAGGAAGAGGCCGCCGCGCGGGTCCATGACCTCGCGCATCTCCTCGTCACGGCCGTAGAACACCTCCGGCGGGACCAGTCCCGCGACGAAGGGCGTGTAGGGGTTGTACGCCGCCCAGGGCAGCGTGACCCGCTGGAGCGCGCGGAAGCTGCCGGGGGCGCAGGCGGCCATCCAGCCGGCCACGGCCGGGTCCACCACCAGCGCCTGCTGTGCCCCCGCCCGTGCCGCGTCCGCGAGCCGGCGCCGTCCCTCGGCGCCCAGTGGATGGAGGTAGAGCACGATGTTGGCGTCGACGTCGGCGTCCTCCAGATGGGCCAGCGGGCCGTTGGCGCGCTGTTCCTCCCAGATCAGCTGGACCGTGTACGACGTGGCCTGGGAGCCCAGCGCGGCGACGTATCCGGGGCGCTCGGCGACCCTGGCCCGCACCTTGAACCGGCGCACGCCCTGGGTCCGGGCTTCGGGGACGGGCTGGCCGTGGGGCTCCAGGCCGAGCAGCCGCAGGACCCGCGGGAGGTGCTGCTGCCACTCGCTGTTGCGTCCGTGGTGGCTGCACAGCGCCTTCCAGGAGCGCAGCCCGAGGTCGGCCGCCCCCGTCAGCGGGACACCGGAGCCGTAGCGGACCGCCCACCAGTCGGCGTCGACCCCGTCGCCACCGGGCAGCGGGACGCCGGGGCCGGTCAGCCCGTCGAGGAAGACGCCGAGCTCCTCGCCGTCGTCCTCGTGCCGTGCGGGCAGTTGCCCGCCGCCCCGGGCGAGGGCCAGGAACTCCTCGGCCGTGACGGTGTCGCCCTCGGTGATGAGCTTGGCGATCCGGTCGTAGTCGGCCGGGCCGAGGGGACCGCCGGGGGCGATGCGGAGCTGTTCCAGCTCCTGGCGCTGCCGGCGGGTGTCCTTCTCGACCAGCTGCGACAGTTCCTGCCGCAGCTCTTCGAGCCGGTCCACGGCGTAGCGGTAGCGACCGGCCTGGTCGCCGTCCGCGAACTCCTGCAGCCGCCCGGTGAACTCGCGCTCCTGGTCGGGCGCGAGCAGGTTGAGCGTGCGCATCTGGGCGAGCAGGCCCGCCGCCTCCGCGTGGCGCCGGTGCACGGTCTCCCGCCAGTTCTCCTGCACCTGCTGGACGCGCCGCTCGGCGCCCTCCACCCATTCGGCGTCCGGGGATCCGTACCCGGTGGGGTTCTGCCGTACGGCGTCCACGAGCGCCCGCGCCAGGTGCAGGTCACCCCGGGCGAGATAGCGGCGCAGGGCCTGCTCGGTGTCCGGGACCGCCATGAGGGCCGCCATGCGGCGGGCGGTGCGCGGGTCCTGGAGGTCGGGCAGGCCGCCCCTGTCGCGCGGCAGGTCGGGGAGGGTGAGCAGGCAGTCGGTCGTGGGGCGGGGGCTGCCGTCCTCCCGGGCGGGGCGCGTCTCGGCGCCCGGGTGGTGCGCGTTCCCCTCCAGCCAGCGGTGGAGCAGTTCCAGGGCCGCGCCGCCCACCCCGGGCGGCGGTGCGACGTCCCGCAGTCCGCGCCGCGCGGAGGCCAGCTCGGGGATGCCCGACGTGGACAGGCCGGTCGGCCGCAGCAGGTTGGCCGCCACCGCGTCCGCCTTGGTCAGGATGTCCGCCACGGACCGGCAGGCGGCATGCAACTGGCGCAGGGCGCCCGCGGTTATCGGCTCCTTGGCCTGCTTGGGGGTGCGGAACCGGCTGTCGGTCTGCTCGATCAGCCGGTCGACGGCGTCGGCGTTGCGCAGTCGCTCGGCCCGGGTCCGGAAGTCCGTGGCGGGCAGCGGGCCGCCGTCGACCCACTCGATGACGTCGCGCAGGGCCAGGCCGAGCTCTCCGTTCGGTCCGACCATGTCGTGCAGCACACGGGTGGCGCGCTGGTACTTCGTCTTGCGCCGGGCGAGGCCCTCGAGCAACTGGTGGGCCTGCGTCCCGAGCTGTTCGCGCAGGTCGTGGGCCTGTTGCGGGTCGTCGGCGTGCTGCACGCCCGGGTCGAAGGACCGGCCGTTGCGTACGGCGGTCACGAGGACGGTGAGCAGGTGCTGCCAGGGCTCGGCGAGCCCGGCCGGCGGCGAGAAGTCGCCCACGAGGGCGTGCGGCCAGCAGGCGGTCAGCCCCGCCCGCAGGGCGGCGACGAAGGCCACGAGGTAGGCGTCCCGGTCATGGGCGAGCGGCGCCTCGTCGAGGTCGTGCGTGATCTGTACGTCACTCGCCTCCGACTCGGTGACACAGTCGAAGGCCGCGGCGGCGAACGCCAGGACCCGGGCACGTACGTCGGGCTCGGCGGACGCCTCGGTCATCCAGTAGGCCTCGGCGAGGCGGCCCGACCGCACCAGGACGGCGACCGGCTGTTCCTTCCCCGTCTCCCACGGGGCCCGCACGTCCCAGTCGGCGTCCGCGACGGAGGCGGGCCAGGGCTCCTGCTCCGGGATCGTCTCGGGCTGGACGGTGCCGGCAGGGGTGTCGTGGGGGGCGGTGTCCGAGGTGAGGGCGGGGTCGGTGCCCGGTGTCGCGGCGGACGGGGTGTCCGGGGCGGCGTGCGGGGTGTGGTGCGGGGGTTCCTCGGTGGGGGCGTCGTCCTCGGCGACCGGGGGGTCCTCGGCGGTGGGGGTGTCCCCGGAGGCGGCGTCCCCGGAGGCGGCGTCCCCGGAGGCGGCGTCCCCGGAGGCGGCGTCCCCGGAGGCGGCGTCCCCGGAGGCGGCGTCCCCGGAGGCGGTGTCCTGGGGGACGGGGGTGTCCTGGGGGACGGGGGTGTCCTGGGGGACGGGGGTGTCCTGGGGGACGGGGGTGTCCTGGGGGACGGGGGTGTCCTCGGTGAGCGGCTGCTCGGCGGGGGTCTCCTCGGCGGCGAGTTCCTCGGCGTGGGCGGCCACGGCCGAGGGCTCCTCGGCAGGCACCCCGTGGGCCGCCGGCGCCCGCTCGTCGGGGGCCGGGGCGAGGGGCGTGGCCATGGCCGTGCGCGGCTCGGGCGACTGTGGTCCGACCGCCGTCGGAAGGGTGTCGGTGGCCCGCGACTGCGGTTCCGGGCCGGTCGCCTCCGTCCCGGCCACGACGGGCCCCTCGACGGGCGATACGCCGTCCCGCTCCTCCCCCGCCTCGCCCACGGCGTCCGCCCCGGGCTCCGCGGCGACGGCAGCGGGCGGCCCGGCCGACGCCGTACCGTCCCCGAGCGTGCTCTCGATCTCGTCGATCTGCGCCCGCACCCGGTCGCGCAGCATGGTGAGGGTCGCGGCCTCGTCCGGATCCAGCACGGCGTCGATCAACGCGTCGTAGCGCTCGGCTCGCTCCCGCAGCGCGGCGAGTTCTGCACGGGACTTGTCCCGTCGCGCTCGCTCGGCGGCCAGCCAGGCGTAGTCGGACTCGTGCGACCAGTCGACGCCTTCGTCGGCGCACCGGTCGGCTGCGCGGTCGCGCAGACCGGTCCAGGTGGTCACCGCGTCCGCCAGCGTGCTCGCCGCCTGGGGCTGTCGGCCCGACTCCACCGCGTCGGCGGCGCTCCGCAGCGTGGCGGCCAACCGCCGCCCCGAGTCGCCCAGTTCCGCCAGCAGGCCGTCGAGTGCCGAGCCCCGGTCCGCGTCGGCCGCGGGCGCCGACTCGGCTTCCGCGTCCGGCCGGTCGTCCGTGGTGCCCGTCGACTCGCCGACCGCGCCGACCGGTTCGGGGTGCCCTGCTGGTGTCACGACTCTCCTGAGGATCTCGGCGGGGTTCGGCGGTGGCTGCTGGTCCGCTGCTCCACGCAGCATGTCCGCATGGCTCTCGGTCATGCGGACGACCGGCGTCTTCCGCATGTCGGGCGACAGCAGCGCGTACAGCGCGCAGCGGGCGAGCGGGGGTTCCAGGACCCGGAGCATGGCCTCGAGTTGTTCGAGGGTCGGTTCCTCGAGCATCTCCGCGGAGCAGCCGAGGTCCTCGACGAGGGTCCGGCAGGCCCAGGCGATGCCGCAGGTGGCGGCCGACTGCAGATGCGGCTGCTTCGCCCTGGCCGCCCAGACCCGGAACGTGTTCATGTCACGCCGCGTGACCGCGGCACGGCCGCGGCCGCTGTGGCGGCGACCGCAGGACTGCTGGCGTAAGCAGTGATGCGACGTCAATAAGCTGCGGATTCCCACCTCGTCGAGCGACGAGAGCCAAGTACGAAAATCGGTCCCCCACCCCTGCATGGCGTCATCATGCCACCGGGTGTTCATCTCGGGGGTCGTGCCGGAGGCATTTCCTGACGCCTCCTCAGCGTTCCGCCGGGTCCCATCGCGTCCCACCACGTCCCACCGGGTCCCACCGGGTCCCACCGAAATGTGGTGGACACGGCATGATCGGATGTGACGTGCTTGACTGCGGCCTGTCCACCTCGCAGAGCACACGCAGAGAACCTCGACAGAGGAGAGCCTCCTGTGGCCCACGGCATCGATCCGACCTTTCTCGCGCTACCCCTACGCGCCCTCGCCGACGCCGCCCTCGCACGCGCGCGTGCGCTGGGGGCGGAGCATGCGGACTTCCGGTTCGAGCGGGTGCGCAGCGCGTCCTGGCGGCTGCGGGACGCCAAGCCCGCCGGGACGTCGGACACGACCGACCTGGGGTACGCGGTGCGGGTCGTGCACGGCGGAACGTGGGGGTTCGCGTCCGGCGTGGATCTGAGCATGGACGGGGCCGCCAAGGTGGCCTCGCAGGCCGTGGCGATGGCCAAGCTGTCCGCCCAGGTGATCAAGGCGGCGGGGTCGGACGAGCGGGTGGAGCTGGCCGACGAACCGGTGCACGCCGAGAAGACGTGGGTGTCGTCGTACGAGATCGACCCGTTCACGGTGCCCGACGAGGAGAAGGCCGCACTGCTCGCGGAGTGGAGCACGCGGCTGCTCGGGGCGGCCGGTGTGAACCACGTCGACGCCTCACTGCTCACCGTCCACGAGAACAAGTTCTACGCCGACACGGCGGGGACGGTGACCACACAGCAGCGCGTACGGCTGCACCCGTCGCTGACGGCGGTGTCGGTGGACGAGTCCAGCGGCGAGTTCGACTCGATGCGGACCATCGCGCCGCCGGTGGGGCGGGGCTGGGAGTACCTGACCGGGACCGGCTGGGACTGGGACGAGGAGCTGGCGCAGATCCCTGAGCTGCTCGCCGAGAAGATGCGGGCGCCCAGCGTGGCCCCGGGGCTGTACGACCTGGTCGTCGACCCGTCCAACCTGTGGCTGACGATCCACGAGTCCATCGGGCACGCCACCGAGCTGGACCGCGCGCTCGGCTACGAGGCCGCCTACGCCGGCACCTCCTTCGCCACCTTCGACCAGCTCGGCAAGCTGCGCTACGGCTCCGACCTGATGAACGTCACCGGTGACCGCACCGCCGAGCACGGCCTGGCGACGGTCGGGTACGACGACGAGGGCGTCGCGGGCCAGGCCTGGAACCTGGTGAAGGACGGCACGCTCGTCGGCTACCAGCTGGACCGGCGGATCGCGAAGCTGACCGGCCTGGGGCGGTCGAACGGGTGCGCGTTCGCCGACTCGCCGGGGCATGTGCCGGTGCAGCGCATGGCCAATGTGTCGTTGCGGCCGGATCCGGCCGGGATGTCGACTGAGGATCTCATCGGGAGCGTCGACCGGGGCATCTACGTCGTCGGCGACCGGTCCTGGTCCATCGACATGCAGCGGTACAACTTCCAATTCACCGGCCAGCGGTTCTTCAAGATCGAGAACGGGCGGATCACCGGGCAGCTGCGGGACGTGGCCTACCAGGCGACGACCACCGACTTCTGGGGTTCCATGGCCGCGGTGGGCGGTCCGCAGACCTACGTCCTGGGCGGCGCGTTCAACTGCGGCAAGGCCCAGCCGGGGCAGGTCGCGGCCGTGTCGCACGGCTGCCCCTCGGCCCTCTTCAAGGGCGTCAACATTCTGAACACCACCCAGGAGGCCGGCCGATGAGCGCCCGTACGAACAAGCCGCACGAGGTCGTGGAGCGCGCCCTCGAGCTGTCGCGGGCCGACGGGTGTGTCGTGATCGCCGACGAGCAGTCGACGGCGAACCTGCGCTGGGCGGGCAACGCGCTCACGACCAACGGCGTCACACGCACGCGTACCCTCACCGTGATCGCGACGGTCGACGGCAAGGAGGGCACCGCCTCCGGGGTCGTCTCGCGGGCCGCCGTCACCGCGGACGAGCTGGAGCCGCTGGTGCGGGCCGCCGAGGCCGCGGCACGCGGCGCGGGCCCCGCCGAGGACGCGCAGCCGCTGGTCACGGGCGTGTCGCAGTCCCCGGAGTTCACCGAGGCGCCCGCGGAGACCTCGTCCGCCGTGTTCGCCGACTTCGCGCCCGCGCTGGGCGAGGCCTTCGCACGCGCGCGTGCGGGCGGCCGCGAGCTGTACGGCTTCGCCAACCACGAGCTGGTGTCGACGTACGTGGGCACGTCCACGGGGCTGCGGCTGCGGCACGACCAGCCCAACGGGACGCTGGAGCTCAACGCCAAGTCCCCGGACCGTACGCGTTCGGCGTGGGCGGGGCGCTCGACGCGGGACTTCAAGGACGTCGACCCCGCGTCGCTCGACGCCGAACTCGCCGTACGTCTGGGCTGGGCACAGCGGCGCATCGAGCTGCCCGCCGGGCGGTACGAGACGCTGCTGCCGCCGACCGCCGTCGCGGACCTGCTGATCTACCAGATGTGGTCGGCGTCGGGCCGGGACGCCGCCGAGGGGCGGACGGTGTTCTCCAAGCCGGGCGGCGGCACCCGCCTCGGCGAGAAGCTGTCCGAGCTGCCGCTGACCCTGCGCAGCGACCCGAACGAGCCGGGCCTGGAGTCGGCGCCCTTCGTGCTCGCCCACTCCTCCGGGGGCGACTCGTCGGTGTTCGACAACGGGCTGCCGCTGACCACCACCGAGTGGATCAGCGAGGGCGAGCTGAGCAACCTGCTCACCACCCGGCACACCGCGGGCCTGACCGGGCTGCCGCTCGCGCCGGGGATCGACAACCTGATCCTGGACGGCGGCGAGGACCGTTCCCTGGAGGAGATGGTCGCCAACACGGCGCGCGGGCTGCTGCTGACCTGCCTGTGGTACATCCGCGAGGTCGACCCGGCCACCCTGCTGCTGACCGGTCTGACCCGGGACGGCGTCTACCTCGTCGAGGACGGCGAGGTCGTGGGCGAGGTGAACAACTTCCGCTTCAACGAGTCGCCGGTCGGTCTGCTGGGCCGGGCCACGGAGGCGGGGCGCACGGAAAAGACACTGCCCCGGGAGTGGAGCGACTGGTTCACTAGGGCTGCGATGCCCGCGCTGCGGGTGCCGGACTTCAATATGAGCTCTGTCAGCCAGGGCGTATAACCTCGTAGCCGGTAGTCGCTCGGCCGACCGGCCCGACTGCCCGAAGAGCGTCAAGAAGATCACCAAGGAGATACGAGAACCGTGACGGACATCGTCGACGAGCTGAAGTGGCGGGGGCTGTTCGCCCTGTCCACTGACGAGGACGCTTTGCGCAAGGCGCTCGCGGACGGTCCCGTCACGTTCTATTGCGGCTTCGATCCGACCGCGCCGTCCCTGCACGTCGGGCATCTGGTGCAGGTGCTCACCGTGCGCCGGCTCCAGCAGGCCGGTCACCGGCCGCTGGCGCTGGTGGGCGGGGCGACGGGTCTGATCGGCGACCCCCGGCCGACGGCCGAGCGCACGCTGAACGACCCGGAGACGGTCGCCGGCTGGGTCGGCAAGCTGCGGAGCCAGATCGAGCCGTTCCTGTCCTTCGAGGGCGAGAACGCGGCCGTCATGGTCAACAACCTCGACTGGACCGCCGGACTGTCCGCGATCGAGTTCCTGCGTGACATCGGCAAGCACTTCCGCGTCAACAAGATGCTTACCAAAGACTCCGTGGCCCGGCGCCTGGAGTCGGACCAGGGCATCAGCTACACCGAGTTCAGCTACCAGATCCTCCAGGGCATGGACTTCCTCCAGCTCTTCCGGCGCTACGGCTGCACGCTCCAGCAGGGCGGCAGCGACCAGTGGGGCAACCTCACGGCCGGCCTGGACCTGATCCACAAGCTGGAGCCGCACGCCAACGTGCACGCGCTGGCGACGCCGCTGATGACCAAGGCGGACGGCACCAAGTTCGGCAAGACCGAGGGCGGCGCCGTCTGGCTGGACCCGGAGATGACGACGCCGTACGCGTTCTACCAGTTCTGGCTGAACGTGGACGACCGGGACATCTCGACGTACCTGCGGATCCTGTCCTTCAAGTCCCGCGAGGAGCTGGAGGAGCTGGAGAAGCAGACGGAGGAGCGGCCGCAGGCGCGGGCCGCGCAGCGGGCGCTGGCCGAGGAGCTGACCACGCTGGTGCACGGCGCCGACCAGACGGCCGCCGTGATCGCCGCGAGCCGGGCCCTCTTCGGGCAGGGCGAGCTGGCCGAGCTCGACGAGCGGACGCTGGCCGCGGCGCTGTCCGAGGTGCCGCACATCCAGGTCGCCGAGCCGGGTCTCGTGGTGGATCTGTTCGCCGAGGTGGGGCTCGTCGCCAGCAAGTCCGCCGCGCGGCGGACCGTGAAGGAGGGCGGGGCCTACGTGAACAACGTGAAGGTCACGGCGGAGGACGCCGTCCCGGCCGCGGAAGAGCTGCTGCACGGGCGATGGCTGGTGCTGCGGCGGGGCAAGAGGAATCTTGCCGCCGTCGAGGTCATGGGCTCGTAGTCGACGGGAAAGGCGCCCCTTCGGGGGCGCCTTTCCCGTTCACGCTCGTTGCTTGCGCTTGCCCAGCGTCGCCATGTACGCCTTGTCCCCCAGGGCCACCACCACGATCGCCGCCACCAGCTGGAAGAGGTGGCGCCACCAGTCGATGCCGGCTGTCTCCTCGACGCCGAAGCCGCGGGCGATGGCGTTGCCGATGACCGCGCCGATGATGCCGAAGATGGTGGTAAGCCAGAGGGGGCTGTGCTGCTTGCCCGGGATGATCGCCTTGGCGATCAGACCGAGCACGAATCCCACGATGATCGCCCACAACCAGCCCATGGCTGCCTCCTCGTACGGCTCGACGTGAGCATTGCCCTCAGTCTGGTTCCGCGCCACGTACGGCGCATGTCGGGTGCGGCCGTACGCGGTAAGGCGCAGCACGCTCGCCCCGGCGGGAGGCGACCCGGTCTCGAAGGCGGCGCAGCCGCGGCGTAACGTGGAGTGCCGGGGAGAGTTCGAAGCGGCCGGACGGTGGAATGTGATGCGGAAGCAGGGTGGCGGCGGAAACGTCCAGGTGTTCCGGATCACCGGTGCCCGGCAGGGGCTCCAGGACGACGTGCGCGGCCGGCAGCGGCGGTACGTGATCTCGATGACGATCCGTACGGTGTCGGTGATCCTCGCGGCGACCCTCTGGAACGTGGAACGTCATGTCGCCCTCGTGGCACTGGTGTTGGGCGTGGTCCTGCCCTATATCGCGGTGGTGATCGCCAATGCCGGGCGGGAGAACGCGCCCGGGTTGCCGTCCACGTTCGTCACGGCCCCGGTGCGGCGGGGGGCACCTCCCACGCTTTCGGCAGTGGGGGAGATCGCGCCGCCGCGGGCGGACGGTCCTGGGGCGGAATCGGTTCCGGAAGAGGAGCGCTTCGCGGAATCCGTCCGCCGGGACACGGCGTCCGACCAGGCCGAGCCCAGGCCATGAGTGGTCCGTGCGCGAAGCTCAGGAAAAGCTCAGATCAATCATGCTGTTCCAGTGCCCTGCGACGGGTCGGCCGTGACATACTTCGTACGCGCTCCGCATCCCCCGTCGGAGCGACGGACCGACGCCGGGCAGCTCCCCCCGTGGCTGCTCGGCGTCGCCTTTGTGTGCGCGTCTGTGAGACGAAACTGTGAGTGAGACTCCCATCTGTTCCGCCAAGGGTTGCCGTGTCGACGCGGTGTGGGTGTTGGCGTGGAACAACCCGAAGATCCATACGCCGGAACGGCGGAAGACATGGCTGGCGTGCGAGGAGCATCGCGAGCATCTTTCGCAGTTCCTCGGTGTTCGGGGGTTCCTGAAGGACGTCGTGCCGCTGAAGGAATGGGAGCAGCAGGACGTCTGAAGGGGTTGCGCTCAGCCCCCGATCGCTGACATCGGGCGGTCCGGCTGGACGAACGACGGGTCGTCCAGGCCCGCGCCCGCCTTCTTGCCCCACATCGCCAGGCGCCAGATGCGGGCTATCTCCTCGTCGGGGGCGTCGGAACGCAGGGCCGTGCGGAGGTCTGTTTCCTCGCGGGCGAAGAGGCAGGTGCGGATCTGGCCGTCGGCGGTGAGGCGGGTGCGGTCGCAGGCCGCGCAGAACGGGCGGGTGACGGAGGCGATGACGCCGACGCGGTACGGGCCGCCGTCGACCAGCCAGCGTTCCGCCGGGGCCGAGCCGCGCTCGTCCTTGCCCTCGGGGGTGAGGTCGAAGCGGGTGCGGAGCGAGGCGAGGATGTCCCCCGCGGTGACCATGCCCTCGCGCTTCCAGCCGTGCTGGGCGTCCAGGGGCATCTGCTCGATGAAGCGGAGTTCGTAGTCGTGCTCCACCGCCCAGGCGAGGAGGTCCGGGGCCTCGTCGGCGTTGAGGCCCGGCATGAGGACGGAGTTGACCTTCACCGGGGTGAGTCCGGCGTCGCGGGCGGCCTGGAGGCCTTCGAGGACGTCCTTGTGGCGGTCGCGGCGGGTGAGGGTCTTGAAGACGTCGGGGCGGAGGGTGTCGAGGGAGACGTTGACCCGGTCCAGGCCCGCCGCCTTGAGGGCGGTCGCGGTGCGCTTGAGGCCGATGCCGTTCGTCGTCAGGGACATCTGGGGGCGGGGGGTGAGGGCCGCCACCCGCTCGACGATGCCGACCAGGCCGGGGCGCAGCAGCGGCTCGCCGCCGGTGAAGCGGACCTCTTCTATGCCGAGCCTGGAGACCGCGATGTCGATCAGGCGGACGATCTCGTCGTCCGTGAGGAGGTCGGGCTTGGCCAGCCACTGCAGGCCTTCCTCGGGCATGCAGTAGGTACAGCGCAGATTGCACCGGTCGGTCAGCGAGACCCTCAGGTCGGTGGCCACTCGGCCGTAGGTGTCGATGAGCACGTGGGCCCCCTCCCCCGTAGTGGATCGCGTTCTTTCTGTCGTCACCTGCGAGCCTACGTGACGCCACCGACATCGAAAGGCCCCGATCCCACGACGTAAGACGCGGCCGCGTCGTAGGCATCCACGACGCGGCCGCGGCCCGGAGGGGGTCAGTGGGCTCCGGTGCCCGTGAGGGAGCGGACCTCCAGCTCGGCGTACTTGCCCTTGTCGGGCTCCTCCTTCGACAGGAGGGTGCCGAGGATGCCCAGCAGGAAGCCGACGGGGATGGAGATGATGCCGGGGTTCTCCAGCGGGAACCAGTGGAAGTCGACGTCCGGGAACATCGAGGTGGGCTTGCCGGAGACGACCGGGGAGAACAGCACCAGGCCGACCGCGGTGACCAGGCCGCCGTAGATCGACCAGAGGGCTCCGGAGGTGGTGAACCGCTTCCAGAAGAGGCTGTAGAGGATGGTGGGGAGGTTGGCGGAGGCGGCGACCGCGAAGGCGAGGGCGACCAGGCCGGCGACGTTGAGGTCGCGGGCGAGGGCGCCGAGGAGGATGGAGACGGCGCCGATGCCGACCGTGGCGTAGCGGGCCGCGTTGATCTCCTGCTTCTCGGAGGCCTCGCCCTTCTTGATGACGTTCGCGTAGATGTCGTGGGCGAAGGACGAGGACGAGGCGAGGGTGAGACCGGCGACGACCGCGAGGATGGTGGCGAAGGCGACCGCGGAGATGGTGGCCAGCAGGATCGCGCCCCAGTTGGAGTCGACGCCGCCGAGGTGCAGGGCGAGGAGCGGGGCGGCGGTGTTGCCGGCCTTGTTCGACGCGACGATCTCGTCCGGCTTGATCAGGGCGGCGGCACCGAAGCCGAGGGCGAGGGTCATCAGGTAGAAGGAGCCGATCAGGCCGATGGCCCAGATGACCGACTTACGGGCGGCTTTGGCGGTGGGGACCGTGTAGAAGCGGATCAGGATGTGCGGCAGGCCCGCGGTGCCCAGGACGAGGGCGATGCCGAGGGAGATGAAGTCCAGCTTGGTGGTGCCGGTGGCGCCGTACTTCAGTCCGGGCTCCAGGAAGGCGGCGCCCTTGCCGCTGTTGTCGGCGGCCGAACCGAGCAGATCGGAGACGTTGAAGTCGAACTTCAGCAGGACCAGGAAGGTGAGCAGCAGGGCGCCGGCGATCAGCAGGACCGCCTTGACCATCTGGACCCAGGTGGTGCCCTTCATGCCGCCGATGGTGACGTAGACGATCATCAGTACGCCGACCAGGGCGACGATGCCGATCTTGCCGCCGTCGCTCGTGATGCCGAGGAGCAGGGAGACGAGGACGCCCGCGCCCGCCATCTGGGCGAGGAGGTAGAAGATCGAGACGACGATGGTGGAGGTGCCGGCGGCCGTGCGGACCGGGCGCTGGCGCATGCGGTACGCGAGGACGTCGCCCATCGTGTAGCGGCCGGAGTTGCGCAGCGGCTCGGCGACCAGGAGGAGGGCGACGAGCCAGGCGACCAGGAAGCCGATGGAGTACAGGAAGCCGTCGTAGCCGAAGAGGGCGATGGCGCCCGCGATGCCGAGGAAGGACGCGGCGGACATGTAGTCGCCGGAGACGGCGAGGCCGTTCTGGAAGCCGGTGAACTGGCGGCCGCCCGCGTAGAAGTCGGCGGCGTCCTTGGTCTGGCGGCCGGCCCAGACGGTGATGACGAGGGTCGCCGCGACAAACACGGCGAACAGGGTGATGATCAGGGGACGGTGCTCACTGGCCTCGCCGGCGGCGAGCAGGGTGGTGTGCTGTGCGGGGCTCATGCGCCGCCCTCCATCCGGGACTTGATGGCCTCGGCCTTGGGGTCGAACTTGGCGGCGGCGGTGCGCGCGTACCACCAGGCGATGAGGAACGTGGTGAGGAACTGGGCGATGCCCAGGGCGAGGGCCACGTTGATGTTGCCGAAGAGCTTGGTGCCCATGAAGTCGCCCGCGTAGTTGGAGAGCAGGACGTAGAGCAGGTACCAGGCGATGAAGGCGACGGTCAGCGGGAAGGCGAAGCCGCGGTAGGAGCCGCGCAGTTCGCCGAACTCCGCGCTCTCCTGCACCGCGACGAACTCCTCGGTGGAGGGGAGTTGGACCTGGGTTTTCGAGGGGGGCGGTGTCTCGGTGGCCACGGAGTCTCCTCGCGTTGCGGGTGGCGGGTCGGGCGGGGGCTCGATCCTGCACGGGCTCCCTGCTCAAGGGCACGGCGGCGCGCTAGGGCAGGTTCAACCCGATCGGGTTCTTTCGGAAGTCGCGGCTTCGATCTCCCGGGAATCGTTGCTGGCCGACGAGTCAGGGAGATAGTTTCGGCGGAGCACAACCCGTCATGTACCTGCCCAGACGCCGCGGGCGGGTCCCCCTTTTTCCGGATGATGTGGAGACCCCATGGCTCATCTGCCTTCCAGACGTCGCCTCGCTCTCGCGGTGCCCGTCGTGCTGTCACTGACCGCCGCCGTCGGATTCCTGCCGACGGCCGCCACCGCGGCTCCCGTCACGGCGTCGACCACCCTGACGGCTGACGCGGGGACGCTGGCGTACGTCGTCAACACGAAGGTGGACCACCGCACGATCGAGTCGGTGAAGAAGGCGATCGCCACGGCCGGCGGCACCCTGGTGGCGTCGTACGACAAGATCGGCGTGCTCGTCGTGCACTCGGCGAACCCCGACTTCGGCGCGCAGATACGCGCGGTGCGCGGTGTGCAGTCGGCGGGTGCCACGCGTACCGCGCCGCTGACCGCCGCGGGGACCACCGACGAGGGGGCCGCGCAGGTCCTGTCGAAGGCGGAGGCCGCGAAGGTCGAGAAGGCGTCCGACGCGGCGGGCCAGAGCGAGCCGCTCGAGGCCGACCAGTGGGACCTCCGGGCGATCGGCGCCGACCAGGCCGCCGAGATCAACCCGGGCAGCAAGAAGGTCACGGTCGCCGTGATCGACACCGGTGTCGACGACACCCACCCGGACCTCGCGCCGAACTTCTCCGCGTCCCAGTCCGCCAACTGCGTGGGCGGCGTCGCGGACACCAGCGAGGGCGCCTGGCGGCCGTACACCGCGGACGACTACCACGGCACGCATGTCGCCGGTGAGATCGCGGCGGCCCGCAACGGCATCGGCGTGGCCGGTGTCGCTCCCGGTGTGAAGGTCGCCGGCATCAAGGTGAGCGACCCGAAGGACGGCCTCTTCTACCCGGAGAACGTCGTCTGCGCGTTCGTGTTCGCCGCCGACCACGGCGTCGAGATCACGAACAACAGCTACTACGTCGACCCGTGGCTGTACAACTGCATGGACGACCCCGACCAGAAGGCCATTGTCGACGCGGTCAACAGGGCCCAGCTGTACGCCCAGAAGAGAGGCACGCTCAATGTGGCCTCGGCGGGCAACTCCAACCACGACCTCGACTCCGACGCCCTGGTGGACTCCTCCAGCCCCGACGACTCCACGCCGGTGACGCGGACGGTCGACCCGCACGAGTGCTTCGACGTCCCGACCCAGCTGCCGGGTGTCGTCACGGTCAGCGCCACGGGCGTCACGGGTGCCAAGTCGTACTACTCCACCTACGGCCTGGGCGCCGTCGACGTGGCGGCCCCGGGCGGCGACAAGTACAAGATCCCGGCCACGCCGTCGGCCAACGGCCGCATCCTGTCGACGCTGCCGAACAACACGTACGGCTTCCTTCAGGGCACCTCGATGGCGTCCCCGCACGTGGCGGGCGTGGCCGCGCTGCTGAAGTCGAAGTACCCGTTCGCCTCCCCGGCCCAGTTGCAGGCGCTCCTCAAGGCGCAGGCGGACAACCCGGGCTGCCCCACCGAGCCGTACGACGGCAACGGTGACGGCGTGGTGGACGCGACGTGCGTGGGCTCCAAGCGGGTCAACGGCTTCTACGGCTTCGGCATCGTGAACGCGCTGCGCGCCGTGAAGTAGGGCCCCGGGCACCCTTTGGGGCCATATATTGATTGAGTCAATACTGCACAATGCAGTCATGACTCCAATCAAGTACGCGTGGTCGGAGCTGGGCGGCGATCCCGCCCAGCTCGCTCGCGTGTCCGGCGTCGTCCGCGAGGGCGCGCTGCCGGCGCGGCTGCCCGTGCGGGAGGTCGCGCGGGCCTGTGTGGGTGTGTGTGCGCTCGCCGGTGCGGAGCTGGGGGCGCGGCGGGCGGGGCCGGCGCGGGTGCCCGGGGTGCGGGTGGACGACGGGGCGGTGGCGACGGCGTTCAGCAGTGAGCGGCAGTTGCTGGTCGACGGGCGGGCGCCGGTGGCGTTCGCGCCGCTGTCGCGGTTCTGGCGGACGGCGGACGGCTGGGTCCGTACGCACGCCAACTACCCGCACCACCGGGAGCGGTTGCTGAGGGCGCTGGACGTGCCCGGGGACCCGGACTCCGTCGGGGCGGCCATGGCCGAGCGGAACGCGCGGGACGTCGAGGACGCGGTGTACGCGGCGGGCGGACTCGCCGTCGCACTGCGCACCCCCGAGGAGTGGGCCGCGCACGAGCAGGCGGCCGCGGTGGCCGGGCGCCCGCTCGTGGAGCGGGGCCGGCTGGACGGCGTACGCGCGCGTGCGCTCCCGCCGCTCCGGGATGGTGCTCCCCTGCTGCCCGCCGCCGGGCTGCGCGTCCTGGACCTCACCCGGGTCCTCGCCGGGCCGGTCGCCACCCGCACGCTCGCCCTGCTGGGCGCGGACGTCCTGCGTCTCGACGCGCCCCACCTGCCCGAACTCCCCGACCAGCACACCGACACCGGCTTCGGGAAGCGCTCGGCCCTGCTGGACCTGACCGCCGACCGGCGCCGCTTCGAGGAGCTGCTCGCGGCGGCGGACGTCGTGGTCACCGGTTACCGGCCGGGCGCCCTCGACCGGTTCGGGCTCTCCCCCGAGGCGCTGGCCGAGCGTCGGCCCGGGCTGGTGGTGGCGCAGGTGTCGGCGTGGGGTGCGTACGGGCCGTGGGGCGGGCGGCGCGGGTTCGACAGCCTCGTCCAGGTGGCCACGGGCATCGCGGCCGTCGAGGGGTCGGCGGAGGGGCCGGGCGCCCTGCCCGTCCAGGCTCTCGACCACGGCACGGGCTATCTGCTGGCGGCGGCCGTGCTACGGGCGCTGACCGAGCAGTCGTACGACGGTGGGAGCCGTGTCGTGAGGGTGGCGCTGGCGCGGACGGCGGCGTGGCTCATGGAGGGCGCGGGGGCCGAGGTGGGGGGCGGGGAGGTCTTCTCCGGGCCCGAGAGGTGGCTCGGGGAGGCCGGGAGTCCTGTGGGGCGGCTGCGGTACGCGTTGTCGCCGGTGTGCTTCGAGGGGGGTCCGGTGGACTGGACGCGGCCGCCGGGGCCTTGGGGGGCCGATCCGGCGGCGTGGGCATGAGCGCCCGGCACCGTCTGCCTAGTTGGTCACCAGGACCTTCAGGGCCGTCCGCTCGTCCATCGCCTTGTAGCCGTCCGGTACGCCCTCGATGCCGACGGTGAGGTCGAAGACGGGGGACGGGTCGATCGTGCCGTCCAGGATGTCGGGCAGCAGCTCGGGGATGTAGGCGCGGACCGGGGCGACGCCGCCGCGCGGGGCGAGGTTGCGGTCGAACATGACGCCGAGGTCGAGTCCGGTGCCGCTGCCGTGCGGGACGCCGACGTAACCGATGGCGCCGCCGTCGCGGGTGATGCCGACCGCCGTACGCATGGACTGTTCGGTGCCGACGGCCTCGACGACGGCGTGGGCGCCCTGGCCGCGGGTCAGCTCGCGAACGGCCTCGACGGCGGCGTCCCCGCGCTCGGCGACGACGTCGGTGACGCCGAAACGGCGCGCGAGGTTCGTACGGACCGCATGGCGGCCGAGGGCGATGATCCTCCCCCAGTCTCGACTTCGCTCGACCGGGGGCACCCCCATGGCGCCGAGCCGCTTCGCCGCGAGGACCGCGCACAGGCCGACCGCACCGTCACCGACGACGGCGACCGTGGCGCCGGGGCGGGCGCCCGCGCCCAGGGCGGCGTGGTGGCCGGTGCCCATCACGTCGGAGAGGGTGAGCAGCGCGGACAGCAGGTGGTCGTCGGAGGCCGCGTCCTTCGGCAGCCGCACGAGAGTGCCGTCGGCGAAGGGCACCCGCACGGCCTCGCCCTGGCCGCCGTCGTAGCCGACGGAGCCCCAGAAGCCGCCGTGTTCGCAGGAGGTGGTGAGTCCCTCACGGCAGTAGTCGCAGACGCCGTCGGACCTCGTGCCCGATCCGCTGACCGGGCTGCCGGGCCGCCTCGCCGCGGTACGCCCACAGGTCGCTGCCGCAGACGCAGGCGCGCAGCACCCGCACCACGGCGTCGGTGGGCAGCTGCACCACCGGCTCGGGCACGTCCTCGACACGCAGGTCGTACGGGGCGTGGATGGTGGTGGCGCGCGTGGCGAAGGTCCTTCTGCTGCCGTGTCGTGCGGGCGCTCAGGGGGTCGTCGAGCGCACCTCGCGGGACGCCGTCGGCGGCGCCGCCCGCTCACCAAGGGTGCCCCGGACCAGCAGGAACTGCGCCGCGGCGTAGGTGAGCATGATCCACAGGTCGGGGCGTGGCGGCTGCGGCCAGTCGGCGACGCCGGTCGCGATAAGGGTGTCGGAGAGCAGGAACAGCACGCCGCCGGACCCGGCGAGAGGGCCCAGCCGGGTGGCGGCCGTGTACGCCATGGCGGTGAGGAGAGTGCTGTAGGCGGCGACGGGAGCACGCAGGTCCGGCGGAAGATCGGGCCACAGGAGGGTGAGGGTGGCGACCAGGACGGCGGCGTAGGCGGGGGCGAGGACCGTGGCACGCACGCGTGGGCGGCCGTATCGCGTGAAGAGCACGAGGTAACAGACGTGTCCGGCCGCGAAGCACGCCATGCCGGCGAGGAAGGCGGGCTCGGCGTCGGAGAGGAGCAGGACGTCGCCGCCCCAGCCGCACAGGAGGGCGGCGACGAGGAGGCGGGGTGCGCCGCGCCGGGCCGCCCAGGCGGCGAGGAGGGGCATGAGCAGCGGTTTGGCGAGGGTGTGCCCGGGGCCGAAGCCGACCGCGAGGGAGACGAGGTCGGCGGCTGCGGCGAGGCCGAAGGCGGCAAGGAGGGGGTGGGGGCGGCTCACGCGACCACGGTCTCCTCAGCCGTTTCGGTCCGCTTCGGCGCGGGCTGCCATCCCGGCCCGCGGAACACCCGCCCCGCCCGCTCGCGCCAACTGCTCGCCGCCTTGATGTCCTTGACGATCGCGACGTACTCATGGGTGGCGACCTTGATCGGGTTGAACGTGTTGATGTTCTTCGTCAACCCGTAGACGGGCCGCTCGACCTCGGGCACGAACGAGCCGAAGAGCCGGTCCCAGACGATGAGGATGCCGCCGAAGTTGCGGTCGAGGTAGCCGCCCTGGGAGGCGTGGTGGACGCGGTGGTGCGAAGGCGTGTTGAACACGAACTCGAACCACCGGGGCAGCTTGTCGATCCGCTCGGTGTGGATCCAGAACTGGTAGACGAGGTTGGCGGAGGAGCAGAACGCGAGCGCGGCCGGATGCACGCCGAGGGCGACGAGCGGGACGTAGAACGGCCAGACGGTCAGGGTGGTCCAGGGCTGGCGCAGGGCGGTGGTGAGGTTGAACCTGCGGCTGGAGTGGTGGACGACGTGGCAGGCCCACAGGATGCGGACGACGTGGTGGCCGCGGTGGGACCAGTAGTAGAAGAAGTCCTGCGCGAGCAGCATGAGCGGGACCGTCCACCACAGGACGGGGACGCGGAGGGGCGTCAGCTCGTAGAGCGCCGTGTAGATCGCGACGATCGGGATCTTGTAGAGGAAGTCGAAGACGAGGCTCCCGAGCCCCATGCCGACGCTCGTCACGGCGTCCTTCGTCTCGTATCCGACCGCGTCCTCGTCCGGATGGATGCGGACACTGATCACCTCGACCACGGTGAGCAGCACGAAGGCGGGTATCGACCACAGCACGACATCGGGCAGGTTCGGCATGTGGGCACCGTAGAACCGCAGGTCGGCCGGGGCTAGAGGTTGTTACCCACAAGTATTACCGGGGGTATGCGCTTGCTTCTTGGCGATCTCCGCCAAGAGCCGGGCGGGGGCTGCCTACGATGCCGTGGGCAGCGGACGGGGAGGCCGGGGGATGCAGGGACTCGAGGTCGTGGTGGTGCGGCTGGCGTCGACGGTGGTCTCGACGGTCGCGAGGTCGATGCTGAAGCCGAGTCCGGGCGCGGGTCTGGTGCCCGATCCGGTACGGCCGCTGCCGCGGCCGGCGGGGCCGGAGAAGCTGGCCCGGGTGCTCGGCGGGCGGATCGCGGGGGGTTACGCGGCCCTGCCGGAGCACGAGCGGCTGGCGGCGGTCGCGGCGGTCCAGGACACGTTCGCGGCGGCGGGCGTACTCGGCGCCGACCGGCTGTTCGCGGCGGACCTCGACCCGGGACGGCTGGCGGACGAGCTGCGGCGTCCCGTCACGGACCTGGCGGAACCGGCTCAGGACCTCTACGCGGAGCTGCTGCGGCTGTGCTGTGCGCACGTCGTCGAACAGCTCACCGCGCAGCCGTCGTTCGCCGCGCGGGCGGCGGTGGAGCAGACGCGGCGGACGGGGGCACTGCTGCGGGAGCGGCCGGCGGAGCAGAGCGTCGACGCGGGCTTCGAGCGGCGGTACGCGGACTTCGTCGCCCGGACGCAGGCGCGACTGGAGTTGTACGGCGTGACGCTCGGCGGGCGGCGGCGGGCGGAGTGGCCGCTGGACACCGCGTACCTGTCGCTGGCGGTGAGCGGGGAGCGGCCGTACGAGCCGCATCGCGAGGGGCTCGGGGTGCCGGCCGCCGGGCAGGGCGCCGTGAAGGTGGAGCAGGCGCTGGCGGACTGCGACCGGCTGGTGCTGCGGGGGCCGGCCGGGTCGGGCAAGTCGACGCTGTTGCAGTGGCTGGCGCTGAACGCGGCACGGCAGAGCTTCGGGCCGGAGCTGACGGACTGGAACCGGTGTGTGCCGTTCGTGCTGCGGCTGCGGTCCTTCCACGGCCCCGACGGACTGCCGCTGCCGGAGGGCTTCCTGCCGGCGTCGGGCGTGCCGCTGCGGGCACCGGCGGGATGGGCCGAGGAACTGCTCGGCAACGGCCGGGCGCTGGTGCTGGTGGACGGGGTCGACGAGGTGCCGACGCGGCTGCGCGGCCACACCGAGAGCTGGCTGAAGTCCCTGGTCACGGCCTTTCCCCGGGCGCGGTACGTGGTGACGACACGCCCCTCCGCGGTGCCGGAGGACTGGCTGGCGGCCCAGGGCTTCACGGCACACTCCCTGCTGCCGATGGAACGCGACGACATCAGGGCGTTCATCCGGCACTGGCACGACGCGGCCCGGCTGGAGTGCGGGCCGGACGGCGAGCGGGAGCTGCTGGAGCGGTACGAAGCGGGGCTGAGCGAGGCGGTGACGACCCGCCGGGACCTGGGACGGCTGGCGACCAATCCGCTGATGTGCGCCCTGCTGTGCGCGCTGAACCGGGACCGGCGCATGCAACTCCCCCGCGCCCGGAAGGAGTTGTACGACGCCGCGCTCGACATGCTGCTGGTGCGGCGGGACACCGAGCGGGAGATCGCGTCGGTGGAGGGCGTGGTGCTCTCCCGGGACGAGCAGACGGCTCTGCTCCAGCGGCTGGCGTACTGGCTCATCCGCAACGGCCAGGTGGAGGCGTCACGGGACGAGGCCGTCGCCCTGCTCGACGAGTGGCTGGCGGCGATGCCGCAGGTGCGGGAGCAGGGGGACGCCGAGCAGATCTTCACCCACCTGCTGATCCGCAGCGGCCTGCTGCGCGAGCCGGTGCCGGGGTACGTCGACTTCGTCCACCGCACCTTCCAGGACTACCTGGGCGCGAAGGCCGCGGTCGAGGCCCGCGACTTCGGGGTGCTGGTGCGCAACGCCCACGACGACCAGTGGGACGACGTGGTGCGCATGGCGGTGGGACACGCGCGCGTGGAGGAACGGGGGCGGCTGTTACGGCAGTTGCTGCGGCGCGCGGACAAGGTGCAGCGGCATCGGGAGCGGCTGGTACTGCTGGCGGCGGCGAGTCTGGAGCATGCGCCGGAGCTGGATCCGGGGGTGCGCAGGGAGGTGGAGGAGCGGACGGAGGGGCTGATGCCGCCGCGTACGACCAGGCAGGCGGAGTCCTTGGCCAAGGCCGGGGAGTTGGTGTTGGAGCTGCTGCCGGGGCCGGAGGGTCTGACGGAGCTGGAGGCGGCGGCCGTGGTGCGCACCGCGGGGTTCGTCGGCGGCGACGCGGCGCTGGGGGTCGTCGCGCGGTTCCGCTCCGACGCACGCAGACTGGTGCGGACCGCGCTCGACATGGCCTGGCCACGCTTCGATCTCGTCGAGTACTTCGAGACCGTCCTCGAGGGCACCCTCGGGTCCGGCCAGCTGCTCAACGTGCGGGAAGCCGAGGCGCTGGCGCTGCTTCCGCGACTGCCTCGGCTCTCGGAGCTGAACCTGATCGGCGACCACGGCATCCCTCCCGAGGTGCTGCGGCACACGGCCCTGGAGTTCCTCGGACTCTCCCGCAACGACGGGATCCATGACCTGTCGCCACTGAGGGGACTGCCGAACCTGCGGCACCTCTCCCTCGACCACCTCCGGTCCGTCACCGATCTCGGTCCGCTCGCCGGCCTCCCCCTGACCCACGTCTACGTGTACAGCCCCGGGGACGGACTCTCGCTGGCGCCCCTGGCGGATCTGCCCGAACTCCGGCACCTGGTCTTCGACTTCGCGGCACCGCAGACGCGACTGGACCAGTTGTCCTTCGCCCCGAAGCTCACCGGCCTCGGCTTCTTCCTGAAGGCCTGCGTCACCGAGCTCACCGGACTCGAAGCCCTGACCTGCCTCGAATGGCTCACCGTCAACGAGGATCACCAGTGGCGCGCCTTCCTGGCCGCCGGGGTGTTCTCACCGCTGAAGACGCTCCAGGTCCTGGACGTCCCCCACGTCGACCTCGCCGCCCTCGTGCCCCACCAGGGCCTGGCCCAGATCTATCTCGGCAACGTCCCGCAACTCGACCACATCGGCGCCCTCACCGAACTCCCCGGCCTGAAACTCGTCGAGTTCTCCCGCTGCGGCCCCCTCGACCTCACCCCGCTCGCCGCCCTCCCCCACCTCGACGTCCGCCTCTACGACTGCGGCCAGGTGGCCGGCACCGACCTCTTCCCCCGTGACCGCCTGATCATCGACTGAGCCGACCCCCTCTCACACCCCCGCCGCCCCCAACAGCACCCCGGCGACATACGTCACCCCCATGGCCAGTGCCCCACCGCCCACGTTCCGCAGCACCGCCCGCGCCGGAGGCGCCTCCCCGAGCCGGGCGCTGCTCCAGCCCGTGAAGGCCAGCGCGCCCAGCACCGAGACCACCGTCACCGGCAGCCGCCAGTCGCCCGGCGGCAGCACGATCGCCAGCAGCGGCAGCAGGGCGCCCGCCGTGAAGGCGAGGAAGCTCGCCCAGGCCGCGTGCCACGGGTTGGTGAGGTCGTCGGGGTCGATACCGAGCTCCACGCGTGCGTGCGCCCTGAGGGCGTCGCGCTCCGTCAGCTGGACCGCCGCCTCCCGGGCCACCTCCCGGGACAGTCCGCGTTCCTGCAGCAGCTCGGTCAGTTCGGCCAGTTCGGCCTCCGGCTGCTCGCGCAGCTCCCGCCGCTCCAGCGCGAGGGCGGCCTTCTCGGAGTCCCGTTGGGTGGACACCGACACGTACTCTCCCGCCGCCATGGACATCGACCCGGCCAGCAGACCGGCCAGACCCGCCGTCAGCAGCGCCGACCGGTCGTCGGTCGCGCCGGCCACGCCGACGACCAGGCCCGCGGTCGAGACGATGCCGTCGTTGGCGCCGAGGACGGCGGCGCGCAGCCAGTTCAGCCGGGAGCCGAGCGAACCCTCGTGGGCCTCGCCGTGGGGTGGTTCCGCCGCAGGTTCCGTCTCACGATCCGTCACGGGAGGGAGGATGGCATCCATACGTCGTCCGCGCCGTACCGACGCTCCACGCACCCGCGCGTCCGGGTGCGGTCGGGGGCATCCGCGCCACGGTGTCGGTGGCGCCCCGTATCCTCAATGACCATGCTCGCAGACCGCACGACCACAGTGTCGTCCCCCACGGAGTGGCCGGCCGCGTATCCCCAGGGATACGCGGTCGTTGACGTGGAGACCACCGGGCTGGCCCGGGACGACCGGATCATCTCCGCCGCCGTCTACCGGCTGGACGCGCGCGGTGAGGTCGAGGACCACTGGTACACGCTGGTCAACCCGGAGCGCGATCCGGGGCCGGTGTGGATACACGGTCTGACGAGCGAGGTGCTGGAGGGCGCGCCCCTTTTCCGGGACGTCGCCGAGGAGTTCGCGGCGCGGCTCGACGGACGGGTGCTCGTGGCGCACAACGCGGTCTTCGACTGGCAGATGATCGCCCGGGAGTACGCGCGCGCGGAGAGCCAGGCCCCGGTGAAGCAGCGGCTGTGCACCATCGCGCTCTCCAAGGAGCTGCGGCTGCCGCTGCCCAATCACAAGCTGGAGTCGCTGGCGGCCCACTTCGGTGTCGTGCAGCGGCAGGCGCACCACGCGCTGGACGACGCGCGCGTGCTCGCGGAGGCGTTCCGGCCGAGCCTCGTCGCCGCCGCGGCGGGCGGGGTCCGGCTGCCGCTGCACGAGTGCCGGCCGCTGACGGAGTGGAACGACCGTCCCGCGCCCCAGATCGGCCGGCAGCCGGGCGGCGGCGGTCACCGAGGCGGCGGTTACGGCGGCTATCGGCCGAGCAGTTGGCGGCCCGCCCGCAAACGGCCCGCCTGCCCGCATCCCAACCCCGGACGATACGAAGACGGCAAAAGGCTCAAGCAGGGCATGCGGGTCGCCTTCTCGGGCGACACGTCCGTCGACCGCGAGCTGCTGGAGGACCGCGCGACGGAGGCGGGGCTGCACGTGGCGACCAGTGTCTCCCGGCTGACCAGTCTGCTGGTCACCAACGATCCCGACTCCGGCACGTCGAAGGTGGCGAAGGCGCGGCAGTTCGGGACGCCGGTGGTCGACGAGGCCGCCTTCGGGCAACTGCTGCGGGATGTCGAGCCCGCCGACGGATGAGCCGTACGTACGGGTGATTGCCGTGCGACTCGCCCACCGCCCGCTCGCCCGCGCGGGGGCGACGGCTCACCCTGTGGCGCATGGCGAGATGCGAAGTTTGCGGCAATGACTACGGAATGACCTTCGAGGTGCACGCGCAGGGCGCGGTGCATGTCTTCGACTGCTTCTCCTGTGCGATTCATCGCATGGCCCCGATCTGCGAGCACTGCCGGGTGCAGATCATCGGGCAGGGGGTCGAGGTCGAGGGGCACTGGTACTGCGGCGCCCACTGCGCGCGGGCCGAGGGGAAGGTGGGCATCATCGACCGCGTCTGACCGCTCCTGCCCACGGCACCCCCTCCGACAGCACCCCGCGACCCGAGAGGTACGGTCGTGGGGTGTACCGCTTCCTGTTGTCCCGGCAGTGGGTGATCCTCACGCTGGTCGCCCTCCTCCTCATCCCCACGATGATCCGGCTGGGCTTCTGGCAGATGCACCGCCACGACGAGCGCGCCGCGCGCAACCAGCTGGTCACCGACGCGCTGACCGCCGAGCCGGTGCCGGTGGAGCGGCTGACGTCGCCGGGGCACACCGTCACCCGCGGCGAGCGGTACCGCGGGGTGACCGCGACCGGCACGTTCGACACCGCGCACGAGGTCGTCGTACGGCGCCGGGTGAACTCCGACGAGACGGTCGGCTTCCACGTCCTGACGCCGTTCGTGCTGACGGACGGCAAGGTGCTGCTGGTGAACCGGGGGTGGATCCCCGCCAACGGGCCGAGCCAGACCGCGTTCCCGAAGGTCCCCGCGCCGCCCGCGGGCAGGGTCACCATCACCGGGCGGCTGATGCCCGACGAGACGACCGCGGCCAGCGGCATCAAGGACCTCAAGGGGCTGCCCGACCGGCAGATCATGCTGATCAACAGCGCGGAGCAGGCCAAGCGCCTCGGTGCCGAGGTGCTCGGCGGCTACATCGCGCAGACCGCACCCGAGCCCAAGGGCGACACCCCGGAGCTGCTCGGGAAGCCCGGCAGCGAGGACGCCGCGCTGAACTACGCCTACGCCATCCAGTGGTGGCTGTTCGCGGCGGGCGTCCCCGTCGGCTGGGTGGTCCTGGTCCGCCGCGAGCGCCGGGACCGCGCGGCGGCACAGGTCGCGGAGACGGAGAAGGAAGCGGCACCGACTCCGGCGTAGGCGCCCCCGCTCGGCCGGTGCGGCCGCCTCTCGCTCCGGGCGGTGCTCACCTGCGGCCGTGGCCGGTCAGGCTGTCCCGCCAGTAGGTGAAGGTGCGTTCCGGGTCGGGCAGCAGGTCCCACGGGTGGCGTGTCATGTGGCGGCCGATGCGCCGGAAGACGGGGCCGGCCTCGTCCGGGAGATGCGCGCGGGTCAGTGCGAAGGCGAGGAAGTTGAGGTCGGTGACGGCTTCGGCGTGGGCTGCGGCGGCGGTGTGGAACCAGCCCTTCAGGGCCAGCTCGATCTCCTGGACGGCCCGCGGCTCGTTCCAGTTGCCGCTCGAGCCGAGGGCCTCGAGGGGCGACTCACGCTGCCGATGCGCCGTCAGCTCGACGCGGGCCGCCACGGGGAGCAGGGCCAGCGGTGATCCGTGCGGTGCGCGGACGGCGGCCTGCCAGGCGAAGTCCATCATGTCCGGGAGCGTCCCGTGGCCGCGCGGGGAGAGGTACTCCAGCAGCCGGTGGTAGGCCGTCCGGTGCCACGGCGCCCGTCTGACGGCCTCGGTCCACACGGGCACCGCGTCCGTCACCGGTACGGCGCAGGAGTGCATCAGGGACAGCAGGGCGAGCCACGGCGTGGGGTCGTCGGGGCAGGCCTCGGCGGCGCGCAGGCAGGTCCGCTCGGCCGTGCGGACGGCGGTGTGCCCCTCGGCGGGCGCGCGGCGCGCCTCCACGAAGGCCCGCAGGACCAGGGCGTCGCCGTCGCCGGGCCGGTCGGCGGCCCAGCGCTGGGAGACCACGGCGGGCAGGTTCCGTGCCAGGACCGGGACCCGGTGCGCCCTGCGGTCCCAGTCCCGCCCGGTGGCGCGCAGCAGGTGGGCCACGGACTCCCAGACCGGGCGGGTGCTGCCCGCGCCGAGCCCGTGCAGCTGCCGGGCCGGGCGGAGTTCGAGAAGGGTCGAGTGGAGCAGGTCGTCGTCGAGCTCGGGGCGGATCAGCAGGGAGGGGCGGCGTCTGAGCATCTCGGTCCCGGGGGGAAGGGCGCCGTACGGCACAGACCCGTGGGGTCCGCGCCGTACGGAAAGAGCGCCGTACGGGTTCAGCAGCAGCGGCTCGGCGACTCGTGCTCGCGCTGCGCGGTGCGCATCCGCTGGTATTCCCGGCGGGTCGGCACGGGGGCCTGCGGGTGGTGGCGGCGGTGCCGTTCGCAGTAACGGTCGTACTCGGCCTCGCCGGTCAGTTCGCGCGCGTACCGGAGCACGGAGTCCAGCACCTTCCGGACGGCGGTCATGAGCCCGCCCCCACCAGCGGCTCGCTGCCGCGCTGCTCCGGGACGTCGATGCGGGACTCGACGTACGGGGTCTCGGTCGTCGGCAGCGGAGCGCCCGCCCGCAGGGCACGTACGCAGACCGCCGCGCAGTTGACCAGGACGATCGTGACCAGCAGCAGGAAGACCGCCATCAGCACACCGTCGACCGTGTTGTTGAGGACGATGGTGTGCATGTCGTCCATGGTCGTGGCGCCCGGCAGGAGCTTGCCCGCGTCGATGGCGTCCGCGTAGACGTCACGCTGGGCGAAGAAGCCGACCTTGGGGTTGTCGGAGAAGATCTTCTGCCAGCCGGCGGTGAAGGTGACGGCCGCGTCCCAGGCCAGCGGGATGCCGGTCACCCACGCCCAGCGTGCCTTGCCGCACTTGACGAGCATGGTCGTGGTGACGGCCAGGGCGACCGCGGCGAGCAGCTGGTTGGCGATGCCGAAGAGGGGGAACAGCTGCTTGATCCCGCCGAGCGGGTCGGTGACGCCGGCGTACAGGAAGTAGCCCCAGGCGCCGACGACCAGGGCGCTGGTGATCCAGATGCCGGGCTTCCAGGTGACGCGGCCGATCGGCTTCCAGACGTTGCCCAGCATGTCCTGGAGCATGAAGCGGCCCACGCGCGTGCCCGCGTCCACCGTGGTGAGGATGAACAGCGCCTCGAACATGATCGCGAAGTGGTACCAGAACGCCTTGAGTCCGCTGCCGAACACACTGGAGAAGATCTCCGACATGCCCACGGCCAGGGTGGGAGCGCCACCGGAGCGGCCGACGAGCGTCTGCTCCTCGACGGCCCTGGCCGCCGCGGTCAGCTGGTCGGGCGTGATGGCGAAGCCGAGGCCCTTGACCGCCTCCGACGCGGTCTGCGCGGTCGGGCCGAGCAGGGCGGCCGGGGAGTTCATCGCGTAGTACAGGCCGGGTTCGAGGACGCACGCGGCGATCAGCGCCATGACGGCCACGAAGGACTCCGTGAGCATGGAGCCGTAGCCGATCAGCCGGACCTGGGACTCCTTCTGGATCAGCTTCGGGGTGGTTCCGGAGGAGACCAGCGCGTGGAAGCCGGAGAGGGCGCCGCAGGCGATGGTGATGAAGAGGAAGGGGAAGAGGGACCCGGCGAAGACCGGTCCGGCGCCCGTGGAGGCGAACTCGGTGACGGACTCGGCCTTGAGGGTCGGAGCGGCGATCACGACGCCCACGGCCATCAGGGCGATCGTGCCGACCTTCATGAACGTCGACAGGTAGTCCCGGGGCGCCAGCAGCATCCACACCGGGAGCACGGAGGCGACGAAGCCGTAGCCGACCAGGCAGAAGACCAGGGTCTGAGGGCTCCAGACGAAGTACTCGGCCAGGGACGAGTTCTGGATCCAGCCGCCGCCGAGGATGGCGAGCAGCAGCAGGGCGACGCCGATGAAGCTGGTCTCCACGACCCGGCCGGGCCGCAGATAGCGCAGGTAGAAGCCCATGAAGAGGGCGATCGGGATGGTCATGGCGACGGAGAAGGTGCCCCAGGCGGACTCCGCCAGCGCGTTGACGACGACCATCGCCAGCACCGCGAGCAGGATGATCATGATGGCGAAGACGCCGATCAGTGCCGCGGCGCCGCCCACCCTGCCGATCTCGTCCCGCGCCATCTGGCCGAGGCTCTTGCCGTCCCGGCGCATGGAGAGGAAGAGGACGATCATGTCCTGGACCGCGCCGGCGAAGATCACACCGGTGATGATCCAGATCGTGCCCGGCAGATAGCCCATCTGCGCGGCGAGCACCGGGCCCACCAGCGGGCCGGCGCCGGCGATGGCCGCGAAGTGGTGGCCGAACAGCACCCGGCGGTCGGTGGGGTGGTAGTCGACCCCGTCCTCGAGGCGCTCGGCCGGAGTGGCGCGGGTGTCGTCGACCTCCAGGACCCGGCGGGCGACGAACCGCGAGTAGAAGCGGTAGGCGATGGCGTACGAGCCGAGCGCGGCCACCACCAGCCAGACGGCGGAGATCTCCTCACCGCGGGAGAGTGCGAGCACGCCCCAGCCGACCGCGCCGAGCAGGGCGACACCGGTCCACAGGGCGACGGACTTCAGTGACATACGTGACTTTTCCGGCGCTGGACGGCCGGTTTCGGGCAGGGCTGACGCAGGCATGGCGGCTCCTCACCTGGGCGGTGCGGTACGCCTCGGGACCCGAGGCGGGCGAGATCGGCGACCGGTACCAGCGAGGACGGCTCTCCCGTTCACTGCCGGTCTGTGCAAGAGTTGCCCACCCCTCGACACCGGTTGACAGCGAATTTCCAGAGGATTTTCCGCCGGTTCCCCGTCAACCGAATCGGCCGTTCACGCAACTGACCGGTGAGGGCTCAGGCACACCAAAGGCGGTGACCCATGGCCGACGGCGCCATGACGACGACGTTCCTCGCCGTGATCGGCGGGGCGTCGCTGCTCGCCGTGACCGCGCGCCGGCTGCGCCCCAGCGACCGGCTGCCCTCGCTGGAGGGCTGGGCGCTGGCCGACCGTTCCCTCGGCCCGGTGTGGACCTGGCTGCTGCTCGGCGGCACGATCTTCACCGCGTACACCTTCACCGCCGTACCGGGCCTCGCGTACGGCAACGGCGCGCCCGCGTTCTTCGCGGTGCCGTACACGGTGATCGTCTGCCCGCTCGCCTTCGTCCTGCTGAGCCGGCTGTGGGAGGTGGCCCGGCGCAACGGCTACGTCACCGCCGCCGACTTCGTCCGGGGACGCTACGGATCGCCGCCGCTGGCCCTCGTCGTGGCGCTGACCGGGATCCTCGCGACCATGCCGTACCTGGCGCTGCAACTGCTCGGGATACGGGCGGTGCTGACCGCTGGGGGCGTCTACCCGCGCGGTGCGGTGGGGGACCTGGTGATGGTGGCGCTGTTCGCGGGGCTGGCGGTGGCGACCTACCGGCACGGGCTGCGGGCGCCCGCGGTCATCTCGGCGCTGAAGGCGGTGGCGGTGTTCGTGTCGCTCACCGCCGTGTGCTGGCTGGTCCTCAGGCAGCTCGGCGGGCCCGGCCCGGTCTTCGAGGGCGCGGCCCGGCGGCTGGGCGGCACCGACGTCGCCCACTCCCCGCTGGTCCTCTCCCCCGAACAGCAGCCGGCGTACGCCACGCTCGCCCTCGGCTCCGCGCTGGCGCTGCTGATGTACCCGCACGTGCTGACCGCCGGGTTCGCCGCGGACGGACCGCGCACCCTGCGCAAGGTCTCCGTGGCCCTGCCCGCCTGGACGGGACTGCTCGCCCTCTTCGGCTTCCTCGGCGTCGCGGCGCTCGCGGCGGGGGTGCGCGCTCCCGAGGGCGGCGCCGAGGCCGCCGTACCGATGCTGGTCGACCGGCTGATGCCCGCGCCGCTGGCCGGGCTGGTGTTCGCCGCGATCACCGTGGGCGCGCTGGTGCCGGCCGCCGTGATGTCGATCGCGGCCGCCACGAGCTTCGTCCGCAACGTCTACGTCGAGTACGTGCAGCCGACGGCCACGCCCAAGCGGCAGGTGCGCATCGCCAAGGCGGTGTCGCTGACCGCGAAGGTCGGGGCGGTGGCCTTCGTGTTCGGGCTGCGCGACCAGGACGCCGTCAACCTGCAACTGCTCGGCGGCGTGTGGATCCTGCAGGTCTTCCCGGCCGTCGCCGTCGGACTGTTCACCGGGCGGCTGCATCCGCGCGCACTGCTCGCCGGGTGGGCCACGGGCATGGCGGCCGGGACCGTGCTCGTCGTCCGCGAGGGGTTCTCCTCCATCGTGACCCTCGGGTTCGGCCGGCTGGAGATCTACGCCGGCCTGCTCGCCCTTCTGCTCAACCTGACCGTCGCGGTGACCGGCACCGCGGCCCTCGAACGCCTCGGCGTCCCGCGCGGCGCCGACACCACCGACCTGCCCTCCCGCCTGACCGTCAGGCGGCCCCGCACGACGGGAGCGAACAACCCGTGAGACGCAGACACCCCATCCCGGTGCCGCAGCCGTACGCCGAGCCGCTCGCCCTCGCGGTCGCCGACCCGGCCGAGCTGGAACGCGAGGCCGGACTCGCCCAGCTGTTCGAGCTGCACTACTCCTCCATGCTGCGGCTCGCGGTGCTGCTCGGCGCCGACGACCCGGAGAACGTGGTGGCCGAGGCGTACTACCAGATCTACCGGAAATGGCGGAAGCTGCGGGACACCCAGGCCGCGGAGGCCTATCTGCGCTCCACCGTCTGCAATCTGACCCGGATGCGGATACGCCACCTCCAGGTCGCCCGCAGACATGTCGAGACCCCTCCGGAACTCCCCGACGAGACCGTCGCCTCCGCCGAGAGCACCGCGCTGCTCCGCGACGACCAGCGGGTGCTGATCGACGCGCTCCAGCAACTGCCGGCCCGGCAGCGCGAGGCGCTCGTGCTGCGGCACTGGCTCGGACTGAAGGAGAGCGAGATCGCCGACGCGATGGGCATCTCCTGCGGGTCCGTCAAAACCCACACCTCACGCGGCCTCGCCGCGCTCACCCAGGCGATGGAGGCCCGGCGATGACGCATCGAGACGCGACCCCGTCGCGTGGCACCGGACCCGACCGGACCCGGCCCCCCTCCCCGGACCGGACCGAGCGGGAACTGCGCGAGGCCCTTCAGGCGCTGGCCGGCGGAGTGCGGCCCGCCCCCGACGCCTACCGCACGGCACGCGGCGAGTGGCTGCGCCGCGAACGCCGGCGCAGGCTCGTGCTCGCCGTCCTGATCGCCGTCGTCTTCGCCCTCGCCACCCTGATCGGTCTGTGGGTGCTGAACCAGGCGCCGTCCCACCCCGGGGTGATCTTCTCGGGCACCGCTGACGCCGTGAGCCACGGGTCACTCCCCCGGCCGCACCCCTGATTGCCGCCCCGGCCCGCCGGGAACCCGCAATCCCGTGCACCCCCGCATCGAGGACTACGCCGTCATCGGCGACGAACAGACCGCCGCCCTGGTCGGCAGGGACGGCTCCGTCGACTGGCTCTGTCTGCCCCGCTTCGACTCCGGGGCCTGCTTCGCCCGGCTCCTCGGCGACGAGGGCAACGGCCACTGGCGCATCGCCCCGCAGGGCGTCGAGGGCCCCTGCACCCGGCGCGCCTACCGCCCCGACACCCTCGTCCTGGACACGGAGTGGGAGACCGCCGAGGGCGCGATCCGGGTCACCGACCTGATGCCCCAGCGCGACCGCGCCCCCGATGTCGTCCGGGTGGTGGAGGGCCTGCGCGGGCGGGTCACCGTGCACAGCACACTGCGGCTGCGCTTCGACTACGGCTGGGTCGTCCCCTGGATGCGCCGGGTGGACGGCCATCGCGTGGCGATCGCCGGGCCCGACGCCGTCTGGTTCCGCAGCGAGCCGGCCGTGCGCACCTGGGGTGAGGACTTCGGCACGCACTCGGAGTTCACCGTCGCCGAGGGCGAGTCGGTCGCGTTCGTGCTGACCTGGCACCCCTCGCACGAGTCCCGCCCGCCGCTCGTCGACCCGCGGGAGGCGCTGCGCACCAGCGTCGACGACTGGCGGGCATGGGCGTCCCGCTGCCGCTACCAGGGCCCCCACCGGGATGTCGTCGTCCGCTCCCTGATCACCCTCAAGGCGCTCACCTACGCCCCGACCGGCGGCATCGTCGCCGCGCTCACCACCTCCCTGCCCGAGGAGACCGGCGGGGTGCGCAACTGGGACTACCGCTACTGCTGGCTGCGCGACTCCACGCTCACCCTCGGCGCCCTGCTGGCGGCCGGTTACGAGGACGAGGCCGAGGCGTGGCGCAACTGGCTGCTGCGCGCCGTCGCGGGAGATCCCGCAGACCTGCAGATCATGTACGGGCTGGCGGGCGAGCGCCGACTGCCCGAATGCGAGCTGCCGTGGCTTTCCGGCTACGAGGACTCGACGCCCGTACGCATCGGCAACGGAGCCGTGCGTCAGCTGCAACTGGACGTCTACGGCGAGGTCATGGACTCCCTGGCGCTGGCCCGGGTCGCGGGGATGTCGCCCAGGCCGCACATGTGGTCGTTGCAGTGCTCGCTGATGAAGTGGCTGAGCGAGAACTGGCGGCAGCCGGACGAGGGCCTGTGGGAGGTGCGCGGCGGCCGACGCCAGTTCACGCACTCCAAGATGATGGTGTGGGTGGCCGCCGACCGGGCCGTCCGCGCGCTGGAGGAGTACCCCGAGCTGGACGGCGACCTCGAGGGCTGGCGGGCGTTGCGCGACGAGGTGCACCGCGAGGTGTGCGAGAAGGGCTACGACCCCGAGCGCAACACCTTCACCCAGTTCTACGGATCGAGCGACCTGGACGCCTCCCTGCTGCTCCTCCCCCGGATCGGCTTCCTGCCGCCGGACGACCCCCGCGTGGTCGGAACCGTCGACGCGGTGCGCGCGGAACTGGGGCACGGCGGTCTGCTGCGCCGCTACAGCACCGACGGCACGACCGTCGACGGTCTGCCGGGCGACGAGGGCGCCTTCCTGGCGTGCTCGTTCTGGCTCGCGGACGCGCTGCACATGACGGGCCGCACGAAGGAGGCACGGGAGCTGTTCGAACAGCTCGTGGGGCTGGCCAACGACGTGGGGCTGCTGGCGGAGGAGTACGACCCGGTGGCGGGCCGGCAGCTGGGGAACTTCCCGCAGGCCTTCAGCCACATCGGCCTGGTGAACACCGCCCTCGCCCTGTTCGGGGGCGAGGAGGCAGGATAGGGGCCATGGATCTTGGACTGAAGGACCGGGTGTACGTCGTCACGGGAGCCACGCGCGGCCTGGGCAACGCGGCCGCGCGCGAGTTGGTCGCGGACGGCGCGAAGGTGGTGGTGACCGGGCGGGACGAGAAGCGGGCGCTCGCCGCGGCGGCCGAGCTGGGGCCGAACGCGGTCGGCGTCGGCGTGGACAACGCCGATCCGCAGGGCGCGGCACGGCTGATCGCCACCGCCCGGGAGGCCTTCGGCCGGTTCGACGGGGTGCTGGTCAGCGTGGGCGGGCCGCCGCCGGGGTTCGTCGCGGACAACACCGACGAGCAGTGGCAGGCGGCGTTCGAGTCGGTGTTCCTGGGGGCGGTCCGGCTGGCGCGGGCGGCCGCGGGTGAGCTGGACGCCGGTGGGGTGATCGGATTCGTGCTGTCCGCGTCGGTGTACGAGCCGATTCCGGGCCTGACGATCTCGAACGGGCTGCGGCCGGGACTCGCGGGCTTCGCCAAGTCGCTCTCCGACGAGCTGGGGCCGCGCGGGATCCGGGTCGTGGGGCTGCTGCCGTCGCGGATCGACACGGACCGGGTGCGGGAGCTGGACGGACTGTCGGCCGACCCCGAGGCGACGCGCGCCGCGAACGAGTCGCGGATCGCGCTGCGGCGGTACGGGACGCCGGAGGAGTTCGGGAGGGCCGCGGCGTTCCTGCTGTCGCCCGCCGCTTCCTATCTGACGGGGATCATGCTGCCGGTGGACGGCGGGATGCGGCACGGGTTCTGATCCGGAGGGATCAACTCACCCTTGCCGCCTTGTGCTTGGCCGCCTTCATCCGTACCTCCGCGGGGAGTGCCTTCAGGGCCGCCGAGTCCCTCGCATGGGTCAGGGCCTCCTCCGCCAGCCGGTCCAGGGCCGTTCCCGGGTCCACGTGCGGCTCCAGCCGGAGCCGTACGCGTGTCTCCGGCGCGTCCCTGCGGCCCGTCAGATGGACGTGGGCGTGGGCGACGCCCTCCAACCGGCCCGCCTCGCCCACCAGTACGCCCTCCAGGGCCCTGCCCCGCAGCAGCGCGCCCGCGCCGTCGCCGGTGTCGACCAGGACCTCGCCGAGCCGGCGGCGGCGCAGGACCGCGGTCAGCCACCACAGGGCGAGCAGGACGAGGAGCGCGAGGACGGCGATGGCCGTCGGCCACCACCAGGTCTCGTCCCGCCAGCGGGTGCGTTCGGCGGTGCTGAGCAGCACGTCGTGGGGTCCGTCGTGGATCCACCAGGAAGGCGGCGAGACACCGAGGCCGACGGCGAGGACCGCGCCGCCGACGACGACCAGCACCAGGCCGACCACCCCGAGCAGCACACGGTTGACGGTCCTGAGCACGGCCCTCACCCCTTCTTCCCGGGACGCCGCACGTGCACCGACAGGGCGAGCGGGCGGGCCAGTCCCAGACCCCGGATCGCCTCCCGGAGCACGGCGTCCAGGTCGGCCTGTACGTCGTCCAGGTCGCGGAAGTGGGAGAGCGCGCGCACGTCGGCGCGGCGGCGGCCGGCGCGGACCTTCACCGACTGCACCCCGGCGACCTCCATGGCCCGGTCGCGCAGCGCCAGCGCGGCGGCGCCCCGGTGGAGGCCGGCGCGGACACCGGGGTGGGTGCGGCGCATCGGCAGGACGTCCCTGAGGCCCGGGGTGACGGCCAGCACGACGAGCCACAGGCCCAGGGCGGCGGCGACGCCCGCGCCGACCAGGACCCAGGTGTCGTCGAGGGGCCGTTCGGCGAGCTGCCGGGCCAGTCCGCTCCGCCAGGCCAGCGCGGACCGCCCGGCGCGGACGGCGGCGACGTCGTAGAGGAAGGCGCCCGCGACGACGAACAGCAGGGCCGCGACGATGCCCGCCGGGACGCGGCGGGCCGACCAGAAGCGGTGCTCCTCACCCGACGTGGGTGCTTCGGGGGCCTCGTCCTCCGTCGGTTTCTCCAGGACGGGCAGGGGGGTGGTGCCTTCCGAGCCCCGGGGCTCGCTCATCGCGTCCTCCCGTGTGCCGCGCCGGGGGCCGCCGTCAGATGCAGCCGTTCGACCTGGACGGCGACCTCCGGAACCTGCATTCCCACCAACGCGCCTACCCGCTCGGTGACATGTCGACGCACTTGGTGACAGCGGGGACCGATGTCGGTGGGGTAGTCGAGGTCGAGGTGGACGCGGATGTGCGCGGCGTCATGGTGAACGACGACGGTGGCGTGCGGGTGGGCGGCCTCGGGCGGCAGCGGACCGACCGCCTCACGGGCGGCCTGCGCGGCGATCTTCGCCACGACCCGGTCCGCGATCCGGGTCGCGCCGCGCTCCCCGCGCGGGACGGCGGCCGAGCGGCCGCCGACGGCGCCCGTCCCCTCGCTCACCTCCGTCACCTGCGCCGGCCGTCACGTGTCCGGAAGAAGTCGCCGACCTCGAAGTCCCCTTCCAGGAACCGGCCGACGACGAACCCGATGGCGCCCAGGGCGGCCACCAGGAGGAAGGCGCCGAACCCGCCGAAGTATCCGGCGAAGCCCAGCGCCATGCCGGCGATCATCCCGACCACGGCCATGCTCATGCTGTGTTCCTCCGCTCGTCAGCCGGGCGCGTCACTGGATGCGGGGCTCCGGCTCCTCTTCCTCTTCCTCGGGCAGTTTCACGTCGCTCACCGCGATGTTGACCTCGACGACCTCCAGGCCGGTCATCCGCTCCACGGCCGCGATCACGTTCTCCCGGACGTCCCGGGAGACCTCGGTGATCGACACTCCGTAGTCGACGACGATCTCCAGGTCGAGCGCGGTCTGCACCTCGCCCACCTCGGCCTTGACGCCGCGCGTCACGGACTTCGCCCCGCCGGGCACGCGGTCGCGCACCGCGCCGAAGGTGCGGCTCAGGCCGCTGCCCATGGCGTGGACGCCCACGACGTCCCGGGTCGCGAGGCCCGCGATCTTCTCCACGACCCCGTCGGCGATGGTGGTCCGACCGCGGGTGGCCGGATCCCCGCCGCCGCGCCGGGTCGCCTTGCGGGTCGACAGGGGTTCCGTCCCGCTGTCCGTACCCTGCGTCCGGGTCTGCTCCGTTGCCTCAGTCATGGCCGTACGTCCTTTTCGGTCGTCGTCCCTTCGACCACGGTAAGCGCCGTTGCCCTGCCGCGCTCCGGGGATGCGGCAGGCTGGAGGAATGAACGGGTCGACGAGTGCGGCGAGTGCGGTACGGCATCAGCTGGGCCTGGGCAGGCTCCTCCCCTTGGGCGGCCCGCGCGACGGCGCGTGGATCGCGGAGGGCGCGGCGGAGGGTGTACTGAGGGAGGCGGTGAGGGGGCTGCCCGGGGTACGGCTCGGGGTGTTGCGGCTCGCCTTGGCGGATCCGGAGGACGTGCCGGAGCCCGTCGTACCGCCTCCTCCGAGCGCTCTGCCGCCAGGGCCGCTCCGGCTGACGGCGGACTTCGCGGCGGCGACGGCCGAGCCACTGCCGACGGCGGCGGCACGCGTGCGGGGCGCGCTGGCCTCGGCCGCGGCCGAGCGGCTGGGTCTGACGGTGGTGGAGGTGGACCTGCGGGTGACGGACCTGCTCGACGGCGAAGCCCTGGAGCCGGAAGCCGTACGACGGCAGGACGTACCGCCGGCGGGGCCGGCCCTCACCGGCGACGAGGCCCGCGCGGCCGAGGCGGCCCTGTCCGTGCCTGGGGTGACCGGCATGACCGCCGTCCTGGGCCGAGCCGTCCGTCTGGAGGAGCGCCAGGACGCGGACGCCGCGCTACCGCATCGCCACGCACGCGTGGAGATCGTGGTCCGCACGGACCACCGGGCCGTGGATGTGGCCCGGGAGGTCCGCGCGGCGGTGTCGAGGGCCTTGCCGGATCACCCGACGGTCACGGTGCTGGTGACGGCCGTGAGGTGATGACCCCGCTGTGGGTTCACTCGCCCAGGCCGGCGAGGTCCCGCAGCCGACGCGCCTGTGCGGCACGCTCGGCGGCACGCTGCTCGTCGTACGTGCGGTCCCCGGCGCCGCGCAACAACGCCTTCGTCTCGATCACGGCCTCCCGCGGCGCGGCAACCACCGCCGCGGCCAGTTCCCGTGCCGTCGCGTCGAGTTCCTCCACCGGCACCACGATGTTCGCGAGCCCGGAGTTCACGGCCTCCTCGGCGCCCACGGACCGCCCGGTCAGGCAGATCTCGACCGCACGGCCGTAGCCGACGAGGGAGACGAGGGGATGCGTGCCCGTCAGGTCCGGTACGAGGCCGAGGCTGGTCTCGCGCATGGCGAACTGCACGTCGTCGGCGACGACGCGCACGTCACAGGCGAGCGCCAGCTGGAAGCCCGCGCCGATGGCATGGCCCTGGACGGCGGCGATGGACACGACGTCGTTGCGCCGCCACCAGGTGAAGCCCTCCTGGAACCCGGCGATGGCGGCGTCGAGTTCGGCGTCGTCACTGCGCGCGAGTTCGATGAAGGACGGTTCGCCCTCGATCCCCTCGGGCGTGAACATCTGCCGGTCGAGGCCGGCGGAGAAGGACTTGCCCTCGCCGCGCAGCACGACCACGCGGACGGAGCCCGGCAGCAGCCGCCCGGCCTCGGCGAGCGCCCGCCACATCGCGGGGCTCTGCGCATTGCGCTTGGCCGGATTGGCCAGCGTCACCGTGGCGAGCGCGTCGTCGACGGTGAGCCGTACGCCGTCCTTGTCGAGCAGGGGAACGATTTCCTGGTCGGGCGTGGCCATGGGGCGCCTCCGATGCGTGCGGTCGACAGAGCGATGCTAAGTGACTGCACAGTAACCACCCGGCCGATCGGTGGACCGACCGGGTGGCACCATCGAAGCCGGTGGGCCGCCCGGGTCAGGACGAGGCGGCCTTCTTGCCTCGTGTCGCGCCGCCACGCCCACGCAGCGTGACGCCCGACTCGCTGAGCATCCGGTGTACGAAGCCATACGAGCGGCCGGTTTCCTCGGCCAGTGCCCGGATGCTCGCACCGGAGTCGTACTTCTTCTTCAGGTCTGCCGCGAGCTTGTCGCGCGCGGCGCCGGTCACCCGGCTGCCCTTCTTCAGAGTCTCGGCCACCCGTGCCTCCTCATGGGAAGTGCGCTCTGGTCCCCTCATGATCACCCCTCCGGGGCCCGATGGCCACCCATTCGGCAAGGTCCGTGCGAGAGGGTTTTGACGACAGGAGCGCGTCCCCACAAGTGGAACCTGTGATTCCACCCGGTGGTGTTCGTGGGGCCGAACGGGTTGTTGTGCGAAATACCAGGTCAGAGACGCGCGACGGCCGACCCCTTGTCGACAAAGGGATCGGCCGCGAAATGGATGTAGGACACACCTCGATACGAGGAGATCTCACACAGATGATGGATCACCGGTAGGCCGAATGATCCAGGCGGATGATCCACATCAGTGGATCACGCAATCGATCACGCCAGGGCGACGAGATCCGCGTAGTCGGCACCCCACAGGTCCTCGACGCCGTCGGGCAGCAGGATGATCCGCTCGGGCTGGAGCGCCTCCACGGCGCCCTCGTCGTGGGTGACGAGGACGACCGCGCCCTTGTAGGTACGCAGCGCGCCGAGGATCTCCTCACGGCTGGCGGGATCGAGGTTGTTGGTGGGCTCGTCGAGGAGGAGGACGTTCGCGGACGACACCACCAGCGTGGCCAGGGCCAGACGGGTCTTCTCGCCGCCGGAGAGGACACCGGCGGGCTTGTCGACGTCGTCGCCGGAGAACAGGAACGAGCCGAGCACCTTGCGCACCTCGACCAGGTCCAGGTCGGGGGCGGCGGAGCGCATGTTCTCCAGGACCGTGCGCTCCGGGTCGAGGGTCTCGTGCTCCTGGGCGTAGTACCCGAGCTTGAGGCCGTGGCCGGGGCGGACCTCGCCGGTGTCGGGCTGCTCCACGCCGCCCAGCAGCCGCAGCAGGGTGGTCTTGCCGGCGCCGTTGAGACCGAGGATGACGACCCGGGAGCCCTTGTCGATGGCGAGGTCGACGTCGGTGAAGATCTCCAGCGAGCCGTACGACTTCGACAGGCCCTCGGCCATCAGCGGGGTCTTGCCGCAGGGCGCGGGCTCCGGGAAGCGGAGCTTGGCGACCTTGTCGGAGGCGCGGACCGCCTCGAGGCCGGCGAGCAGCCGGTCGGCGCGCTTGGCCATGTTCTGCGCGGCGACGGTCTTGGTGGCCTTGGCGCGCATCTTGTCGGCCTGCGAGTGCAGGGCGGCGGCCTTCTTCTCGGCGTTCTGCCGCTCGCGCTTGCGGCGCTTCTCGTCGGCCTCGCGCTGCTGCTGGTAGAGCTTCCAGCCCATGTTGTAGACGTCGATCTGGGAGCGGTTGGCGTCCAGGTAGAACACCTTGTTGACGACCGTCTCGACCAGGTCGACGTCGTGGCTGATCACGATGAAGCCGCCGCGGTAGGTCTTGAGGTAGTCGCGCAGCCACACGATCGAGTCGGCGTCGAGGTGGTTGGTCGGCTCGTCGAGCAGGAGGGTGTCCGCGTCGGAGAACAGGATGCGGGCGAGCTCCACGCGGCGGCGCTGACCGCCGGAGAGGGTGTGCAGGGGCTGGCCGAGCACCCGGTCGGGCAGGTTGAGCGCGGCGGCGATGGTGGCGGCCTCGGCCTCGGCGGCGTACCCGCCCTTGGTGAGGAACTCCGTCTCCTGGCGCTCGTACTGCCTCATCGCCTTGTCGCGGGTGGCGCCCTGGCCGTTCGCGATCCGCTGTTCGTTCTCGCGCATCTTGCGGATCAGTACGTCGAGGCCGCGTGCGGCAAGGATGCGGTCGCGGGCGAGGACGTCGAGGTCGCCGGTGCGGGGGTCCTGCGGGAGGTAGCCGACCTCGCCGGAGCGGGTGACCTGTCCGGCGGCGGGGATGCCCTCGCCCGCCAGGACCTTGGTCAGGGTCGTCTTGCCCGCGCCGTTGCGCCCGACCAGGCCGATGCGGTCGCCCTTGGCGATACGGAAGGAGGCGCTCTCGATGAGGATGCGGGCACCGGCGCGCAGCTCGATGCCGGAGGCGGAGATCACGGTCAGACTCCTGTGCGGGGTCGGTGGCGGGATGGGCGGCTGAGGACGTTCCCGCCGTCTAATGCGCGAGGAGAATGGCCATGGAGCCATTCTAACGGCCCAGTGCAAGCACTTTTTCTGCGTTCGGCTGTTCGATCTCTGCCAGGGGCGTTGTCAGTGGCCGCTGCCAGACTGGGCCGTGGGTGACACATCCGGCGGTGATCACAAGGGAGTGATCGGCATGGCAGGGACGAACAGCGGGCGTCCGAGCATCTACCCCTCGGTGCTGTACGCCGACGCGAAGGCGGCGATCCGCCAGCTCACGGAGGCCTTCGGGTTCACGGAGCTGTCGGTGTACGAGGGTGAGGACGGCTCGGTGATGCACGCCGAGCTGGTGCAGGGCAACGGCGCGGTGATGCTCGGCTCGAAGGGCCGGGGCGGCACCTTCGACACGGCGATGAAGGACGCGGGCCCGTCCGGGGTGTACGTCGTCGTGGACGACGTCGACGCACACCACCGACGGGCCGTGGAGCACGGCGCCGAGATCCTGATGCCCCCGACGGACCAGGACTACGGCTCCCGCGACTACATGGCCCGGGACCTCGAGGGCAACATCTGGAGCTTCGGCACCTACGCCCCGGACATACAGGCCTGAGGCGCCCCGGCGGGGTCAGCCTCCCCGGTGCACCTGGAAGGCGGCCCGGCGGACCGCCTTGGCCAGCGCCGGGTCGGGGTGCGCGGCGGCGAGCGCCACCAGCACCTGCACGGTGCGGGGGTGTCCGACGGCGCGGACCTCGGCCAGCAGCGCGGGCACGGTCGGCTGCAGCGCGGACTCCAGGTGGCGCACCAGCATGGGGGCCTCGCCGTGGTCGGCGACGGCGGCGGCCGTGTCGACCCACAGCCAGGTGGCCTCCTCGCGGGTGAGCACCTCGTGGGCGTCCTCGGGGTCGACGCCGTCGTGCTCGGCGAGCCAGAGCAGGGCGTACGGCCTGAGCGCCGGCTCCTCGACGACGGCGCGTACGTCGGGCTCGGCAGGGGCTCCCACGACACGCAGCGCCTCGAAGGCCAGGCCGCGCAGCAGGGCGTCCTCGCCGCGGGAGGCGACCAGCAGCTCGGTGACGGCGCTGCCGACGGGGCGGGCGGCCAGCCAGGCGCGGTACTCGGCGCGGGCCGCATTGGGGCGGAGCTGGGCGCAGCCGCGGAGCATGTCCTCGGCGGCCTGCTCGATGTTCCCGGCCGGGCTCTGCGCGGCGACGCAGATCTGCTCCAGCTTGACCCACACCGCCCAGCTGCCCAGCGGGGTGAGGGTGGCCTGGCCGTCGCCGCAGGTGAGAGCGCCCACGGAGGCGAGGGCGTGCAGAGCCCAGTCGAGCAGCGGGGCGAGTTCGGCGTCCCGGGCCGGCTCAGCCGGGTCGGCGTCGGCGGAGGGCTCGGGGGCAGCGGGGGCCGGGGGGCCGGCCGCGTCGGCGACGTAGGGCACCTCGCAGCGCTCGGTGCGCAGTTCGGTGACGCGCTGGCGCAGCAGGTCCAGGAGCTGGTCCACGGGGACGGGTCCGGCGGACAACTGGAGGAAGGAGAGCACCTGGGGCATGGCCGAGACGACCTCGGCGACGGCGGCGGCCTCCTCTTCGGCGGGTTCCGGGGTGGCGAGCGACCAGGCGTCGAAGAGGGCGACCCAGCCGCGCAGGACGGCGCTGTCGTCGCGGTTCCAGGCGCGCAGCCGCCAGCCGGGGCGGGCGCTGTCGCCGTGCACCTCGACCAGGCCGGCCAGCCGGGCGGTGTCCCAGTCGTGGCGGACCTGATCCAGGGTCAGGCCCAGATCGCGGGCGGCGCGGTCGGCGGTCGCCTCGGAGAGGGTGGCCTTGCCGTCGGCGGTCGCGGCGTCACGGCCGGGGCCGAGGGCGTTGTCGGCCCAGCGGGCGACACGGGCCGCGGCGGCCAGACCTGAGCGTGCCATTCTGGCCAGCTCCGCCGGGGCCGGAGTGCCCTCCGGAGGGCGGGGCGCGGGGCGGCGCGGGCGCCGCTGGTTCACAGCTGTGGGGGCGGCGGCCAGGGGTCGCGGGCGGACGAGTCGAAGCCTGGAGTCGCGCGGGATACGGGACGTCACGGGTGCAGTCTTCCGGTTGACGGTCCGAAAACCCAAACGGAATGTCACGGCGGGCTACGGGACTGGCCAAGGCACGAGGTGCGGAGAGCGGTGAGGAGGCGGGTTCAGGCCAGTGGTACGGGCTTAAACGGAACCTTCGCGACCGGTGGGGCGGGACGGCGCGGGCCGGCTCAGCTCAGGGGGGTGAGGAAGCGGCGGAGGGCCTCCTCGTAGGCCGCGGGGTCGGCGTTCCACATGGCGCCGTGCGGGGCCTGCTCGACGGTGTGGAGGGCGACCAGATCGGGGCGGCGGGCGGCGAGACGGCGGGAGACGTCCCAGGGGGCCACGGTGTCGTCGGGGCCGTGGAAGATCAGCGTGGGCACGGTCAGCCGGGCCGGGTCGGCGATCTCGTCGCCGTGGTCGGCGGCGCCGTGCAGACCGGTGCGGCCCTGGGCGGCGCGGACGGCCAGCGGCAGCAGCACGCCGGGGGTGTGCCGGGCGGCGGCGAGGGCGCGCAGGGTGGACTGCCAGTTCAGCACCGGGGAGTCCAGCACGAGTCCGGAGACGAGGTCGCGCAGTCCGGAGCGGGCCGTGGCGCGCAGGGCCATGGTGGCGCCGGTGGACCAGCCGAGCAGGACGAGACGCTCGGCGCCGTGGCGGACGGCGTGGCGCATCGCCGCGTCCAGGTCGCGCCACTCGGTCTGGCCGAGGTGGTTCAGGCCGTCCGTGGGACGGGGGGCGCCGAGGTCGCCGCGGTAGGAGAGGGCGAGCACGGGGAAGCGGCGGCCGTGCAGGAAGGCGAGGAGGTTCAGGGCGTGTTCGCGGGTGGTGCCGAGGCCGTGCACGGCGATGACCCAGGTGCGGCGGGCGGCGGGGACGAACCAGGCGGGCAGGGCGCCGAGTTCGCCGGGCACGTCGACGTCCTCGTGGTCGAGGCCGAGGGTGTCGCGCGGGTTGCCGACGTGCAGGTTGGGGGTGAGCCAGACCGCGTCACCGGGGTCGAGGGAGCCGTGCGTGACGCGTTCCAGACGCCGTACGACCGTGTCGGCGGAGTGCGGGGCGTTGGCGAGGACGGGTCCGACGATCGCGTGGGAGCCGTCCCCGGAGAGGCCGTAGGTGCCGGGGCGCAGGGCGGCGAGATGACGGGTGAGGGTCACCTGGCCGGCGGCTGTGCCGTGCACGGTGAGCCGCGGTTCGGTGGGCAGAGGCCGGCCGGGCGTCGCCTTCAGCGCGGCGTCGCTGGCCAACCGGCCGGCGGCGACACTGGCGGCGCCGGCGGCCAGGGCTGCGGTGACGGCGGCGGCCGTCGCTGTGACAGTGCGCACCCGTCCAGTGTCCTGGCCATCCCTGATTGCGGCCAGTGGTGGCGGGGGTGGGGGTGAGGTGCGGCGGGGGTCGCGGGGGGTGGTGCGGGGAGGGTCGGCACCGCCGGGGTGCGCCGTCGCGGCCGGGCGGTGCCGCGACCGGGCGGTGCCGCGACCGGGCGGTGTCGCGACCGGGAAAGGCCGGCTCGAGAGGAGTGCTCAGGTTCGTTGGCCGTAGCCCCGTAGGCGCTCCCCCGCCTCGGCCACCTGGGCCTCCGTCAGGAGGGTCGGGTTTCGGCCGGGTATGGAGGAGGCCGTCAGCCACAGACGGCACATCCACTCCAGTTGGGCCGTACGGTCGAACGCCTGGTCGAGGGTGGTGCCGTAGGCGAGGGTGCCGTGGTTCTGCAGGAGGCAGCCGCTGCGGTCGGCCAGGGCGCGGAGGGTGTTCTCGGCCAACTCCTCGGTCCCGTAGGTGGCGTAGGGGGCGACCCGGACGGGGCCGCCGAGGGCGCCGGACATGTAGTGCACGGACGGGAGTTCGGTGACGAGCGTGGAGACGGCGGTGGCGTGCACGGCGTGGGTGTGGACGACGGCGCGGGCGTCGGTGTGGCGGTAGACGGCGAGGTGCATGGGGAGTTCGCTCGTCGGGACGAGGGTGCCGAGCACCTGACGGCCGGTGAGGTCGACGCCCGTGATGTCGTCCGGGGTGAGGCGGTCGTAGGGCACTCCCGACGGTGTGACCAGCACGGTGTCGCCAACGCGTACGGAGACATTGCCGGAGGTGCCCACGACCAGGCCGTCGGTGACCGTGCGGCGGGCGGTCGCCACGAGCGCCTCCCAGGCCCGCGCCTCCTCCGGCAGCGGGTGCGGCTCGGCCGCACCCGGTGTGCCGTCCCGGGATTCCCGGGTCCCCCGTCCGTCGCGTCGCTGCTCACCCATACCCCGATCCTGCCAGGGGGTCGGCGGATCGGCCGGTGGGGCGGGCACTGTAGGCCGGAAGCCGGTCCTCCGAAAGACCGCATATCGGCATACATCACCCTCTTGCGGTGATTGGCCGGAGATCGACCGGCATTCACCGGTCCCGGCGGACCTTCCCCTAGCCTCTGGGTGGTTTTCGTGCACGCCGCCGTTCCGGGGGGAATCATGGCCCGCGCCCACACACCACCGTCCCGTCGCCGCATCGGCGCCCTGGCCGCCTGTGCCGCGGCCCTCACCGCGACCGGCACCGCGCTCGCCGGGTTACCGGCCTCGGCGGCCGAGATGCCGAGGGGACACGACGTCGCGTCCCACCAGAAGACCGTCGACTGGGAGAAGGCGCAGGCCGCCGGCGCCGGGTTCGTCTACGTCAAGGCGACCGAGTCCACCGCGTACCGCAATCCCTATTTCGCCCAGCAGTACGGCGGGGCCGGGGACGCCGGGCTGCTGCGCGGCGCGTACCACTTCGCCCTGCCGGACAAGGGCTCGGGCAAGGCCCAGGCGGAGTTCTTCGTACGCAACGGCGGCGACTGGAGCGACGACGGCCGGACGCTGCCGCCCGCCCTGGACATCGAATACAACCCGTACGACAAACGGGACCGGTGCTACGGCCTGAGCAAGGTGGCGATGGTCGCCTGGATCCGGGCCTTCAGCGACGAGGTGCTCCGGCTGACCGGCCGCCGTCCGGTGATCTACACGACCACGCACTGGTGGACCCTGTGCACCGGCGGCAGCCCCGACTTCGCGCCCGATCACGCACTGTGGATCGCCCGTTACGGCTCGGCCGACGCGGGGAAACTGCCCGCCGGATGGTCGTCGTGGACCTTCTGGCAGTACGCCGATCGGGGCGCCCTTCCGGGTGACCAGAATCTCTTCAACGGCTCGGCGGACCAGTTGGCGAGGTTCAGCAAGGGCGCCTAGCCAAGGGGCGCTTGGGCCGCCGTATCGAACAGAGTGGCGGCGCTCACATTTGGACACCTTGATGCCCGACTCAGTTCACCTTCCGTTCACCCAGGTTACCTACCTTCAACGAGCCAATGACGCTCGAACGATTGCCTGGGTAAATGGAAAACTTCTCGCTGATCCTCGCGATTGTGGTGGTAACCGCACTTGCGTTCGATTTCACGAACGGTTTTCACGACACCGCCAACGCGATGGCCACGACCATCTCGACCGGTGCACTCAAGCCCAAGGTCGCGGTGGCCATGTCCGCCGTGCTCAACCTTGTGGGCGCATTCCTCTCGGTGGAGGTCGCCAACACGATCTCCAAGGGTCTCGTCGACGAGACCGGCATCCGTCCCGAGGTCATCTTCGCCGCCCTGGTCGGCGCGATCCTCTGGAACCTGCTGACCTGGCTGGTGGGCCTGCCCTCCAGTTCCTCCCACGCCCTCATGGGCGGCCTGATCGGCGCCACCATCGCCTCCGCGGGCATGGGCGCGGTCCACGGTGACGTCCTGGTCACCAAGGTCCTGATCCCGGCGATCGCGGCCCCGCTGGTCGCGGGCATCGCCGCGATGCTGGCGACGCGCCTGTCCTACACCCTCGGCAAGAAGGCCGACGGCAAGGCCGCGGCGAAGGGCTACCGCGCGGGCCAGATCGCCTCGGCCGGCCTGGTCTCCCTGGCACACGGCACGAACGACGCGCAGAAGACGATGGGCATCATCACCCTCGCCCTGGTCGCCGGCGGTGCCGTCGCCCCCGACTCCGACCCGCCCACCTGGGTCATCCTCTCCGCCGGCCTGGCCATCGCGCTCGGCACCTACCTCGGCGGCTGGCGCATCATCCGCACCATGGGCAAGGGCCTGACCGACCTCCAGCCGCAGCAGGGCTTCGCCGCCCAGACCAGCGCGGCGACGGTCATCCTGGCCTCCTCCCACCTCGGCTTCTCCCTCTCCACCACGCACTCCGTCTCCGGTTCGGTGATGGGCGCGGGGCTGGGCCGCAAGGGCGGCGTGGTCCGCTGGTCCACGGCGACCCGGATGTTCGTGGCCTGGGGTCTGACCCTCCCGGCGGCCGCCCTGGTGGGCGCGCTGGCCGAGTCGGTCACCAACCTGGGCGACTGGGGCACGGCGGTCGTCGCGGTCTTCCTCGTCGCCTCCAGCGCGGCAATCTGGAAGATCTCCCGCCGCGAGGTCGTGGACGCGTCGAACGTCAACGAGACCGAGGAGCCTCCGGGTGTGATCACCACGGCGATCGCGGCCGTCACCCCGCCTCCGGCGGGCACGGTCACCGACGACCTGTCGGCCACCATCCCGTCCCCGGCCGCAGCCGCCACCGCCGAGCCCACGGCCCCCGCCGCCTGAGCCCGCCCACCCGGTACGAAGGAAGAGAAACAGCATGAAGATCGACTGGGCGGCCCTGGGCTCCGTCTTCGGCGTCAGCCTCGTGGTCACGGTGGCCCTCGTGGCCCTCTTCACCCTCGGCGTCATGGGCCTGTCCCGCCAGGAGCGGGCGGCCGCGGAGGGCGGCTCCGCCACCCTCGCGGCCACGGGCGCGTACGCGTGCTTCGCGGCCTGCGCGGCCGCGGTGGCGTACGGGATCTCACTGATCGTCGCCTGACCCAGCTGCTCGAACACCCTGGGGGTGCGGGACGGATCGCCGTTCCGCACCCCTTCTCCGTGCCCTCGCGCACCACCCCCGTGTGGGGTTCTGCACACTCTCCCCCTGCAGGTCAACGGCAAGTTGACGGCTCTTCCGGGGGCGTGGTGGACTGCCGGAGCCATGTACGGCGGCAGAAGAGGAAGCCGGTGTGAATCCGGCGCGGTCCCGCCACTGTCACCGGGGTAGGTAGCCCCGGGAGCCAGGAACTCTCACCGCCGGTCTCGTCGAACCAGGGCGTGGACACCCTGAGTGAGGACATATCGCCATGCTCGCTCGGCCGTTGAGGTACAGCACCGGTTCGCTGCCCGATCCCGCGGCCGGCTGAGCCGATGCGTGCCGATCGCGTCTTCGCGTACGGCGCCGCCCTCGGCCTCCTCGGTGACGCGCTCCTCGGTGATCCTCGCCGGGGGCATCCGGTCGCCGTGTTCGGGCGGGCCGCCGGTGCCGTGGAGCGGGTGCTGTGGCGGGACCACCGGGGGTGGGGCGCGCTGCACACCGCCCTGTGTGCCGGTGGCGCGGTGGCCCTGGGGGCCGTCGCCGAGAAGGCCGTACGCCGCTCCCCCGCCGTCTCCGTCTCTCTCACCGCCGCCGCCACCTGGGCCGTGGTCGGCGGGACCTCGCTGGCCCGCGAGGCCCGAACCATCGGGCGGGCCCTCGAAGCGGGGAACGTCGAGGGCGCGCGGGCCCGGTTGCCGCATCTGTGCGGGCGGGATCCGCAGGCGCTCGACGCCGACGGGATCGCGCGGGCGGTCGTGGAGTCCGTCGCCGAGAACACCTCCGACGCCGTCGTGGGGGCGCTGGTGTGGGGTGCCGTGGGCGGGGTGCCGGGGCTGCTCGGGTTCCGGGCCGTCAACACGCTGGACGCCATGGTGGGGCACAAGTCCGCCCGCCATCGGCGGTTCGGGTGGGCCTCCGCCCGGCTCGACGACCTCGCCGGGTGGCCGGGGGCGCGGCTGACCGCCGTACTCGCCACCGCGGCCGGGGACGATCCCCGGGGTGCCGTACGGGCCTGGCGGGCGGACGCGCGCAGGCATCCCAGCCCCAACGCCGGTCCCGTCGAGGCCTCGTTCGCGGGGGCCCTCGGGGTGCGGCTGGGCGGGACGCTGTCGTACGGCGGCCGGGTCGAGCACCGGCCCGTGCTCAACGGGGAAGGACGCGCGGTCGCCACGGGCGACATCGAGCGGGCCGTACGGCTCTCCCGGCGCGTCGGTCTGCTCGCGCTCGGCGTGGCTGTCGCCGGGCGCCTCATCGCAAGGGGGAACAGGTCATGAGCGGGGGTCTCCTCGTCGCCGGCACCACCTCCGACGCCGGCAAGAGTGTCGTCACCGCCGGGATCTGCCGGTGGCTGGTGCGGCAGGGGGTGAAGGTCGCGCCCTTCAAGGCGCAGAACATGTCCCTCAATTCGTTCGTGACGAAGGAAGGGGCCGAGATCGGGCGGGCCCAGGCGATGCAGGCGCAGGCCTGTCGCGTCGAGCCGACGGCTCTCATGAATCCGGTGCTGCTCAAGCCCGGCGGTGAGCAGAGCAGTCAGGTCGTGCTGCTCGGGAAGCCGGTCGGGGAGCTGAGTGCCCGTGGGTATCACGGGGGGCGGCAGCAGCGGCTTCTCGGGACCGTTCTCGACTGTCTCGCCGAGTTGCGGGGCACGTATGACGCGGTGATCTGTGAGGGGGCCGGTTCGCCCGCCGAGATCAATCTCCGGCGGACCGACATCGTCAACATGGGGATCGCCCGGAACGCCGGGCTCCCCGTGCTCGTCGTCGGCGACATCGACCGCGGGGGCGTGTTCGCCTCGTTCTTCGGGACCGTCGCGCTCCTCTCCCCCGAGGACCAGGCACTCGTCGCCGGGTTCCTCGTCAACAAGTTCCGGGGGGACGTATCGCTCCTCGAACCGGGGCTCGACATGCTGCACGGGCTCACCGGACGGCGGACCTACGGTGTCCTGCCGTTCCGGCACGGGCTGGGGATCGACGAGGAGGACGGGCTGAGGGTCTCCCTGCGCGGGACCGTGCGGGAGTCGAACGTCTCCCCGCCCGTGGGCGACGACGTGCTGCGGGTGGCCGTGTGCGCGATCCCACTGATGTCCAACTTCACGGACGTGGACGCCCTCGCCGCCGAACCCGGTGTCGTCGTGCGGTTCGTGGACCGCCCCGAGGAGCTCGCCGACGCCGACCTCGTCGTGATCCCGGGGACCCGGGGGACCGTACGGGCGCTGGAGTGGCTGCGGGAGCGCGGGCTGGCGGACGCCCTGAGGCAGCGGGCCGCCGAGGGGCGGCCGGTCCTCGGCATCTGCGGCGGCTTCCAGATCCTCGGCGAGCACATCGAGGACGAGGTCGAGAGCCGGCAGGGGCAGGTGGAAGGGCTCGGTGTCCTTCCCGTCCGGGTGCGGTTCGCCCGGGAGAAGACCCTCACCCGGCCGGTGGGCGAGGCCCTCGGCGAGCGGGTCGAGGGGTACGAGATCCATCACGGGGTCGCCGACGTCCATGGAGGGGACGCGTTCATCTCTGATGACAAAGGACACAGCCTGGACGGCTGCCGGGTCGGGCAGACCTGGGGGACGCACTGGCACGGCTCGCTGGAGTCGGACGGCTTCCGGCGGGCGTTCCTGCGCGAGGTGGCGGCCGCCGCGGGCCGCCGGTTCGTGCCGGCCGCCGACACCTCCTTCGCCGCGCTGCGCGAGGAGCAGCTCGACCGGCTCGGCGACCTGATCGAACAGCACGCGGACACGGACGCGCTCTGGCGGCTCATCGAGTCGGGCGCGCCGCAAGGACTGCCTTTCATTCCACCGGGAGCGCCCGCATGAGCACAGTGTTGTTGTTGTCGACCGCCGACACCGATCTGCTGGCGGCCCGGGCCGCTTCCGGCGCCGGCTACCGGATCGGCAACCCCACCCGCGTCGACGTCACGGACGAGCTGCCCGGTCTCCTCGACGGCGCCGACATCGCCGTCGTACGACTGCTCGGCGGGAAGCGGGCCTGGGAGGACGGGCTTGCCGCGCTGAAGGCGTCCGGGATCCCGACCGTGCTGCTGGGCGGCGAGACCGTGCCGGACGCCGAGCTGATGGCCGAGTCGTCGGTGCCGGCGGGTGTCGTCGCGGAGGCGCTCCGGTATCTCGTCGAGGGCGGGCCCGCCAACCTGACCGAGCTGGCGCGGTTCCTCTCCGACACCGTGCTGCTGACGGGCGAGGGGTTCGTCGAGCCGCAGAAGATGCCGGAGTACGGCGTCCACGGCTCGTATGCCTACGAGGAAGGCCGACCCACCGTCGGCGTGCTCTTCTACCGGGCCCATGAACTCAGCGGCAACACCGCCTTTGTGGACACCCTCTGCGATGCCATCGAGGCGGGCGGCGCCAACGCCCTTCCCGTGTACTGCGGTTCGCTGCGCGGCGCCGACCCCGAGCTGTACGGGATCCTGGGGAAGACGGACGCCCTCGTCGCCACCGTCCTCGCCGCCGGTGGCACCCACGCCTCGCAGGCCTCGGCGGGCGGGGACGAGGAGGCCTGGGACATCGGGGCGCTCGCCGATCTCAACGTGCCGGTGCTGCAAGGGCTTTGTCTTACGTCGTCCAAGGCGGCCTGGGACGATTCGGACGCCGCGCTCTCCCCCATGGACGCGGCGATGCAGGTCGCGATCCCGGAGTTCGACGGGCGGCTGATCACCGTGCCGTTCTCCTTCAAGGAGCAGGGGCCGGACGACGTCCCGGTGTACGTGGCCGACCCGGAGCGGGCCGCTCGGGTCGCCGGAATCGCCGTACGGCACGCGAAGTTGAGGCACAAGCCGAACGCGGAGAAGAAGCTGGCGCTGGTGTTCACCGCGTATCCGACCAAGCATTCGCGGGTCGGCAACGCGGTGGGGCTGGACACGCCCGCTTCGGCGGTGCGGGTGCTGGACGCGCTGTCTCAGGCGGGCTACGCGCTCACCGAGTACCCCGACAACGGCGACGAGTTGATCCACCGGCTCATCAACGCCGGTGGGCACGACGTCGAGTGGCTCACCGAGGAGCAGTTGGCCGCCGCGCCCGCGCGGGTGCCGCTCGCCGACTACCGGGCGTGGTTCGACAAGCTGGACCCGTCGTTGCGGGACGCGATGCTGGAGGCGTGGGGCGAACCGCCGGGTTCGCTGTACGTCGACGGGGACGACGTCGTGCTGGCGTCTCTCCAGTTCGGGAACGTCGTCGTCATGATCCAGCCGCCGCGCGGCTTCGGGGAGAACCCGATCGCGATCTACCACGACCCGGACATGCCTCCATCGCACCACTACATGGCCGCGTACCGGTGGCTCGACAACAGCTTCGGCGCCGACGCCGTCGTCCACATGGGCAAGCACGGCACGATGGAGTGGCTGCCGGGCAAGGGGCTTGGGCTGAGCGGGGGTTGCGCGCCGGACGCCGTCCTCGGTGACCTGCCGCTGATCTACCCCTTCATCGTCAACGACCCCGGCGAGGGCACCCAGGCCAAGCGGCGCGGGCACGCCACCGTCGTCGACCACCTGGTGCCGCCGATGGCGCGCGCGGACACGTACGGCGACCTGGCGAAGCTGGAGCAGCTCCTCGACGAGTACGCGCTCGTCTCCGACCTGGACCCGACGAAGGCACCGGCCGTCCGGGCGCAGATCTGGACGCTGGTGAAGGCGGCCGAGCTCCACCACGACCTGCATGTGGACGAGCAGCCGGAGGACGCCGACTTCGACGAGTTCGTCATGCACATCGACGGCTATCTGTGCGAGATCAAGGACGTGCAGATCCGCGACGGGCTGCACATCCTCGGCGGCGGTCCGGTCGGCGAGCCGCGCGTGAACCTCGTGCTCGCCGTCCTGCGCGCCTCTCAGGTGTGGGGCGGGCAGGCGAATGCCCTGCCGGGGCTGCGGGCGTCCTTCGCGGCCCATTTCGGGCTGGTCGAGAAGGAACTGCTGGCCGAGCCGGGCGCGCCGGTGAAGGTGCCGGTGGAGCTCTCCGACCTCGTCGAGGGTCCGTCGCGCACGGCCGCCGACGCGATCGACCTGCTGGAGCAGCTGTGCCGGCGGGTCGCGGAGGGGATGGAGGCGCGGGACTGGGACGTCTCGGTCGTCCCGGCCGTCCTGCGCGGGGTGCTCGGTGTGGAACTCCCGGACGGCGTCGCCGTGTTGGAGTTCGCCTGCACCGAGGTCGTGCCTCGCCTCGCGAAGACCACCGACGAGATCGGCCACATCCTCAAGGCCCTCGACGGCGGTTACGTCCCGGCCGGCCCCTCCGGCTCGCCCACCCGGGGTCTGGTCAACGTCCTCCCGACCGGCCGCAACTTCTACTCCGTCGACCCCAAGGCCATCCCGTCCAGGCTGAGCTGGGAGGTCGGGCAGTCGCTCGCCGACTCGCTCGTCCAGCGGTATCTGCAGGACACGGGCGAGTACCCGAAGTCGGTGGGCCTGACGGTCTGGGGTACGTCGGCCATGCGTACGCAGGGCGACGACATCGCGGAGATCCTGGCGCTGCTGGGCTGCCGTCCCGTCTGGGACGACGCCTCGCGCCGGGTGACGGGCTTCGAGGTGGTCCCGCTCGCCGAGCTGGGCCGGCCGCGCATCGACGTCACCGTGCGCATCTCCGGCTTCTTCCGGGACGCGTTCCCGCACGTGGTCGGGCTGATCGACGACGCCGTGCGCGAGGTCGCCGAGCTGGACGAGCCCGCCGACCAGAACCATGTGCGCGCCCACGCCGACGCGGACACCGCCGAGCACGGCGACCGGCGGCGGGCGACGGCCCGGATCTTCGGGTCCAAGCCGGGGGCGTACGGCGCCGGTCTGCTGCCGCTGATCGACGCCCGCAACTGGCGCTCGGACGCCGACCTCGCCGAGGTGTACGCCGTCTGGGGCGGCTACGCCTACGGGCGGGGGCTCGACGGGCGGGCGGCGCGCGGGGACATGGAGACCGCGTTCAAGCGGATCGCCGTCGCCGCCAAGAACGTCGACACGCGCGAGCACGACCTCGTCGACGCCGACGACTACTTCCAGTACCACGGCGGCATGGTCGCCATGGTGCGGCACCTGACGGGCGCCAACCCCGAGGCGTACGTGGGTGATTCCGCCGTACCGGACCAGGTGAGGACCCGCACGCTGGGCGAGGAGACGCACCGTGTGTTCCGCGCCCGGGTGGTCAACCCGCGCTGGATGGCGGCCATGCGCCGGCACGGCTACAAGGGCGCCTTCGAGATGGCGGCGACCGTCGACTACCTGTTCGGCTACGACGCGACGGCGGGCGTGGTCGACGACTGGATGTACGAGAAGCTCAGCGCCGAGTACGTCTTCGACGCGGAGAACCGGGACTTCATGAAGAAGTCCAACCCGTGGGCCCTGCGGGGTATCACCGAGCGGCTCCTGGAGGCCGCCGATCGCGGGCTGTGGGCCGAGCCGGACGCCGACACGCTCGAGCGGCTGCGGGCCACCTACCTGGAGCTGGAAGGCGACTTGGAGGGCGACCAGTGACCACCCCCTTCCCCTTTACGGCCGTCGTCGGCCAGGACGACCTGCGGCTCGCGCTGCTGCTGAACGCCGTGTCGCCGGCGGTCGGCGGGGTGCTGGTGCGTGGCGAGAAGGGCACCGCCAAGTCGACGGCCGTCCGCGCTCTTTCGGCGCTCATGCCGACCCTGGACGTCGTCTCCGGCTGCCGGTTCTCCTGCGACCCCGGCTCCCCCGACCCGGCGTGCCCGGACGGGCCGCACGAGCCGGGGGCGTTCGAGACACGGCCCGCGCGGATGGTCGAGCTGCCGGTGGGTGCCTCGGAGGACCGGCTGGTGGGCGCGCTCGACATCGAGCGGGCGCTGGCCGAGGGCGTCAGGGCCTTCGAGCCCGGCCTGCTCGCCGACGCGCACCGCGGGATCCTGTACGTCGACGAGGTCAACCTCCTCCACGACCACCTGGTCGACCTGCTGCTGGACGCGGCGGCGATGGGCGCGTCGTACGTCGAGCGCGAGGGTGTCTCCGTACGGCATGCCGCGCGTTTCCTGCTCGTCGGGACCATGAACCCCGAGGAGGGCGAGCTGCGGCCGCAGCTGCTCGACCGGTTCGGGCTGACCGTGGAGGTGGCCGCCTCGCGCGAACCCGACCAGCGGGTGGAGGTCGTCCGGCGCCGGCTGGCCTACGACGACGATCCCGCGGGTTTCGCCGAGCGGTGGGCGGACGAGGAGTCCGCCGTACGGGCACGGATCGTGGCGGCGCGGGAGCTGTTGCCGTCGGTGCGGCTGGGCGACGGGGCGCTGCGGCAGATCGCGGCGACCTGCGCGGCGTTCGAGGTGGACGGCATGCGGGCCGACATCGTGATGGCGCGCACGGCCACCGCGCTGGCCGCCTGGGCCGGGCGGACGGACGTCCTCGCGGAGGACGTGCGGCAGGCGGCGCTGCTCGCGCTGCCGCACCGCAGGCGCCGCAATCCCTTCGACGCGCCGGGGCTCGACGAGGACAAGCTCGACCAGACGCTGGAGGAGTTCAGCGGGGCGGACGACGAGGACCCGGATCCCGGCCCGGACGGGCCCGGCGGGGGTGGCGGGCAGCCGCCGTCCGAGGGGCCGCGGGCCGACGGTGGCTCCGGTGCGCGCCCCGAGGCCGGGGAGGGCGGGGAGCCGCAGGCGTCCGGTGCGGGCGAGCAGTCCCCCGTACGGGCCTCCGAGCCGTTCCGTACCAAGGTGCTGAGCGTCCCCGGGATCGGTGAGGGTGCCGCCGGGCGGCGCTCGCGGGCGCGGACCGAGCACGGGCGGACCACCGGGGCCCGGCGGCCCCGGGGGACGCTCACCAAGCTGCACCTGGCGGCGACCGTGCAGGCCGCCGCGCCGCACCAGCGGGCGCGGGGGCGCTCGGGACCGGGGCTCGTGGTGCGGCGGGACGATCTGCGGCAGGCGACGCGGGAGGGGCGTGAGGGGAACCTCGTGCTGTTCGTGGTCGACGCCTCCGGATCGATGGCGGCCCGGCAGCGGATGAGTGCCGTCAAGGGCGCTGTTCTGTCCCTGCTCCTTGACGCCTATCAGCGGCGGGACAAGGTCGGGCTGGTGACGTTCCGGGGCGCGGCCGCCGATGTCGCGTTGCCGCCGACCTCGTCGGTGGACGCGGCCGCCGCCCGGCTGGAGTCGCTGCCCACCGGGGGGCGTACGCCGCTCGCCGCCGGGCTGCTGAAGGCGCACGACGTGCTGCGGGTGGAGCGGCTGCGGGATCCGGCGCGGCGGGCACTGGTCGTCGTGGTGACGGACGGGCGGGCCACCGGTGGGACGGAGCCCGTGGCGCTCGCGGGGCGGGCGGCGCGGCTGTTCGCCGCCGAGGGCGTGGCGTCGGTGGTCGTGGACTGCGAGTCGGGGCCGGTGCGACTGGGGCTCGCCGGGCAGCTCGCGGGTGAGCTGGGAGGCACGGCGGTGACGCTCGACGAGTTGCGGGCGGAGTCGATCGCCGGGCTGGTGAAGGACGTACAGGGTCGTTCGAGGAGGGCCGCGTAATGCCGCAGGGACAGCCGAGTGTCGTGCCGGACGACGGACTGACGACCCGGCAGCGTCGTAACCGGCCGCTCGTGGTGGTGCACACCGGCATCGGCAAGGGCAAGTCGACCGCCGCGTTCGGGCTCGCCCTGCGGGCCTGGAACCAGGGGTGGCCCATCGGGGTGTTCCAGTTCGTCAAGTCGGCCAAGTGGAAGGTCGGCGAGGAGAACGCGCTGCGGGTGCTGGGGGCGTCCGGCGAGGGCGGGTCCGTCGACTGGCACAAGATGGGCGAGGGCTGGTCGTGGGTCCAGCGGGACGCTCAGATGGACAACGAGGAGAAGGCCCGGGAGGGCTGGGAGCAGGTCAAGCGGGACCTCGCCGCCGAGACGTACAAGCTGTACGTGCTCGACGAGTTCGCGTACCCCATGCACTGGGGGTGGGTGGACACGGACGAGGTGATCTCCGTGCTGCGGGACCGGCCCGGTACCCAGCATGTCGTCATCACCGGGCGGAACGCCCCCGAGAAGCTCGTCGACTTCGCCGATCTCGTGACCGACATGTCCAAGGTCAAGCACCCCATGGACGCGGGCCAGAAGGGCCAGAGGGGCATCGAGTGGTGATGTCGTCCGTCCCACGGCTGGTCATCGCCGCGCCCTCCTCGGGCAGCGGCAAGACCACCGTCGCCACGGGGCTGATGGCCGCGTTCGCCGCGCGGGGGCTCGCCGTGTCCCCGCACAAGGTCGGGCCGGACTACATCGACCCCGGGTATCACGCGCTCGCGACCGGGCGCGTGGGACGGAACCTCGACGCGTACCTGTGCGGGCCGGAGCTCGTCGCTCCGCTGTTCCTGCACGGGGCGCGGGGATGTGACCTCGCGGTCGTCGAGGGTGTGATGGGCCTGTACGACGGGGCCGCCGGGGAAGGCGAACTGGCGTCCACCGCCCATGTCGCGAAGCTGCTGCGGGCGCCGGTCGTGCTCGTCGTGGACGCCTCGTCGCAGTCGCGGTCGGTGGCGGCGCTGGTGCACGGGTTCGCCTCCTGGGATCCCGAGGTCCGGGTGGGAGGCGTGATCCTGAACAAGGTCGCGTCGGACCGGCACGAGGCGCTGCTGCGGGAGGCGCTGGACTCCTCCGGGGTGCCGGTGCTGGGCGCCTTGCGGCGTGCTCCGCAGATGTCGACGCCTTCTCGGCACCTCGGGTTGGTTCCTGTTGCCGAACGGCGCGGAGCTGCGGTCGAGGCGGTTGCTTCCATGGCCGCGCAGGTCTCCGACGGGTGTGACCTCGCCGCGTTGGAAGCCCTCGCCCGTGCTGCCGGTCCCGTACCAGGGGGCTCTGCCCCCTGGACCCCCGGTTTGCCCACCCACAACCACCCGTCTCGGTTGGGTGAGAAGCGAGCCGACAAAGAACGCAAGCCGGTCGTCGCCGTTGCCGGTGGGGCCGCCTTCACCTTTTCCTATGCCGAGCACGTCGAGCTCCTGACCGCCGCCGGAGCCGAGGTCGTCACCTTCGATCCCCTGCGGGACGAGTCCCTCCCGGAGGGCACCGCCGGACTCGTCATCGGGGGCGGGTTCCCCGAGGTGTACGCCGCCGAGCTGTCCGCCAACGAGCCGTTGCGCAAGGCCGTCGCCGCGCTGGCGGAGTCCGGGGCTCCCGTCGCCGCCGAGTGCGCCGGACTGCTGTATCTGTGCCGGGAGCTGGACGGGCAGCCGATGTGCGGCGTGCTGGACGCCACCGCGCGGATGACGGAACGGCTCACCCTCGGCTACCGGGACGCCGTCGCCGTGAGCGACAGTGTGCTGGCCGTGGCCGGGACGCGGATGCGCGGGCACGAGTTTCACCGGACCGTCGTCGAGCCCGGAGCGGGGGCGGACCCCGCGTGGGGCGTACGCGCCCCCGAGCGACGGGTCGAAGGCTTCGTACAACAAGGTGTGCACGCGAGTTATCTGCACACGCACTGGGCGGCCGAGCCCGGTGTGGCCCGTAGGTTCGTGGAGAGGTGCCGGACGTCATGAGCGAGAGCAGCAGGCTGATCGGAGTCGGGGTGGGTCCCGGGGATCCGGAGCTGGTGACCGTGAAGGGCGTCAACGCGCTGCGGGCCGCCGAGGTCGTCGTCGTCCCCGTCATGGACACGGGCGAGCGCGGGCGGGCCGAGGCGACCGTGCTGCACTACGTGCCGCAGGAGAAGGTCGTCCGGGTCGTGTTCGCGCTCAACGAGCGCAGCGACCGGGCGCGGCGGGAGGCCGCCTGGGACGCGGCCGGGGAGCGGGTGGCCGGGCTGCTGCGGCAGCACGGGACCGTCGCCTTCGCCACCATCGGTGACCCGAACGTGTACTCCACCTTCACGTATCTCGCGCAGACCGTCGCGGAGCTGGTGCCGGGGACCGTCGTGGACACCGTGCCCGGGATCACGGCGATGCAGGATCTGGCCGCGCGGTCCGGGGCGGTGCTCACCGAGGGCACCGAGCCGCTCACGCTCGTGCCCGTCACCGCCGGGTCGGCCGTGCTGAAGGACGCGCTGGCCGGGCCGGGGACGGTCGTGGCCTACAAGTTCGGTCGGCAGGCCGCCGAGGTCGCCGAGGCGCTGCGGGAGACCGGGCGGATCGGGGACGCGGTGTGGGGGTCGGCGCTCGGGCTGGCGGAGGAGTCGATCCGGCCGGCCGCCGAGCTGGGCGGGGAGCCGCTGCCCTACCTCTCGACGCTCATCGCGCCCGCGCGGCGCGAGGGCGGGCGGGGCGGGAAGCTGTGAGACCCGGCAGCTCAGGCCGCCAGGCCCACCACCAGCCAGATGAAGGCCGCGCCCGCGATCGTGCACAGCACGGTCGAGCGGGCGGGGTGTTCGTGGTGGGCCTCGGGGAGGATCTCGGCCGCGGCGAGGTAGAGCAGCGCGCCGCCGAACAGGCCGAGATAGCCGCCGAGCAGTTGCTCCGGGATGGTGACCACGGTCGCCGCCGCCGCACCGAGCACGGGTGCCGCGGCGTCCGCGAACAGCATGAACAGCGCCTTGCGGCGGGCGTTCCCGTACAGGCTCGTGATCGTGTACGTGTTGAAGCCGTCCGCGAAGTCGTGCGCGATCACCGCGACGGCCACCGCCAGGCCCATGCCGCCGCCGACCTGGAAGGCCGCGCCGATCGCCACGCCGTCCATGGCGCTGTGGCCGACCATCGCCGCGGCCGCCGTCAGGCCCACCTCGGGGGTCCGGCCGTTGTGTTCCCCGGCGCCGTGCGCGGCCTGCCGCACGGCGAGCAGACGTTCCACCAGATGGGCCAGCAGGAACCCCGCGACGAACAGCAGGAGCGCCGCCGGGACGCCGAAGACCTCCGTGCCGGCCGCCTCCAGGGCCTCCGGCAGCAGGTCCAGGCCGACGACGCCCAGCATCAGGCCACCGGCCAGGCCGAGGACCAGGTGGCGGCGGTCGGTGACACGCTGTGCCGTCCAGCCGCCGGCCAGCGTCATGAGGAACGCGCCGAGCGCGACGAAGACCGCCATGGGCCCTTCGTATCCGATCAGCCCCCGGCCGCGCACATCCGGCCCCTGACCTGACCCCGTTACGACCCGTTGCGACCCGCTTCGAACCCGCTGTGAGAGGACCCGAACCCATGGCCGATGCCCCCGCCGGCAAGGTGACCTTCGTCGGTGCCGGCCCCGGCGCCGCCGACCTGCTGACCTTCCGTGCCGCGCGCGCCATCGCCGAGGCCGACGTCGTGATCTGGGCCGCGAGCCTGGTCCAGGCGGAGGTCCTCGACCACGCGCGGGAGGGTGCGGAGATCCTCGACTCGGCGACGATGTCCCTGGAGGACGTGGTGGCCGTGTACGAGCGCGCCCGCCGGGAGGGTCTGCGGGTCGCGCGCATCCACTCGGGCGACCCCGCGCTGTGGGGCGGTACGCAGGAGCAGCTCGACCGGTGCGACGCGATCGGTATCGCGACCGAGGTCGTCCCCGGGGTGTCGTCCTTCTCCGCGGTCGCCGCGCTGGCCCGGCGTGAGCTGACCATTCCCGAGGTCGCGCAGTCCGTGGTCCTCACCCGGCTCGGCGGCGGCAAGACGCCGATGCCGCCCGGGGAGGAGGTGCGGGAGTTCGCCCGGCACGGCACCACCATGGCGATCTTCCTGTCCGCCGCCCGCAGCGGGCAGCTGGTGCGGGAGCTGCTGGAGGGCGGCTACCCGACCGCCACCCCGGTGGTGATCGCCCACCAGGCGACCTGGCCGGAGGAGCTGGTCGTGAAGTGCACCATCGGCACGCTGGAGGAGACGGTCAAGGAGCACAAGCTCTGGAAGCACACGCTCTTCCTGGTCGGCCCGGCCCTCGACGCCCACGGCACCCGTTCGCACCTGTACCACCCGGGCCACTTCCACGGCTACCGCAAGGCCGACCCGGAGGCCCGCAGGGCGCTGCGCGAGCGGGGTGCCGGTACGTGATCACGGTCTTCGGAACGGGCACCGGGGCGCCGCCGGGCCCCGAGGAGCTGGCCGACGCCGAGCTGGTCGTCGGCGGGCGGCGCCACCTGGACGCCGTACGGCTGCCCGCGACCGCCGAGCGGATCGTCCTCGGGCCGCTCGCGCCCGCCCTCGACGTCGTCGGGACGTACGTCGCCGAGGACCGGCGGGTGGTCGTGCTGGCCTCGGGCGACCCGGGGTTCTTCGGGATCGTGCGGGCGCTCGCCGAGCGGTTCGGGCCTGAGCTGCTGGACGTGCGTCCCGGGGTCTCCTCCGTCGCCGCCGCCTTCGCCCGGCTCGGGCTGACGTGGGACGACGCGGTCGTCGTCAGCGCGCACGGACGGGATCCCCGGACGGCCGTGAACGTCTGCCGGGCGCATCCCAAGGTCGCCGTGCTCACCGGGCCCGGCGCCGGACCCGCCGAACTGGGGGCGGCACTGCGGCAGTCCGCGCGGGTCCTCGTGGTCGCCTCCGCGCTGGGCGATCCGCTGCGCGAACGCGTGGAGCGGGTCTCCCCCGCCGAGGCGGCGGAACGGGACTGGGGTACGGCGGTGAGTGTCGTCCTGTGTCTGGACGAGTCCCGGCCGCTCGGTCCCGCACGGACCCTCGCGGGCGGCGCGGCCCGGCCCGCGGGATGGGCGCTGGCCGAGGACGACTTCGCGCACCGCGACTCGATGATCACCAAGTTCGAGGTGCGGGCGCTGGCCCTGGCCCGGCTCGGGCCACGCCCCGGCGACCTGGTGTGGGACGTGGGCTCCGGGTCGGGGTCGGTGGCCGTGGAGTGCGCGCGGCTCGGTGCCGCCGTCGCGGCGGTGGAGAAGGCCCCGGACGGGGTGGAACGAATCCGCGCCAACGCCGGAGCGCACGGCGTGTACGTCGACGTCGTGCACGGCATGGCGCCGGGCGCGCTCGACGGCCTCGACGATCCCGACGCCGTGTTCGTCGGCGGCGGCGGGCGGGAGCTGCCCGACATCGTGGGCGTCTGCGCGCGGCGGGCGCGGCGGACCGTGGTGGTCGCCATGGCCGCGCTGGACCGCGTGCCGGCCGCCCGGGCCGCGCTCGTCGGGGCCGGGTACGACGTCGACGGCGTCCTGCTCCAGTCCTCGCGGCTCGCTCCCCTGCCGGGAGACGTGACCCGGCTGGCGGCGACCAATCCCGTATTTCTGCTGTGGGGTGTGCGCACCCCGGTGTCCAGTGAAGGAGTTGCTCAGTGATCGGCCTCATTTCCGCCACCGCGGCCGGGGCGGCGGCGCGCGACCGGCTGGCCGTGGCGTGGCCGGACCGTACGCGCGTGTACGACGGTCCCGTCGGGGACGCCGTCCGGCGGGCGTTCGCGGAGTGCGAGCAGCTCGTGTGCTTCCTGGCGACGGGGGCCGTCGTACGGCTCGTCGCCCCGCTGCTGACCGACAAGGTCTCCGACCCGGGTGTGGTGTGCGTCGACGAGGGCGGCCGGTTCGCCGTACCGCTGCTCGGCGGGCACGCCGGCGGCGCCAATGAACTCGCCGTGGAGGTGGGCGAGCTGCTGGGTGCCGAGCCCGTGGTGACCACGGCGACGGACGCCGTCGGCATCCCCGGTCTGGACACCCTCGGCCTGCCCGCGGAGGGCGATGTGGCCGGGGTGACCCGGGCCCTGCTGGACGGCGAGCCGGTCGCGCTGGACGCCGAGGTGACCTGGCCGCTGCCGCCGGTGCCGTTCGCGCCGGAGGGGGCGTACACCGTCCGGATCACCGACCGTGCCGTCGCGCCCGCCTCCCGGGAGGTGCTGCTGCGGCCGCCGTCGCTCGTCGTCGGCGTCGGCGCGTCCAGGGGCGCCCCGGCCGAGGAGGTGCTCGAGGTGATCGAGGGCGCGCTGCGGGACGCGGGACTGTCCGCTCGCAGCGTCGCCGGGCTCGCCACCGTGGACGCCAAGGCGGAGGAGCCCGGCATCCTGGAGGCGGCCGCGCGGCTCGGCGTGCCGGTGGTGACGTACTCCGCCGAGGAGCTGGCCGTCGTGGAGGTGCCGAACCCCTCCGACGCGCCGCTCGCCGCCGTGGGCACGCCCTCCGTCGCGGAGGCGTCCGCGCTGCTCGGCGGGGGTGAACTCGTCGTGCCCAAGCGGAAGTCGGCCGGGACTCCCGCGATGGCGACCTGCGCCGTCGTACGGCGGCCGGGGCGAGGGCGGCTCGCGGTCGTCGGGCTCGGGCCCGGTGCGCGGGACCTGCTCACCCCGCGCGCGAAGGACGAGCTGCGGCGCGCCTCGGTGCTCGTCGGGCTCGACCAGTACGTCGACCAGATCCGTGACCTGCTGCGGCCCGGCACCCGGATCCTGGAGTCGGGCCTGGGCGCCGAGGAGGAGCGGGCGCGCACGGCCGTCGCGGAGGCCCGCAAGGGACAGGCGGTCGCGCTGATCGGCAGCGGGGACGCCGGTGTGTACGCCATGGCCTCCCCGGCGCTCGCCGAGGCGTCCGAGGACATCGACGTGGTCGGGGTGCCGGGCGTGACCGCCGCGCTCGCGGCCGCCGCGCTGCTCGGCGCGCCGCTCGGCCACGACCACGTGTCGATCAGCCTGTCCGACCTGCACACGCCGTGGGAGGTCATCGAGCGGCGGGTGCGGGCGGCGGCCGAGGCCGACATCGTGGTCACCTTCTACAACCCCCGCTCCCGGGGCCGCGACTGGCAGCTGCCCAAGGCGCTCTCGATCCTCGCGGAGCACCGGGAGCCGGCGACGCCCGTCGGTGTCGTGCGCAACGCCTCACGCCCGGACGGGACGGCCCGGGTGACCACCCTGGCCGCGCTCGACCCGGCGACGGTCGACATGATGACGGTCGTGACCGTGGGCAACACGGCGACCCGGACCGTCGCGGGGCGCATGGTGACGCCCCGCGGCTACCGCTGGCAGGAGGAGCCGAAGTGAACCGCCCCCTGCCGAACCACCCCCCTTTCGCTGCTTTCGCCGAGGAGAAACCGTGACCACCCCGCCGCCCGCCCTGCTCATCGCCGGCCATGGCACCCGGGACGATGCCGGAGCCGAGGCGTTCCGCGACTTCGTACGGGAACTGGGGCGCCGCCACCCCGAACTGCCCGTCGCGGGCGGTTTCATCGAGCTGTCCCCGCCGCCGCTGGGCGAGGCCGTGACCGAGCTGGTGGAGCGGGGGGTGCGGAGGTTCGCCGCCGTACCGCTGATGCTGGTGTCCGCCGGGCACGCCAAGGGGGACATCCCGGCGGCGCTGGCGCGTGAGAAGGAGCGGCACCCGGGGGTCTCGTACACCTACGGCCGTCCGCTGGGCCCGCACCCGGCGCTGCTGAACGTCCTGGAGCGGCGGCTCGACGAGGCGCTGGGCACCTCCGGGCGCACGCCCGAGGACCGCTCCGACGTGACCGTGCTGCTGGTGGGGCGCGGATCCACCGACCCGGACGCCAACGCGGAGGTGTACAAGGCGGCCCGGCTGCTGTGGGAGGGGCGCGGGTACGCGGGTGTGGAGACGGCGTTCGTGTCGCTGGCCGCGCCGGACGTGCCGAGCGGCCTCGACCGGTGTGTGAGGCTGGGCGCGCGGCGGATCGTCGTCCTGCCGTACTTCCTGTTCACGGGCATCCTGCCGGACCGGGTGCGGCAGCAGACCGAGGGGTGGGCGGCCGCGCACCCGGAGGTGGAGGTGCGCTCGGCGGACGTCATCGGGTCCGAGCCGGAACTGCTCGACCTGGTGATGGAGCGGTACGAGGAGGCGGTCAAGGGGGATCTGCGGATGAACTGCGACTCGTGCGTGTACCGGATCGCGCTGCCCGGCTTCGAGGACAAGGTGGGGCTGCCGCAGCAGCCGCACTTCCACCCGGACGACGACGGTCACCACCACGGGCACCAGCACCACGGAGGGCACACGCATTCCCATGCACACTGACGGGCACGACCTGCGGCACCACGGGGACGCCGAGGTGCGGGACGCCGGCTCGGCGCTCGTCGACCTCGCGGTGAACGTCCGCGCGGACACTCCTCCGCGCTGGCTGCGCGAGCACATCGCCGCGTCGCTGACCGGCCTCGCGGCCTACCCGGACGGGCGGGCCGCGCGGGCGGCGGTGGCGGCGCGGCACGGGCTGCCGGTGGAGCGGGTGCTGCTGACGGCGGGCGCGGCGGAGGCGTTCGTGCTGCTGGCGCGCGCCCTGAAGGTCCGTCGACCGGTCGTCGTGCACCCGCAGTTCACCGAGCCGGAGGCGGCGCTGCGGGACGCCGGGCACAGTGTGGACCGGGTGGTGCTGCGGGCCGAGGACGGTTTCCTGCTGGATCCGGCGGCCGTGCCCGAGGACGCCGACCTGGTGGTGATCGGCAACCCCACGAACCCCACGTCGGTGCTGCACCCGGCGGAGACGATCGCGCGGCTGGCGCGGGTCGGGCGGACGCTGGTGGTCGACGAGGCGTTCATGGACGCGGTGCCCGGCGAGCGCGAGGCCCTCGCCGGGCGCACGGACGTCCCCGGTCTGGTCGTGCTGCGCAGCCTGACGAAGACCTGGGGGCTGGCCGGCCTGCGGATCGGGTACGTCCTCGCCGCGCCGGAGACGATCGCCGAGCTGGAGCGGGCGCAGCCGCTGTGGCCGGTGTCGACCCCGGCGCTGGCGGCGGCCGAGGCGTGCGTGTCGCCGCGTGCGCTGGCGGAGGCGGCCCATGCCGCCCATCGGGTCGCCACCGACCGGGCCCATCTGGTCGCCGGGCTGGAGGAGTTCGCGGCCGACGGGGTCCGGGTCGCCGGTCCTGCCGAGGGCCCCTTCGTCCTCGTCCGGCTGCCGCGGGCGGCCGCGGTGCGCCGGCGTCTGCGGGACCTGGGGTTCGCGGTCCGGCGGGGGGACACCTTCCCCGGGCTCGACGAGGAGTGGCTGCGGCTGGCGGTGCGGGACCGGACGACCGTCAACTCGTTCCTCCAGGCGCTGGACCGGGCGATGACGCTGGCGGACCGCTGAGCGACGGCACCCGCTCCTGGGTGCCGTCCGGGAACCGGACCCGCACGGCGCCATCGACGTCCACGGTTGCCTCCGCCCCGGCGGTCGGCGCGTCCACGCCCAGCACGACGAGGGTGACCAGGAGCGGGGCGGCGCCTTCGAGGACGGGGGTCGCCGAGTGCCGTCCGCAGGCGTTGGCGTCCAGGGCGCGTACGACGGTGCCGGCCGCGTCGCCCCAGCCGTGCAGGGCGACGAGCGCGCTGGTCAGGCCGTCGGCGCGGATGGCCAGCGCATGGCCGGGGCCCGTCTTCGCGAGGGGTGGCCCGAAGTCGTCGGCGACGGCCCAGCCGCCCTCGCGCACGGGCGTGCCGGGCGGCGCGTCGACGCGGTGCACCCGGATCTCCCACGGCCCCCGCACCACGCTCACGGTCTCGATCCCGCTCCCGCCGCCCTGCCGGGACCCGGCGCTCCGGCCGCGGGCGCCCAGCGGTTGGATGCGCCCTCGCTGCGAGGGCGTCCCGTCGGGGGCGAGCAGGGCGATGTGGTTGTCGGGGCCGGCCGGGGTGTCGGGGGCGGTGGCGCTGGAGTAGGCGAGCTTGGCGTAGTGCGGGCTGTCCTCGGCGGTGGCGGGCGGGGGCGGGAGGCGGTCGCTGCCGTGGTTGACGAGCCGTACGATCCCGTCGGCCGCGGTGGAGTGCAGCAGCCAGCCGGGTGCGGGCACCGCGAGGACGGCGTCGGCGGTGTCGACGGGCCCGGGCTCCTCGACGGCCGTCCACACGGGGTGGTCCTCGGGCAGCAGGAGGCCGAGGAAGGCCTTGCTCGCCCAGTACGGGGAGGCGGGGCCCGAGTAGCGCTGGGTGACGGGGCGGAAGGGCCGGTACCAGCCGAGGGTGAGCAGGCCCTGTTCGTCGGGGACGCCCCGTTCGGCGAAGTGCTTCAGGGCTCCCGAGGCGAGGCGGCGGGTGCGGCCGGGCGGTAGGGGAGTGGCGTCGGCGAGCGCGCCCGCCCACAGCGGGGCCGTGGTCGCGAACCGGTAGGTGAGGGAGCGACCCTGGTGGACCGGGGCGCCGTCGGAGCCGAAGAAGTGCTGGTGGGCGGTGAGGAACTCGCTCAGTCGCGCCCGGTGCCGGGCCACCGTGTCCGGGTCGGCGCGGGGGCCCGCGATCCGCGCCCACAGCACCGGGTACAGGTGGAGGGCCCAGGCGTTGTAGTAGTCGAACTTCCGTCCGTCGCCGTCGGTGTACCAGCCGCCGCCCCGGTACCAGTCGTCCAGCCGGGCGAGCCCGGCGTCGATCTCGTCACGGCGGTACGGGGCGCCGACGGAGGCCAGGAACTCCTCCGTGATCACCTGGAACAGCCGCCAGTTGGAGTCGTTCACGTCGGCCCCGACGAACCCGCCCAGCCAGTCGACCACCCGCCCCCGCACCCCGTCGTCCAGGTGGTCCCACAGCCAGGCCCGTGACTCGTGCAGCGCGACGGCGACGGAGGCGGCCTCGACCATGGGCTGGGCGCGGTCGGTGACGGGCGGCCAGTGCTCGGGGTGGCCCGGATCGGTCCCGGCGGCGAGCCCGGCGGCGTACCGCTCGACGAGCCCGGCCCCGACCCGGCCGCGGGACCCCGCGACACGGAAGGCGGCGAGGAGGAACGACCGCGCGAACCCTTCCAGGCCGTCGGACCAGGAACCGGAGTGGCTGGGCGGCCCGGGCAGCCGGTACTGGGCGAACCCGGGAGTGGCATAGGGCAGCAGCCCATCGAGCAACCGATCGGCGGCCGCCTCCCAGTGGGCGCGGGTCCAGCCGGTATGAGGCGAGAGAAGGAAGTCGGCCTCTGGCATACGCGGGCAAGTCCTCCGTGAGCTGTGGTCAGGGGGCACGGCAACGCACCTAAGGGGCGCGGGGCTGCATCGATATGCGGCTCCGCCGCGATGGGGGTTCCCCCGCTCATGGGGGCCCCTCCCGCTCGAGCGAAGTCGAGAGTGGGGGAGAAGCCGAGAGTGGGGGAGCGACCAGCCACAGACGGCCCGCACCCTCACGACGGCCCACCCGGCGGAGCCACGCTTCGCCGTACGACGATGTGGGTGCCCAGCAGATGGTGGGTCCCAGCGGCCCGCTCGGGATCGCGCAGGGCGATGCGGACGGCGGCCCGGCCGAGTTCCTCGGCGGGTGTCCGTACGGTGGTCAGGGGCGGGTTGAAGTCCTCGGCGAGCGGGATGTCGTTGTATCCGACGACGGAGATGTCCTCCGGGACGCGCAGTCCCGCGTCGGCGACGGCCCGCAGCGCACCGGCCGCGACCATGTCGTCGCCCGCGAACACGGCGGTGAACTCCCTTGTCTCCTTGAGGAGTTCGCCCATCGCCCGCACCCCCGCCGCCCGCCCGAGCCCGCAGTCCACGACCCGCGCGGCCTCGGGCGGCAGCCCGTGCTCGGCGAGCGCGGCCCGGTAGCCCGCCACCCGGGCGTCCAGCGCGGTGTTCCCGGGCAGCCCGCCGAGGAAGACGATCCGGCGGTGACCGGCGGACAGCAGGTGCCCGGTGATCGCCCGGGCGCCCGCCTCGTTGTCGAACTCCACGACCAGCGCGGGGATGTCGGGGTCCGGCGCGGGCCGTCCGCACAGCACCAGCCGGGCGCCGGACGCGTCGAGGGCCTGGGCGTAGTGGGCCACGCGGGAGCGATACGCCTCGTCCTCGACGACCCCGCCGACCAGGATGACGAGCCGCGCGCCCTCCTCCCGCATGAGCTGGACGAACTCCATCTCACGCTGCGGATCGCCGCCGGTCGCGCCGACCACGCACAGCCAGCCCCGGTCGGCGGCCTCCGCCTCGACGCCCTCGGCGACCTGGGCGTAGAAGGGGCTGGTGACCTGGCGGACAACGACGGCGGCCATCTTGCGGCCGCCGCCGACCAGGGCGCGGGCGTGCGCGTTGGCGACGTAGTCGAGGTCGTGGGCGGCGCGCAGCACGCGGGCCCGGGTCGCGGCGGGCACCGGATGGTTGCCGCTGAGCGCGCGGGAGGCGGTGGCCGTCGACACGCCTGCCCGCTCGGCGACCTCGCGGATCGTGACCCGCTGTTTGGGCACCATGTCGTTCCCCATCCCCCGCGTCTCCTCCCTCGCCGGCGGCTTTCAGGTGTTGGCCGCGTAGTCGTTGGCGAACTCCTCGGCCATTCTGTCGCCGCCGCGGCTGCGCCACGTCTTCACGGTCGTGTCCCACTCGGACAGCGGCAGTCGGCCGGCGACGATCCCGGTGACGGTGTCGTCGAGGAGCGCCTTGAGGGTGGTGCCCTGGGCGTTCTTCGTCCGGGACTGGAGGCCGTAGGAGGCGTTGCGGATGGCGTGCGGGACGACCTTCTGCTGCCAGGTGTGCAGGGCGCGTACGGCGTCGGGCATGCCCGGTACGAACAGCACCTGGGGGCCTTCGGCGAGGTACTTCAGCGGCAGGTTGGTGTTGTTCTCGACCTCGCCGAGCTTGGTGGGCTGCGGGGAGCCGTCCTTGCCCCGGGTGAAATGGGTGCCCTCGACGCCGTAGTGGACGAGCTCCCACTCCTGGCTGCCGAACGGGGCGGCGAGGTGGTCGAGGATGCGCAGGAGCAGTTCGACGCGTTCCTTCTTCGCCTTCTTCAGCACGGTGTAGCCGAAGGAGCGGCGGGCGGCGACGATTCCGCCGGGTTCGCCGTCCACGCCGTACGGCAGGGCGGCGGCCGGGGTCAGTTTGCCCTGGGACTCGCGGTACTTGGGCAGGTAGGCGCCGAAGCCGTCCTGCATGGAGGCGACGGTGCCGTTGTAGAAGAGGGTGGTCAGGTCGATCTGGGAGATGGACGTGGCGTCGGGGAGGTAGCTGCCGGCCTTGCGCAGGCCGGCCTGGAAGGCGATCGCGGCCTTGAAGCGTTCGTCGGCCCAGCCCGGCAGGAACGTGCCGTCCTCGGTGACGGCCCACTCCTGGGGCGCGCGGTGGGCGGCGGAGTGCACGGCGTTGCCGAACAGCGAGCCGTTGGCGGCGCCGAGCGCGTACCGCTTTCCTGCGGTGGCCTGCCGGGCGACGGCTGCGAAGTCGTCGGCGGTCCAGCCCTCCTTCATGCCCGCGTCGGTGAAGACGCCCTGGTTGATCCAGAGCGTGGAGCCGGGCAGCGGGCGCTCCAGCGGGATGCCGTAGAGGCGGCCGCCGATGCGGCCCATGTCCTTCCAGGCGTGGGTGGGGATGTTGGCGAGGTTGGGGTAGTCGGCGATCGCCTCGCCGGAGAGGTACGGCGTGAGGTCCTCGGCGCGCCGCTGGACGAACTCGGCCTCGCGCGGCAGGACGAAGCCGGAGAACAGGTTGATGATGTCGGGCAGGGTGTCGGCGTCCCCGGCCATCACCGTGGCCATCTTCTTCTGGTAGTCGGCCTGGGAGACGATCGTGTACTCGATCTTCACGCCGAGTGCCTTCTCGACGGCGGCCCAGAACCGGTTGGCGGAGGCCGGCTTGGGCGGGGTGCCGAAGGACACCGACATGACCTTGACGGTGGAGCCGTCGCCGGGGGTCCGGGAGACGGACTTGACCAGGTCGGTGGGGTAGGCGGTGTAGCCGGCCTGGACGCCGGCGTCGGTGGGGGCGAGGTCGGGCTTCGGGCCGGCGGCGGGCTTGTAGGCCGGCCAGGGGGCGAGCTTCTTGCCGGCGTTGGAGACGTCGCTGTCGCCGGAGCTCGTGGAGCAGGCGGTCAGCAGGCCGGGGACGGAGGCGGCGGCACCGCCCACCGCCATGGAGCGCAGGAGGGTACGTCGGGACATGCGGGCCATGGGTGAATCACCTCGTGTCGGCTTGAGTCAGCTCTTGATGGCGCCGGTGAGCACGCCCTTGGTGAAGTACTTCTGCAGGAAGGGGTAGACGAGCAGGATGGGTACGGTGGCGATCACCAGGACCGCCATCTGCACGGTCTGCGGGGCGGTGACCGTGCCCTCTCCGGTGGTCGCGTCGGTGAGTCCGGAGCCGGCCACCACATAGGTGCGCAGCACCTGCTGGAGGGGCCAGTGATCGCTCTCCAGGTAGAGCGAGGCGTAGAACCAGGAGTTCCAGTACGCCACCGCGTAGAAGAGGCCCACGACGGCGAGCGCGGCCTTGGACAGCGGCAGCACGACGGAGACGAGCACCCGCCAGTCCCCCGCCCCGTCGAGGCGGGCGGCCTCGTACAGCTCCTCGGGGATGCCCTGGAAGAAGCCGCGCAGGACGACGAGGTTGAAGACGTTCACGAGGACCGGCAGGACCAGGGAGGCGTAGTTGTCCAGCAGGCCCAGCTCCTTGACCAGCAGGAAGCTCGGGATCATGCCGGGCGGGAAGAGGAACGTGAACAGGATCAGCAGCAGGACCGGCCGGCCGCCGAGGGTCCCGGGACGGGAGAGGGCGTAGGCGAGGGTCACCGTGCAGGCGAGGCTGAGGAGGGTGCCCACGACGGTGACGCCGGCGCTGACGCCGAGGGCGTGGGTGACGATGCCGCCGTCGAGGATGTCGCGGTAGGCCTTCAGCGAGGGCTCGGTCGGCCACAGCACCCAGCCGCCGTTGGCGACGACCTCGTCGGTGGAGGCGAGCGAGGTCGACACGATGACGAGGAACGGGACGCAGACCAGGAGGACGACGGCGGTCAGGGCGAGGACCTTGCCCGCCTGGGTCACCGGTCTCGGCTTCTCCATCCAGCCGGGCCGGACGTGGCTGCTCACTTGTAGACCCCCTGTTCGCCGAGGCGGTGGGCGACCTTGTTGGCGGCGTGGACGAGGAGGGCGCCGATCACGCCCTTGAACAGGCCCGCCGCGGCCGCGAAGCCGTAGTCGCCGCCGACGATGCCCTGGTAGTAGACGAAGGTGTCGATGATCTCGGCGGCCTCGGGGCCGACGGCGTCGCGCTGGAGCAGCATCTGTTCGAAGCCGACGGAGAGGATGTCGCCGAGCCGCATGATGAGCAGCAGCACGATCACCGGGCGGATGGCGGGCAGGGTGACGTGCCAGAAGCGCCGCCAGGGTCCGGCCCCGTCGATCGCGGCGGCCTCGTACTGCTGCTCGTCGACCTGGGCGAGGGCCGCGAGGAAGATGATCGTGCCCCAGCCGGCGTCCTTCCAGATCACCTGGGCGACGACGAGCGGCCGGAAGGCGTCCGGGTCGCCGATGACGTCGACGGTGTGCAGCCCCATGCCGCTCAGGCCGGAGTTGAGCAGTCCGGTGTCGCCGAGCACCTGCTGGAAGAGGGCGACGACGATCACCCAGGAGATGAAGTGCGGGAGGTAGGCCACCGACTGCACGAAGCGGCGGACGCTGGTCCAGGTGAGGCTGTGCAGGAGCAGGGCGAGGGCGAGCGGCACCGGGAAGTAGAAGACGAGCTGGAGGACCGCGATCCAGACCGTGTTGAGGACCGCGTCCCAGAACGCGGCGTCCTCGAACATCCGCCGGAAGTTGTCCAGGCCGACCCAGGGGCTGTCCCAGAGGCCGTCGAAGGGGACGTACTCCTTGAAGGCGATGACGTTGCCGGCCAGCGCGCCGTAGTGGAAGAGCAGGAAGTAGCCGAGACCGGGGAGCATGAGCAGGAACAGAGCCCCGCTCTGTAAGCGTTTTCGCCTCGTATGCCGGACGACTGCCACGGGTTCCCCCTCGCTTCTCGGAGTAGGAGCGAAGAGGAAGTTAAAACGCTTTCATGCAGTGGTCAACAGTTCTGACAGAGAAAGGGAGTTGGCCCAGGTGGCCATGGGGCGTCCACCTGGGTCAACGACTGAAAGCGTTTGCAGGGCGTCTAGTTGCGGCGGCGTGCCACGGCGACCGCCGCGCCACCGGCCGCCAGCAGCACCACCGATCCGGCCGCGAGGTACCGCGTGACCGGGCCGCCTCCGGTCCGGGCGAGGTCCGCCTCGGCGGGGGCGCCCTGCGGCTCGACGTCGGCGGGCTCGACGTCGGCCTCGGGTGTCGCGCTCGACCCGGCCGGCTCCTCGGAGGCGGTCGGGGTCTCGCAGCGCGCCTCGGCCAGGGTCAGGGTGCCGGTGACCTCGGCGACGTTCAGCTTCAGCGGGTTCACCCGCACGGTGAGCCGAAGAGCGGTCGCGGCGGCCGTGCGGGAGGTGACCTCACGCCGGGACAGGTCGAGCCGGACCTCGCCCACGCCGGGCACCTCGACCTCGGTCGGGCCGCCGGCGCTCACCGAGACCTTCTTGCCGAGGACCGTCACCGCGCCGGGCAGGGCGGAGGTGGCGACCGGGGTCTTCCCGGCCTCGCAGGTCGCCCTGGAGGTGACCGCGTCGATCTCGATCAGGGAGAGCAGGGGCAGCCCGGGGACGTGCAGCCGGGCGCGGGCGAGGCGGGTGGAGGCCTCGGCCTTCGCGCCGTCGACGCCGGCCTTCGCCTCGGCGACGTCGGCGCGCAGGAGACTGAAGGGCTGTCCGCCGTCGACGCCGTCCAGCTGGGCCGTCAGCGCGGTCCTCCCGGCGCTCTGCGGCGCCCGCACCTCGTCGAGGGAGACGGTGAGCGGCACCTCGACCGTTCTGTCGACCAGGGCGACGTCGAGGCCGGTGCGCAGAGCCACCGCGCTCGCACCGCCCCGACCGTCGGTCGCGTGCGCCGGACCCGCGCCGGCGAGGCCGACGGGGCCGGCGGTCAGGGCGGTGGCCGCCGCCACGACGGCGAGACGGCGTGCGGGCATGCGGAAGTACACGGTGCTCACGGGTGGGCTCCCCAGAAGAGACGCTTCGGGACCCCGCAAGAATTACGTACGAGGGGTGAACGGTCAGCGGCCTGACGGGAGTTCACTCCAACGTGAGTTTTCCGCACACATCTTCGACTCGTATGGCACACATGTTCAGCGGTGCGGGCGGATCGCGGCGGCCGTCACGCCCTGACCCTGCCGCCCACCACCACCCGGCGAGGTGCCGCGAGCACGCGGACGTCGGCGCGCGGGTCGTTGTCGTAGACGACGAGGTCGGCCGGGGCGCCCTCCTCCAGGCCGGGCCGGCCGAGCCAGGCGCGGGCGGTCCATGTCGTCGCGGCCAGGGCCTCGACGGCCGGGATGCCCGCCGTCACCAGTTCCGCGACCTCGGCGGCCACGAGGCCGTGCGGGAGGGTGCCGCCGGCGTCCGTGCCGACGAAGACCGGGATGCCGGCGTCGTAGGCGCCCCGCACGGTGTCGTAGCGGCGCTCGTGGAGCCGGCGCATATGGGCCGACCAGCGCGGGAACTTGCTCTCGCCGCCCGCCGCGAGCCGCGGGAAGGTCGCGATGTTGACGAGGGTCGGCACGATCGCGACACCGCGCTCGGCGAACAGCGGGATCAGGTCCTCGGTGAGGCCCGTCGCGTGCTCGATGCAGTCGATGCCCGACTCGACGAGGTCGCGCAGGGAGTTCTCGGCGAAGCAGTGCGCGGTGACCCGGGCGCCCAGCCGGTGCGCCTCGTCGATGGCCGCCTCGGCCGCCTCCCGGGGCCAGCTCGGGGCCAGGTCGCCCACCTCGCGGTCGATCCAGTCGCCGACCAGCTTGACCCAGCCGTCGCCGCGACGGGCCTCCCGGGCGACGTACGCCACCAGGTCGGCGGGCTCGATCTCATGGGCGTAGCCGCGGATGTAGCGGCGGGTACGGGCGATGTGCCGGCCGGCCCGGATGATCTTCGGGAGGTCGTCGCGGTCGTCGACCCAGCGGGTGTCCGAGGGCGAGCCGGCGTCGCGGATCAGCAGCGTGCCGGCCTCGCGGTCGGTCAGCGCCTGCTTCTCGGCGACGTCCGGCGCGACCGGGCCGTCCGGCCCCAGGCCCACGTGGCAGTGGGCGTCGACCAGGCCGGGCAGCGCCCAGCCCGCCACGGTCCGGACGTCGCGGACGCCGACGGGACGGTCGTAGGAGATCCGGCCGTCGACGACCCACAGTTCGTCGCGGATGTCGTCGGGTCCGACGAGGACCCGGCCCTTCACGTGCAGCACCGGCTGATCGCTCATGCACCGCACCTTAATGACCGGCTAGTGCCGCGGCAGGCAACGTTTGCCCGTCAAGGAGCGGCGTCGTGGGGGTCCCCCCGCTCGAGCGATGTCGAGAGTGGGGGAGCGTGCTCTCGTCGTGCCGGCCGGAAGCCCTCGTACTGGATGTACTTGGGCTTTCGGCCGGTGCGGCGAGAGGGCGTGCCGGGCGTCGCGACGGGGCAAACGTTGCCTGCCGGGGCACTAGTCGCTCTTGCCCACCTGGTCGGACGTCTCCTCCTCGACTTCGGCCATCGCCGGGTCCAGCAGCCGGGACAGGAAGTGACGGGTGCGCTCGTGGCTCGGGGAGCCGATGACCCGGTCGGGGGTGCCCTCCTCGACGATCACTCCGCCGTCCATGAAGACGACCCGGTCGGCGACCTCGCGGGCGAAGGTCATCTCGTGGGTGACGACCATCATCGTCATGCCCTCGTGCGCGAGCATGCGCATGACGGCCAGGACGTCCCCCACCAGCTCCGGGTCGAGCGCCGAGGTCGGCTCGTCGAACAGCATGACCTCGGGGCCCATGGCGAGCGCCCGGGCGATGGCGACGCGCTGCTGCTGGCCGCCGGAGAGGGAGGCGGGGTAGGCGTCCGCCTTCTCCGACAGACCGACGCGTGCCAGGTTCTCCGCGGCGACCTTCGCGGCGGGCGCCTTGCCGCGCTTCAGCACCCGACGCTGCGGGAGCGTGAGGTTCTCGGTCACGGTCAGGTGCGGGAAGAGGTTGAACTGCTGGAAGACCATGCCGATACGGCGGCGTACGGCGTCGATGTCGACGTCCGGGTCCGTGACCTCGGTGCCGCCGACGAAGACCTGGCCCTTGGTCGGCTCCTCCAGCAGGTTCACGCACCGCAGGAGCGTCGACTTGCCCGAGCCGGACGGGCCGATCACACAGACGACCTCGCCCTGGCCGATCTCGAGGTCGATGCCGCGCAGGACCTCGTTGCTGCCGAAGGACTTGTACAGGTCCTTGACCTGGATCTCCGGTCGGCTCATTTGACGGCCTCCTGGGCCTTGGCCTCCATACGGCGCACGACGAAGCCGAGCGGGATGGTCACCAGCAGGTAGCAGAGGCCGGCGACGAGGATCGGCGTGGAGTTGGCGGTCTGGCTGGCCAGGTCGCGGCCGTACTTGGACAGTTCCCGCTCCTCCAGGGTGACCCCGAGGAACAGCACCAGCGAGGAGTCCTTGAACAGCAGGACCAGTTCGTTGGTGAGCGGCGGGAGGATGATCCGGAACGCCTGCGGGATGATGATCGAGACCATGGCCCGGGCGGGCGAGAACCCCAGGGAGCGGGCCGCCTCCATCTGCCCCTTGGGTACGGCCTGGATGCCGGCGCGGATCGTCTCCGCCATGTACGCGGCCGCCACCAGGCCGAGCGCGAGGGCGACCTTGCCGTAGGTGCCGCCGACGATCTCCGTGCCCGGGAAGGCGAGCGGCACGGCCACGCCGATGAAGATGAAGATCAGCAGGGCGGGCAGACCGCGGAAGATCTCGATGTAGACGCCGGCGAACCAGCGGTAGGGGCCCACCGACGACAGCCGCATCAGCGCGATCACCATGCCGAGCACGAGTCCGACGGCGAAGCCGGACAGCGTGTACAGCACGGTGTTCTTCAGCGCCAGCGTGATGACGTCCGGGAACATCTGCCGCGCGATGTCCCACTGGGCGAACTGGTTCTGCAGCCGGTCCCAGTCGGCCGAGACCGCGAAGGCGATCACGGCGGCGACGAACACGACGTACTGCGCGCCGCGCGAGAGGCGGCGCTTCTGGCGCCGGGTCAGGCCCTTCTTCCGGGGCTGGAGTGGTACGTCCGTGGAGGCCATGGGGTCAGGAGGCCGACGCGGACGGGGAGGCGGAGGCGGCCGACTCGTCGTAGGGGCCGATCCACTTCTCGTACAGCTCCTTGTACGTGCCGTCCGCCTTCGCGTCGGCGAGCGCCTTGTTGATGGCGGCGAGGAGCTTGGTGTTGCCCTTCTTCACCGTGAAGCCGTACTGCTCACCGGTGTTGAGGTTGTCGACGACCTTGAAGGCGTCGGCGTTGGCCTTGTCCTTCAGCCAGCCCTGGACGACCGGGTAGTCGATGATCACGGCCTTGACCTGGCCGGTGCGCAGACCGTTGAGGACGGCGTCGGAGGACTCGAAGGAGACCGGGTCGAAGCCCTGGCTCTTGGCGTAGTCCTCGCCGGTGGTCTGGGCCTGGGCGCCGAGCTTGACATTCTCGGACTTCACCTCGGCCAGCGAGCTGACGTCGGCGTCCTTGTCGACCAGGACGGCCTGGGTGGCGTCGAAGTACGGGTCGGAGAAGTCGACGTTTTTCTTGCGTTCCTCGGTGATGGTCATGCCGGCCGCGGCCAGGTCGCACTCGCCGGAGTTGAGGAAGGCGCCGGTCTTGAAGTTCTCGAAGGGCGTGTCGAGGATCTCCTGCTTCACGCCGAGGTCCTCGGCGACGAGGTCGATCAGCGAGACGTCGAAGCCCTGCACCTTGCCGTCGATCTCCGACTGGAAGGGCGGGTAGGGCAGGTGGGTGCAGGTGGTGAGCTGACCGGCCTTGACGAGCTCGACCCCGCCCGCGGCGGTCTTGGAGCCGCTGCCCGAGTCGTCGCTGGAGGTACAGGCGGCCACGAGCATCAGCCCGGCCGTCGCGGTGGTGGCGGCCAGGATGCGGGTCCGTCGCCCGAAGAGCGTGTTCACGGCGGGCCTTCCTGTAAGGGAACTGTGGGTTCCGATTATAAGGAGAAGTTTGGGTGTCTCAAACCAAACCGATGGTCGCGGGGCTGCCTGACCTACGAACTCATCAGTGGGGGGAGGGGAGCGTGCGTCGGGAGAGGTGTTGGGGTCTGCCGGTTACTCTCGAGACCTCATACCCCGTGAGTGAAGAGAGAGCACCCCGCCGTGACACACCCCTTCCTGGACCTGGCCCCCTTGAGTGCCGCACGCTTCGCGTCGATCGAGGACCGGGTGGCGCGCCTGCTGAGCACCGAACAGGACGTCGTGATCATGCAGGGCGAGGCGCTGCTGCCGCTGGAGGGGGCGATCCGGGCGACCGCCGGCCCCGGGACGACCGCGCTGAACGTCATCACCGGTCCGTACGGGCAGACCTTCGGGGACTGGCTGCGGGACTGCGGGGCCACGGTGATCGATCTGGCGGTGCCCTTCCACACGGCGGTCACGGCCGGACAGATCCGGGAGGCCTTCGCCGCGCACCCGGAGATCGACTTCGTGTCGCTGGTGCACGCGGAGGCGGCGACCGGCAACACCAACCCGGTGGCGGAGATCGGTGAGGCGGTGCGGGAGCAGGGTGCGCTGTTCTCTCTGGACGCCGTGGCCTCCGTCGGGGCCGAGCCGGTCCTGCCGGACGCGTGGGGGGTGGATCTGTGCGTAATCGGCGCGCAGAAGGCGATGGGCGGACCGGCGGGTGTGTCGGCGGTGTCGGTGAGCGAGCGGGCGTGGGCGCGGATGGCGGCGAACCCGAGGGCGCCGCGCCGCTCGTACCTCTCGCTGCTGGACTGGAAGGAACGCTGGGTCGACGGGGGCCGCAAGGCGCTGCTGCACGCTCCGGCGCAGTTGGAGATGCTGGCGCTGGAGGCGTGTGTGGCGCGGATCGAGGCCGAGGGGCCGGCCACCGTGATGGGCCGGCACGCGGCCGCCGCCGCGGCGACGCGTGCGGGAGCGGTGGCGCTGGGCGGGGGTCTGGAGCCGTATGTGCACGAGGCCGCGGAGGCGGCGCCGGTCGCGACGACGCTGCGGGTGCCGTCGGGTGTGCCCGCGTCGGAACTGGTGGGCCGGGCTCTGGCGATGGACCCCGCGCTGCCGCTGGCGGCGGGCGGGGGCGCCCTGGCCAAGGAGATGATCCGGGTCAACCACTACGGCGTCGACGCGACGCCGGGTGCGGTGCGGGGCAGCCTGGTGGCCCTGGGCGCCGCGCTGGCGGAGAAGGGGCTGGACGTGGATGTGGCCGGGGCACTGCGGGCGGCGGAGGAGGCATGGGCGTAGCCGGCCCTCGCTTGTCGGTGGGGCGTGGCATGCTCGGCCGATGACCGCTGACACGCCCCAGAGGCTTCCCGACGGCCGGCCCGTCCCCCTCCTGACCGGTGACGAACTCCCCATGTTGGAGAGCTGGTTGGACTTTCACCGGGCCACGCTGGAACTCAAGTGCGCGGGGCTCGACGACCAGCAGGTGCGGATGGCGGCGGCGGCGCCGTCGGAGCTGACGCTGCTCGGGCTGGTGCAGCATCTCGCCGAGGTCGAGCGGACCTGGTTCCAGCGGGTGGTCGCCAGGCTGGACGTGCCGGTGCTTTTCGAGGAGGAGACCGGGTATGCGCTGGATCCGGCCCGAGGGCTTCAGGAGGCGCTGGAGGTCTGGCGACGGGAGGTCGCACGGGGGCGTGAGGTGATCGCCGGGCGGTCGCTGGAGGAGACCGGGCGGATCGCCGACGGGCCGATGGCCGGGGCCCCGGTCAGTCTTCGCTGGGTGCTCCTTCACCTCGTCGAGGAGTACGCCCGGCACAACGGCCACGCGGACATTCTCCGGGAACATATCGATGGGGTTACCGGTTTCTGAATTCAGAGAATTCCCGAGTTCTTCTGCCCGGGTTCCCCGCGAATAAACCCGGGAGATTTCCCACTCGCCACAGGCGCGTGACGCATTGCACAGAGAGGCCGTTATGCGGCTTTTGCGGTAGGGCAAAAGCCGCATAACCCACCCCGGCCTCAGCGGCATCACGGAATCCCCACGCCCCCTCCATGCGCTTTTGAATTTCCCTGGGTAAGTTCCTTCCGCATGACTGCCGCACCAGCAGACCTCCTCATCGACCGGCCCACCGTGGCGGACGGGGCCGCACTCTGGCGTATTGCCAAGGAATCCGGAAACCTGGATCTGAACTCGTCCTACAGCTATCTGCTGTGGTGCCGCGACTTCGCCGGCACCTCGGCCGTGGCCCGCGCGGAGGACGGCGAACCGGTCGGGTTCGTCACCGGGTACGTACGGCCGGAGGACCCCCACACCCTGCTGGTCTGGCAGGTGGCCGTGGACGCCGCGTACCGGGGCCGCGGTCTGGCCGCCGCGCTGCTGGACGGACTGACGGCACGACTCGCCGCCGAGCGTCCGCTGACCGCCGTCGAGACCACCATCACGCCGGGCAACACCGCCTCCGAGCGGCTGTTCACCTCGTACGCCGCCCGGCACGGGGCCACGCTCAGCCGCGAGGTGCTGTTCGGGACCGGGCTGTTCCCGGACGGCCCGCACGGCCCCGAGGTGCTCCACCGCATCGGCCCCCTCTCCCTCCCCCGCTGAGCCCCACCGCCCCACCGCCCCTTTCCCCCACACCCGCTCATCCCTCTGTCCCCCACACCGAGGAGCGATTCGTCGTGACCATCACCCAGCCCGATCTCAGCGTCTTCGAGACCCTCGAGTCCGAGGTGCGCAGCTACTGCCGCGGCTGGCCCGCCGTCTTCGACCGTGCGCAGGGCAGCCTGATGTACGACGAGGACGGCCACCGGTACCTCGACTTCTTCGCCGGTGCCGGATCCCTCAACTACGGCCACAACAACCCCGTACTGAAACGGGCGTTGATCGACTATCTGCTGCGCGACGGGGTCACCCACGGACTCGACATGTCGACCGTCGCCAAGCGGTCGTTCCTGGAGACCTTCCAGGAGCTGGTGCTGCGGCCGCGCGATCTGCCGTACAAGGTCATGTTCCCGGGGCCGACCGGCACCAACGCGGTGGAGTCCGCGCTGAAGCTGGCGCGGAAGGTGAAGGGACGCGAGGCGATCGTGTCGTTCACCAACGCCTTCCACGGGATGTCGCTGGGCTCCCTCGCCGTCACCGGCAACGCCTTCAAGCGGGCCGGGGCCGGGATCCCGCTCGTGCACGGTACGCCCATGCCCTTCGACAACTACTTCGACGGGACCGTCCCCGACTTCCTGTGGTTCGAGCGGCTGCTCGAGGACCAGGGGTCCGGGCTCAACAAGCCCGCCGCGGTGATCGTGGAGACCGTGCAGGGCGAGGGCGGGATCAACGTGGCCCGGCCCGAATGGCTGCGCGCCCTCAAGGAGTTGTGCGAGCGGCAGGACATGCTGCTGATCGTCGACGACATCCAGATGGGCTGCGGGCGCACCGGGGCCTTCTTCTCCTTCGAGGAGTCCGGGATCACCCCCGACATCGTCACCGTCTCCAAGTCCATCAGCGGATACGGCCTTCCCATGTCGCTGTGCCTGTTCATGCCGGAGCTCGACGTGTGGGAGCCGGGCGAGCACAACGGCACCTTCCGCGGCAACAACCCCGCCTTCGTGACGGCGACGGCCGCCCTCGAGACGTACTGGGCCGACGGGTCCGCCATGGAGAAACAGACCCGGGCGCGCGGCGAGCAGGTGGAGGAGGCGCTGATCTCGATCACCGAGGAGAACCTCGCCGAGGTGAAGGAGTACCGGGGGCGCGGTCTGGTGTGGGGACTGGAGTTCCACGACAGGCAGCGGGCGTCCCGGGTGGCGCGGCGCGCCTTCGAGCTGGGGCTGCTGATCGAGACCTCCGGTCCCGAGAGCGAGGTCGTGAAGCTGCTGCCGGCCCTGACCGTCAGCCCGGAGGAGCTGGACGAGGGGCTGAGCGTCGTCGCCCGCGCCGTCCGCGAGACCGCCTGACAGAGAGGGACGCGATGATCGTCCGTTCGTTCAAGGACATCGAGAACACCGACCGGCATGTGCGGGCCGCGTCCGGCACCTGGGAGAGCAAGCGGATCGTGCTCGCCCGGGAGCGCGTCGGATTCTCCCTGCACGAAACGATTCTGTACGCCGGCACCGAGACGTCGATGTGGTACGCCAACCACATCGAGGCCGTGGTCTGTGTGGAGGGCGCCGCCGAACTCACCGACCACGAGACCGGGAGGACGTACCCGATCACTCCCGGCACCCTGTACCTCCTGGACGGCCACGAGCGGCACACGCTGCGCGTCCTGGAGGACTTCCGCTGCCTCTGCGTGTTCAACCCGCCCGTGACGGGCCGGGAGGACCACGACGAGAACGGCGTCTATCCCCTGCTCACCGAGCCCGAGGAGGTGTGACCGTCATGACCACCGTCACCGATCTCTATCCCACCCGCGGCACCACCGAGGTGTCCGTCCCCCGCCAGGACCCCGTCGTCTGGGGCTCCCCCAGCACCCCGGGCCCGATCCCGGCGGCCGATCTCCAGGCGTACGAGCGCGACGGCTTCCTCGCCGTCGACCAGCTCATCAGTGACGACGAGGTCGCCGTCTGCCGGCGGGAGCTGGAGCGGCTGGTCTGCGACCCGGAGGTCCGGGCCGACGAACGGTCGATCGTGGAGCCGCGGTCGAAGGAGATCCGTTCCGTCTTCGAGGTGCACAGGCTGAGTCCCGTGTTCGCGGCCCTCGTGCGTGACGAGCGGGTCGTCGGGCGGGCCCGGCAGATCCTCGGTTCGGACGTGTACGTCCACCAGTCGCGGATCAACGTCAAGCCGGGCTTCGGGGCCGGTGGCTTCTACTGGCACTCCGACTTCGAGACCTGGCACGCCGAGGACGGTCTGCCGGGCATGCGCACGGTGTCCGTCTCGATCGCACTGACCGAGAACCTCGACACCAACGGCGGCCTGATGATCATGCCGGGCTCGCACCGGACGTTCCTGGGCTGCGCGGGCGCCACGCCCGAGGACAACTACAAGAAGTCCCTGCAGATGCAGGACGCGGGCACGCCCTCGGACGAGGCGCTGACCACGCTGGCGGGCGAGTACGGCATCCGCCTGTTCACCGGCCGGGCGGGCTCCGCGACCTGGTTCGACTGCAACTGCATGCACGGCTCGGGCGACAACATCACGCCGTTCCCGCGCAGCAATGTGTTCATCGTGTTCAACAGCGTGGAGAACACGGCGGTCGAGCCGTTCGCGGCACCCGTACGGCGGCCGGAGTTCATCGGAGCGAGGGACTTCACTCCGGTCCGGTGAGCCCCGCCCGGCCGGGGGTCCGGGGGTTGTCCCCCGGAGAATGCAGCATCGGTGCTCGGGATTTCACCCCGGTCCGCTGATCACCCGGTCAAAGCCACGCCAGCGACGCCGTCCGTTCCAGTACGTCCCGTACGGCGGCGGCGTCGCCCGTGGCCGTGTGCGGCACCGCGTCCGGGGCGCTCCGCCCGCCCGCGAGGAAGCAGAAGTCGACCGGGTCCAGGACGAGTCCGGCGCGCACCGGGCCGGTCCCGGCGCCGAGGGTCCACTCGTCGATGCCGGTGAGCGTGAAGCGGACGGGCGGCACGGCGGGGCCGAGGGCCTGGCCGAGGACGCTCACGGCCAGCCGTACCAGCCGCTCGAGGTGCGCCGCGGGCGGCGGCGGTACCGGGATGCCGAGGGCGCGGCCGATGTCGTCGGTGTGGATCCACGTCTCGAAGGCCCGGACGGTGAAGTGGTCGGCGACGGGCAGCCGCATGCCCATCAACTCGACGGCGCGCGCGGCCCGTTCGGGATCGTGGGCCTCGGGCGTGGCGAGCAGCGCGGCGCACTGGGCCGCCCAGGCGGCGCGCGTCCGCTCGGGCGAGTGGCGGCGCTCGTGGCGGATCACGTCGGCCGTGCGCCGGTCCCAGTACGCGCCCCAGGGCTCGCCGTCCTCGGCCGGCGACGGGGGCACCTGTGCGTCCACGCCGAGCGCCAGCGCGAGCTGCTCGTCGGCGGCGACGAGGTGGGCGAGGGTCGACTGGACGTCCCAGTCGTGCACCACCGGGACCTTCCAGCGGTCGTATCCCCACCTGCCGTACACATGGGGCAGCAGCGCGGTCAGGGAGGCCACGGATCCGGCGTAGGCGGCGGCGTGCGCGGCCACCGGGGTGGCGGCGGGGCGGGGGCTCTCCCACTGGGGGCGGCGGCCCCGGAACAGTCCCGCCACCACGTGGTCCGGCTCGGCCTCGACCATCGGCCCCCGGCTCGGGGGCGGCTCCCACCCGGCACCCTCCCCGGGCGGCACGTCCAGCAGGCGTACGGTCTCGCGCAGCCGTTCCGCCTCGGCCGCGCACTCGGCGCAGCCGTCCAGGTGCCGGGCCACCGTCTCCTTCTCGGCGGGCGTCACGGCGTCGAAGGCCGAGGCGGCCACCAGGTCGCGCAGGCCGTCGTGGTCACGGTCGTGGCCGTGGTCGTGCTCGTGGTCGGTGGTCACCGGTCGCCTCCTTCCGCTGTCGCCATCATGCGCCTCTTTCCAGGGCCGGGTCCGGTGGGTCGGCCAGTGTCTCGGCCAGCCGGCGCAGGGCCGTGCGCAGCCGGGTCTTGGCGGTGCCCTCGGGGATGCCGAGTTCGGCGGCGGCCTGGCGGTAGGTGCGGCCCGCGAAATAGGCGAGGTGCACCACCTCCCGTTGCGGCTGCGGGAGTTCGGCGAGCGCGGAGTGCAGGAGCAGGGAGCGTTCACGGTCCACGACCGCCTCGTCGGGACCGGGCGCCGCGTCCGGGATGGTGTGCAGGGCGCTGTCGTCGGCGCGGCCGGCCTTGCGGTGCCGGGCCTCGTGGCGCACCCAGTCCACGGCCCGCCGGTGCGCGAGCATCGACAGCCAGGTGCGCAGGCTGCCCCGGCGGGCGTCGAAGGCGTACGGCCTGCTCCACAGCTCGGTGAAGACCTCCTGCGCGATGTCCTCGACGGCGGCCGGGCTGCGGGTGACGCGCAGGGCGATCCGCCGCACCAGCCCGCCGTAGACGGCGTACGTCTCGGCCAGCGCGGACCCGTCGCCGTACACCAGCCGCCCGTGCAGCTCGGCGTCGGCGACCGCCCCCGTCGATGCGTCCCTGTCCGTGTCCGTGGGATCCACCGGCACCACCACCCCTGGTGCCTTTCCTAGCGTCCCGGGCGCGCGTGCGGCAAGGGCTGTCAGCCCGAGAGCACGTCCAGCAGGCGCTCGACGTCGGCGGGGGTGTTGTAGAGGTGGAAGGAGGCGCGCAGGTTGCCCGCGCGGTCGGAGACCTCGATGCCCGCCGCGCTCAACTCCGCCTGGCGGTGGCCGAGTCCGGGCACCGAGACGATCGCGGAGCCGGGGGCGGGCAGCGGTTCGTGGCCGAGGGTCGCGAGTCCGGTGCGGAAGCTGTCGGCGAGGGCCAGGTCGTGGGCTCGGACGGCCTCCACGCCGAGTTCCTCGACGAGGGCGAGGGAGTGGCGCAGACCGGCGTAGCTGAAGAGGGCGTGGGTGAGGTCGAAACGGCGTGCGGAGTGGGCGAGTTCGGTCACGGGGCCGTAGCAGCTGTCCCAGGGCCGCTCGCCCGCGACCCAGCCGGCCAGCACCGGCGTCAGCCCGCCGAAGTCCTCGGGCAGGACGAGGAAGGCCGCTCCGTGCGGGCCGAGCAGCCATTTGAAGCCGACGGCGGCGGTGTAGTCGTACGCGCCGGCGTCCATCGGAAGCCAGCCGGCGGCCTGGGAGAAGTCGACGTACGTGCGGGCTCCGTACTCCCGCGCCGCCTCGCGCAGGGCGGGCAGGTCGGCGATCCGGCCGTCGGCGGACTGCGCCGCGCTGACCGCGACGAGCGCGGTGCCGGGACGGACCGACTCGGCGATCCGCTCCAGGGGCACGGCGCGCACCTTGAGGTCGCCGCGGACATGGAACGGGTTCACCACGGAGGTGAAGTCGTCCTCGGCGGTGAGGACCTCCGCGCCGGCGGGCAGGGAGGCGGCGATCACCCCGGTGTGGGCGGCGACCGAGGCGCCGGCCGCCACGCGCTCGGTGGGAACGCCGGCCAGCCGGGCGTAGGAGGCACGGGCCGCCTCCACGTCGGCGTACAACGGCCCGAGCGGCCGGCCGTCGGCCCGCAGTTGGACGGCCTCCCGCAGGGCCGCCACGGCGCGGGCCGGCAGCAGCCCGTTGCTCGCGGTGTTGAGGTAGGTGTTCTTCGGGGCGAACTCGGCGCGGACGAGGCTCTCGAAGGTCTCCATGGGTCCACTGTGGGGCCGGGAGAACTCGTAGTCCATTGCGGATTTCTGAGCGGAACCCCTAAGGAGCGCTTATACGTCCGCCCCCACCTGCGCTTCTCAGTGCTGCGGCACCGCGCACCCGTCCGGGCCACAGGCCTCCGCGCCGCCGTCGTCGATCAGCTTCAGCGGGGAGCGGTCGCCCCAGGCCTGGGTGAGGGCCTGGGCGAAGACCTCGGCGGGCTGGGCGCCGGAGACGCCGTAGGCGCGGTCGAGCACGAAGAAGGGCACGCCGTTCGCACCGAGCTGGGCGGCCTCGCGCTCGTCGGCGCGGACGTCGTCGGCGTAGGCGGTGGGGTCGGTGAGCACCTTGCGGACGGCGTCGGCGTCGAGGCCGGCCTCGACGGCCAGCTCCACGAGCCGCTCGTCGCCCTCGGTGAAGAGGGACCGCTCCTCGGCGAAGTTCGCCCGGTAGAGGATCTGGATCAGCTCGTCCTGCCGGCCCCGCTCCTTGGCGAAGTGCAGCAGGCGGTGCATGTCGAAGGTGTTGCCGTGGTCGCGGCCCCGGGTCTGGTACTCCAGTCCCTCGGCGGCGGCCTGCGTGCCGAGGTTCTCCTCACCGGCCTGCGCCTGCGCCTCGCTCATGCCGTACTTCTTGGTGAGCATCTTGATCACGGGCTGGACGTCGCCCTTGGCGCGGCCGGGGTCCAGCTCGAAGGAGCGGTGCACCACCTCGACCTGGTCGCGGTGCGGGAACGCCTCGAGCGCCTTCTCGAAGCGGGCCTTTCCGACATAGCACCAGGGGCAGGCGATGTCGCTCCAGATCTCGACGCGCATGGTCTCGGCACTCTCCAACTCGTACGGGGGACGGAGACCCCCTCCGCCGAGTGCATGAACGTTCAATCAGCGGGGTTCATTCCCCGCGCACGGAGAAGCGCAGGAAGAGATGGTGGTCGTCGTCCGCGGGCGGGTTCTCCGGGTCCGGGACCCAGCCCTGACGCGCATAGAAGGCCTGGGCGCGCCGGTTGTCGACATGCACGTCGAGCACGGCCGTACGACGCGCGTCGGCCCGCCACTGCTCCACACAGGCGGTGTGCAGGGCCGTACCGATGCCCGCCCGCCAGCGGTCCGGGTCGACGTGGAACTGGAACAGCTTGACCGTCTCCGCACCGGCGCCCTCCGGCACCCGGAACGAGGCCAGGCCGACGATCCGCCCCTGCTCGACGACGCACAGCACCTGTCCGTCGGGCCGCTCGATGGCCGTACGCCAGTTGGCGAGCCAGGCGGTACCGTCCTGCGGGATCCCGTCGGGGTAGTACGTGGCCCGGGCCCGCGCGTGCAGCGCCACGACGGCCTCCGCCTCGGCGGGCACGACGGTACGGATCACTCGGCTCGGGGTGGGGGGTTCTCCGATCATGCACGGGAGGACGACACAGCAGGCGTCCCGGTTCCTAGCTGCCGTCTCTCAGATCGTCCGGCCAGGCGTCCCGGAACTCGATGTGGTCGTACGTCACCACACACCCCTCCCCCATCGGCGACTGGGTCATGAAGCCGACCAGGGCGGCGCCGGTCTCCTTCTCCTCGCCCAGGGTGAACAGCCGGACGAAGGTCCAGCGCCGGCCGTCGCGCGAGGCGTGGAAGGCGAAGGCGCGACCGGTCCGGCTCACCCGCAGCCAGACGGAACTGCCGTCCACGGTGAAGGAGTTGGCGTCGTCGGAGTGTCCCCGGGTGACCACCGTGCAGACGGTGGCCACGTCCGGGGAGTACTCCAGGCAGAGCTTGGCCCAGGCGCGTTCGCCGACATGGACGTACAACACCCCCGCGTCGAAGGCCCAGTTGAATCCCACGGTGACCCGCGCGATCAGCTGGAAGTCCCCCTCGGGCGCCCCGAGCAGCCGCGGCGCGTCGGCGGCGGGCTCCAGCCCCTCCCCGGTCGGCGGCACGAACCGGTCCTGCCGCGGCCCGGCCCACCCGGTGAGCACCCCGTCCTCGTGGGACCAGTGCCCGTCGGGCCCATAGGTACGGAGGGGAAACGGCAGTTCGGGAAGCGAGACGTCCATGGCGGAATTATCCAGGGGGAGGCAGGCCGCCCTTCTTGGGGGCGCGGGGAACGGCGCGAACGGCCACGACGGCGCCGCACCCGCCGATACACCCCGACCCCTACGGCGCACCCCTACGGCGCACCCGCGGAGCGCTACCGCTCCAAACGCCCGTTGAACCGACGAGGCAGCCCCAACTCGTTCTCGTCCCGAAGCTCCACCGGCAGCAGCGCCGCAGGCGCGTTCTGATAGGCAACGGGCCGCAGCCACCGCTCGATGGCAGTCCCACCCACGGACGTCGACGTGGACGTCGTAGCCGGGTACGGCCCCCCGTGATGCTGCGCCGGCGCGACGGCAACCCCCGTCGGCCAGCCGTTCACCAGCACACGCCCCGCGAGCGGCGTGAGCTCCGCGAGGATCTCGGCCCCCCGCCCCTGCCCGGCGGCCTCCTCGTCGGACAGCTGCACGGTCGCGGTGAGATTCCCCGGCAGCCGCGACAGAACAGCCTTGACCTCACCCTCGTCCTCGTAGCGGACCACCACGGTGACCGGCCCGAAGCACTCCTCGAGGAGCAGGTCGTGCGCGCCCTCCTCGGCAAGCCGTGCCGCCGGCACCGTCAGGAAGCCCGCGCTGACGGTGTGCTCCCCGCCCGCGCCGGGCGTCACCGGCGTCTCGACGTCGGGCAGCTCGGCCCGCTCGGCGACCCCGGCGATGAAGTTGTCCCGCATCCGGTGGTCGAGCAGCACGCCCGCCTCCGTGTCGCTCACCGCGTCCGTCAGCGACTTGACCAGCCCGTCACCGGCCGAGCCGGACGGTACGAGGACCAGGCCCGGCTTGACGCAGAACTGCCCGACGCCCAGCGTCATCGATCCGGCGAGCCCGGCGCCGATGGCCTCCGCGCGCTCGGCGGCGGCCGCCTCGGTGACCACGACGGGGTTCAGCGAGCCCAGCTCGCCGTGGAAGGGGATCGGCGTCGGCCGGGCCGCGGCCGCGTCGAACAGCGCGCGCCCGCCCCGGATGGACCCGGTGAAACCGGCCGCGGCGACCAGCGGGTGCTTGATCAGCTCGACGCCCGCCTCGAAGCCGTGCACGAGACCGAGGACGCCCTCGGGGATGCCGTGCGCGGCGGCGGCCGTCCGCAGCACCTTGGCGACCAGCTCGGACAGCGCCGGGTGGTCGGGGTGCGCCTTGACGACGACGGGGTTGCCGGCCGCCAGCGCGCTCGCGGTGTCGCCGCCGGCGACGGAGAACGCGAAGGGGAAGTTGGACGCCGAGTAGACGGCGACCACGCCGAGCGGCACCTTGTAGCGGCGCAGGTCGGGGATGGGCGGGGTGGCGGTGTCGTCGGGGTGGTTGACGACGACGTCGAGGAAGGCGCCCTCGTCGACGATGCCGGCGAACGCGCGCAGCTGGTAGCAGGTGCGGGCGAGCTCGCCGTTCAGCCGGACCGGGCCGAGCGCGGTCTCCGCGTCGGCGACCTCGACCAGCTGGTCCTTGGCCGCCTCCAGCTTGTCGGCGGCGGTGCGCAGGAAGGCGGCGCGGACGGTGCGGTCGGCGAGCGAGCCGCGCGTGGCGTGCGCGGCACGGACGACGGTGTCCACCTCCTGGGCCGTGGCCTCCACCGCAACCTGTTCACGCTGCTTCCCGGTACGGGGGTCGACACTCCAGACTGGTGCTGCTGCCACCGCGGGTCCCTCCACGCTTGCTTACTGGCCACGTTTGGTATTGGCTCATCCACCAGGGACGTTCGATATACTGAACAGCGTCTCTCATGGTGAATATGCTGTTGGAGACTATTTCCCGTCGAACGAAGGGGTCAAGGGCGATGTCGGCTGGCGAGACGGGGGGCGGGGCGCAGGTCAAGTCCGCGGTGCGGACGGTTGAGCTGCTGGAATACTTCGCCGGCCGCCCCGGTATGCACTCCCTCGCGGCGGTTCAGGAGGCCGTCGGCTACCCCAAGTCCAGCCTCTACATGCTGCTCCGCACGCTCGTGGAACTCGGCTGGGTGGAGACGGACGCGACGGGCACGCGGTACGGCATCGGTGTCCGGGCGCTGCTCGTCGGCACCTCCTACATCGACGGCGACGAGGTCGTCGCCGCGGCCCGGCCGACCCTGGACCGGCTCTCCGACGACACCACGGAGACCATCCACCTGGCCCGCCTCGACGGCACGAACGTCGTCTACCTCGCCACCCGCCAGTCCCAGCACTATCTGCGCCCCTTCACCCGTGTCGGCCGCCGGCTGCCCGCCCACTCCACCTCCCTGGGCAAGGCGCTGCTGAGCACGTACACCGACGAGCAGGTCCGCAAGATGCTCCCGGAGACACTGCCCGCGCTCACCGAACACACCATCACGGACCGCGAGAAGCTCATCGAGGAACTGCACCAGGTGCGCGATCAGGGCTTCGCCGTGGACCGCGAGGAGAACACCCTCGGCCTGCGCTGCTTCGGTGTGGCGATCCCCTACCGCACCCCGGCCCGGGACGCGATCAGCTGCTCGGTGCCGGTGGCCCGGCTGACCCCGGCGCACGAGCAGATGGTCAAGGACGCCCTGTTCGACGCGCGGGACCGCCTCACGCTCGCCACCCGCCGGCTCTGAGTAGGCTCGGGTGATGGATATCGCCCTGCGCCCCGTCCACGACAGCGATCTGCCGGTGTTCTACCGGCTGCTGAACGACCCCGAGGCCCTGCGGATGGCCGCGTTCACCCCGGAGAACCCCTCCGACCGGTCCGCCTTCGAGGACCACTGGAAACGGGTCAGGTCCTCCACCGCGCTGGTCCGCACGGTCCTGACCGACGGGGACGTCGTCGGTCACGCGGCGGTGTACGGGGAGCCGGGCGAGCGCGAGGTGACGTACTGGGTGGACCGGGCCTACTGGGGCAAGGGCATCGCGACGGCGGCCCTGCGGACGCTGCTGGCCGAGGTCACCGAGCGTCCGCTGTACGCCCGGGCGGCGGCCGACAACGCCGGTTCCCTCAGGGTGCTTCAGAAGTGCGGCTTCCGCGTCACGGCGCACGCCTCGGGCTTCGCCCACGCGCGCGGCGAGGAGACCCCGGAGGTCGTCCTGAAGCTGGACGCATGAACGTACGATGAGAAAACCGGCCGAAGGGAACGATTCGCTTCGGCCCGCTCGTCTTCCTGATCGCAATGAACAAGACGATCAGGCGTGCCTCGGTCTTCTCGCTGCTGCTGGTGTTCGCCCTGCTGATCAGGGCGACCTGGGTGCAGTTCTACGAGGCCCAGGCTCTCGCGGACGACACAGACAACCGGCGCAACGCGATCGAGACGTACTCGCAGCCGCTGGGGAACATCATCGTGGCCGGAAAGGCGGTCACCGGTTCGGCCGCCACCTCGGGCGGCGACCTGAAGTACAAGCGGACGTACACGAACGGCAAGCTGTACGCGGCGGTGACGGGCTACGCCTCGCAGGCCTACGCCCCGACCCAGCTGGAGGGCATCTACGCCGACCTGCTCAACGGGACGGACAGCCGGCTGAAGACCGTGATGGACACGGTCACCGACAAGCGGGCCGACCCGGGCGACGTGATCACGACGATCGATCCGGACGTGCAGAAGGCGGCGTACGACGCGCTGGGCGACAAGAAGGGCGCGGCCGTCGCGATCGACCCGACGACCGGCAAGATCCTGGCGGTCGTGTCGACCCCGTCGTACGACCCGTCGTCCCTCACCGACGCCAACACCGCCGGTACGGCCTGGAAGAAGCTCAACTCCGACTCCGACAAGCCGCTGGTCAACCGGGCGCTGCGGCAGCCGCTGGCGCCGGGCTCGACGTTCAAACTGGTGGTGGCGGCGGCCGCGCTGGAGGACGGGCTGTACTCGTCGGTGGACGAGAAGACGGACAGCGAGGACCCCTACACGCTGCCCGGCACCCGCACGGTCCTGAAGAACGAGAACACCTCCGCGCCCTGCGAGAACGCCTCGATCCGGGTGGCGCTGCAGTACTCCTGCAACAACGTGTTCGCGCACATGGCCGTGCAGCTCGGGCAGGACAAGGTGAAGGCGATGGCCGAGAAGTTCGGCTTCAACGACGACAGCCTGGACGTGCCGGTGCGGGCGTACCCGAGCGTGTACCCCTCCGACATGGACGAGTCGTCCACCGCGCTGACCGGCATCGGCCAGTTCGACGTGACCGCCACCCCGCTGCAGATGGCCATGGTGTCGGCCGCGATCGCCAACGGCGGTGAGCTGGTCTCGCCGCACATGGTCTCCCAGATCACCGACAGCGGCGGCGACGTCCTCAAGGACTACGACGACGAGGCGTCCGGCGAACGGATCATCAGCTCCTCCACCGCCGAGCAGCTCCAGTCCGCGATGCAGACGGTCGTCGAGAAGGGCACCGGCACGAACGCGCTCATCGACGGCGTCACCGTCGGCGGCAAGACGGGCACGGCCCAGAACGGCGAGAACAACAGCAAGGCGCCGTACGCCTGGTTCACGTCCTACGGCAAGACGGACGGCAAGGAGGTGGCCGTGGCGGTGGTGGTGGAGCAGTCGGACGCGGCACGTTCAGAAGTGAGCGGCAACGGCCTGGCGGCACCCGTGGCCAAGGCGATGATGCAAGCGGCGTTGAAGGGTTGAGGATGGCTGCGCGATCAGCCTGCGGGTCCGTCGTGGCTGGTCGCGCCCGCGCGGCGGGGCCGCATATCGATGCGGCCCCGCGCCCCTTGGGTTGCGTACCTCACCGGCGTCGCTACTTCACGCCCAGAATCTGCTCGATCGGGTCGATCGCGAAGTACACCGCGAACAGTGCCGACGCCGCCCACAGCAGCCAGTGGACCTCCTTCGCCTTGCCGAGGACCGTCTTGATCACGACGTACGCGAGGAAGCCCGCGCCGATGCCGTTGGTGATCGAGTAGGTGAAGGGCATCACGGCGATGGTGAGGAACGCAGGGATGGCGATCTCGTACTTGTCCCAGTCGATGTTCTTGACCTGGGTCATCATCAGGAAGCCGACGGCGACCAGGGCCGGGGCCGCCGCCTGGAGCGGGACGATGGTGAGGAGCGGGGTCAGGAACAGGGCGAGGGCGAACAGACCGCCGGTGACCAGGTTGGAGAAGCCGGTGCGCGCGCCCTCGCCGACACCGGCCGCGGACTCGATGTAGGAGGTCGCGGAGGACGAGGAGGCAGCGCCGCCGGCGACCGCCGCCGCGCCGTCGATGAGCAGCACGCGCCCGAGGTTGGGCACCTCGCCCTTCTCGTTGAGCAGTCCGGCCTCCGCGCTGATGCCGACGACCGTGCCCATGGTGTCGAAGAAGTCGGACAGGATCAGGGTGAAGACCAGCAGGACGACGGTGATGGCGGTGGTCTCGCCGAACGCGCCGAACAGGCTGAAGTGACCGATCAGTCCGAAGTCGGGGGTGTCGACGATCTCGTCGGGCCAGGACGGCGTGGTCAGGCCCCAGGACTTGATGTCGGCGATCGAGTTGATGACGATCGCGAGCACGGTCATGGTGACGATGCTGATCAGGATCGCGCCCTTGACCTTGCGGGCGAGCAGCGCGACCGTCAGCAGAACGCCGAGGCAGAAGACGAGGACCGGCCAGCCGGAGAGGGTGCCGGTGCCGCCGAGCTGGACGGGCACGGTGGTGCCCGCGGCGTCGGGGATGCGGCTGACGAAGCCGGCGTCGACGAAGCCGATGAAGGCGATGAACAGGCCGATGCCGACGCTGATCGCCTGCTTGAGCGGCTGCGGGATGGCGTGCATGACTGCCTCGCGCAGACCGGTCACCACCAACACGCAGATCAGCAGGCCCTCGAGGACGATCAGGCCCATCGCGTCGTCCCAGCTCATCAGCGGGGCGATCTGGAAGGCGACCACCGCGTTCAGGCCGAGGCCCGCGGCGAGCGCGAGCGGCAGGTTGCCGCCGACGCCCATGACGATCGTCATCACCGCGGCCACCAGGGCGGTGGCGGTGGTGAGTTGGACGGTGTCGAGGGTGTGGCCGAACTTGTCCTTCGCGCTGCCGAGGATGATGGGATTCAGGACAAGGATGTAGGCCATCGTGAAGAACGTGGCGAAGCCGCCGCGTATCTCCCGGCCGAAGGTGGATCCCCGTTCGGAGATCTTGAAGTACCGGTCGACACTGGTCACGTGTTGCTCCTTGCTGCCTGAATGATCGTGTGCGGATGCTGGCTGGATTGTGGCCTCGTTGAACCGTGCTCAGGTTTTCGCCGTGTTACGGAATCGGGCTTCCGCGCAGCTCCTGGCGGCCACATGATGTTCGAACCCCAGTACCAAGCCAAGTGGATGATCACTGCTACGCTTCCGGATCTCGTCCCAGACCCTCCCCGGGACATCCCCATGTCATTCACATGACACGCACAGCAGCCATCGAGAAGAGGTCACCCGTGGGCACAGTCGTCGACGACGCCGCCTCCGTGGAATTCCATGCCTTCTTCGACCGCCACTACGCCGAACTGGCCCGTCTCGCCCACCTCCTGACGGGTGAGGCGGATGCCGCCGACGACCTGGCGGCGGACGCGCTCCTCGCCCTGTGGAACCGCTGGGACCGCGTGCGCGCGGCCGACCACCCGGTGGCGTACGCCCGTGGCGTCGTCGCCAACCTGGCCCGCACCCGCATCCGCAGCGCCGTCCGCGAGCGACGCAGAATCGCCCTGTTCTGGTCGCAACGCGAGGAAAAGACGGAAAATCCTGATGTCGCGGGCGTTGTGGACGTGCAGTCCGCGCTGCGTAGACTCCCCTTCCGCAAACGGGCCTGCGTGGTGCTCCGGCACGCCTTCGACCTCTCGGAGAAGGACACCGCGCTCGCCCTGGGGGTCTCGGTCGGTACGGTGAAGAGCCAGACCTCCAAGGGAATGGCCGAGCTGCAGAAGCTGCTCGGCGCCAAGGGAGCTCCGTTTAAGGTGCACGCGATGGCGCGCACCAGCGAGGCCTCGGGAAGGGACCGATGACGATGCAGCGGGACGTGCACGACGAACTGCGCGCCCGGCTGCACCAGGCGGCCGAGGCGTACGAGCCGAACCGGGAGCGCATCCTCGCCCGGGTCGAGCGCGGTATGGCGGGAGAGACGACGGAGCTGGAGCGGCGCGCGCACCGCGCGACCCGCCCGCTGGTCTGGGGCTGGGCGCGGGTCGTGGGTGCCACGGCCGCGGTCGCGGGCATGCTCGCGGTCGGCGGTTACGCGGTGGCGTCCGCGGTGAAGGACGACTCACCGTCGCCGCAGACGGTCGCCGTGTCCTCGCCGCCGGTGAAGTCCCCGGACGCGACGAGCCGTCCGCCGGCCTCGCCGAAGAGCACACCGAGTGCGACTTCCGGCGGCGCCACCGGGGCACCGTCGAAGCCGAGCAGTTCCCCGACGCCCTCGGCCACGTCGACGCCCTCCGCGCCGGCCGTCGCCCTGCTGCCGGGCACCGACGACGATGACGACGGGCCGCTGTGGTCGGACGGCTCCGTGGACCCGCACAGCAACGACTTCTGGGCGCAGAGCAACATCACCATCCGGGCGAAGCAGGAAGCCACCGCGCTCACCGTGCAGCTGAGGGTCGCTCAGACCGGCGGGGTGTCCTCGGCCGGTGCCTGGCGCTCGCTGCCCGAGGACGACTTCACGCTCACCGTCACCGAGCAGGACGGCTTCCTGGTCTACACCTGGGTGCTCAAGGAGGGCCGAACGGTCCCCGTGGGCGAGTGGGTGTTCGCCGGGCAGTACGACCACGACCGCGGAGGCCGGGACGCCGCGCGTGACAGCTACGTCATCACGGGCGAGTCGGACGGCAGGGCCCGCACCCTGGGCGGCGACTTCGCGACCCAGGACTCGGCCGAGGGCGACTCGTAGCAGGCCCCACAAAAAACTTCTGAAACAGCGGCAACCCTTTCCTCACCGGTGACGACCCCAAGGCACAAGAGTCACCACCCACTTGAGGATTCGGCACATGACTGCTTCAGCAGAACCGCGCGTCCGGCACCGCCGCAAGGTCACCAAGCGGCGGGCGCTGATCGCGGGCTCCACCGCCCTGGGCATCACCGGCGCGGCGATCGTCACCACGACGCTGCTGTCCTCGGCGGGCGCCGCGACCGCCTGGCCCACGGCCACCGGCAGCAAGGCCGTCTCCTCGACGATCAAGGTGTCGGGCACCTATGACGGCAAGCTGAAGAAGTTCTACGGCAGCGGCGCGCTCGGCACCTCCGACCAGGACGAGTCGCAGGGCGCGATCTTCGAGCTGGCCGACGGCGCGGTCCTGAAGAACGTGATCATCGGCACCCCGGCGGCGGACGGAGTCCACTGCAAGGGCTCCTGCACGCTGCAGAACGTGTGGTGGCTGGACGTCGGTGAGGACGCGGCCAGCTTCAAGGGCAAGTCGTCCTCGGCCGTGTACAAGGTCGTCGGCGGTGGCGCGAAGAACGCCGACGACAAGGTGCTGCAGTTCAACGGCGCCGGCAAGCTCACCGTGTCCGGCTTCCGCGTGGAGAACTCCGGGAAGCTGGTGCGCTCCTGCGGCAACTGCAAGACGCAGTTCAAGCGCACGATCGTGCTGAGCGACATCGACGTCGTGGCGCCCCTGAAGGCGATCGTCGGGGTCAACGCCAACTATGGCGACACGGCCACGCTGTCGAAGATCCGCATCCAGAACGACCCCAAGAAGAAGGTCAAGACCTGCGTGCGCTTCAAGGGCAACAACTCCGGCAAGGAGCCCACGGAGATCGGCACCGGTGCGGACGGAACCACCTGCAAGTTCTCCTCATCTGACATCACGTACAAGTAACGCAAGATTCAACAATCCGGAGCACGACCCTTGAGCACGCACAAGAGACGACACCTCACGCGCCGACGTGTGCTCGGGGCCTCCGCGATCGGGGTCGCCGCCACCGGCGCCGCCGTCGCGGGCGGCGCCGGCCTCCTCTCGTCCGCGTCCGCCGCCGCCTTCGGTTACCGGGACGACGGCAGGAACTACGTCGTCGACACCGGTTCCTCCCTCGTCTTCAAGGTCTCCAAGACCACCGGCGACCTCACCTCCCTGGTCTACAAGGGCAAGGAGTACGAGGGCTACGGCGGCAAGCACTCGCACGTCGAGTCCGGCCTCGGCGCCTCCACGGTCACGATCAGGCAGTCGGGCTCCACCGTCCTGATCAAGGTGGTCCACGGCGCGATCACCCAGTGGTACGCGGCCCGCAGCGGGCAGAACAACGTCTACCTCTGGACGAACAAGGCGGACGCCTCCTTCACCGCGACCCGCTACATCGTCCGCCTCAAGCCCGGGATGTTCCCCAACACCGGCCCGGACTCCTGGATCGAGGCCTCGGACACGATCATCGAGGCCGGGGACGTGTGGAAGCGCGCCGACGGCACCACCCACTCCAAGCACTACTCGGGCAAGCGCACCGTCGACTACGACCACGTCGGCTTCACGACGGGCTCGGTCGGCCTGTACCTGGTCCGCTCGAACCACGAGAAGGCCTCGGGCGGCCCCTTCTACCGCTCCCTGCTGCGCCACTCCAACGACAAGGGCGCGGGCCTCTACGAGATCCTGCACTACAACGAGGCCCAGACCGAGGCGGAACGTTTCGGCTTGCAGGGACCGTACGTCCTCGCCTTCACCGACGGCGGCACGCCCTCCCCGTCCCTCTTCCACGACAAGCTGGACACCTCCTGGGTGGACGGCCTCGGCATCACCGGCTGGGTCGGCAAGGCCGGCCGCGGCAGGGTCGCGGGCGTGGGCCTGAAGGGCATGGACGCGAAGTACCCGTACACGGTCGGCTTCGCCAACAAGGACGCCCAGTACTGGGCGAGGGCGGCGACCGGTACCGGTGCCTTCTCCTGCAAGGGGATGCTGCCGGGGACGTACACGCTGACCGTCTTCAAGGGCGAGCTGGCGGTGCTGACGCAGGAAGTGAAGGTGACGGCAGGCGCCACGACCAGCCTGCACACCCTGTCGATCACCGGCGACCCGTCCACGGCGAAGACCGTCTGGCGGCTCGGCGACTGGGACGGCACGCCCGGCGAGTTCAAGAACGCCGAGCTCATGACGTACGCACATCCCTCCGACGCCCGCGCGGCAAAGTGGACGGGCAACATCACGATCGGCAGCGGCGACCCGGCCGCGTCCTTCCCCGCGTACGTCTGGAAGGACGTCAACGACGGCATCCTGATCTACTTCAGGCTGACGAAGGAGCAGGCGGCGGCCGCCCACACGCTCCGGATCGGCGTCACGGACGCCTTCGCGAACGGCCGCCCGCGCGTGACGGTGAACGACTGGGTCTCCGCGATCCCGGCGGCGGTCACCCAGCCCTCGACCCGGTCCCTCACCACCGGCTCCTACCGGGGCAACAACCACACCTTCACGTACAACGTCCCGGCGAGCGCCTGGAAGACGGACGTCTCCCAGTACAACGTCCTCAAGCTCACCATCGTGAGCGGCTCGAGCGGCACGGCGTTCCTGAGCCCGGGCACGTCGTTCGACTGCGTCGACCTGCTGTCCTGAGAGCTTGCCGGCCCGGCCCCCCTCTCCGGCCGGCAGCAGGAAACGCCCCCACCCTTGGTCAGGTGGGGGCGTTTCCTGTTGCCCTCGGGCTAGTTCATGGTCGAGCCGATCGTCGTCGAGCCCGTCGTCAGGAACGCCGTCGCCGGCAGCGAACCGTCCGACTTACGGGCCCCGTACGCCGTGGTCGCGTCGGCCGACACGAAGGCCGGCGTCGACACCCCGCTGTCCCAGTTGTTCGCGGCGGACACGGTCGAGGACCCCAGCTTGGACAGCCCGCCCTTGTTGCTCACCGCGAGGTTGCGGGCGAGCCGGGCCTTGCCGGTGGCGAAGTAGAAGCCGGCCTCGGTGTTGGAGTACGCGGTATTGCGGTTGAGGACGATCGCCCCGGTGTTGGAGTTCTCGGTGAAGCCGTTCAGCGTGTTGTCCCAGGCCGCGTTGTTGTTGACGACGTGCGCGACCGCGACGCCCCCGCCGCCCAGCTTGAACCCGTTGCCGTTGCCCTCGAAGGCGGAGTCGGACCAGCGGTTCTTGCCGTTGCCGAAGGCCCAGGAGTGCTCGATGGTGACGGGCGTGGAGAACTGCCACAGGTCGAGGCCGTCGTCCGAGTTGTTGTAGAGGCGGGCGCCGGTGATCTTGTTGCCCGTCCCGGAGCCGAACTTGATGGCGATGCCGTCCGCGTTCTGCCCGTGCCCGGCGGCGTCGTAGTTGCCGTAACTGTCCAGGTTCTGCACGAGGTTGTTGACGGTGTTGTCGCCGCGCAGGGTGAACCCGGAGTCGCCGTTGTTCGCCGTGACCAGGTTCTTGAAGACACCGCCGGTGGACGAGGTGACGACGAAGCCCTGGGCCGGGGACTTCTGGAAGGTGAGGTTCTGGACGGTCCAGTAGCTGCCGTAGATCCCGGCCAGCCACGAGCCGGCGGGCAGCTTGGAGCCGTCGATCTTCACCTTCTCGGTGCCGTAGGCCTGGAGCGTGATGCGGGACGAACCGGTGCCGCTGGCCGTGGACTTGAGGGTGGCCGTCGGGTAGTACGTGCCGCCGCGGACCTGGATGACCGTGCCGGCGACCGCGTTCTTCACGGCCGACTCCAGCTGCGCGGTGGTGGAGACGGTGACCGTCGAGGACGCGGCCTGGGCGCCGCCGCCCGACAGACCGAGGTAGACACCGCCCGCCCCCGCGGCGAGCGCCACGGCGGCGGCGATCGAGAGGGTACGCGTCCTGCGGTGGCGTCCGGTGCTCAGAAGCACGGGCGTTCCTTTCACGTGAGGGTGAGGAGGGAGACGGGCCGGAGGGGCCGCCCCGGCCCGTCTCCGCACACCAGTCGCCACCGTGGCCGGAAAGGGTTGCCGAGCCCCGCGAAAAAGAGCGAAACTTTCGCGCCCCTCCCACCACTCCGGTATCGCCCGCACACTGCTCATGGCCCTGTTCACCCGGCACCACGATCCCCGGAGCACCGTCCGTGACGCACCCGAAGTACACCGACCCTCTCTTCGTCCCCGTCGCCGTCCCCGTGACGCCCGCCTCGGTCGTGGACGTGACGGCGGCGGGCCGGCGGGGGGACGCGATCGTCACGGAGGCCTCGTCGAAGGTCGTCCTGCCGATGGAGCCGGACGCCGACCTCTCGCGGCTCGCCCCGTCGATCGCCGTCGGCGAGGGTGCCACGCTCAGCCCCGCGTCCGGTACGCCCCGCGACTTCCGTGAACCGCGGACGTACACGGTGACGGCGGCCGACGGCACGAGCCGCACCTGGACGGTCGAGGCGGTGCCGACCGGGAGTCCCGTGCTGCCCGGGCTCCACGCCGATCCGGATGTGCGCTTCATGGACGGCGCCTACTGGATCTACCCGACGACGGACGGCTTCCCGGGCTGGGGCGGGACGCGCTTCACGGCGTACTCCTCGAAGGACCTGGTCCACTGGACCGACCACGGGGTCGTCCTCGACCTCGGCACCGATGTCGGCTGGGCCGACCGGTACGCGTGGGCGCCGGCGATCGCCGAGCGGGACGGCAGGTACTACCTCTACTTCTGCGCCGAGCAGCAGATCGGTGTGGCGGTGGCGGACTCCCCCGCCGGGCCGTTCGAGGACGCGCTGGGCAGGCCGCTGGTGGCGAAGACCGACTACCGCGGCCAGATGATCGACCCCGCCGTCTTCACGGACGACGACGGGACGTCGTATCTCTACTGGGGCAACACGCACGGATACGTGGTGCCGCTCCACGACGACATGGTGTCGTTCGACGCGGGCGCGGTGCGGGACATCACCCCGGAGAACTTCCGGGAGGCGTTCTTCGTGGTGAAGCGGCACGGCACGTACTACCTGATGTGGTCCGAGGACGACACCCGCAGCGTGGACTACCACGTGGCGTACGCGACGGGACCGTCCCCGCTCGGCCCGTGGACCGAGCGGGGGACGATCCTGTCCAAACGTCCCGAGTACGGCATCCTCGCCACCGGCCACCACAGCGTGGTGAACGTGCCCGGCACGGACGAGTGGTACATCGTCTACCACCGGTTCGCACTGAACGGGCCCGGGAGACCGGCCGGTGACGGGACGCACCGCGAGACGACGATCGACCGGATGCGGTTCGCCGCGGACGGCGGCATCGAGCCGGTCGTGCCGACGCTGGAGGGGATCGAGCCCCTACGGCGCGTCAGCTGACGAAGTACGTCGGGTTCGGGAGCTTGTACGTGCGGTCGGCGTAGCCGCCCTCGAGGTCCGAGTACTGGTCGCCGAAGTTGGCGATGATCTCGTACCCGAGGTCGTCCTCGATGTGCTTGCGGGTGCCGGACTTGTACTGGACGGTGGTGCAGGTCCAGTTGTTCGCGGTGGCGCAGGCGCTGAGATAGGACGGCGGGTTGGCCGCGTCCTTGAGGAAGACGTGGGCGGTGTCGAGGTTCACGTCGGCGCCGACCTTCTTCAGGTTCTCGACGGCCGAGGCGCGCTGCGATTCCTTCAGGCCCGAGTTGTAGAAGACCTCGACGCCCTTGGACTTCGCGTACTGGACCAGCTCGGGGCTGCCGAAGACGGCCGGACGGTCCGCCTTGGCCACGTACTCGGCCCAGGTGGTCGAGTTGTACGTGTAGTTGGTCTTCTTCTCGTAGTCGAGGCTGAGCAGCAGCGTGTCGTCGATGTCGAAGACGACCGCGGGCTTCTCGCCGTGGTGGCGGGCCTTGCGGGCCGCCTGGTCGATGTACTTCTTCGCGGCCTTGTCGATCGCCGCGAGGTCCTTGGCGTAGGGGCTGGTCGGCGACGCCTGGTAGACGCCGTTCGCGTCCGCCGTGGTGCCGTAGTAGGTGTCGATGTCCTTCACCAGGAGCCCGATGTTGTAGGGCTCGTGGGTGGAGTTGGCCGTGGACTGGCCGGCCGTGGCCGCGCCGGCGCCGTAGAGCGCGGCACCGGCGACGGCACAGGCGGCGGCGACGGCCGCGATGCGCAGTGGCTTATGCATGACAAGCTTTCTACGCGCGTCACGCGGTCGGGCGCGAGACCCGTTGCCCGATCGAGACCGCATGTCGGGCAAAAAACGGGTCAAGCGCCCTGGGCGGCTCGGCCGCAGGTCAGTCCATCGTCGCCCCGATCGTCGTCGAACCCGTCGTCAGGAACGTGGTGGCGGGCAGGGTGCCGCTGGAACTGCGGGCGTTGTACGTGGTGGAGGCGTCCGTCGACCTGAAGGCCGGGGTGGAGATGCCGCTGTCCCAGTTGTTGCCGGCGGAGACCACGGAGGAGCCCTTGCTGACCAGGCCGCTGCCGTTGCTCACCGCCAGGTTCTTGCCGAGGCGGGCGGAGCCGGTGGCGAAGTAGTAGCCCCATTTGCTGTTGGCGTAGGCGGTGGTGCGGTTGATGACGATCGCGCCGGTGTTGGAGTTCTCGGTGAAGCCGTTGCCGGCGTTGCCCCAGGCGGCCGAGTTGTTGACGACGTGGGCGACGACCTCGCCGTCGCCGCCCAGCTTGTAGCCGTTGCCGTCGCCCGCGAACGCGGAGTCGGACCAGCGGTTGACGCCGTTGCCGAAGGACCAGGTGTGCTCGATGGTGACGGGCGAGGAGAAGGACCAGAAGTCGATGCCGTCGTCCGAGTTGTTGTACAGGCGGGCGCCGGTGATGAGGTTGCCGGTGCCGGAGCCGTACTTGACCGCGATGCCGTCGGCGTTCTCGCCGTGGTTCGCGGCGTCGTAGTGGCCGTACGAGTCGATGTTCCTGACCGTGTTGTTCACCGTGCCGTCCCCGGTGAGGGTGAAGCCGGAGTCGCCGCCGTTGATGGTCTTGATGTTGTTCCACACCGTTCCGGTGCAGGACTGGCAGACGACCGCGCTGTCCGGGGAGTTCTGGAAGGTGATGTTGGAGACGTTCCAGTAGTCGGCGGTCAGCTTGAAGATCCAGTCGCCGTCGGGGAGCGACGAGCCGTCGATCTTCACCGTCTCCGAGCCGTACGCCGTGAGCGTGACCGGCGAGGAGGAGGTGCCGTTGGCGGTGGACTGGAGGGTGGCCGTCGGGTAGTACGTGCCGCCGCGGACCTGGATGACCGTGCCCGCGGTGGCGTTCTTGATGGCGTTGGACAGGTCCGTGGAGTTGCTGACGACCACGGTCGCGGCCTGCGCCTGGGTGGGGAGGACAGCAAGCCCGGCGCCCAGGGACAGGGCGGCCAGGGCGGTGAGAGCGGTACGACGAGACATGGAGTGCGGGTCCTTTCTCGTGCGGGTGGGGGGACGGTTCACAGGGCGCGGTCGAGCCAGGTGAAGACCTCGTCCTGCATGCGGTCGACGAAGACATGGCCCAGGTCGGGCCAGGTCCTCAGGTACAACCGCTCCTCGGCGTGGCGGGAGCGCCAGACGGCGCGCAGCTTCTCGTGGGCGGTGCGGACGCCGTCGGCGGGGAACAGGGGGTCGAGCCCGCCGTCGAAGAACAGCATCGGCCGGGGTGCGGCGATGCTCGCCACGTCGGGGAAGTCGAGGTACTGGGGAAGCCCCGGGTGGAGCATGCAGTACGCGGACTGGCCGCGCAGGATGTTGTTGCCGGGGACCAGCACCTCCTTCAGGCCGGTCATCCAGCACACGGCCGCCGCGGCGGCGAGGTCGTCGCTCAGCGCGGCGGCCTGCCAGGCGCGGAAGGCCCCCATGGAGAACCCGACGGCCGCGACCCGGTGCGCGTCCACGTGGTCGAGGCCGGCCAGGAATCCGGCGGCCCGCGCGTCCTCGCGGGCCATGAGTCCGGCGAGTGAGGAGCCGAGCTGGTAGAGGTTCGAGGCGAGGGCCTGCTGCTGGTCGTAGGCGAGCGGACCGCGGTCGCCCCAGCCGAGGGCGTCCGCGCACAGCACGACGTATCCCCGCCGGGCCAGTTCGTCGCCGACGAACCGTCCGCTGAAGTACCGGTCCGCCCACGCCTGAGCGGAGGCGAGCCGTACGTCGTCCTCGGGCCGGACCAGCTTCTCCTTGCCGATGTCGAACTTCGCCCCGTGGTCGTGCAGGAGCAGCACCGCCGGGAAGGGGCCGGGGCCTTCGGGGGTGAGGAGGGCGGCGCGGACGCGTTCGTACCGGGTGAGGGAGAGGGTGACCGAGCGGGCTGTGTAGCCGTCCCGCCGGGTTGGCGGACCGTACTCCGGCGCGTACGGCGTCCCGTCCTCCCGCTCGACGATCAGCAGCTCCTCGACCTTGGCCCGGGCGACCCGGCGCCAGGCCCGGAAGTCACGGACCGGGGACTTCCCCCAGGCCAGGGGAAAGGTCAGCGCGGCCCTGAGGGCGGGGTGGAAGTCGGGCAACGGCCCGTCCACGACGGCCGCCTCCGCGCCGGTCGCCGCGCCCCCGGCCAGCAGGGCGGCTCCCGCTCCGACCACGAACGTGCGGCGGCCCACCGGGTCACGGGCGCCGGTCATACGGCCTCCAGTCGCCGAGGTAGGTGCGCCGGGTGTGGGTGGCCGCCTCCTCCGCCGTCAGCTGGGGACGGTTCTCCGGGACGGAGATCTCCGCGCCGGGGCCGGAGTTGGCGTACTCACGGAAACGCATGGTCTGCCAGGGGTAGGCGTCCCGCATGTTGGTGTAGGGGGCGACGGCGTCGATGCCGGGGCCGATCCAGGTGTCCCGCACGACCAGCGAGGGCCAGGCGGTCGTCTCGTACGAGGGCACCCAGGGCCGGGCGATCTTGTACGCGGCGTCCTCGGCGCCGGAGGTGATCCGGCCGTGCAGCGCGAGGAAGCCGTAGGGGTTGGCCCGGGCGGTGGAGGGGGCGAAGACCATGCCCTTGGGGGTGAAGCCGACGTCCCGCTGGAGGGTGTGGAAGCGGCAGGCGTCGAAGACGGCCCGGGCCCGCCCGAAGACGAAGTCGACGTCTCCCTCGATGTGGCAGTGGCGGTAGTACTGCCGGTCGAAGGCGTCGAGCGCGCTCGTGTCCGCGAAGAGGGTGTCCTGGTGGGCGAGCAGGCGGACGTTCTCGAAGTGGCTGCGGTCGCCGGTGACGTAGGCGGCGACGGCCTGGGTGCCGGTGATGTCCGGGTGGTCGGCGCGCAGCCAGTCGTTGGCGAGGGTGAGGTCGCGGACGGCGAGCCCGGGGGCGGCGCAGGTGAAGGTGGCCGAGCCCGCCGTGCCGTAGGTGCCCGAACCGTCGGGGCGCTGGGTGCCGTTGGCGTTGTCGTGGACGATCACGGCGGCACGGGGGTCGCGGACGGCGCCCCGCAACGTCAGTTCCGCCTTGTCGGCGGGGATGCCGACGACCTCGCGATACGTCCCGGGGTGCACGACGATCGTCCAGCCGGGGCCGTCGACCCGGTCCACGGCCGCCTGGACGGAATCGCCGGGGCGGACGTGCAGGACGCGGCGGGAGTGCGCGAGGGCCGGGGTGGCGGGGAGCAGGGCGGCGCCGGTGAGGCCCGCGAGGAGGGTGCGTCTGCGCAGCGGCATCTCAGCACTCCCCCTTCCATGGCTTCCAGTCCCCGAGGTAGGTCTCCCGGGTCGCCGACTCGGCCTGTTCGTCGGTGAGTTGGGGACGGTTCTCGGGGACGGTGATCTCGGCTCCGGGACCGGTGTTGCGGTACTCGGCGAACCGCTGGTTCTGCCAGGGGAAGGAGGCCGACATGTTCGTGTAGGGGGCCACCGCGTCGATGCCGGCGTCCAGGCGGGTGTCGCGGACGGTGAGGCTCGGGCGGGCGGTGGTGTCGGAGCTGGGCACCCACGGGCGGGCCAGCTTGTAGAAGGCGTCGGGGGCCTCGCTGCTGATCCGGCTCCGGGTCACCAGGTAGCCGCGCGGGTTGGCGCCCGCCGTGGAGGGGGCGAAGACGAAGCCGTAGGGGGCGCCGGCCAGGTCGGTGCGGTTCAGGGTGCGGAAGTGGCAGTGCTCGTAGACGGCCGTGGCCCGGCCGAAGACGAAGTCGACGTCCCCTTCGACGTAGCAGTGGCTGTAGTACTGCCGGGCGAAGGCGGCGAGGGAGATCGAGTCGGCGTACAGGGTGTCCTGGTGGCCGAGGAAGCGGCAGTGGTGGAAGGCTGACCGGTCGCCCTGGATCTTGATGGCGACGGCCTGGGTGCCGGTGATGTCGGGGTGGTCGGCGCGCAGCCAGTCGTTGGCGAAGGTGATCCAGCGGGCGGTGAAACCGTCGGCCTGCACGGTGGTGGTGGCCGAGCCGGTGGTGCCGTAGGTGCCGCCGCCGGGCTTGGGGGTGCCGGCCGCGTTGTCGTAGACGATCACGACGTCCCGGGGGTCCTCGGAGGCGCCGATCCAGGTGGCCTCTGTGCGGGTGGCGTCGAGGACGACCGTCTCGCGGTACACGCCCGGGGCGAGGACGAGGGTCCAGCCGCTGCCGGTCGTGGCGGCCACGGCGTCACGGACGGAGGTGGCGTCGCCCCGGCCGAGCGGGTCGACGTACAGGGTCTGGGGGGTGAGGCGGGCGGCCGGCGTGCCGTAGCGGCCGAACGGGCCGCGTCTGCCCGTGGCGGCGGCCCGTGCGGGCGGGGTGGCTAGGGCGAGGGTGGCGGCCGTGCCGGCGGTCGCGGCGAGGAACCGCCTTCTGGAAAGGGGGTGCATGCGGGTGCTCCTTGGCGGTGCGGCTCTGCGGGAGGGGCCGGGCGACGACGGACGCCGCTCCGGCCTTCGTACGGAGGGCCGGGGTGACGACGGCAGCCGCCGCCCCGGCCTTCGTGCCGACGGATCAGCCGAGGCGTCCCGCGCCCGCGCCGCAGTCGACGATCCGGGGGACGGACTTCGCGGGGTCGACCTTGGTGCGCAGGGTGGGGGTCCAGCCCGCGCCGGACTCCAGGACCTCGCCGGGGATCTCGGCGTTGTGGACGGCGATCAGGTCGGTGGCCGTGCCGTTGACGTAGTTGTCGTCCGCGGTGACCGGCGAGACGTTCCACCGCTTGAGCACCTTGGCCGCGCTGATCCCGTCCGGCAGCGTGAAGGCGTTGTGCTCGGCGACGAGCTGGGACTCCTTGCCGATGCCGAAGCTGTAGGAGTAGTCGCCGTTCGCGACGAAGTGGTTGTTGTAGGAGTCGACCTGGCCGAAGCGGACGCGGGGCGCGCGCTCGACGAGGTTCGAGAACAGGTTGTGGTGGAAGGTCACCTTGAGGTGCCCGCGGTCACCGGCGGCCGTCGACTCGCTGTCGCTGTTGCCGATGAGGATCGTCTTGTCGTGCTCGGTGAAGACGTTCCAGGACGCGGTCACGTAGTCGGAGCCGCGGACGATGTCCAGCTCGCCGTCGTGCTGCTGGTAGAGCATCCCGAAGTAGGTCGGGGCGGCGCTGTCCGGGTGGAATCCGTCGGTGAACGTGTTGTGGTCCAGCCAGACATGGGTGGCTCCGTACACCACGGCGGTGTCGTACTCGGAGTTCCAGTTGCCGGTGGAGCCGTCGGTCGGGTCCCACTGGGGGAAGCAGTCGATGGGCGACTCGAACGCCAGGTTGCGGATGATCACGTTGTCGACGGCCTTGATCTGCAGGCTGACGCCCTTGAACCCGGCGTTCCTGCCGATGCCGACGATGGTGGTGTTGGACGGGACGTTCGCCTTGATGGCCTTGTCCTGGTTGGCCTGGGACGTGCGCCGCAGCCCCTCGGGGCTGTCGTCCGGCTCGGCGGCGAGGTCGGTGTCCAGCCCCCAGGCCTGCGGCGAGTACTTCGCGAGATAGGCGTCGAAGTCGTAGCCGGGCGCGGCGAAGGCGTCGCAGCCCTCGGCGACGGCGTCGATGACGCCCTTCACCTTGATGATCTTCGGGGCGGTGCCACCGGCCGCGAGGGCTGCCTTGAACTCGGCCCAGGTGGTGACGGTGTACACGTGGTCGGCGTCGGCGGCCGACCCGCCCGTGGTCCCGGTCCCGTACGAGCCCCAGCCGTCGTTCGCGGCGAGCACCTGCCGGCCGAGGTCGCGGGACGCGGCATGGGCGGACGCGGTACCGGTGACGGACAGCACCAGCGCGGTGCACCCCACCAGGGCAGCAATGACGCGTCCATGACATTTCTGTGTACGCACTGTGCGGGTCTCCTCTTGTTACGTCAGCGGCTCGGGCCAGGTGATCCAGGACGTGGGGATCTCGTCGCGCAGCCGCACCACGTCACGCGGGCCGAGCACCCGCGTCCGCAGCAGCTCCCGCGCGACGAGCCGCGCCACGGCGATCGCGCCCGGCGGATTGAAGTGCGTGTTGTCCTGCTCGGTCTCGGTCCAGTTGAAATAGGTCTTCGTCGCCTCGACCCCCAGCTCCTGCCAGAGCGCGAGCGACAGCGCCTGGAGGTCGAGCAGCGCCACCCGCTCCTCCTCGGCGAGCGCCCGCATGGCGGCGGGGTACTCCCCGTGCGTCGGCACGGCGTTCCCCTCGGCGTCGAACCTCCGCCGCTCGACGGGCGTGGCCAGGACCGGCCGCGCCCCCTTCGCCCTGGCACCCGCGATGTAGAGCCGCAGATAGTCCTGGTACGTCGTCCAGGGCTCGGTGTAGCGCGTGGGGTCGGTGGTCTTCTCGTCGTTGTGCGCGAACTGCACGAGGAGGAAGTCCCCCGGCCGGATCGCCGCGAGGATCGCGTCCAGCCGCCCCTCGTCGACGAAGCTCTTCGAACTCCGCCCGTTCACCGCGTGATTGGCGACCGGCCGGTCCCCGCGGAGAAAGAACGGAAGCGCCATGCCCCACCCGGTCTCGGGCGCGGCATCGGAGTACTTCTGGGCGGCGGTGGAGTCACCGGCGATGTAGAGAGTGCGTTCACGGCTGTGGGCGTGCGCGGTGCCGGCAGCGGCGACACCGAGGGGGAGGGCGGCGACCACCGCCGAAGTGACCTGTCTGCGGGTAAGGGCCACGAACGTGCACCTTTCGAGAGAGGTTCATTGGATTCCCTAGGGGCGCGGGGCGGCTGCGATATGCGGCTCCGCCGCGTGGGCGCGACCAGCCACAACGGACCCGCAGTCGCCCCGCGACCCGAACCACCCGAGCTACCCGTTGTTCTTCTTCCAGTCGGCCTGCGCAGCATTCAGCTGCTCCGCCAACGTGTCCAAGAAGTCCTTCGCGCTCATCTTCCCGAGCAGCACCTTCTGGAAGTTCGGCTCGTTGTCGGCCTTGGAGATGGTGTTCCAGTCGGGCAGGTAGTACGGCAGCTGCACGATCTTGGTACCGGCCCCGTTCAGCGCCTCGGCCGCCAGCTTCGTCGGCTCGGCCTTCTGGATCCACGCGTCCTTCGCGGCCTCGGTGTTCGCCGGGATCTGCCCCGCCGACTCGTTGTACTTGGAGTTCTCCTCGTGCGAGACGGCGAACTCGACGAACTTCCAGGCGGCCGACTTGTTCTTGCTGGACTTGAAGACGCTCAGCCCGTCGACCGGGTTGGAGATCTGCACCCGGCTGCCGTCGTCCTGGGTCGGGCTGGGGATGCCCCGGAACTTGTCCGCGCCCAGCGCCTTCAGGTGGTCCTGGTAAGAACCGAGGTTGTGGCTCAGCATGCCGATGGTGCCGCTGTCCCACTGGGCGACCATCTTGGTGAAGTCGTTGTTGACGTCGGCGGACGGGGTGTCCTTCTTGTACAGGGAGACGTACTTCTCCAGCGCGGCGACGAGCTTCGGGTCGTTGACGGTGGTCTTGTCGCCGTTCCAGAAGGTGTCGATGCCGGTCTGGCTGTACGCCGCGTCCAGGGCCGGCGCGATCGAGCCCTCGCCGCCGCGGATGGTGAAGCCGAACTCGTTCTTGCCCTTGTTCGTGAGCTTGTCGGCGGCCTCGTAGAACTTCGTCCAGGTGGTCGGTGCGTCCAGACCGGCCTTCTCGAACAGGTCGGTGCGGTACCACAGGGTGCCGTTGTTGGACGAGGTCGGGATCTGGTACAGGTCCTTGCCGCCGCCCGCCGCCCGGCTGCTGTCCAGCAGGTTCTGGCTCAGCTTGCCGTTCAGGTCGCTCTTCTCGAGCCGGCTGTCCAGCGGCTCCAGCGCGCCCTGCACCGCGACCTCGGCGAGCATCGCGGTGCCCACGCCGCCGACGTCGGGCAGGCCGCCGCCCTGGATGGCGGTGTCGTACTTGGACTGGGCGCTCGCGGCGGGGATCCCGACGTACTTGACCTTGATGTCCGGGTTCGCCTTCTCGAAGTCGGCGATGATCTCCTTCCAGATGTCGGTGCGGACACCGCCGTTGTTGTCCCAGAAGGTGATCTCGCCCTTGCCCGAGCCCTCGTTCCCCTTGTCCCCCGCGCTGCCGCTGCCGTCGTCGCCGCAGGCGGTGGCGGTCAGCGCGAGCACGGAGCCCAGGGCGACGGCCAGGGCGGCGCGCCTGCTTCTGCGGATGCTGCTCTTCATGTGGTCGGCTCTCTTCTTCTGGATCGATCCAACGGAGATATGAAGTTGTGGGGGGTCAGTGGCGGGCCTGGGGAGCCCGGTCGTTCGCGGCGACCCGGACGGTCGGGTGGGCGCCCGGCCCGTCGAGCACGGCGCCGATCCGCTTCTGCGGTCCTGAGAACCGCTTGACCAGCGCCGGGACGGCGGCCGCCGGGTCCAGCCGGTAGGCGTAGAAGTCGCGGGGTTCGAAGGCGGAGCCCCAGGTGTCCGTCCGGCCGCTGGTGTTCCGCAGGATCGAACCCCGCTGGACCAGCTCCGCGGTGGCGTCGGCCTGGTAGGGGTGCTGGACCCCGTCGTAGTAGCTGTTCTCGATCACCATCTTCGTGTGGCCCCGGGACCAGTTCCCGTACGTCCACACCGGGTCGCCGTCGGCCACCTGGGCGGAGAGGTAGTTGTTGTAGAGGTGGGCGTAGGCGCAGTTGTCGGCGGACGGATTGCGCTGCTTGGTGCCGGTGAACCAGTTGTGGTCGATGGTGATCTGGGTGAGGACGTTGGTGGTCCAGCCGATCCCGAAGGCCTTGTTGTGCTGCGAGAACTGGTTGTAGGAGACGGTGACGTACTGGCTGTCCTTGCGGATGTCGAGCAGCCCGTCGCCCATGTGCGTGAAGCGGTTGTGGTCGATCCAGACGTGGTCGACGGTGTCCATCTGGATCGCGTCGAAGTCGGTGGTCTTGCCGTCCCAGTCGCCCTCGACGTACGAGTCCCGGATGGTGAGGTTGCGGATGATGACGTTGTGCGTGCCGGGGTCGAGGTGGAGCTCGCCGTGGACGATCTCGCCGGTGTCGCCGACGCCGATGATCGTCTTGTTCGAGCCGACCACGATGTCCGAGCCGAACGGCTCCACCGCCACCGAGCCCTCGACCCGGATGACGTACGGCTCCTCGGCGGCCGCGTACCTCGCGAGCGCGGCCTGGTCGGTGACGGTGACGACCTTGCCGCCGGCCCCGCCGGTGGTTCCCCCGGCGAGGGAGGCGAAGCCGTGGGCGCGGTCGGTCCAACGGTCGGCCGGGGCGGTGGCGGGTGCGGCGGCTCTCGCCTCACCGACGGTGCCCAGGCCCAGCGCGGCGATCAGACCGGCCACGGCGATCAGCACCGCACCCGCCCTCGGCCGTGACCGCGGTCTTGGCAAGCGCTTGCTATGGAAGTGCGTCATTGCGGCTCCCAACAGGCGTACAGGGGAAAGGGTCAGAGCGGTCTGATCCGGAATTCCGTGAACGAGGCCGCTCCGGCAGGCCCCGGTCCCGTGGGGGCGAGCGCGAAGAGACCGAGCAGGGCGCCCACCCAGCGCCAGGGGGTGGCGGCGAAGACGGGGCCCGACCAGCGCAGGCCCTCGCCGACGTCGTACGCGAAACGGCAGCGTGCGCCCGTGCCGATCTCGATCCGCAGGCGCGCCCGGCCCTCGGGGGCGAGCCGCGGGTGGTCGGCGTCCCGTTCGTTCCCCCACTGCCCGAAAGGCGTGGGAGGTGCCCCCATGGCGACGGCTTCGGCGAAGCGGTGCACGAGGTGGACCGATCCGTCGGTGCCGCGCTGCAGGCCGATCCAGCCGAACGCGTCGCCGAGGACCGCGAGTCCGGCGCGGGCGCCGGGCTCCTCGCCGTGCAGTTCCAGCTCCACCTCCACGGCGGACGGGACTCCCGGGAGGCGCTGGGTGAGGATGTTCGGCAGAGTGCGCAGGTCGTGCGCGTCCGCCGTCCGTACGCAGGTCAGGCGCAGGCCGTCGGCGGAGTGCTGGGTGGCCCAGCCGGCCTGGGGGTTGGCCGTCCACTGCCACTGGCGGCCGAAGCGTCCGCCGGGGAAGTCGTCGTCGGTGGCGGGCGCGGCAGGCGGCTGCACGGGCAGGTCCGGCCGCCGGTGTACGGCGACGGGGGCGCCCTCGTCACCGAGCACCGGCCAGCCGTCCGGACCCCAGCTCATCGGCTGGAGGTGGACGACCCGGCCGTAGGCACCGCGCTGCTGGAAGTGCAGGAACCAGTCCTCGCCGGCCGGGGTGCGCACCCAGCCGCCCTGGTGGGGGCCGTTGACCTCGGTGTCCTTCTGCTCCAGGACGATCTTCTCCTCGTACGGGCCGAAGAAGTCCCGGGCGCGGAAGGCGCCCTGCCAGCCGGTCTCCACTCCTCCGGCGGGCGCGAGGATCCAGAACCAGCCGTCGTGCTTGTAGAGCTTCGGTCCTTCGAGGGTGAACCAGCCGGGGATGCGGTCCCCGTCGACGATCAGCTTGCCCTCGTCGAGGAGGGAGGTGCCGTCGGGGTGCATCCGGTGGCCCGTGAGCCGGTTCTTGACGCCCGACCGGGACTTCGCCCAGGCGTGGACGAGGTATGCCTCGCCGGTCTCGTCGTCCCACAGCGGGCAGGGGTCGATGAGTCCCCGGCCCTCCTTCACCAGGTGCGGACGGGTCCAGGGGCCCCTGATCTCCGGGGCGTTGACCTGGAAGACGCCCTGGTCGGGGTCGCCCCAGAAGATCCAGAAGCGGTCGTCGTGGTGGCGCAGCGACGGGGCCCAGACCCCGCAGTCGTGGCGGGGTCCGGCGAACTCCTCCGCCGGTTCCAGGTGTTCGAGGGCATGACCGACCAGGGTCCAGTTGACCAGGTCCCGCGAGTGCAGCAGCGGCAGGCCGGGGGCGCGGCCGAAGCTGGAGGCGGTGAGGTAGAAGTCGTCGCCGACGCACACGACGTCCGGGTCGGACCAGTCGGCGTTCAGGACCGGGTTCGTGTACGTCTCGTACGTACCGTGGGTCTCGTACGTCACTGGCTCACCGCCTTGCGGACCAGGGCCGCCACCTCGAGCCGGGGGAGACGCCCGTCGGCCACCACGGTCACGATCCGCCGTACGACGGTCTCGCCGGGCGGGACCGGCAGCCGCTCCCCGGACGCCAGTGAGGAGCCGACGCCCGGATACTCCCCGGCGCGCACGAACCACGGGTCCTGGCGGGTCTCTTCGGTGGCCCCGGCGAAGGCCAGTGTCCATGTTCCCCCGCTCTCGGCTTCGCTCGAGCGGGGGGACCCCCATCCCGTCAGAGCGACCCAGTCGGCGCGGCTGCCGTGGACCGCCTCTTCGCCCTCGCGGTCGACGGTGAAGACCTGCGGGGGTTCCTGCTCCTTGCGGGCCCGCCAGAAGAAGCCGCCGTAGGCCGCGCCGGGACGGCCGTTGGTGGCCGGGCTGCCGATGGACAGCGGGCCCGGGGTGACGTTGGTGAGGGAGAAGGTGAAGTCCAGCACCCAGGCCGTGCCGGTCAGTTCGGTGGCCGCGACGGTACGGCGCTCGCGCAGCAACTCCGCCCCGGCCGCCGTCACCCAGCGCAGCTCCTCGACGAATCCGTCGGGGTCGCGGAGCTGGAAGGAGCCGTGCCGCTGGGTGCCGTGGTTGTCGAGTTCGGTCGGGCCCCGGTCGCGGACATAGGTGCGGCCGCCCCAGAAGTTGTGCCCCTCGACGTCGGGAACGGCTACACCGACGCCGAGGTGGTGGAGGTGGTCGGCCGGGGCCAGTTCGGTGACCGCCGTGCCGGCCAGGGTGGTGACCGGGTGGAGATAGGGACGCGGGGAGAGCCGGGCGGGCAGCTCGGGCCGGGTGACGTAGCGGCCGACCGGGCGGCCCGCGACGCGCAATACGACCGGTGCGTCCGGGGACTGTGGCATCAGGTACTCACCTCTTTCGGATGCGCGGTCGTGAGCGCCCAGGGGGCGCCCAGTTCGGAGTAGAGGGCGAGGGTGTCGGCGGCGGCCGCGACCAGGCCGTCGATGCCGGGGACGACCCGGCGGTCCTCGTCCTTCAGCAGGTGCCAGGCGTCGTCGGGGAGCCGTACGGGGTCGGGGGCGACCCTGATCGCCTCGACGACCCGCATGAAGGCCTCGGTCGCGGCCGGCGGGACGAGCAGTGCGGTTCCGTCGGTGAGGTGCTCGACGAGGTTCTCCAGCAGGTCGGTGCGGCCGTACTCGAACTCCTCGGGTCCGTGGCCGGCGCGCTGGAGCAGGACGCGGTCCTGCTTGTACCAGTAGGTGATCCGGCCGCGGCTGCCGTGGACGACGACGTACGGGTCGTCGGGGTCCTCGGCGCACAGGGTCGCGGCGACGACGATCGGGAGGTCGCCGGTGGTGGTGACGCGGACGCAGGAGGTGTCGTCGGACTCGATGGCGTTGGCGTGCGCCAGTTCGGTCTCGATGCCGGTGACGTCCTCGGCGCGGGTCGCGCCGGCCAGGGCGAGGGCGGTGGCGACGGCGTGGGCGAGCGGGTTGGTGAGGGCGCCGTCGATGACGTCGACGCCGTTCAGCCGCCGCTTGCCCGCCCAGGGTGCCCGCCGGAAGTACGCCTCGGCGCGGGCCCAGGCGCCGGCGCCGCCGACCCCGGCGATCTCGCCGATCACCCCGTCGGCGACCAGCTCGCGGATCGCGGGCACGGCGTGCGAGCCCAGCGACTGGAAGCCGATCTGGCAGACCACGCCCGCCTCGGCGACCCCGTCGGCCATCCGGCGGAACTCGGCCCAGGAGGGGGCGGGCGGCTTCTCCAGGAGGAGGTGCACGCCCCTGGCCGCGGCCTGGAGCGCCAGGTCCGTGTGGGTCGGGATGGGCGTGCAGATCACCGCGATGCGCGCCCCGGTGGAGTCCAGGAGGGCGCCGAAGTCGGCGGACTGCTCCGGTGTGCCGAGGCCCTCGGGGATCTCGTCCGGGGTGAGCGGGGTCAGCTCGCAGATGCCCGCGAGCCGGACGATGCCCTTGTCCTGGAGCCGGCGGATGTTGTCCAGGTGCCAGCGGCCGTGGCCACGTGCGCCCGCCAGGACGATGTCTACGGTGCTCATGGGATCCTCCCTGCGCCCGCGCCGCGGGCCACCTCGCGGTCGGCCACTGCGGCGCTGTCGATCTTTCCGTGCAGGGTAGGCGTCCAGCCGACGTCCGCGGTGAGATCGCGCTCGCTGCCGGAGTTGTAGGCGTTGTGGATCGCCAGCAGGTCCACGGGCCAGCCGTTGAAGAGGGTGCCGCTCTGGTGCAGGGCGGTGCCGTTCCAGCTCTTGACCAGGTCGGCGACCTCTACGCGCGAGGGCTTGGCCAAGATGCAGCCCTCGGCGTAGAACGCCCGCTCGGTCGACACGCCGAGCGATTGACGACCTCCCCAGCCCTGGGGCTGAAGATTTCGGTCCGTACCGCTATGCGGCACCACCATGGGTTCCTGCTTCGCAGGCCCTGGCCAGTCTCCGCGGAGATCGGTCTTACATGGGCCTCCACAGGCGTCACTTTCCGCCCGCCCGGCGGTAGATCCACCATCTCTGTGGTGAGACAAGCCGATGCTAGCCCCGGGAGCCTGCTCCTTGGGAGCGCCAAGGACGAAATGCCCTGCCCATCCCCCCTGAAGGATGAAATGCCGATCAGACGTTCGCATTACGCTCGCCGTGACCTGGTCGACCCAGACGTGGGTCGCGCCGGTCAGCCAGACGTTGTCGTACGCCGTCTTCCAGTCGCCGAGGCCGCCGGTGTTGGGCTGCCAGACGGGGAAGCAGTCGTAGGCGTCGCGCAGGTCGAGGTTGCGGAGGATGACGTTGTCCGCGTTCCTGACCTGGAGGCTGCCGCCCTTGAGGACGGCGCCCTTGCCCAGGCCGACGATGGTGGTGTTGGAGCCAACGGTCAGCACGACCCGCTCGGCCTGCTGCGCCGCCGACGCCTGGCGGGCCTCCTCCTGGGGGCCGCTGGGCCTGGCGGAGCCCCAGGTGCGGGGGTCGTAGGCGGCGAGGTACTTCTTCAGGTCGTAGCCGTCGGTGGCGTAGTCGGCGCAGTCCAGGTGGTCGCCGTCGTCGTCGGTGTTGGCGTCGACGGTCCCCGCGATCTTGATGATCTTGGGGGTGGCGCTGCCGTTGTCGAGGGCGCGGACGAGTTCGGCGCGGTTGGTGACCGTGTACACGTGGTCGTCGTCGGCGGCCGCGCCTCCGGTGGTGCCGGTGCCGTACGCGGCCCAGCCGTCGTCGGCGGCGAGGGTGTCGCGGCCGATGTCCCGGGCCTCGGCGTGGGCGGGGACGCAGAAGGCTCCCACCAGCAGTCCCACGACGGTGACCTGACGGAGTCTCATCCCTTCACCGCCCCCGCGCTGAACCCGGTGATCAGCCACTTCTGGATGAAGGCGAACACGATCACCACGGGAACGGCGGCGATGATGCCGCCGGCGGCCAGGGCCCCGAGGTCGACGCTGTCCGCGCTCATCAGGGTGTTGAGGCCGACCGGGATGGTCTGCTTGGACTGGTCGGAGAGGAACATCAGGGCGAACAGGAAGTGGTTCCAGGCGTGCACGAAGGCGAAGGAGCCGACGGCGATCAGCCCGGGCCGCAGCAGGGGCAGGACGACGATCCGGAAGGCGGTCAGCCGGTTGCAGCCGTCGACCCAGGCGGCCTCCTCCAGGGAGTAGGGCACGTTCCGGATGAAGCCGCTGATCAGGATCATCGACAGGGGCAGCTGGAAGACCGTCTCGGCGATGATGACGCTGCCGAGCGAGTTGATCATCTTCAGTTCGGCGAAGATCTGGAAGAGCGGGACCAGGAGCAGCGCGCCCGGGACGAACTGGGTGCACAGCAGGGCCAGCATGAACGCGCGCTTGATCTTGAAGTCGAAGCGGGCGAGGGCGTAGCCGCCGGTGAGGGCGACGAGGGTGGTGAGCAGCAGCGTCGCGACGCCGGTGAGCACGCTGTTCTGGAAGTAGATCCCGAAGTCCCGCTCGTTCCAGACCTTCTCGAAGTGGTCGAAGGTCATCGGCCAGGGCACGAGCGAGGTCGAGCCGGCCGGGCGGAGCGCGAAGAGCAGGATCCAGTAGAACGGGATCAGGGTGAAGAGCAGGTAGATCGACAGGGGGACGTAGATCTGCCAGCGGGGGACCTCGTCCCAGGCGCGGTGCTTCCTGCCCGGCCGCCGGTCGGCGGCGGGGGGCACGGGCGCGGGGGCGGGGGCGACCTCGGTGGCCTCCTTGGTGATCACTTGCCTTCACCTCCGAACTTGCTGAGCCGCAGATAGACCATCGAGCAGAAGAGCAGGATCACGAACGCGACCGTGGTGAGGGCGGACGCGTAGCCGAAGTTGTGGGCGTCGACGGAGGTGTTGGCGATGTACAGCGGGAGGGTGGTGGTCTCCCCCGCCGGACCGCCGTTGGTCAGCGTGTAGAGCAGGTCGACGTTGTTGAACTCCCACACCGCGCGCAGCAGCGTGGACAGGACGATGGCGTCCTTCAGATGGGGCAGGGTGATGTGCCAGAACTGCTTGACGCGGCTCGCCCCGTCGACCTCGGCGGCCTCGTACAGGTCCTTCGAGACGGACTGGAGGTCGGCGAGGATGAGGATGGCGAAGAAGGGGACGCCGCGCCACAGGTCGGCGACGATCGCCGCCGGGAAGACGGTGGAGGTGTCCGACAGCCAGCTGGTGCCGTAGGTGCCGATGCCCATGTCGGCGAGGTAACGGGTGATGCCCGTCTGGGAGTTGTAGAGCAGCACCCAGATCGCGGAGGTCAGCACGCCGGAGACGGCCCACGGGGAGAAGACGAGGGCGCGGCCCAGCGCCCGTCCCACGAAGGTCTGGTTGACGATCAGCGCCAGCGCCAGACCGAACAGCAGTTGCAGCCCGACCTCGACGAAGACCCACTTGGCGCTGAAGGTCAGCGTGTCCCAGAACTGCGGATCGTCGGTGAAGGCGTGGACGAAGTTGTCGAAGCCCGCGTAGCCGTTGCGCCACGGCTTGGTGGGGTTGTAGTTCTGCAGGCTGTAGTAGAAGACGCTGATCACCGGGTAGGCGATGAAGCCCAGCATCAGCAGGGCCGCCGGCGCGATCAGCAGGTACGGGAGCCTGCGGGGCGTGGCGGAGGCACGGCGCCGCCGGGGTGGCGCGGGCGGTTTCGCCACGGCTGCGGCTTGGGCCATGACTGTTCTCCGTTCTCGGTACGTCGTGCGTGCGTCGTGCTCGTTCAGGAAGCGCTTTCTCGTCGTGCGTGGTGCGTTCTTGGCCGTGCCCGGGATGGTGCGGTGGCGGTACGGGGTTCAGCCCGCGTACGGGTCCGCGACCTTGCCCGGCCGGGCCAGGAACTCGAAGTCGCAGCCGGTGTCGGCCTGGGTGATCTGCTCGTTGTAGAGCGCGCCGTAGCCGCGCTCGTAGCGGGTGGGCGGCGGTGTCCAGGCCGCCCTGCGCCGCTCCAGCTCCTCGTCGTCCACGTGGAGCTGGAGGGTGCGGGCCTCGACGTCGAGGGTGATCGGGTCACCGGTGCGGACCAGCGCGAGCGGTCCGCCGACGTACGACTCGGGCGCCACGTGCAGCACGCACGCGCCGTAGCTGGTGCCGCTCATCCGGGCGTCGGAGATCCGGACCATGTCCCGCACGCCCTGCTTGAGCAGGTGGTCGGGGATGGGCAGCATGCCGTACTCGGGCATGCCCGGGCCGCCCTTGGGGCCGGAGTTCCGCAGCACCAGCACACTGTCGGCGGTGATGCCCAGCTCCGGGTCGTTGATGGTGCGCTGCATGGTCCTGTAGTCGTCGAAGACGACCGCGGGACCGGTGTGCTTGAGCAGGTGCGGCTCGGCGGCGATGTGCTTGATGACGGCGCCGTCGGGGCAGAGGTTGCCGCGCAGTACGGCGACCCCGCCCTCGCTCGCGACCGGGTTGTCCCGGGGCCTGATGACGTCGTCGTGGTGGACCTGGGCGCCGGCGAGCTGCTCGCGCATCGAGTCGTGGGAGACGGTCGGCCGGTCCAGGTGGAGCAGGTCCGGGATCCGGGAGAGGAAGCCGGGCAGGCCGCCGGCGAAGTGGAAGTCCTCCATGAGGTACTTCTGGCCGCCGGGGCGGACGTTCGCGAGGACCGGGACCGTGCGGGCGATGCGGTCGAAGTCGTCGAGGGTGAGGCGGATGCCGGCGCGGCCGGCCATGGCGACGAGGTGGATGACCGCGTTGGTGGAGCCGCCGAGGCCGAGGACGGTCGTCACGGCGTCCTCGAAGGCGTCGCGGGTGAGGAGGGCGGAGAGCCTGCGGTCCCTGTGGACCAGTTCGACGATGCTCAGGCCCGCCCTGGCCGCCATCCGGTCGTGCCCGGAGTCCACGGCGGGGATGCTGGACGCGCCCGGGACCGTCACGCCGAGCGCCTCGGCGGCGGCCGTCAGCGTGGACGCCGTGCCCATCGTCATGCAGTGGCCCGGCGAGCGCGCGAGGCCGTTCTCCAGCTCGGCCATCTCACAGTCGCCGATGAGGCCGGCCCGTTTGTCGTCCCAGTACTTCCACATGTCGGTGCCGGAGCCGAGGACCTCATTGCGCCAGTGGCCCGGCAGCATGGGCCCGGCGGGCACGAAGACGGTGGGCAGGTCGACGCTGGCCGCGCCCATGAGCAGCGCGGGGGTGGTCTTGTCGCAGCCGCCCATCAGGACGGCCCCGTCGACCGGGTAGGAGCGCAGCAGCTCCTCGGTCTCCATCGCGAGCAGGTTGCGGTAGAGCATGGGGGTCGGCTTCTGGAAGGTCTCGCTGAGCGTGGAGACCGGGAACTCCAGCGGGAAACCGCCCGCCTGCCACACGCCCCGCTTGACCGCCTGGGCCCGGTCACGGAGGTGCACATGACAGGGGTTGATGTCCGACCAGGTGTTGAGGATGGCGATGACGGGCTTGCCGAGGTGCTCCTCGGGGAGGTAGCCGAGCTGACGGGTGCGGGCGCGGTGGCTGAAGGAGCGCAGGCCGTCGGTGCCGTACCACTGGTGGCTTCTGAGTTCCTCCGGGCGCTTCCGGCGGCGCTCGGAGCGGTCCTCGGCATGATCGTCGAAGCGCTTCATATGGACCACCCCGCGGCGATGGCGGCGACCTCGGCGCGCTCGCTCTCGGGCAGCGAGCGGCTCGGCGGACGGACGTCACGGCGGCACAGCCCAAGGGAGGCAAGGGCCTCCTTGACGACGACGACATTGTTGGCGGAGCCGTTGGCGGCGCGCAGCTCCTCGAAGCGGCGGATCTGCTCCCAGACCTTCATCGCCGCCGGATAGTCTCCTGATCGAAGCGCTTCGATCATGTTCAGCGAAACGGCCGGGGCGACGTTCACGAGTCCTGAGGTGAAGCCGGTGGCGCCCGCGGAGAAGTAGGAGGGGGCGTACGGCTCGGCGAGGCCGGCCACCCAGACGAAGCGCTCCAGGCCCGCGTCCCGGGCGAAGGCGGCGAAGCGGGCCGCGTCCGGGACGGCGTACTTCACGCCGATCACGTTCGGGCAGGCGTCGGCGAGTTCGGCGAGACGCTCGCCGTGCAGCTGCGCGTTGCGGATGTACGGGACGACGCCCAGCTCGGGCACGGCCTCGGCGATGGCCCGGTGGTAGTCGACCCAGCCGCGCTGCGACACGTAGGGGTGGACGGGCTGGTGGACCATCACCATCTGGGCGCCCAGCTCACGGGCGTGCCGTGCGGAGGCGACGGCGGTGGGGACGTCGTGACCGACACCGACGAGGATGGCCGAGCGCTCCCCCGCCTCGTCGATGGTCAGTTCCGTGACGAGCCGCCGCTCCTCGGGCGTGAGGGCGTAGAACTCGCCGGTGTTGCCGTTCGGGGTGAGGGTGGTGATCCCGCCGTCGAGCAGACGGCGCAGCAGGGCCCGGTGGGCGGCCCGGTCGACGGAGCCGTCCTCGGCGAACGGGGTCACCGGGATCGCCACCACGTCGGCCAGCGCCGCTCGCTGGTCCTCGAACGCCACGCTGCTCATTCCTGACCTTCCTGGTTCGCTGCCTCGGGGAACGCTCGCTCGACGAACGACGCGATGTGGGCGTACAGGGCGCGGGCCGCGCCGTCGGCGTCACCGTCGAGGGCGAGCCGCAGGATCTCCTGGTGCTCACCGGCCTCCCGCTCCCAGGAGGGCGAGGCGGCCCAGGCGACGGCGGAGACGAGGGCGGCCTGGTCGCGGACCTCGTCGAGCATCCGGCCGAGCAGCGGATTGCCGCACGGCAGATACAGGGCGCGATGGAACTCCCGGTTGGCCAGGGAGCGTTCGGCGGTGTCGGTCGCCTCGTCGGCCCTGGTCAGCGCATCGCGTGCCGCGTCCAGGGAGGCGCCCCGGCGCACCGCCCGCTTGAGCGCCTCCGGTTCGAGCAGCAGCCGTACGTCGTAGACCTCGCGCGCCATGTCCGCGTCCACCATGCGCACCGTGACGCCCTTGTACTGGCTCATGACGACCAGTCCGGTGCCGGCCAGGGTCTTGAGCGCCTCGCGCACCGGGGTCTTGGACACCCCGAACTGTGCGGCGAGCTCGGTCTCGACCAGGGCCTGACCGGGCGTCAGCTGCCCGGTGAGGATGCGGCGTTTGATCTCCTCCAGCACGTACTGCGTGCGGGAGGGGATCGGCGTGGGCACAGAGGTCATGCGGGCCTCTCTGATCTCACATATCGCGTCTCATATATGACGTACGAAGTACGACGCGTTGAAGGTAGGAGGGGCGCCGTGTTTCGTCAATGCTTCCGACAGAAGAAGGCAGAAGAAGACCGGAAGAAGATTGAGAGAGAGATCAGAGGGGGATGGTTTCGCCTTCGCGAGCGGTCCGGGTCGGTCCGCCGAAGGCCGCCGCCGCCCGGGCGGTCGCGTCCTCGCGGGTGAGACCGGGGCCGACATGGGTGACGAACAGCTCCCGCACACCGGCCTTGCGGGCCGCCTCACCGGCGTCCTCGGGCGTCAGATGCACCTGTTCGCCTTTGCGATGCTCGTCGATGTCGGCCTCGCACAGGAACAGGTCCGCGCCGGAGGCGAGTTCGGTGAGCGCGTCGCACGGCCCGGTGTCCCCGGAGTACGCGAACACGCTCCCCTGGCACTCGACGCGCAGCGCGTACGCCTCGGTGTCGTGGAGCACCGCGCGCGTGGTGAGCCGCAGGTTCCAGTGCCGTACGGTGTGGCGGTCGTACAGCGGGCGGAAGTCGAAGACCCCGCTCAGGAACCGGATGTCCGCCCGCCCGAAGAAGCCGGCCAGCCGCAGCGCGCAGTCCATGGGCGCGTACACCGGGATCGGGGCCGGCGGGGTGAGCCCGCCGAAGGCCATCGCGTAGGACGCGGCGAGGAGGTCGGCGCTGTGGTCGGCGTGGAGGTGGGAGATCCAGATCGCGGTGAGCCGGTCGGGATCCGTGTGCCGCTGCAATTCGGCGAAGGATCCGGGCCCCGCGTCCACCCACACCTCCGCGCCCGCCCCGCGCAGCAGGTAGCCGGAACAGGGGCGGCCCGGCCGGGGGTACGGGGAGGCGGTGCCGAGGACGGTGAGACTCAGGGGCATGGTGGGGAGCGTACGGATCCACCCGGCGACAGGGGTCCCGTTTGCGTTTGTCTACGCCGGGCGCGGGGCGTGACGTACGACTCCTGGCCCGCCCGGCCCGGCGATCACGCCCCGGTCGGCGGGCCCTGCTTCGGGTCCCGCCCGCTCAGCCCGATCGCCCGGTCGAGCAACGGGGCGCCCTCCGGGACGGGCACGACGGGGCCGAAGATCCCGCCGCCCCGATCCCCCTGCTCGGCGGCCGCGAGCAGGAAGTCGTACGACGCCCGCAGGGCGGCCGGGTCGGGGGTGTACGCCTGCCCGGTGGCCCGCGCCAGGTCCCAGCCGTGGATCACCAGTTCGTCGGTGGCGACGGCACCGGCGATCGCGCCGGGCAGGTCGACGCCGCCCGCACGGGTCATGCCGGTCCAGGCGGCAGGGTCCCGCCAGGCCTCGGCGAGCTCGTCGAGGACCCTGGGCAGCTCGGTGCGCCAGTCGGGCCCGATGTCCGGTGTGGCGGAGGTGGGCGGGGTGTCGGTGGTGGGCCCCAGGTCCTTGCGTGCGGCGTCCCGGAAGGCGGCGGAGAGGTGGGTCAGATGCCCGAGCATGTGGTGGACGGCGTAATCCGGGCAGGGCGTGCCGTCCGCGAGCTGATCGTCGCGGACGGCCGCCGCGAGGCGCGCGACGATCCTGGTCTGGGGGCCCAGGTCGAGAGTGGTCGTCGTGATGTCAGTCATGCAGGGTGGACCGCCCGGGACACGAGAACTCATCGCACGCCGGCCGACTCGTCGCGCGCGGTCGCGTCCCGCGCGGTTCAGCGGGCCGCCAGTGCCTCCCGTACGGCCGCCAGGTCCGCGTCGGAGGCCAGGCCCGCGTGATACAGCCGGATCTCCGTCGCCCCGAGTTCCCGCGCGCGTGCCGCGTCGGCCGCGAGCGTGTCCGGGCTGCCGCCCATGCCGGAGACGACGCCGAAGTTGGCGGCGATCACCGCGTCCGCCCGGCCCTGCTCGGCGAAGGGGGCCAGCAGGGCCGGTCCGCCCGCGCAGGGCACCACGACGCCGTCCGCGACGGACAGGATGTGCGCCGGGTCGACCCCCGCGTTGGCGCCGACGTGATGGGTCACGGGGTCGGCGTGCAGCAGCACCTGGAAGCCGTCGGGGGCCGCGGCGCGGACGGCGGCGACGGCCGTCTCCTGGAGGGTGCGGGCGGTGTCGTCGCGCCACGCGCGCGTGGCCGCGGCCGTCTCCTCCCCCAGCAGCTTCTCCACGCCCGCCCAGCCTCCGTCGTCCGGCGCCCCCTGCCACAGCGGCTCCAGCGCCTCCCGTACGGCGGCGGCGAGGGCGTCGGCGTCCAGGCCCTGTGCGCCGTAGCCGGCCCGGCAGGCGGGGCAGAAGCAGAGCGCCATCAGGTACTGGCCCGCGTCGCCGAGGCCGACCCCGGCGGTCTTGTCGTGGGCGTGCAGATGCTGCAGGCCGTACCAGCCGAGGGACTCCAGTTCGGTGCCGTGCGCTCCGGGGCGTACGGCGGCCTCGGCGGCGAGGTCGACGAGGTACGCGCGTGTGGCGGGCTGGGCGATGCAGGGCGCCCAGGGGTAGCGGTCGCCGTAGGCGTTGACGACGGAGGTGTCCGGGTGCTCGGCGCCCAGGCGGGAGTTGTGGGCGAGGACCACCCAGGTGTGCACCTCCAGGCCGGCGGCCGCGAGGGCCTCGGCGGCCTCTCCGTAGGCGTCGCCGGGGGCCCAGTCGCCGGCCGCGTACGGGCGCAGTTCCCGGCCCTCCCAGCGGGCGTCCGCCGGGTACAGCACGGCCGCGTGCTCGGCGGTGACGATGCGGTGGCGCGGGTGGCGGGGGGTGAGGGCGCGGGTGGAGTGGTAGGCGGCGGCCAGGGTCACCTGCTCCACGCCGAGGGAGGCGATGCGGGCCGGGGCCGCCGGGTCGCCGTTGACGTCCCAGGGGTAGACGAACGTTGACGCCTTCACTTGGTGGTGTCCTCCTCCAGGAGCGCGTGTCCGCGCTCGATCACCTGGGCGAGCCGCTTGAGATGATCCTCGCTCGGCTCGTGCAGCGGCGGGCGGACTTCGCCCACGTCGAGGCCGCGCAGCCGGACGCCCGCCTTGACGAGGGAGACGGCGTAGCCGCGGCCCTGGGCGCGCAGCTCGACGAAGGGGCGGTAGAAGCCGTCGAGCAGGCGGTGGACGGTCGTCCTGTCGCCGGTGGTGAGCGCGCGGTGGAAGGCGAGGGCGATCTCGGGGGCGAAGCAGAACACGGCGGAGGAGTAGAGGGTGACGCCGAGGGCGCGGTAGGCGAGCTGGGTCTGCTCGGCGGTCGGCAGGCCGTTGAAGTAGAGGAAGTCGCCGGGGACCTCGGTGCGGACGGCGCTGACGATCCGCTGCATCAGGTCGAGGTCGCCGAGGCCGTCCTTGAGGCCGATGATCCCGTCGGTGCGGGCGAGTTCGACGACGGTCTGCGGGGTGAAGACGGCGTTGTCGCGCTGGTAGACGATCACGGGGAGCGCCGTGGCGGCCGCGACCTCCCGGTAGTGCCGCAGCAGGCCCTCCTGGGCGGCGGCGACGAGGTAGGGGGGCAGGGCGAGCAGCCCGTCGGCGCCGGCGGCCTCGGCGAGCCTCGCGTAGCGCACGGCGAGGGCGGTCCCGTACCCGGCGCCCGCGACGACCGGCACCCGTCCGCCGGTCTCCTCGACGGCCGCCCGGACGCAGGCCTCGAACTCCTCCGGGGTGAGCGCGTGGAACTCCCCCGTGCCGCAGCAGGCGAAGACGGCCGCCGCGCCTGCCTCCACTCCCCGGCGCACATGCGCGCGGTAGACGTCGAGGTCGACGGCGCCGTCGGGGCCGTAGGCCGTGACGGGGAAGAACAGCGGTCCGCTGGGGATGCCGAGTCGAGTGGCCAGGTCGGCAGGCGTCACGGGCTCTCCCTGGGAGTAGTGCCGAGATGTGCACGCTTCTGATTGGAGTTTATGTTTATGAACATAGCTCGCGCCACCCTTGACCGTGCGGGGCAGTGATCCTTAACTTGTCCACGAATGTGAATGCCGTGCCCTCATGCAGCCTGCGACTCAAGGAGAACCGAGGATGCCAGCGCCCCGCACCGTCCTGCTCACCGGCGCCGCCGGCGGTCTCGGCACCCTGATGCGGGACCTGCTCCCCGCCCACGGCTACGAGCTGCGCCTCCTGGACCTGCGCCCGATCGAGGGCGAGCCGGACGCGATCGTCGCCGACCTCGCCGACCGGGCAGCCCTGCGGGAGGCCGTCCGGGGCGTCGACGCGATCATCCACCTCGCGGGCATCTCCCTGGAAGCCCCCTTCGAGAAGATCCTCAAGGCGAACATCGAGGGGACCTACAACCTGTACGAGGCCGCCCGCGAGGAGGGCGTCGGGCGGATCGTCTTCGCCTCCTCCAACCACGCCGTCGGTTTCACCCCCCGCCCGCGGGGCGACGACCCCCTGATCCCGGTCGACACCCCGCACCGCCCGGACACCTTCTACGGCCTGTCCAAGTCCTTCGGCGAGGACCTCGCCCAGCTCTACTGGGACAGGCACGGCCTGGAGACCGTGTCGGTGCGCATCGGCTCCTGCTTCGCCGAGCCCACCGGCGTGCGCATGCTGTCGGTGTGGATGAGCCCGGCCGACGGCGCCCGCCTCTTCCACGCGGCCCTGACCGCCGAGAACGTCGGCCACACGATCGTCTACGGTTCCTCCGCCAACACCCGCCTGTGGTGGGACCTCACCTCCGCACGGGCGCTGGGCTACGAGCCGCAGGACGACTCCGAGCCGTACGCCGAGAAGCTGATCGCCGAGCAGGGCGAGCTGGACCCGGAGAACATCGCGCACGCGTACCTGGGCGGCCACTTCGTGAGCGACCCGCCGATCTGGCCGTACTGACATTCGGGCAGGCCCGATGTGGCGCGGCAGCGCCACTCCAGGGGCACCCCGCCCGAACGGGCATGCTCCGGCACCATCACCCCCGCAACGGACCTGTTCACCGGCACCCACCCGCTGTAGAACTTCCTCCATGGCGCCCGAACGGGCAGCACGGCGCAGGAAGGCGGGTGACACCATGAGCGGCACCGCGGAAGACCGCCAGCGGGAGATCGTGCGCGCCGCCCGTGCCGCCGGCTCGGTCGACGTCGCCGCGCTCGCCACCGAACTGGGCGTGGCCAAGGAGACCGTACGGCGGGATCTGCGCGCCCTGGAGGACCACGGCCTGGTGCGCCGCACCCACGGCGGCGCCTACCCCGTCGAGAGCCCCGGTTTCGAGACGACGCTCGCCTTCCGCGCCACCAGCCGTGTGCCCGAGAAGCGCAGGATCGCGGCCGCCGCGGCCGGGCTGCTCGGGGACGCCGAGACGGTCTTCGTCGACGAGGGCTTCACCCCGCAGCTCATCGCCGAGGCCCTGCCCGGGGACCGGCCACTGACCGTGGTCACCGCGTCCCTGCCGGTCGCGGGCACGCTCGCCGAGGCCGCGAACACCTCCGTACTGCTCCTCGGCGGCCGGGTCCGGCCCGGCACCCTCGCGACCGTCGACCACTGGACGACGAAGATGCTGGCCGGCTTCGTCGTCGACCTCGCCTACATCGGCGCCAACGGCATCTCCCGCGAACACGGGCTGACCACACCCGACCCGGCCGTCGGAGAGGTCAAGGCGCAGGCCATGAGGGCGGCACGACGGGTGGTCTTCGCGGGCGTGCACACCAAGTTCGGGGCGGTCAGCTTCTGCCGGTTCGCCGATGTCGGCGCCCTGGAGACGATCGTGACGAGCACACTGCTGCCGGCAGCGGAGGCCCACCGCTACTCCCTGCTGGGACCACAGGTCGTCAGGGTCTGAAACAGCCGACGACCTGTCAGCACACCGTCCTTCTGTGGGCGTGTGACGCTCCCTTCCAGCGGATATCGACCAGTTCCGGTCGTCCGGCTTGGGCCGAATCCGCGGTGGGAAGTTCGACTGCGCTCATATGACGAACGTACTCGCGACCGAAGGGAGCGGGTGTGGCGTTTCAGAAGGAAGCCTCCGGACAGGGGGCGGGATCGGCCGGGGTCTCCGACGAGGAGCTGTGCCTGCCGGAGGCGGCGGAGGACTCGGCCACCCGGGCCCTGTGCCTCGCCGTCCATCTCAACCAGAAGTTCCGGGACGAGGTCTGCGAGAACACGCTGCCGGCCGGTCTCGAGGCCGGGTGCCCCTCGTTCGGGGTCGACATGGTCGCCGTATGGCGCCACGCGTGTCTCGCGCGCGATCGCCGGCGGGACGCGGCACGGGCCCTGGACGTGGTGCGGGTGGTGCTGGGGCTGTCGCTCGCGGTGGCCGTGTTCGGTGTCACGGCGCCGCTGTACCTCTCGCCGCAGTGGCTCTGGTCGTGCGCCGCGGCCGTCGTCGCCGGCGCGGCGGCGGTCGTCCACGGGGGCAGGGTCGTGCGCGCCACGGTACGGGACACCCTCGCGACGGCGACAAAGCTGCGGCGGCCCGACATCGCACCGCTGACCTGCGCGCCGGAGCAGGACGCGGCGGACGAGAAGCGCATCGAGGAGATCCAGAACGCCAACCTGGTCGTCTTCTCCGCGCGTTCCGCGACCCCGTTCATCGGCAGCGGCTTTCCCGTCGAGCACGTGGTGATGGCACCCGTCGACATCAGCCGGGGTACCTCGCGCGAGGTGGAACCACTGCCCTTCGCCGCCCACGACGTCCACGACCGGTTGGTGGCGGAGCTACCGTCCCGGGGCCTGGACTCGGTGATCGTCGGGCAGCGTCTGCACATCCGGGGGGACGTGATCGCCGCCACGGCGCGCGGCCCGTGGGAGAACCGCGAGGAGCCGCCGCCGTGCCGGGTGTCGCCCCAGTGGCTCGAAGCGGGCGTCGACCGCCCGACCGGGCGGGCCCGCACGTACGTGTGCCTGCAGCGACGGTTCGACGGCGGACGGCTGGTCGTGTCGATGTTCGTCCGTGTCTCCCGCGAGGGCAACATGCTCTCCCTGGAGATCGCCGCCTATGTGCTGGCCGACCTGGACCCCTGGCGCGTACAGCTCGACGACCCCTTCCAGGACCACTTCGACGCCCATCTCGATCCCCGTCCCGGCAGCTCCCCGGAATCCGCCTGCGACCAGATCGCCGACCAACTCCTCGAGCGCTATCTCACCCGCGGCTCCTGGGAGCCCCGGCAGGACACCTCCGGCACCGACGACGGCGCGGACGGCGACGCCCGGGAACCGAGGACGGGCCGGGCCAGGAGCGAGGGGGTGTGGAAGGAGCAGACCGACGAGATCGAGCGCAGCGCCGCCCTGGGACGCCGGATCCACGACTTCGGCGCCGAGACCAGCCTGCGGGAGTGGGCCGCGCGGCCCCTCCTGGCCAGCTACTTCGAGGCGAACGACGCCCAGGACTGCCTGCAGCGGATGCAGCGCAGCGTGATCGACTGCCTGGAGAAGTTCCTCACCGAGCGGCAGGTCGACACGTCGGAGTTCCGCACCCGCCGCGACCAGATCTTCAACAACACCACCTATCAGATCCACCGGGTCGAGAAGTCCAACCTCGGTCCGAACGGAAAGGTGATCAATGACGAGTCAGGACAACCCAAGCACCAGCGACCCACAGGACCGGGAACCGAACAGCCTCCCGGCCACACCGACTGACCCCGCGTCGCGGCCGCCCCGGCCGGCCGACTCGTTCAGCTATCGGATCGGCAGCGTCAGCAACAGCATCCTCGGTCCGGGCGGAGTGATCAACCACCACGGCTCGGACCTCCAGCAGCTGCGCTCGCTCCTCCAGGAACTGCTGGCCGCGTCCCCGGCCGCGGACGAGACCACCGAGGCGGGAAGGACACTCGCCGCCGAGGCCTCCGACGTCGACGCCGAGCTGGCGGCCGGCCGGGCGGACCGGGGCCGGATCCTCGATCTGCTGGACCGGATCACGGGTTCGGTGGGCGGCGCGGCTGCCGCCGGCACCGCCGCGGTACAGCTGGCCACGGCCCTCGGAGCCGGCTGACGGCGCCGCCGCGCACGGCGGGGGGCGGGCAGGGCCGTTCGGGCTCGGTAAGGGAACGGCAAAGTGGTCTCGTTCGTTCACGGGGCATGACAGCTATGACCCCCGGCTCGAACATCCCTCTTCCCACCGTGCGCGTGACGGTGGACGTCGCCGCACCGGTGCGGCTCGACGTATCGGGCCTGCTGCTCACCGCCGACGGCAAGGTGCGCTCCGACGACGACTTCATCTTCTACAACCAACCCGTCGGCCCGGGTGTGACGTACCGCTCCGGCGGCGGTACGTCGCCCGACGCGATCACCGTCGACACGGCCGCGGTCCCGCCCGGCATCGAGAAGATCGTCGTCACCGCGAGCCCGGACGCCGCGGGCCAGACGTTCCAGGGCATCGAACCGACGGCCACCCTCCGCAACGCGGACGACAACAGCGTCCTCGCCACCTTCACGCCCCCGCAGCTCGGCACCGAGACGGCACTGGTGGTCGTGGAGATCTATCTGCGCAACGGCGCGTGGAAGGCCCGGGCGGTGGGCCAGGGGTACGCCAACGGCCTGGCCGGCATCGCCACCGACTTCGGCGTGACGGTGGAGGAACCGGCGGCGCCCGCGGCACCGGCCCAGCCGGTGGCTCCCCCGACGCCCACGGCACAGGCACCGGTCACCCCGCCGGCCCCGCCGATGCCCCGGACTCCGCCCCCGCCGGCCCCCGGCGCCGGGAAGATCAACCTGGACAAGGGCCGCGTCAGCCTCCAGAAGAACCAGACCGTCTCCCTCGTCAAGGGCGGCCGCCCGCTGCTCTCGGCGGTCAAGATGGGCCTCGGCTGGGAGCCCGCGTACCGCGGCAAGGACATCGACCTGGACGCGTCCGTCATCGCCTACGGCCCCCAGCGCAACCACGTCGACAGCTGCTACTTCGGCAAGCTGTCCATCGTGAACGGCGCGATCAAGCACTCCGGTGACAACCTCACCGGCGAGGGCGGCGGCGACGACGAGGTGATCGTCGTCGACCTGGGCCGGCTCCCCCAGGAGGTCACCGGCCTCGTCTTCACCGTCAACTCCTTCTCCGGCCAGAAGTTCACGGAGGTCGCCAAGGCCTACTGCCGCCTCCTGGACGCCGCCACCGGCGAGGAACTCGTCCGCTTCGACCTCACCAACGCCGAACCCCAGACGGGCGTGATGATGGCCAAGCTGATCCGCCAGTTCTCCGGCGAATGGGAAATGACGGCAATGGGCGACTTCGTCAAGGCACGCACGGTACGCAACATGGTGCAGCCGGCAGCACAGGCGCTGTAGCGGGGGCGCTGTTCGGGGGCGTCCTGGTTCGGGGGCGTCGCGGCCGGGTGCGGGTCGTGGTGGGCTGGTCGCGCAGTTCCCCGCGCCCCTAGGGGGTTGCAGTCACGCCGACCGAACCCGGCAGCGGCTCTCGTCCCCCCCTAGCTGCGGGCAGTCGTGCCGCTGGGGCGATGGGGGTCCCCCCGCTCGATCGAAGCCGAGAGTGGGGGAGGGTGGGCGCAGCGGCACCCCGCAAGCGCGGGTGAGCGGAACGCACCCCCGCCCAGCGCCCACCCCGGGCACCCGGAAAACCAGCCCCTACGCCCCCAACCCCTCCACCAGCAACCCCACATACCGCCGGATCAAAGCCCCGTCCCCCTTCGCCAACTCCGACGCCGTGGCCACCCCGTGCGCCAGCCGCAGCACATCGATGGCATCGACGTCCCCCCGCAACACCCCCGCCCCCTGCGCCGCCGACACCAGTCGAGTCGCCGCCCCCTTCACACTCGTCCCACACGCGGTCACCGCCGCCACACTCCCGTCCGTGACGGCAGACCCCAACAGGGCCTTCATCCCCCGCACCTCGATCGTGCCGACGCACAGCTCGTTGAGCCACTCCACCAGCGCCTCCCCCGCCGGCAGCTCCTCCGCCAGCTCGTCGGCCCGCACCGCCAGCGCCTCGACCCGGTCGACGTACGCCGCCTCCAGGAGCGCCTGCCGCGTGGGGAAGTGCCGGTACAGCGTGCCGGAGCCGACCCCCGCCCGCTTGGCGATGTCGTCCAGGGAGGCACCCTCCCCATGCTCGGCGAAGGCCTCCGCAGCCGCCTTCAGCAAGCGCTCGTAGTTGCGGCGAGCGTCCGCGCGCATGGGTCTGACCTGCGTCATCCAGTTACTCCTTGCGAACCGGGGACTCTCTCCGCATTTTGTCCAGCACTAAACGGAGACCATCCCCGCTTACTGCGCTTGTCTTCTGCGGGCTACGTCGTGCTGTCCGCATGCTCCACCACTTCACGCGGGGACACCAGACAGGGAGCAAGCACCCCCTGGCCACCCCGGACCGCTCCTTGGACGCCGCAACCGATGTGCGCCACGTCTCACCCGCAGGCTGTTACAACGACCGCGCGGCCGGTGTCTCCATGCCGAGTGCACAACACGAGGGAGACGTGATGAACGGGAACGTGAAGGTGGTCGTGGTCGGCGGCGGGTACGGGGGCGTGACGGCGGCCAACCGCCTGGCTCGGCGCGACGGCGTGTCGGTGACCCTGGTCAATCCGCGTCCCGACTTCGTCGAGCGGATCCGCCTGCACCAGCTCGTGACCGGCTCCGATGACGCGGTCGAGAGCTTCGACAGGGTCATGGGCGGGAACGTCCGGCTGGTGGTCGACACCGCGACCCGGATCGACGCCGCCGAGCGCCAGGTGTCGCTGGCGGGCGGTGGCACCGTCTCCTACGACTACCTCGTCTACGCGGTGGGCAGCGGCGCCGCTGATCCCGGCGTCCCCGGAGCGGCGGAGTTCGCTCATTCGGTGTCGGACCTCGAGGGGGCGGAGCGACTGCGGTCGGCGCTGGACGCGACGCCCGCGTCGGCTCCGGTGACCGTGGTCGGGGCCGGCCCGACCGGCCTGGAAACCGCCGCCGAGCTGGCGGAGGTGGGCCGCAAGGTCACCCTGGTCTGCGGCAAGGTGCTCGGCCCCTCCCTGCATCCCCGAGTCCGCCGTCCGGTCGCCCGCCGGCTCGCCAAGCTGGGTGTGACCCTCATCGAGGGACCCGGTGCGCAGGTGGCGGAAGTGACACGCGACGGCGTACGGCTCGACGACGGCCGCGAACTGCCCAGCGCGGTGACGGTCTGGACCGCGGGATTCCGTATCCCGGACCTGGCCGCCCGCAGCGGGCTGCGCACCGACGCCGAAGGCCGTCTGGTCACCGACACGACGCTGACCAGTGTGGACGACGAGCGCATCATCGCCGCTGGGGACGCGGGAGTGATGCCGGACCACCCGTTCCGGCTGAGCTGCCAGGCCGCCACGCAGCTGGGCCCGGCGGCCGCCGCCACGATCCTGCGCCGGATCGAGGGGAAGAAAGCCTCTCCCGTCCGGATGTTCTTCGCCGGGCAGTGCCTCAGCCTCGGCCGGAAGGGGGGCGTCACCCAGTTCTCCTACCCGAACGACAAGGTGAACGCGCTCAGCATCAGCGGGCGGACCGGTGCCGGCGTCAAGGAGATCGCCTGCGTGTTCACCCTCAACAAGTTGGTGTCCGGGGCACGCAAGGCCGGCTGACCCGCCACCGGACCGGGAACCTGCTCCACGGCCTGCCTCCGGCCCTTGGGGCCGACCACGAGAAAGTGAAGCGCACGACATGAACGACCACGGCACCGACCCCGCGACCGAGGCCTTCGTCGCCCACCGCGACCTGCTGTTCACCGTCGCGTACGAGATGCTCGGATCCGCGGCGGACGCCGAGGACGTCCTCCAGGAGGCCTGGCTGCGGTGGGTCGAGGTCGACCTGGAGCAGGTGCGGGACCAGCGTGCCTACCTGGTGAGGATCACGACCCGGCAAGCACTCAACCGGCTGCGCACCCTCAATCGGCGCAAGGAGGCCTACGTCGGCCCCTGGCTGCCCGAGCCCCTGCTCACCGCGCCGGACGTGGCCGAGGACGTCGAACTGTCCGAGAACCTGTCGCTGGCCCTCATGTTCATCCTCGAAACCCTCTCCCCGACCGAACGCGCCGTCTTCGTGCTGCGCGAGGTCTTCGACATCGGCTACGACGACATCGCGGCCGCGATCGACAAGAGCCCTGCCGCCGTACGCCAGATCTCCTACCGCGCCCGCCGGCACGTCGACGCCCGCCGGCCGCGTACCTCGGTCTCCCCGGAAGAGACCCGGGCAGCGCTGGATTCGTTCCAGTCCGCGCTCGCGACCGGGGACCTGCAGGGGCTGCTCGACGTACTCGCCCCGGACGTCGTCTTCGTCAGCGACGGCGGCGGCCTCAAGCCGGCGGCCCTGCGGCCGGTCGCCGGCGCCGACAAGGTGCTCCGATACATGATCGGCAGTCTCGCCAAGGCCGGCGGCACCTTCACCAGTGAGCCCACGACGGTCAACGGAAACCCCGGACTCATCCTGCGTGTGGACGGCGTGATCGACGGTGTGCTGGCCTTCCGCGTGGAGAACGCCCGCGTCACCGGCCTCTACTACGTCCGCAACCCCGAGAAGCTCACCCGGGTCGAGTCCGAAACCCTCCTCACCTCCCGCTGACCGCGGCCGGCCGGGACGTCAGAACAGGGCGCTGTACGCGTTCAGTGCCGGCTGGCCGCCCAGGTGGGCGTACAGGACGGTGGAGTCGGGGGTGATCTCGCCGCGGGTGACCAGGTCGATGAGGCCGGCCATCGACTTGCCCTCGTAGACGGGGTCGGTGACCATGCCCTCGGTCCGGGCGGCCAGTCGCATCGCCTCCAGGGTCGTGTCGTCCGGGACGCCGTAGACCCCGGCGTGGTAGCGCTCGTCCAGTTCGATGTCGTCGACGGTCAGCTCTCGCCGGACACCGATGAGCTGTCCGGTGCGGTGGGCGATGCGGGCGATCTGCTCGCGGGTCTCGGCGGGCTTGGCCGAGGCGTCGATCCCGATCACCCGCCGGGTGCGGCCACCGGCCTCCTCCAGTGCGGCGAACCCGGCGACCATGCCGGCCTGGGTCGACCCGGTCACCGAGCACACGATCACGGTGTCGAAGAAGACCCCCGACTCCCGTTCCTGCTCGGCGACTTCGTACGCCCACCCGGCGAAGCCGAGCCCCCCGAACGGATGGTCGGACGCCCCGGCCGGAATGGCGTACGGCTTGCCGCCCGACTCCTCGACCTCCCTGAGCGCCAGCTCCCAGCTCTCCTTGAAGCCGATCCCGAAGCCGGCCCGCACCAGCCGCACATCGGCCCCGGCGAGCCGGCTGATCAGGATGTTGCCGACCTTGTCGTACACGGAGTCGGGCCACTCCACCCAGCTCTCCTGCACCAGCACGCACTTCAGCCCGGCACGGGCGGCGACGGCGGCGACCTGGCGGGTGTGGTTGGACTGCACCCCGCCGATCGAGACGAGCGTGTCGCAGCCCTGCGCGAGGGCGTCGGCGACCAGGTACTCCAGCTTGCGGGTCTTGTTCCCGCCGTACGCGATCCCGGAGTTGCAGTCCTCCCGCTTGGCCCAGAGGGCGGCCCCGCCGAGGTGGGCGGTGAGCCGTTCCAGCGGGTGGATCGGCGAGGGGCCGAAGAGGAGGGGGTAACGCTCGTACGAGGAGAGGGATTTCGTCGGCATGGAGCCTCCTTGGCTCAGTCGGTGTCGGCCAGGTCGGCCACATCGGCCAGCGTGCGCCAGATCTCCGCCGTGACCCGGACCGCCTCGTCCACGTCACCGCCGGCGCAGGCCTCGATCAGCCGTCCGTGCAGCCCGGCCGAGCGGCAGGTGCCGCCCTCGCCGAAGCGCCGTCGCTCCAGCCGCCGGATCAGGGGGGTGTAACGGACGATGGTGGCGGCCGCCGCACGGTTGCCCGCGGCGCGGACGAGGACGTCGTGCAGTTCGTCGTCGGCCCGCAGGGCGGCGTCCACGTCCCCGGCCCGTACGGCGGTGGCGAACCGCTCGTTGGCCGCGCGCATCCCCTCGACGTCCGCCGCGAACAGCCGGGGCACCGCGATCCGGGTCACCAGCTCGTGCATGGCGCCGACCACGGCGGCCGCGTCCCGTACGTCGGCGGCGACGACCGGCGTCACCCGCGTGTAGCTCTGCGGCTTGCTCTCCAGCAGCCCCTCGTCCACCAGCCGCGCGAACGCCTCCCGCACCGGCGCCCGGGACAGCCCGAGCCGCTCCGCGAGATCGGCGTCCCGCACCACCGCACCGGGCTCGATCGCCCCGGTCACGATGGCGTCCCGGATCGCCGCGTAGGCGCGGTCCCTGAGCAGAGTGCGTGGCACGGCCTCCATGAACTGAAATGTTAGATATCAGTCCGAGGGGCAGGCAAGGGCCTCGCAGGGACCGAACCGATCCGGGCCGTTGGAGGGGCAGGTGATGTTCGCCAAGCTCTACAGCGACACCGACCGGCTGGGCCCCCTGGGGGCGAACTGCCTGGCGCTGCTGGGCGCGAGCGCACCGGAGAGGGCCCCGGCCGGCGCGTGAGGTCGTCAGTGTGCGCCGTCGCTCCGGCCCGGGTCGTTGGGGTGGGACTCGAGCGGGGTGACGGTGAGGGTCATCCAGGGCCGCAGCGGCAGGGTGCCCAACACCTTCTCGTGGAGTTCGTCCTCGTCGGCGGCCCGCCAGACCCCGATGCTGAGCAGTTCACCCACCGCCAGGTTGCCGGTGGCGGCCGGTTCGCGGGCGCGGACGGCTTCGGCGGGTCGGCGTTCGCCGACCTCCTCCTCGCTCGTGCCCTCGGGGACGGTGGTGATCTCGACCAGGAACTCTCGCATGGCCCTGCTCCCTTTCGCCAAGGCGTCGCGCCCCCGTGCGGTCATCGTCCACCCGTCCCCGACCGGCCGCCACGACCGGTGTCCTCCGGGCTGGTAGGCGCGGCCTCCCACCGCCTGGCGGATCAGCCACTGCCAGGTCTCCCGCCCGGACTGACCGTCAGCCCGCCCACGGCCAGCGCGCGTCACGGGCCGCCTCCAGCAGGGGAACCATCCGGAAAGCCGCGTCCGAGAGGCCTCCGAAGGTGTGCCGGTTGGCCTTGCCCGACGGGCCGTGGCCCGGTCGGTAGCCGGCCAGGTTCCAGGTGTAGACCGGTACGTCGGCCGGGACCTGGTCGGTCGGGTCGCCGTGCCGGCTCGCCGCGTACTGCTCGTCGGTGACGATCAGGACGCGGTCGTGGCCCCGGTAGTGCCGGCGCACGGCCTCGGTGGTGTTGGTGCCGCCGAGGTCGCCGAAGCGCTCGAGGAGCCTCAGCACCGACTCGCCCTTGCGGAACCGGATCGCGTTGCTGCCGGTCCCGAACTCGACGAGATCCGCGGCGCCCGCCCGCAGCGCGAGCGCCGCGCCGAACACCGCCGCCGCGTCGGCCCGGGTGAGCTCGGAGCGGTCCGACAGCCGGGAGTAGAACATCGAGCCCGAGCGGTCGACCAGGACCAGCGTGCGGCCGGGCAGCGCGGGCACGTTGGCCAGCGAGTGGCCGAGTGCCTGCTCCAGCGCGTACGACCAGCGCAGCGAGGGCGCGTGCCGGTACGCGGCGAGGTAGCGGAAGGGGAACTGCCGCGACCGTACGACCTCCGCCGGATCGCTGATCCGGGCCGCGACCCGCGCCGCGACCTCGTCACAGACACCGGCCTCGTCGAAGTTGCGCAGGTTGCGGGTGATTGCCATCGGGCCCATGCTCGGGACGACCGCCTCCCAGGCCGCCCGGTCCATCGGTCCCTGCAGCCAGCCCGCCAGCGCCTCCCAGGTCATTCCGGCCGCCGCGAGGCGCTCCACGCCGTCGGGGGCGAGGACCACCGCCCGCCGCTCCTCGACCGGCACCGCCATCAGCTCGCGGTGAGCGGTCAGGACCCGGTCGGACGCGGGTGGTACGGCGGTGTCGGGGTGGTGCCGGCGGTCGAGGGCGTACCGGAACAGCTCGCCCTGCCACGGCTTGTCCGGGTCCGGCGCCGCGTGCACCAGGTTGAGGATGTCGCCGAAGCGGTAGCCCTTGGACGCGGTGTCGTACTTCAGCAGCGACCTGCCGCTGTAGAGGCGCCGTACGGCGTCGGCGACGCCGCGCTTGACGGGCTTGGGGACGGCACGGCCGTACGTCGCCGTCCAGTACGCGAGCAGTTCGCCGGGCTCGTCGGGGCGCTGGAGCACCGAGTCCACGACCCGGCGGTTCGACGGGCCGTCGGTCACGCCCGCGGCCAGCCGCGCGTGCACGTACTCGGCGGCGCCGACGATCGCGGCCGTACGGAGGTTGCCCTCGCCGCGCAGCCAGCCCAGCAGGCCCGCCGTCCAGGACGGATCGCTGACGGCGAGCTCGCGCAGGAGCTTGGCGAAGCGGTCGTCGCGGTCGGCGCCCGACTCGTGGAAGGTCTGCTGGGAGACGAGGTTGGACACCGCGAGCAGGAAAAGCTCGGAACGGGCGTCCCGCTCGAAGCCCCGGCCGCCCAGGTGGGTACGGACGGTGCGGCCGGTGGTCCGCACGGGCGAGACCGGCTGAGCCTTGGCGGCACGGCTGTTGAAGCGCGCCATGGTGAATTCCCCCCGAATTCAATGATGTTCAGGAGGGAGGCGGAGCAGAGGGAGGGTGCCCGAGGTCAGAGGTCGGCGACGGACTTATTCAGATGCTCTACCGATTGAGCTACACCGACCCGAAGTCGATGACGGGACTCGAACCCGCAACCGTCCGATCCAATGAAGTAACCGTTGCCTGCGCACCGGGCACCCACCGCATGCTGCGCCTCCCGAGATCAAGTCGGCCGCGGCGCTGGATTCTTTGGAAGAAGTAGCCGCTGCCTTCGCACCGGGAGGTGCGCTGTTCGTGATCTCAATCTAGGAGACGCAGCACGGGTGTCGCGAACTATTTAACGACCGCTTTCCGTCAGCGCTTCTGGCGCTTCCAGGGGCCCGTGATCGCCAGCATGATTCCCGGGTCCTGGATGTTGGCGAAGAGGGTCCTGCCGTCGGGGGAGAAGGTGACGCCGGTGAACTCGCTGTACTCCGGGTCCTCCTCGGTGCCTATGTTGAGGTCGTTGCGGGCGATCGGGTAGGTGCGGCCGCTGTCGGTGGCGCCGAAGAGGTGCTGGATGCCCTCGCCGTCCTCGGCGATGACGAGGCCGCCGTACGGGGAGACCGTGATGTTGTCCGGGCCGTCGAAGGCGCCGTCGACGGACGGGTCGGGGTTCACGCCGAGCAGGACCTTCAGGGTGAGGGTGCGGCGCTTGGGGTCGTAGAACCAGACGGCGCCGTCGTGCTGGACGGGGCTCTCGCCGCGGGCGTACGAGGACACGATGTACGTGCCGCCGTCGCCCCACCACATGCCCTCCAGCTTGCGGGCGCGGGTGACCTGGCCGTCGATGAACTGCTTGCGGACGGGCGTGGTCCTCGCGTCGCGGTCGGGGACGGTCACCCAGTCGACGCCGTACACGGTGCCGATCTTCGTGGCGCGGGAGAGGTCGTCCACGAACTGGCCGCCGGAGTCGAAGCACTTGAAGGCCTCGAGGACACCGGCGTCGTCGGCGAGGGTGCGCAGCTTGCCGCGGCCGTGGCAGAAGCCCTCCGGCGGCGTCCAGCGGTAGAGGAGGCCGTTGGGGCCGGCGGCGTCCTCGGTGAGGTAGAGGTGGCCGCGCTTGGGGTCGACGACGACCGCCTCGTGGGCGTAACGGCCCAGCGCCTTGATGGGCTTGGGGTTCTTGTTGGCGCGGCGGTCCTCGGGGTCGACCTCGAAGACATAGCCGTGGTCCTTGGTCATGCCGTTCTGGCCGGCCTTGTCCTCGGTCTCCTCGCAGGTGAGCCAGGTGCCCCAAGGGGTGTTGCCGCCCGCGCAGTTGGTGGAGGTACCGGCGATGCCGACCCACTCGGCGACATGGCCGCCGGGGCGCACCTCGACGACCGTGCAGCCGCCGGACGCGGCCGGGTCGTAGACCAGGCCCTCGGTGAGCGGGACGGGGTACTTCCAGGCCGACCGGGGGCCCTTCAGTTCGTGGTTGTTGACCAGGAGGGTCGCGCCGCGCGGGCCGTCGAAGGTGGAGGTGCCGTCGTGGTTGGAGGGGGTGAACTCGCCCGACTCCAGCTTGGTCCTGCCGCTGTAGGTGATGATCCGGTACTTGAATCCGGCGGGCAGCGCGAGGATGCCGTCGGGGTCGGGAAGCAGGGGGCCGTAGCCGACGCCGCCGTGGTGACCGGCCGCGGACTCCTCCGTCGCGCTCTCGGTCTCCGTGGAGGCGAGGGCGTTCGGCGCGGTGGCGAGGGCGCCGACGCTGCCCGCCAGTGCCACCCCGGCACCGGTGAGCGCGGATTGTCTGGCGAAGTCCCTGCGGGTGAGCGACATGGTGTCTCCTGAGACGGTGGGTGTGCCGTGGAGGGTGGCGGACCTCGGTTCGGCGACACCGTCCCGCCCATGCCTGAACGGGAGTTGAACGGGGGGCGGCGTCCGGGTACCCGGTTCCATGAATCCGCACGGATCCGGCCACGGCTTCCCAAAGCCGCCCCGGCCGCCCCTGGGTCGTGTCCGCAAAGTCCCGTCGTCCGCCCGAAGGGCGGGCCCCGCGGTGTCCGGTGCGTGCTCTCGGCGTGCCGGGCGGGCACCCGCGTACTGGTTGTACTCGGGTGTTCGCCCGGTGCGGCGGTGGGGGTACCTCCCGCTCGAGCGAAGCCGAGAGGGGGGAGCGTGCCGGGCGTCGCGGGGCTGGGGGCACCCCCTCTGGGGGAGGGACTTTGCGGACACGACCTAGGGGGTGCCCGCTCAGTGGCCCTGCTGCGACCTCGCCTTGAAGGCCGCCTTGCGGGCCTCCTTCGCGATCCGCTTGTCGGGATGCAGGCGGCCCATCGCCTCCAGGACGTCCGGGGTCGCGGGGTGCTCGACGCGCCAGGCCGCCGCGAAGAAGCCGCTGTGCTGCTGGGCGAGTCCCTCGACGAGGGCCTGGAGCTCCTCGGAGTTGCCCTCGGCGGCGAGCTGCGCGGCCAACGTGTCGATGGTGAGCCAGAAGACCAGCTCCTCGGACGGGGCCGGTACGTCCGTCGCGCCCAGCTCGGTCAGCCACACGCGGGCGAGGCCGCCGAGCTCGGGGTCGTCGAGGACCTCGCGTACGGCGGGTTCGGCCGCCGCGCCGACGAGCGAGAGGGCCTGCTGGCAGCGGAGCCGGCGCAGCGGTGCGCCGGGGTCGGAGCCGCGGGCGGCGGAGAGCAACTCCTGTGCGGCGGCGACGGGTTCACGGTGGGCGAGCCACTGCTCGGTCTCGGCGCGGGCGGCGTGCGGACCGTACCCGGCGCTGCCGTCGAGGAGCGCGTCGGCGCCCTTGTCGGAGAGTTCACCGACGGCCGGGGCCTGGAAGCCGGACTCCAGCAGGCGCGCCCGTAGCCCGTACAGGCCGAGCGGGGTGAGGCGGACCATGCCGTAGCGGGAGACGTCGGTCTCGTCGACCGGGCCGGCGGCGGGCTCCTCGTCGGGGTCGCCCATCAGGGCCTCGTCGACGGGCTGGTAGGCGACGAGCCCGATGGGCTCCAGGAGCCGGAACTGGTCGTCGAGGCGCATCATCGCGTCGGAGACCTGTTCCAGCACGTCGTTGGTGGGCTCGCCCATGTCACCGGGGACGATCATGGAGGCGGCGAGCGCGGGCAGCGGGACGGGGCTGTCGCCGGGGCCGTCCTCGCTGGCGGTGAGCAGGTAGAGGTTGCCGAGCACGCCGTCGAGGAACGCGGCCTCGCGCTCGGGGTCCCAGTCCAGCTGGGAGAAGTCGACCTCGCCGACGGCGTCCATGGCGTCCATCAGTTCGTCGAGGTCGGGTACGGCCGCGTCGGCGATGACGGCCTCCAGGGCGGCGAGCCAGACGGCGAGGACGTCGTGCGGGGTGCCGGCGGTGAGCAGGCCCAGGTCCTCGCCGGCCGTGACGGTGCCGGCCTCCTCGTCGGCGATCACGACGAGTCCGGTGTCCACGGCGATCCGCCAGGCCTCGCTCGCGTAGGCGGCCGCGTCGTCCCCGGTCAGTCCGAGCAGCTCGGCGGCGTCCGGCAGCTGCTCGTCGACGAGTCCGCCGCCGGCGTCGACCCGGGTGTCGGGGCCGGCCCAGCGGGCGAGCCGGGCGGCCCGGGAGAGCAACGGCGTGGACAGCGCGTCGCGCGCCAGCTCCGCTTCGGGTTGCAGCCGTACGGGCGGCAGGGGGGAGCTGTCTGACATCGGCGGGTTCTCCTAGGGCGTCGTACCACTCAGGCGTTCAGCCTAGAGGGATTTCGACCCATCCCGTCCGGTTCATCTCCTCGTCGGGAGCCATACATGGCTCAATCCTTGACAACTGGCCTGATCAAGCAGGAGATTGACGCGCGTAGAAGTCGGGGGAACGACTGTTCACTCATTTCTGCGCGCCTTTCTACGCGCGTCATACGCGCTCACGCTCCACCCTCGTCCCGGCGCCCACGTATGTCCCCGGAGGGATCCCGTTGCCGAGCATGAAGTCCGCGCGCGTCGCCGCGCTCACCGTCGCCGCCGTCTGTTCCGCGGCGTCCACTGTCGTCCTCACCTCCCCCGCGCACGCGGACACGGTGGCCGTCCATGACATCCAGGGCACGACCCGGATATCGCTGTACGCCGGCCAGGCGGTCACGGGGGTGACCGGAATCGTCACCGGCGTACGCACCTACGGCTCCTCCAGAGGCTTCTGGATCCAGGATCCGAACCCGGACGCCGATCCGGCGACCAGCGAGGGCGTCTTCGTCTTCACCAGCTCCACCCCGAAGGTCGCGGTCGGCGACGCGGTCACCGTGAGCGGCACGGTCTCGGAGTTCGTCCCGGGCGGCGCCGCCTCCGGCAACCAGTCGGTCACCGAGATCGTCAAGCCGACGGTGACGGTCGTCTCCAGCGGCAACGCGGTCCCGGCGGCCACGGTGATCGACGCCAAGTCGGTCCCGGCCGCCTACACCCCGGCCGGCGACAGCGCCGCGAACAACTCGGTCAACGGGCTCACCCTGGAGCCGAAGAAGTACGCCCTGGACTTCTACGAGTCCCTGGAGGGCATGAACGTCCAGGTCGCCGACGCCCGGGTGGTCACCGCCACCGACCCGTACAGCGAGCTGTGGGTCACGGTGAAGCCGCGGGAGAACGCGAACCGGCGCGGTGGCACGGTGTACGGCTCCTACACCTCGCAGAACACCGGCCGGCTGCAGATCCAGTCGCTGGGCGCGACGGCCGACTTCCCGGTCGCGAACGTGGGCGACACCCTCATCGGCACCACCACGGGTCCGCTGGACTACAACCAGTTCGGCGGCTACACACTGGTCGCGAGCACGCTCGGCACGCTGAAGAGCGGTGGCCTGGAGCGGGAGACGACCGAGAAGCAGAAGAAGGGCGAGCTGGCGGTCGCGACGTACAACGTCGAGAACCTCGACCCGTCCGACGCCACGTTCGAGGAGCACGCCTCCGCGATCGTGAACAACCTGAAGTCGCCCGACATCGTGTCCCTGGAGGAGATCCAGGACAACAACGGCGCGACGAACGACGGCACGACCGCCGCCGACGTCACCGTGAACAAGCTGATCGACGCGATCGTGGCGGCGGGCGGCCCGAGGTACGACTGGCGCTCGATCGACCCGACGAACAACACCGACGGCGGTGAGCCGGGCGGCAACATCCGTCAGGTGTTCCTGTTCAACCCGGAGCGGGTGTCCTTCACGGACCGCGCGGGCGGCGACGCCACGACCGCCGTCGGGGTGACCAAGGTGCGCGGCAAGGCGCAGCTGACGGCGTCCCCGGGCCGTATCGACCCGGCGAACACCGCGTGGAACGCCAGCCGCAAGCCGCTGGTCGGCGAGTTCGCCTTCCGCGGCCGTACGGTCTTCGTGATCGCCAACCACTTCAACTCCAAGGGCGGCGACCAGTCGCTGCACGCGCAGTACCAGCCGGTGGTGCGCAGCTCGGAGACCCAGCGTCACCAGCAGGCGACGCTGGTCAACGCGTTCGTCAAGGACATCCTCGACACGCAGAAGAACGCGGACGTCATCGCGCTCGGCGACATCAACGACTTCGAGTTCTCCGGCACCGCGCAGATCCTCGAGGGTGACGGCGAGCTGTGGTCGGCGATCAAGTCGCTGCCCAGGAGCGAGCGGTACACCTACGACTACCAGGGCAACCAGCAGGTCCTGGACCAGATCCTGGTGAGCCCGTCGATCCGGCGGTCCTGCGACTTCGAGTACGACAGCGTGCACATCAACTCGGAGTTCCACGACCAGATCAGCGACCACGACCCGCAGGTGCTGCGCTTCGAGCCGTAACCGGGCGGTCGTTCTCAGGGCCGGCTGAACACGCCGTTCAGCCAGCCCTGCCAGGCGTCCTCGTTGGCCTTGGCGTCGGCGTCCGCGGCGAAGTCGTGGACGCTGACGCCGACCGGCGCGCCCCAGTGGTTGCGTCCGAAGACACGGATCAGGGCGTCGTCGGTGCGCAGTCCGACGAAGTACGGGTTCCGGTAGTCGAGCACGGCGTCGAACTCCCGCGGACCGCGGACCGTCACCCGGGCCCCCGCCGTAGCGTCCTCCGCCAGCCCCAGCGCCCGCTCGACCTCGGTGAGCGCCCCCGGGGTGATCGAGGCCTCGGGGCCGTTGAGCTGGGCGAACGTGACGGGGCGGGGCGCGAAGTGGGTGAGGTACTCGCGCAGGGTGTGCAGATAGAAGTCGGTGTGCCGGCTCGCTCCGTCGTACTGGTTGTCCCAGTCGTCGGTGAAGATCCCGCTGTGCACGTACCGCACCCAGGCGCGCCGGCCGCCGTCGCGTGACTCGATGACGTGCTCGAGCTGGTTCACGCTCTGGATGGAGAAGCCGACGTCCTCGCTGCGGATGGTGAGGTGGTGCGGCGGGTCGTAGGCGGTGACCGTCGATCCGAAGGCCGCGCTGCCGCCGACCTTGGGCTCGGGCGGCTCCATCGGCCACAGGTATCCCCCGGTGCCGTTCGTGATCGCTTCCCACACCTCCTCGGGGGTGGCGTCGACATCGAACTCGCGGACGATCTCGAATGCCTTTTCCTTGTCCTGCGACATGGTGAGCTCCTCGACTGGGCTTGTTACTCGGCAAGTTCAGGGGTGGTGGCCGGATCCTTGACCGTGGGGTGCACGGCCACGACGATCCGGTGGTCGCGGCCGCCCTCGGCATCGGGGGCGTCGTACTTGCGGACCAGGGCGCCGACCCCCGCCGTCAGTTCCTCGATGAACGCGGCGCGGTCGGCGGCGGAGGCGAAACGGACCTCGCCGTCCAGCGCGTAGGTCGCCAGCCGTTTGCGGGCCTTCGTGGCGCCGGTGATCAGCGAGCCGACGTCCCGCACCAGACGGGCGCCGAGCGCGAGCAGCCAGCGCGCGGAGAGCTGGTCGCGGAAGCGGTCGGGGTCCGGCTGCACCTCGGCGAGGGCGAGCGGGGAGATCACGTACGAGGCGGCGGTGGCGCGCATCAGCCGCTCGGTGACATTGCCCTTGCGGCGCTCGTCGGCCAGTTCGACCAGGCCGTGCCGCTCCAGGGCCTTCAGGTGGTAGTTCACCTTCTGCCGCGGCAGCCCGACCTTCCCGGCCAGCATCGCCGCCGAGGCCGGCCCCGCGGCCAGCTCGGCCAGCAGTCGGGCCCTTATGGGGTCCAGGGAGACGGCGGCGGCCTCCGGGTCCTCGATCACGGTGACGTCCAGCATGCGTCCACCGTCTCACCGAAAACTTTTTTTGTCCAGGAGGACTGAGTTTTCGGTGGAGGGCGCGAGGCAGGACATGAGGGGGCCCGGCACCCGCGTCTCGCGGATGCCGGGCCGGTGTTCCCCGCTCGCGCCTACCGGTGCTCGGCCCGGCGCCTCCCGAGGATCCCCGCCGCGACGAGCGCCACGCCCGCCGCGCCGACGATCACGATCGGCTTGGGGTGCCGCATCGCGAACCGCACGGGTCCGCGGATGGGGGCCGGCACCTCGCGCTCCGCGGTGCGACCCGCGCGGGTGGCCTTCCCGCGGGCGGTGTCGCTCGCCTGAAGGGCCTTGTCCTGGGCGGTGTGCCCGGCGCTGAGGGCCTTGTCCTGAGCGGTGTGGCCCGCCCTGAGCGCCTTGTCCTGGGCGGTGTGCCCGGCGCTGAGGGCCTTGTCCTGAGCGGTGTGGCCCGCCCTGAGCGCCTTGTCCTGAGCGGTGTGCCCCGCCCGGAGGGCCCTGTCCTGGGCGGCGTGGCCCGCGTGGGCCGCCCGCTCGTGAACCGCGTGGCCCGCCCGGTTCGCCCGTTCCTGCACGGCGTGACGGGCATGCGCCGTCCTGTCCTGGACCGTCTGGCCGGCCTGGGCCGCCGTGCTGCGCAGCTGTACCGTCATCGCGCCCGCGCGGTCCCGGAAGTCCGCCGCGCGGGCCCGGGCCCGGCCGCGCACGTCCGTCTTGCCCGCCAACTCCTCGACCGTGGCGCCCAGTTGGCTCCTGGTGCGGGCTATCTGCCGACGCAGGTGCGCCGCCGTTTCCCTCGCCGTTTCCCTGTCCGTCATCGATGCGCCCTTTCCCTGATCTCCTCGACGTCGGCCCTGACGCTGCCGAGGGTCTCCTCGGGGGTGGGGGGTGCGGCCCGGCGCAGTTGGGCGCGGCCGGTCGCGGCCAGCAGGCCGGCGATCGCGAACAGCACCGCCGTGACGATGAGCGCCGAAGCCCACACGGGCAGCGTCAGCGAGAGGGCGGCGACGGCCGTGCCGGCGAGGGCCAGCAGCCCGGCGTAGGCGAACGCGCCCGCGGCGCCGAGCAGTCCGCCACCGCGCCCCGCCCGCCGCCCTTTCTCGGCGAGTTCCAGCTTCGCGAGGGCGAGTTCCTGTCGTACGAGCCGGGAGAGCTGTTCGGTGGCCTGGCTGACGAGTTCACCGACGGTGTGGTGCCCGGCTGGACGTGTCACGGTCACGGTGTTCCGCCTCCTCTCGTGTGCGGGACACCGGGTACCCCGGCCCGTGCCCGCTATCCCCGCGGCGAGTTCGAGGACGGCGACCGACCCCGGCTGCCCCGGCCTCGCGGCGTGGAGAGGCTTCGACTTCTCAGCTCCCCTTATGGATATCTCGTAGAAGATTTAAGTGGAGCTTCACTGTAACGGGGCCGAGACTACTGGCATGACGAACGCAGCTTCCATGAACCCGCCTTTCGGCCGTGCCCTCTGCGCGATGGTCACGCCCTTCACCGGGTCGGGCGCGCTCGACGTCGACGGGGCGCAGCGGCTCGCCGCGTGGCTGGTGGGGCGTGGCTGCGACGGGCTGGTGCTGTCCGGGACGACCGGTGAGTCGCCGACCACCTCGGACGCCGAGAAGGCGGAGCTGGTCGCGGCGGTGCGGGAGGCGGTCGGCGACCGGGCGTCCGTCGTCGCGGGCGTCGGCACCTTCGACACCCGGCACACGGTCGAGCTCGCCCGGTCCGCCGAGAAGGCGGGCGCGGACGGGGTGCTCGTCGTCAGCCCGTACTACAGCCGGCCTCCGCAGGACGCCCTGGAGGCGCACTTCCGGGAGGTCGCCGACGCCTCCGGGCTACCGCTGATGCTGTACGACATCCCCGGCCGCACCGGCACCCGGATCGAGCCGGAGACCCTCCTGAGGCTCGCCGATCACCCCCGGATCGTCGCCGTCAAGGACTGCTCCTACGACTTCCTGGGCGCCCAAAAGGTACTGGCTCAGACCGAGTTGGCGTACTACGCGGGGTGCGACGAGCACAATCTCGCCCTGTACGCGGTGGGCGGTGCGGGATATGTCAGCACGGTCGCCAACGTCGTACCGGAGCAACTCCGGGCGGTCCTGGACGCGTTCGAGGCGGGCGACACCCCCGTGTCCGCCCGCCTCCAGCAACGCGCCACGCCGCTCATCGAGTTGATGATGGCGGCGGGTCTGCCCGGCACGGTCACCGCCAAGGCGCTCCTCAACGCACTCGGCCTGCCCGCGGGCCCGGTCCGCGCGCCGCTGCGCCCCGCCGGCCCTGAGGCGGTCCGCGCGCTGCGGGCGGCCTACGACCGGCTGGTGGAGTGACCCGGCACCCGGGGGCGCGGGTCACCGGTCCGCGAAGACCGGCGCCCAGCGGCCCAGGGTGTTGTCCTTGGTCGAGCGGAAGTCGCTGAGCGGCACGACCTCGTCCCTGCCCGGCGTCACCAGGACCAGCCGCTGGTGGTACTCGTTGCCGTCCTTGCCGATGTCCCAGGCGATCAGCGAGGAGTCGTCGGCCCACGCGAGCAGCTGCTGGCCGTGCGTCTCGGTGATCGTCTTTCCGGTCCTCGGGTCCAGGATCCAGGACGACGTCTTGTACTTCTTGCCCGCGAAGTCGCCGGCGAGCTGCTTGCCGTCGGGCGAGAGGCCGGCCTCGACGTACCACCGGACGTACTTCCCGTCGGCCGGCGGGTTCGTCTCGGCGCCCTTCCGGTCGTAGTACTGGTAGCCCGGCGCCATGGGCGTACCGGCCCAGACGAGGCTGCCGTCCCGGCTGAAGGCGAAGTCCTGGCGGTTGTTGATGAAGTCGGGGTCCCCGGCCCCGCCGCCCAGGTCGACCCGGCTCCACTCGCTCTTGCCGGAGGCCACGTCGACGACGAAGAAGCCGGTCCGGTGCGGGCTCGTGGACTCGGTCTCGAAGCCGCCCCCCTCCAGTTTCTTAGGGATGGGCTGCAGGTCCGGGTTCTCACTGTAGGTCGTCGCGACGAGTTCCCGTCCGTCGTGGGAGAACGCGAGCCCGCCCACGGTGTGATCGACCTTGATCCACCGCTTGACCTCGCCGCTGGCCATGTCGAGCAGGCCGATCCGGCTCACCGGCAGGTTCTGCTCCAGGACGGCGGCGGTCTTCAAGCCCGGGGCGACGGCGACCCACGACCACTTGGTGGTCTTCACGTACTTCTTCGTCACCGGGTTCAGCAGCCAGTACGTGCGCGTCGCCACCTGCGTCTTCTTCGACTGCGGGACTTGAGTCGTCCCGTAGTAGGCGGCCAGCGCCGTCCCCCCGGCGGCGATCATGTCGCGCGGCGGCGACTGGTCCGGCTGCGCGCTGATCCGGTTCGGCGGGATGACGTCCGCGGGGCGCACGTCCGTGGTGCCGCCGGAGTCCAGCCTCGGCACCGCCACGGCGATGCCCACCACGGCGGCGGTCGCGACGGCGACGGTCGCGATCCGGCGGGTACGGCGGCGCCGGCGCAGGGTCAGCACCCGGTCGACGAGCCCCGGCACTGCCGCCGTCTGCTCCTCGGCCTGTTCACGCAGGGCGTCGCGCACGAGTTCGTCGACGTTCACGGACGCACCTCCACGGGCGAGAAGTCACGGGACGGCGGCTGCTCGGCGTCCGCGGGGCCGAGGGCGGCGAGTTCCGGCGCGAGGGAGCGCAGCCGGGCGAGGGAGCGGTGCGTGGTGGACCGTACGGTGCCCACCGAGCAGCCCAGGAGCCGCGCCACGTCGGCCTCCGGCAGGTCCTCGAAGTAGCGCAGCACGAGGACGGTGCGCTGGCGGGCGGTCAGCCGGGACAGGGCCGCGCGCATGACCACGCGCAGCTCGGCGGCGGAGGCGGCGTCCCGCTCGGCGCCGGGTTCCGGTGGCTCGGCGACGCTCACCTCCCGTCGGCGCCACTTCAGCCGCCAGCGGCTGATCTGCTGGCGGTACAGCACCTGACGTACGTACGCCTCGGGCTCGTCGATGCGGTGCCAGCGGCCGGCGGCCTTGGCCAGGGCGTTCTGGAGCAGGTCCTCACCGGCGTGCCGGTCGCCGCCGCTGAGCAGGACGGCGGTCCTCAGCAGCGCGGACGACCTACTGTCCACGAACTGTCGGAAGCTCTCCAGTGCCTCGGCATCCATCGTCACCTTCTCTTCCCCCGGGAGCGGACCCACTGCCCGGTCCCCATGCCCCTTGTGACGCTCCCGGCCCCGCACCGCTATGCCTGCGGTCCGCAGAAAATTCCGGGACCGCCGCGCGGCTGCCGTCCTACGGTGGGCACATGAGCCGGCCGCTGCTGTACCTCGACGTCGACGGGCCTCTCAACCCGTACGCCGCCAAGCCCGAGCGGCGCCCCGCCGGCTATACGACGATCAGGGCGTCCGTGCGGCCCGGCCGTCCTCTGCGGGTCTGGCTGAACCCCGGGCACGGCGCGGCTCTGCTGCGCCTCCCCTACGACCTGTGCTGGGCCACGACCTGGATGGCCGAGGCCAACCGCTGGATCGCGCCCATGGTGGGGCTGCCCGAGCTGCCGTACGTCGACTTCGGCGCGGCGCTGTTCGCCGAGCGGGGCGACGGGGTCCACTGGAAGACGGAGACCCTCCTCTCCCATGCGGCGGGACGTCCCTTCGCCTGGGTCGACGACGAGCAGTCGCCCGCGGACTCCGCCTACGTCGCCGCCCGCCACCCCGCCCCGGCGCTCTTGCATCTCGTGAGCCCGCGCCTTGGGCTGCGGGACGACGACTTCGCGACGTTGTCGGCGTTCGCGGCCGCTGTGGCCGCGTGACCTCTCCATACGACGAAGCGCCCTCCCCGTCGGCGGGAGGGCGCTTCCTGCTGCGTGCGTCAGTTGTGGCTGTGCAGGATGTCGTTCAGGCCGCCCCAGACCGCGTTGTTCGGGCGGGCCTCGACCGTGCCGGTGACCGAGTTGCGGCGGAAGAGGATGTTGGAGGCGCCGGAGAGCTCGCGGGCCTTGACGATCTGGCCGTCGGGCATCGTCACGCGGGTGCCTGCGGTGACGTAGAGGCCGGCCTCGACCACGCACTCGTCGCCCAGGGCGATGCCCACGCCCGCCTCGGCGCCGATGAGGCAGCGCTCGCCGATGGAGATGATGACGTTGCCGCCGCCGGAGAGGGTGCCCATCGTGGAGGCGCCGCCGCCGATGTCCGAGCCGTCGCCGATGATCACGCCGGCCGAGATGCGGCCCTCGACCATCGAGGTGCCGAGGGTGCCGGCGTTGAAGTTGACGAAGCCCTCGTGCATGACGGTCGTGCCCTCGGAGAGGTGCGCGCCGAGGCGGACGCGGTCGGCGTCGGCGATGCGGACGCCCTTGGGGGCGACGTAGTCGGTCATGCGCGGGAACTTGTCGATGGACGTCACCTGGAGGTGCAGGCCCTCGGCGCGGGCGTTCAGGCGGACCTTCTCGACGTCGTCGACGGCGACGGGGCCGAGGGAGGTCCAGGCGACGTTGGCGAGGTGGGCGAAGATGCCGTCCAGGTTCTGGCCGTGCGGCTTGACCAGGCGGTGGGAGAGGAGGTGGAGGCGGAGGTAGACGTCGTGCGCGTCGAGGGGCTTGGCGTCGAGGGAGGCGATGACCGTGCGGACCGCTACGACTTCCACGCCTCGGCGGGTGTCCGGGCCGATCGCCTTGGCGGCGCCTTCGCCGAGGGCGGCGACCGCTTGCTCGGTGGTGAGGCGTTCGGTGCCGGAGGGACCGGGCTCTTCGGCGAGCTCGGGGGCGGGGAACCAGGTGTCGAGGATCGTGCCGTCGGCGGCGATGGTGGCGAGGCCGGTGGCCACCGCGCCGGTGGTGCTCGGAGCAGTCGTGTCGGTCATGGGAAAAACCTAACCGGACGAAGAGTGCGGAGGCTAACCAGCGGGGCGGCGTCTCATGTAGCGGGCCAACGGGGCAGGAAGTGGGGCGTCGGGGCCGTGGCGGTACGTCGAGCCCGTCGCGCGTCGGGCGCACTGCCACCCGCTGCCACAGTCCGACGGGGCAGAGACGAGCTGAGCGACGGGCTGCGACGTACGGCCACGGCCCCTCCCGCCGTCTCCCGGCTTTCCCGAGTGGGTGGTTTGGCGACGGTCGGTAGTCCACTTCCGCCGTCTCCCGGCTCTCCCGAGCCCGCCACAACCCACCACCGCCGTCTCCCCGCTCTCCCGAGCCCGCCGCAACCCGCCACCACCGTCTCCCCGCTCTCCCGAGCCCGCCACAACCCACCACCGCCGACTTCCGGCTCTCCCGAGCCCGCCACAACCCACCACCGCCGACTTCCGGCTCTCCCGAGCCCGCCGCAACCCACCACCGCCGACTTCCGGCTCTCCCGAGCCCGCCACAACCCACCACCGCCGACTTCCGGCTCTCCCGAGCCCGCCGCAACCCGCCACCGCCGTCTCCCGGCTCTCCCGAGCCCGCCGCGGCCCGCTTCCGCCGTCGTCCGGCTCTCCCGAGTGCGTGGCTTGCGCGAGACGAGCTACGCGACCGGTTGCGGTCTGCCGTCGTGGCCCGCCTCCGCCGTCTCCCGGCTTTCCCGCTGGTGTGGCTTGCGTGAGGTGGTGAGTAGTACGGCCGTTCCCGCTGTCGCGGCCAGGGTCGCGCACAGGGGCCACAGGGCGGTGGGGGCCGCTTCGTAGAAGGTGCCGCCCAGGGGGGCCGCCAGGACTACGCCGCTGATGGAGACGCCCGCGTACAGGGACTGGAAGCGGCCCTGGACGTGGGGTGGTGCCTCGTCGGCCATGTAGGCGGTGGCCGTTGTCTTGTAGAGCAGTTCGCCGAGGGTGAGGAGGGTCATCATCGCCACGGCCGTGGTGATGTTCGCGCCCAGGAGCAGGGTGGCGTAGCCCGCGGCCACGAGGAGGAGTCCGGTGCCCACGATGCGCAGGGGCGCGTGTCGGCGCAGGGCCAGTGCGGCGGGGAGTTCCAGGCAGAGGAGTACCACGCCGTTGAGGGCGAGCAGGGTGCCGTAGACGCCGGTGTCCATGTGGTGGTCGGCGAGGTAGAGGGGGAACGTCGAGTACTGCTGGCGGTAGACGATGTCGGTCACGAGGATGGCGAGCAGCAGGACGAGGGCAGCCGGGCGGGCGCGCAGGGCAGGCCATACGCCGCCCTTGTCGCGGGGCGGGCGGGTGTGGGGGGTGAGGCGGGCGGGGACGACGCGGGCGGTCCAGGCCGCCATCGCCACGCTGCCCAGGCCTTCGGCCGCGTAGAGCCAGTCGTAGGAGAGTCTGGTCGCCACGAGTGCGCCCAGGACGGGGCCGATGGTGAAGCCGCCGTTGGCCGAGGCGCGGACGAGGGCGAAGGCCTGGCGGCGGGTGTGCTCGGGGACGATCACGGCGACCAGTGCGGAGTTGGCCGCCCGCTGGACGCCGGAGGCGTACTGGGCGAGGGGGAGGGCGAGGAAGAGGGCGGGGGTGGGGAGGAGGGGGACCGTGGCCAGGAGGAGGCCGCTGGTCGCGGCGGCCGTGAGGAGGACGCGGCGGTGCCCCAGGTGGTCGCCGTACCAGCCGCCGGTGAAGTTGCCGGCCATCAGGCCCGCGCCGCCGAGTCCGACCAGCAGGCCCGCCTCGCCGGGGCTCATGCCGCGGGGGCCGGTGAGGTAGAGGAAGAGGAAGACGAAGGTGACGCTGACGATCATGTTGATGAACGTTCCGGCCGCCAGCAGCCACACCGTGCGCGGTAAGTCCCGTAGTCCTCGCACCCGTCCCCCTCGGTTGAGTGAGTTCCTTTTGGGAACTCACTGTGTCAGCATGGCAGCCTCGGGTCAATGGAGAAAGGAGCCCTGCCATGGCCCGCAGGACGAGCCTCGAGGACTCCACCTGTGCCATCGCGCAGGCTCTGGACGTCGTGGGCGACTGGTGGACGCTGCTGATCGTGCGTGACACCGCGCGGGGAGTGCATCGGTTCGACGCGCTGCAACGTGAACTCGGGCTGTCCCGGAAGGTGTTGACCGAGCGGTTGCGTCTGCTGGTGGAGGCGGAGGTGCTGGCGCGGGTGCCGTATCAGGAGCGGCCCGTGCGGTACGAGTACCGGCTCACGCCGAGGGGGCGTGCGCTGCTGCCGGTGCTGGTGGCCCTTCAGGACTGGGGGGACGCGTGGGTGCTGGGGGACGGGGCCACGACCGCTACGGCCGGGGAGGCGTCCGCCGAGGGGCGGCGGGTGCACTCGTTGGTGGGGACGCGGGTTCCGGAGCTGCGACTCGTCGACGACCGGGGGGTGTTGCGGGATCCGGTCGACAGCGGGATGCCGTACACGGTGGTGTACTGCTTTCCGGGTGCCTATGCGCGGGGGGAGTCGTATCCGCCGGGATGGTCGGGCATTCCGGGGACCACGGGGTGCACGCTGGAGTCCTGCACGTACCGGGACCGGCTCGACGAGTTCCGGGCGGCGGGGGCCGAGGTGCACGGGGTGTCCACTCAACGGGCGGACGAGCAGCGGGAGTTCTCGGAGAAGGAGGGGCTCGGGTTTCCGCTGCTGTCGGATGCGGAGCTGTCGTTGATCGGGGCGTTGCGGCTGCCCACGTTCCGGGCGGCGGGGGCGAGCCGGCTCAAGCGGCTGACGCTCGTCGTCGACCGGGAGCGAGTGGTGCGCGACGTGCAGTACCCGGTGACGGACGTGGTGGGGAGCGTGGAGGCGGCGCTCAGCGTGGTGCGGCGGCTCGGGCGGGAGGGATGAGCCGGGACAGGACCTCGCGGGCGTACTCCTCGTCGTAGGGGGTGTCCGTGAGCAGTACCTGAAGGCAGATGCCGTCCATGAGGGCGACCAGGGCACGGGCCGTGTCCGGGTCCGTGCGGCGGGCGAGCAGGGCGGCCAGGTCGTCGGCCCACTCGGCGGCCACCGGGCGCAGGGCGGGGCGGCGCAGGGCCGCCAGATAGAGCTCGTACTCCAGTTCCACGCCGACGCGGTCGCCGGCCAGCCATTCACCCAGCCGGGCGGCCAGTTCGGTGGGCAGGTCGGTGTCGGGGTCGGAGAGGCCGCCGTGGGCCGCGACCACCTTGGCGAAGCCCTCGCTGGCCTGCCGCAGGGCGGCCGTCATGAGGTCGTCGAGGGTGCTGAAGTGGTACGTCGTGGAGCCCAGGGGCACATCCGCCTCGGCCGCCACCGAGCGGTGGGTGAGGCCCGCCAGGCCCTTCGCTCCCACCACGCGGATCGCCGCGTCGATGATGCGCTGGCGGCGTTCGGGGTCGTAGCGGCGGGGCATCAGTGCGCGCCGCCGAGATTCAGGACCACCACTCCGCCGATGATCAGCACGATCCCGGCGATCTTGGTGAGGGTGAGGGTCTCGCCGAAGAGCGCGAGACCGATCACGGCGATGGTGGCGGTGCCGGCCCCGGACCATATCGCGTACGCCGTGCCGATCCCGACGGACTTCAGGGTCTGGGCGAGCAGCACGAACGAGACGGCGTAGCCGGCGGCCGTCAGGAGGGTGGGCCAGAGCTTGCTGAAGCCCTCGCTGTACTTCATGGCGGTGGTCGCGGCCACCTCGGCGGCGATGGCTCCGGAGAGCGTCAGGTATCCCATATGTACGAGCGTACACATGAAAGGGGGTGATGTGTACGCATGTACATAGACAGAGTGCCGACAGCTACGAAAGCGTTATCGAAAGCGCTCACCCAAACGGCTGAACGTGCGCCACAGGTTCCACTACTGTTTCACCGTTCACATACCGGGCCATCGCAGCCGCGGCCGCCGTCAGCAGCGCCGCTGGAGGAACAGCGCATGCCAAAAAACAAGTCCCGGCCACCCCAGGAGCAACCATGGGAGAACGGCTGGGCCCCGGACACCTCCCGGGCTCCCGGAACCCGACGGCTCTGGCTGGCCGGCGCCCTCGCCGTGGCCACCGTCGTCGCCTGCGTGACCGCGATCGTGGTCAACGACCGGGATTCCGAAGGGCGTTCGGACGCGCGTGAGGGGCAGACCCTGTCCGACGACGCGAGCTCCGACGGACTGATCTCGTTCGCCACTCCGTCGGTGAGCGGTTCCCCGTCGGCCTCGACGGCCGGAAAGGGCGACAAGAGCGCTTCCCCGTCCGCCTCTTCATCGGCCTCGGCCTCCGCCTCGGCGTCCGCACAGGACGACGACAGCAGCCCGTCCCCGCACTCCTCGGGCAAGGCCTCGGCCTCCCCCACCAAGAAGCCGTCCGACCCGACGCCGACCAGCTACGAGCGCTCGGTGCAGTCGGTCAACTACCCGGACCGCTACTGGCATCTGAGCAGCGATCAGGTGAAGCTCGACGCGCCGCGCGGCTCGGAGTCCCGCGAGGACTCCACCTTCACCGTGGTCAAGGGGCTGACGGACAGCGCCTGCTTCTCCTTCAAGACGTCCGACGGCAAGTACCTGCGCCACCGCAACTTCGTCCTGCGTGCCGATCGCAACGACGGCTCCTCCCTGTTCCAGCAGGACGCCACCTTCTGCTCCCGCGCCTCCTCCTACTCCGGCGCGGTCATGCTGGAGTCGGTCAACTACCCGGGCCGCTACCTGCGCCACAAGGACTTCCAGATCCGGCTCGACTCGTACCAGAACAGCAGCCTGTTCCAGGCGGACTCGGCCTTCCGGTTCGTGGCCGGGCTGGACTGAGCGGCATACGAAAGCGGCGGCACCCGGTCGGGTGCCGCCGCTCACGTATGTGCCGGTGATCTCAGACGTTGAAGCCCAGCGCGCGCAACTGTTCGCGGCCGTCGTCCGTGATCTTGTCCGGGCCCCACGGGGGCATCCAGACCCAGTTGATGCGCAGTTCGTTGACGAGGCCGTCCGTGGCGGACTTGGCCTGGTCCTCGATGACGTCGGTCAGCGGGCAGGCCGCCGAGGTCAGGGTCATGTCGACGGTGGCGATGTTCGCGTCGTCGATGTGGATGCCGTAGATCAGGCCCAGGTTGACGACATCGATGCCCAGCTCGGGGTCGACGACGTCCATCAGGGCCTCGCGGAGCTCCTCCTCCGAGGCCGGCTTCGTTTCGAGGGTCTCGCTCATGCCGTCTTCCTTTCGGCGTCGGCTCCGGCCAGGGCCTGGGCCGTCGCGTCCTTCCACGCCATCCAGCTGAGGAGGGCGCACTTGACCCGGGCCGGGTACTTGGAGACGCCGGCGAACGCGACCGCGTCCTCCAGCACCTCCTCCATCGCGTCGTCCGGCTCGATGCGGCCCTTGGACTGCATCAGCTCCAGGAAGGTCTCCTGGATCTTCTGCGCGTCCGCGAGGTCCTTGCCGACCAGGAGTTCGTTCAGGACGGACGCACTGGCCTGGCTGATGGAACAGCCCTGGCCCTCGTACGAGACGTCCTCGATCTTCGTGCCGTCGTACTTCACGCGGAGGGTGATCTCGTCACCGCACGTCGGGTTGACGTGGTGCACCTCGGCGTCGCCATCGCGCAGACCACGCCCGTGCGGGTTCTTGTAGTGGTCCAGGATGACTTCCTGGTACATGGAGTCCAGCTTCACCTTTTCAGCACGCCCCTCAGCCGAAGAAGTTCCGTACGTGCTCCAGGCCGTCGACCAGTGCGTCGATCTCGGCCGGCGTGGAGTACAGATAGAACGACGCTCGCGTGGTCGCGGGAATTCCGTACCGGAGGCAGACCGGGCGGGCGCAGTGGTGGCCCACCCGCACCGCGATGCCCTGCTCGTCCAGTACCTGGCCCACGTCGTGCGGGTGGATGTCGCCCAGCGTGAAGGAGATCGCGGCGCCCCGGTCCTCTGCCGTGGTCGGGCCGATGATCCGCAGGTCCGGGACCTCGCTCAGCCGCTTCACCGCGTACTCGGTGAGCGCGTGCTCATGGGCGAGGATCTTGTCCATGCCGATCGACTGGAGGTAGTCGATCGCCGCCCCGAGGCCGACCGCCTGGGCGATCGGCGGGGTGCCCGCCTCGAACTTGTGGGGGGCCGGCGCGTAGGTCGAGGAGTGCATCGACACCGTCTCGATCATCTCGCCGCCGCCGAGGAACGGAGGCAGGTCCTCCAGGAGCTCCTGGCGGCCCCAGAGGACGCCGATGCCCGTCGGGCCGCACATCTTGTGGCCGGTGAAGGCCACGAAGTCGGCCTGGAGGGCCTGTACGTCCAGCGGCATGTGGGGTGCCGCCTGGGAGGCGTCGATCAGGACCAGGGCGCCGACCTCCTGGGCGCGGCGCACTATCGCCTCGACCGGGTTGACCGTGCCCAGGATGTTGGAGACCAGCACGAAGGAGACGATCTTCGTCTTCTCGGTGATGACCTCGTCGATGTTGGACAGGTCGAGGCGGCCGTCGTCGGTGAGGCCGAACCACTTCAGCTTCGCGCCGGTGCGCTGCGACAGCAGCTGCCACGGCACGATGTTGGAGTGGTGCTCCATCTCCGTGATGACGATCTCGGTCTCGCGGTCCACCCGGTAGGGCTCGTCGGCCCAGCCGAGCATGTTCGCCACAAGGTTCAGCGATTCGGAGGCGTTCTTGGTGAAGATCACCTCGTCGCGGCTCGGCGCGTTGATGAACGCGGCGACCTTGTCACGCGCGCCCTCGTACAGCGCCGTGGCCTCCTCGGCGAGCACATGCACACCGCGGTGGACGTTGGCGTTGTAGCGCTCGTAGTACTCGCTCAGGGCGTCCAGCACCTGGCGCGGCTTCTGCGAGGTCGCCGCGTTGTCCAGGTACACGAGCTTCTTGCCGTCGTGGACCAGCCGGTCCAGGACGGGGAAGTCCTTGCGGATCGCCTCGGTGTCGAGGAGGCCCGGCAGCTGTGTCACTCGGATGCGCCACCCTTCGTGTACGCCTCGTAGCCCTCGTCCTCCAGCTTGTCGGCGAGCTCGGCACCGCCGGACTCGACGATGCGACCGCCGGAGAAGACGTGGACGTAGTCGGGCTTGATGTAGCGCAGGATGCGCGTGTAGTGCGTGATCAGCAGGGTGCCGACCTCGCCGGTCTCGCGGACGCGGTTGACGCCCTCGGAGACGATGCGAAGGGCGTCGACGTCCAGACCGGAGTCCGTCTCGTCGAGGATCGCGACCTTCGGCTTGAGCAGTTCGAGCTGGAGGATCTCGTGACGCTTCTTCTCACCGCCGGAGAAGCCCTCGTTGACGTTGCGCTCGGCGAAGGAGGGGTCCATGTTGAGGCGCTCCATGGCCTCCTTGACCTCCTTCACCCAGGTGCGCAGCTTGGGGGCCTCGCCGCGGATGGCGGTGGCGGAGGTACGCAGGAAGTTGGAGACCGAGACGCCGGGGACCTCGACCGGGTACTGCATCGCCAGGAACAGACCCGCGCGGGCGCGCTCGTCGACGGACATCTCCAGGACGTCCTCGCCGTCGAGCAGCACGGTGCCGCCGGTGATCGTGTACTTGGGGTGACCCGCGAGCGAGTAGGCGAGGGTCGACTTGCCGGAGCCGTTGGGGCCCATGATGGCGTGCGTCTCGCCCTGCTTCACGGTGAGGTCGACGCCCTTGAGGATCTCCTTCGTGGCGTTGTCGGCCTCGACGGTGACGTGCAGGTCTCGGATTTCAAGCGTTGCCATGGTGGCCTCAGGACTCCTGGGTGAGGGAGACGAGCACGTCGTCCCCTTCGATCTTTACGGGGTATACGGGGACGGGGCGCGTCGCGGGAAGGCCGGACGGCTTGCCGGTGCGGAGGTCGAACGCGGAGCCGTGCAGCCAGCACTCGATCTGGCAGTCCTCCACCTCGCCCTCGGAGAGCGAGACGTTCGCGTGGGAGCAGATGTCGTAGATGGCGAACACCTCTCCCTCCGTCCGGACGACCGAGACCGGCGTGCCGTCGAGTTCCACCCGCTTCGGGGTGTCCTCCTCCAGCTCGCTGAGGCCGCAGACGCGTACGAAGGGGGCCATCAGACGGTGGCCTCCAGCTCGGTCTCGATCTTGGCGAGCAGACGCTCCTCGATGTCCGGGACACCGATCTGCTGGACCAGCTCGGCGAAGAAGCCGCGGACCACCAGACGGCGGGCCTCGTCGGCCGGGATGCCGCGGGCCATCAGGTAGAACAGCTGCTCGTCGTCGAACCGGCCGGTGGCGGAGGCGTGGCCGGCGCCGACGATCTCGCCGGTCTCGATCTCCAGGTTCGGCACCGAGTCGACGCGCGCGCCGTCCGTGAGGACCAGGTTGCGGTTCATCTCGTAGGTGTCGGTGCCCTCGGCCTTGGCCTCGATCAGCACGTCGCCGATCCACACCGCGTGCGCGTCGTCGCCCTGGAGGGCGCCCTTGTAGACGACGTTGGACTTGCAGTGCGGGACGTTGTGGTCGACCAGCAGGCGGTGCTCCTGGTGCTGGCCGGCGTCGGTGAAGTACAGGCCGAACAGCTCGGCCTCGCCGCCGGTGCCCGCGTACTGCACGCGCGGGTGGAGGCGGACGAGGTCGCCGCCGAAGGTGACGACCACGGACTTGAAGCTCGCGTCCCGGCCGACCAGCGCGTTGTGCTGGGCCACGTGCACGGCCTTGTCGTCCCAGTCCTGGACGGAGACGACGGTGAGCTTGGCGCCGTCGCCCAGGACGTAGTCGACGTTGGCGGCCACGACGGCGTCACCGGTGTGGTCGATGACGACGACGGCCTCGGCGAAGGCACCCAGCTCGATCACCTGCTGGGCGAAGGACGTGCCGCCCTCGCCGTGGACGGCGATCCGGATCGGCTCGGTGAGGACCGTCTCCTTGGGGACGGTGATCACGCCGGCCTTCTCGAACGCCGAGTAGGCCTGGGCGGCGACCCGGTCCACGGGGGTGCCCGCCTTGCCGAGGCGCGGGTCGTCGCGGTCGACGAGCTCGACGGTGACGCCCTCGGGGGCCTCGACGGCGACCTTGACGCCCTCGCCGGTGGCGACGGCGGTGCCGTCGTGCAGACCGCGCAGGCGCTCCAGCGGGGTGAACCGCCACTCCTCCTCACGGCCGTGCGGGACCGGGAAGTCCGCGACGTCGAAGGACGGGGGCGCGCTCATGCGCGTGGCGACGGTCGACTCGGCGGCGACCGCGATCGCGCCGGCGGTGGTGGACCCCACCGGGATGTTCTGAGCCTCAGCCATGGCTGTCGGTTTGCTCTCTTCCTACGTCAGAAATCTGCGTGCTGCCTTCAGGGCGGGCGTCAGCCGACCGCGCCTTCCATCTGCAGCTCGATCAGCCGGTTGAGCTCCAGCGCGTACTCCATCGGCAGCTCCTTCGCGATGGGCTCGACGAAGCCGCGCACGATCATCGCCATCGCCTCGAACTCGCTCAGACCACGGCTCATCAGGTAGAAGAGCTGGTCCTCGGAGACCTTGGAGACGGTCGCCTCGTGGCCCATGGACACGTCGTCCTCGCGGACGTCCACGTAGGGGTACGTGTCGGAGCGGGAGATGGTGTCGACGAGCAGCGCGTCGCACAGCACGTTGGACTTCGAGCCGTGGGCGCCCTCGCCGATCTCGACGAGACCGCGGTAGGACGTACGGCCGCCACCGCGCGCCACCGACTTGGAGACGATGTTGGAGGAGGTGTTCGGCGCCATGTGGACCATCTTGGAGCCGGCGTCCTGGTGCTGCCCCTCGCCCGCGAAGGCGATGGAGAGGGTCTCGCCCTTGGCGTGCTCGCCCATGAGGTAGACGGCCGGGTACTTCATCGTCACCTTGGAGCCGATGTTGCCGTCGATCCACTCCATGGTCGCGCCCTCGTAGGCGACGGCGCGCTTGGTGACCAGGTTGTAGACGTTGTTCGACCAGTTCTGGATGGTCGTGTAGCGGCAGCGGGCGTTCTTCTTGACGATGATCTCGACGACCGCGCTGTGCAGCGAGTCCGACTTGTAGATCGGGGCGGTACAGCCCTCGACGTAGTGCACGTAGGCACCCTCGTCGACGATGATCAGGGTCCGCTCGAACTGGCCCATGTTCTCCGTGTTGATCCGGAAGTAGGCCTGGAGCGGGATCTCGACGTGCACGCCCTTCGGGACGTAGATGAACGACCCGCCGGACCACACGGCGGTGTTCAGCGCGGCGAACTTGTTGTCACCGGCGGGGATGACGGTCCCGAAGTACTCCTTGAAGAGCTCCGGGTGCTCCTTCAGCGCGGTGTCGGTGTCGAGGAAGATGACGCCCTGCTCCTCCAGGTCCTCGCGGATCTGGTGGTAGACGACCTCCGACTCGTACTGGGCGGCGACACCGGCGACGAGACGCTGCTTCTCCGCCTCCGGGATGCCCAGCTTGTCGTAGGTGTTCTTGATGTCCTCGGGCAGGTCCTCCCAGGACTCCGCCTGCTTCTCCGTGGAGCGCACGAAGTACTTGATGTTGTCGAAGTCGATGCCCGAGAGGTCCGAGCCCCAGCTCGGCATGGGCTTCTTCCCGAAGAGCTTCAGGCCCTTGAGACGCAGCTTGGTCATCCACTCCGGCTCGGACTTCTTCGAGGAGATGTCCTTGACGACGTCCTCGTTGATGCCGCGCCGCGCAGAGGCACCGGCGGTGTCGGAGTCGGCCCAGCCGTATTCGTACTTGCCCAGACCCTCGAGTTCGGGGTGGGCAGTCTCCGTGGGGAGAGTCATGCGGGGTTCCTCCCGGCCGTGCTTGCAGATGCGTTGTGGGAAATCTTGGGGATGAACGTCGTGCAGACCCCGTCGCCGTGGGCGATGGTGGCCAGCCGCTGGACGTGCGTTCCGAGCAGCTTGGAGAAGACCTCGGTCTCGGCCTCGCAGAGCTGTGGGAACTTCTCCGCCACATGGGCGACCGGGCAGTGGTGCTGACACAGCTGCTCGCCGACCGGTGCGCTGCGCGCCGTAGCAGCGTACCCGTCCGCGCTCAGGGCCCTGGCGAGGGCTTCGGTGCGCTCCTCGGGGGCGGCGGCCTCGACGGCCTCGCGGTAGGCGGCGGCCTGCTCGGCGATCCGGGCGCGGGCGAAGGCGACGACCGCCTCGTCCCCGCCGAAGCGTTCCTGGATCCAGCGCAGGGCGTCCGCGGCGAGCTTGTCGTAGGACTGGTCGAAGGCGTCACGGCCGCAGTCGGTGAGGGCGAAGACCTTGGCGGGGCGTCCGCGGGTCCGCGCTCCGTACACCCGCTGCTCGCGGGCCTGTACGACGTCGTCGGCGACCAGTGCGTCGAGGTGGCGGCGTACGGCGGCGGGGGTGAGCCCCAGCCGGTCGGCCAGCTCGGCGACGGTCGACGGCCCGTGGTCCAGGATGGACCGCGCGACCCGGTTGCGCGTCGAGCGCTCCCCGGTCGCGAGCTCCTCCTGCGGGGTCCCCCTGGGGGTCTCCCGAGCCTCGCCGACGTTTTTCACAACGCCATTGTTGCGTAATTCCTCAGAGGCAGGCAAGCCGCGTCCGGTCCGCCCGACGGTGCCCTGCGTCACTTAGGCATACCTAATCTGACCTGCGGAAACGATCATTGATCGATCAAACGCCCGATAAAACCGGTGGCCCTCCACTCCCCCTCCCGGGACACTGCACAACCATGCCCACACCCCCTCCGACCGGCCCACTTGTCACCCGGGAGACCCTCGCGGCCCAGCTGCGCCATCTGGGTGTCGAACCGGGAGAAACCCTCCTCGTCCACTCCTCCCTCAGCTCGCTCGGCTGGGTCTGCGGAGGCGCCGTCGCGGTCGTCCAGGGACTGCGCGACGCCCTCGGCCCGGACGGCACGCTCGTGGTCCCGACGCAGTCCGGGGACCTGTCCGATCCGGCGGTGTGGAGCAATCCGCCGGTGCCCGAGGAGTGGTGGGAGACGATCCGCGCCACCATGCCCGCCTACGACCCCCTCGTCACCCCCAGCCAAGGGCTCGGGGTGATCCCGGAGACCGTGCGCACCTGGCCCGGCGCCCTGCGCAGCGCGCACCCGCAGACCTCCTTCGCGGCACTCGGGGCACGCGCGGCGGAGATCGTCGAGGGGCACGCCCCCGACTGCCGGCTGGGTGAGCGCAGCCCGCTGGCCCGGCTGGAGAAGGCGGGGGCGCGGGTGCTGCTCCTCGGCGCGGGATACGACACCTGCACCAGCTTCCACCTCGCCGAGTACCGGATCCCCGCCCCGCTGGTGGAGGTGGCCCGGCCCGGGCCGGGCGGCTGGGAGGTGGTGACCGAGGTGTCGATCGACTCCGACCGCTTCGACGAGCTGGGCCACGACTTCGAACGGGACCGTCCCGTCGTACGGGGGAAGGTGGGCGCGGCCGAGGCACGCCTGTTCCCGGTCGCGGACGCCGTGGCCTACGCCGAGCGGTGGCTGGCGATCCACCGGCCCCGGGACGAGGAGTGACCGGGGTGGTCACGCCGACATCCGCCGTCCCGTCCGCCGGAGCGCGTGGCCGGTTCCCGTACCCTCCCCCACTCTCGGCTCCGCTCGAGCGGGGGCACCCCCACGTCTGAGCCCCCACCGGCGAACCTAGACTCTGGACCCATGCGAACTGAGCCTGTCGTCCGGGTCCAGGCCCTGGTGAAGCGGTACGGGACGAAAACCGCGGTGGACGGCCTCGACCTGACGGCCCGGGCGGGCGTCACCGCCGTCCTCGGTCCCAACGGCGCCGGCAAGACGACCACGATCGAGACCTGCGAGGGGTACCTCCGGCCGGACTCCGGCAGCGTGCACGTCCTTGGCCTCGACCCGGTGAGACAGGCCTCCGCGCTGCGCCCCCGGATCGGTGTGATGCTGCAGTCCGGGGGCGTCTACTCGGGTGCGCGCGCCGACGAGATGCTGCGGCACGTCGCGAAGCTGCACGCGCGTCCGCTGGACGTGGACGCGCTGATCGAGCGGCTCGGGCTCGGCTCCTGCGGCCGGACGACGTACCGCCGTCTCTCCGGCGGCCAGCAGCAGCGTCTCGCGCTGGCGATGGCCGTGGTCGGCCGCCCGGAACTGGTGTTCCTGGACGAGCCCACCGCCGGCCTCGACCCGCAGGCCCGCCGCGCCACCTGGGACCTGGTCCGCGACCTGCGCGCGGACGGCGTCTCGGTCATCCTGACCACCCACTACATGGACGAGGCCGAGCAGCTCGCTGACGACGTGGCGATCATCGACGCGGGCCGGGTCATCGCCCACGGCTCCCCCGAGGAACTGTGCCGCGGCGGCGCGGAGAACACCCTGCGCTTCACCGGCCGCCCCGGCCTCGACGTCAATTCCCTGCTCAAGGCCCTGCCCGCCGACTCCTCCGCCGACGAGCTGACGCCGGGCTCGTACCGGGTCATGGGCAAGGTCGACCCGCAGCTGCTGGCGACGGTCACCTCGTGGTGCGCGCAGCACGGGGTGATGCCGGACCGCATCTCGGTGGAGCGCCACACCCTGGAGGACGTCTTCCTCGAACTGACCGGCAAGGAGCTGCGCTCGTGACCGCCACTGGCACCTACACCCCCGAGCCGGGCGCGGCGCCCCTCCCCCGCATGATCGCGGCGCAGGCGGCGCTGGAGACGAGGATGCTCCTGCGCAACGGCGAGCAGCTGCTGCTCACCGTGGTGATCCCGACGTTGCTCCTGGTCCTGTTCAGCAGCGTGGACATCGTCGACACCGGGGCGGGCGAGGCGGTGGACTTCCTCGCCCCCGGCATCCTGGCGCTCGCGGTGATGTCCACGGCCTTCACCGGCCAGGCCATCGCGACGGGCTTCGAGCGCCGGTACGGCGTGCTGAAGCGGCTGGCGTCCTCCCCGCTGCCCCGCTGGGGGCTGATGGCGGCGAAGACCGCGTCCGTGCTGGTCACGGAGGTCCTCCAGGTGGTCCTCCTGACGGTGATCGCCTTCGCGCTGGGCTGGAACCCGCACGGCAACCCCCTCGCCGTCCTGCTCCTCCTCGTCCTCGGCACGGCGGCCTTCTCCGGCCTCGGTCTGCTGATGGCGGGCACCCTGAAGGCGGAGGCGACCCTGGCCGCCGCCAATCTGGTCTTCCTGCTGCTGCTCGTGGGCGGCGGGGTCATCGTCCCCCTGGACAAGTTCCCGTCCGCCGCCCAGGACGTCCTCGGCCTGCTGCCCATCTCGGCGCTGTCCGACGGCCTGCGCGACGTCCTCCAGCACGGCGCGGGCATGCCGTGGGGCGACCTGGGGATCCTGGCGGTGTGGGCCGTGGCCGGCCTCGCGGCGGCCGGGCGGTTCTTCCGCTGGGAGTGACCCTCGTGAAAGCGTGCACAAGCAGCCGCCTACGATGGTGGGCGTGCCAAACGTGACCCGTGCCGACGCCGTAGCCGCCGTGCGCAACCCGCTCGCCTTCATCGCCGCACGCTGGACCCCCGCTCCGCGGACGGTTCGGCGGGCGGCTCTCTCCGCGCTCGTGATGTCGGTGGTCATCGTGGTCACCGGCGGTGCGGTGCGGCTCACCGGCTCCGGGCTCGGCTGCCCGACCTGGCCCAAGTGCACCGACGACTCGCTGACCGCGACCAGTGCGATGGGCTTCCACGGTGCCATCGAGTTCGGCAACCGCATGCTGACGTACGTGCTGTGCGCGGCGGTCGGCTGGGCGATCATCGCCGCGCGGTCCGAGAAGCCGCGGCGTACGGGGCTGACCCGGCTGGGGTGGGCGCAGTTCTGGCTGGTGATGGGCAACGCGGTCCTCGGCGGGATCGTGGTGCTGGTCGGCCTCAACCCCTACACGGTCGCGGCGCACTTCCTGCTCGCCTCGGCGCTGATCGCGGTCGCCGCGGTGATGTGGCAGCGCACCCGGGAGGGCGACGGGCAGCCCCGGCCGCTGGTCGGCAAGCCGGTGCAGCAACTGGTGTGGTTCCTGGTCGCCGCCTCGGCGCTGCTGATCGCCGTCGGCACCGTGGTGACCGGCGCGGGCCCGCACGCGGGTGACTCCAGCGAGGTCGAGCGGATGCCGCTGGACTGGGAGACCGTGGCCAAGCTGCACGCCGTGCTCGCGTGGATCGTGGTGACGCTGACCTTCGCCCTGTGGTTCATCCTCAAGGCGGTCGACGCCCCGAAGGGCCCGCTGAACCGCACCCGGGAGCTGTTCCTGGTGCTGCTCGCGCAGGGCGTCATCGGGTACGTCCAGTACTTCACGAACCTGCCCGAGGTCCTGGTCGGCCTGCACATGCTCGGGTCGGCCCTGGTGTGGATCTGGGTGCTGCTGGTGCTGCTGGCGCTGCGCGAGCGCCCGGCGACGACGGTCGATCTGCCCGGCCCGGCGGCGGAGACGACGGTCGGCTCGAACGCCTAGGCGCGTTCACCCCGGCCCGTTCACCCCGCCCGTTGACCCCGGCCCGTTCACCCCGCCCGTTGACCCCGGCCCGTTCACCCGGCCCGTTCCCGCCGGAGGCGTTCACCCCGGCCCGTTGACCCCGGCCCGTTCCCGCCGGAGGCGTTCACGCGCCGTAGTCCCCACCGGCGCTCACCCCAGCCCGTACACCCTCCGCGCGTTCCCCGCCGCGATCATCCCCGCCACCCGCTGGGCGTCCGTCAGGGACCACGCGCCCTCGGCCACCCAGCCGCCCAGCACCCGTCCGAGGGACTCGCGGAACAGCCGGGCGCCCACGACGTGCAGTTCGGGCAGGGCCTGGGCGCCGCTGGAGAAGAGGATCTTGCCGAAGGGGGCCAGTTCCAGGATCTCCGCGAGGACGGTCGCGGCGCGGGCGCCGGTGCGGACGAGCGCGGCGCCGGAGTCGGCGTACACGTGCGGGAAGACACCGGCGAGATGGGCGGCGTGGCGGTGGTAGGGGTAGCCGTGCAGCAGGACCAGGTCGGTGCCGAGGCCGGCCGTGGCGCGGACGAAGTCCGTGAGCAGCACGGGATCGGTGCGGTCGATGCGCAGGCCGGGCTCGCCCAGCCCGGCGTGCAGTTGGAGGGGCAGTCCCGAGGCGACGGCGATCCACAGCAGGTGCCGTAGCAGGACGGGGTCGCTCAGCGCGCCGCCGACCCGGCGGGCGGCCAGCCAGCGGCCCGCCGCGCCCCGCACCTCTCCCGGGCCGGGCGGCTCGGGTGCCAGCGCGAGGCCGTGCCGGACGCCGGCGACGGAGGTGAAGGCGACGGCGTTCCCGGCGGCCACGTGGACCGCCTCGGCGAGGTTGGCGAGGAAGGACTCGACGGTGCCGGAGGTGTCGGCGACCTGCTCGGCGAGCAGTTCCAGGCGTACGATCTCGCGCGCCTCGGCGGCTCCGGCCGAGGCCAGCTCGTCCGGGCCGGTGAGGTCGCCGGGCAGCCCGGTGTCGACGAGATAGGTCGTGATGCCGCTGCCGCGCAGCAGTCTGCGTCCCGATTCCAGTACGCCGAGTTCACGGCGCCGGGCGAGATAGCGGGCCGGCGGGCAGTGCGGTTCCAGGCCGAGCAGCGGCGGGCACCAGCGGCGTACGGCGAACCCTGTCTGGGTGTCGAAGAGGGTCGTGCCGGGGGCGGGCGGCCCCTCGGTACGGGCCAGCTGGGTCTCGAAGGTGCCGAGACCCAGCTCCGTTCTCAGGACGCCGTGGCAGTACTGGTCCACCAGGGACGGCGTTTCGATCATCGGGACTCCCGTGACTGGACCTCGTACTCCTGAGGTCCTAACGGGTGAACCCGGTGTCAGGTAGTGCCGTGGGAGCGGCTCAGCCGTTCTTGGGGCCGCCGACCTGGATCCCCGCCATACGGGTCCACTCGTACGGGCCGGTCGTCACCTTCGCCGCGAACTCGCCGTCGAAGGACTCGTGGACGGTGATCCCGGCCTTCTCCACGGCCTTCTCGGCGATCTCCACCGAGGGCGCCACGAGGTCGCCCCAGCCGCCGTCCTCGCCGACGAGGACGATCCGGGCGCCGCGCTCCCCGATGTACGCGACCTGCGCCTCGGCGCCGCCGTGCTCCTTGGCGAAGCCGTTGATCTGCTTGGTGAGACGGGCGGCCCGGCGCTCGGCCTTCGCGTCCACCTGCTGCGTGTCTGCCATGCCCAGGATGCTACCGACGGGTAGATCGAACGGCGACGCCCGGGGTGAGTGACGCTTACCTCAGGAACGGGTCCACGGCGACCGCCACGAACAGCAGCGACACATAGGTGATGGACCAGTGGAACAGGCGCATCTCCTTCAGCTTGGCGCCCGTGACCTCGGCCTTCGCACGGTTCTGCAGGGCGTGCGCCTCCCAGAGCCACCAGCCGCCCGCGGCCAGCGCGACCGAGGTGTAGAACCAGCCCGTGTAGCCCAGCGGGGTCAGCAGCAGCGAGACGGCGACCATCACCCAGCTGTAGAGGACGATCTGCTTCGCCACGACCTTGTTGGAGGCGACGACGGGCAGCATGGGCACGCCCACGCGCGCGTAGTCCTCCTTCACCTTCATGGACAGCGGCCAGTAGTGCGGCGGCGTCCAGAAGAAGATGACCAGGAAGAGGATCAGCGGGGCCCAGGAGAGCGAGTTCGTCACGGCCGACCAGCCGATCAGCACCGGCATGCAGCCGGCGATGCCGCCCCACACGATGTTCTGCGAGGTACGCCGCTTGAGGAGCATCGTGTAGACGACGACGTAGAAGAGGAGCGCTCCGAGCGACAGCCAGGCGGACAGCCAGTTGACGGTCAGACCGAAGAGAAGGGTCGAGACGACCGCGAGGGTGATGCCGAAGGTGAGGCACTCGCGCGGGCTGACCATGCCGGTGACCAGCGGGCGCTGCGAGGTGCGGTCCATCAGCGCGTCGATGTCGCGGTCGATGTACATGTTCAGCGCGTTGGCGCCGCCCGCGGAGAGGTAGCCGCCGACGCAGGTGAGCAGCACCAGGCCGAGGTCCGGCACGCCCTGCTGGGCGAGGAACATCACCGGAACCGTGGTGATCAGCAGCAGCTCGATGATCCGCGGCTTGGTCAGCGCCACGAACCCCATGACCCGGGCCCTCAGCGGCCGCCGGCTCGGGCTCTGGCTCGTCCCGATCATCCCTACTGGACGGGATTCAACGGCCGTCACGCACACCCCTGACAGAGACTCCCAGCAAGCCTCCCCATGTGAATGCCGGGTAAAGGCTCGCGCGTACCACGCCACTGTAGACGTTGCCCATACCCCGTTATCCGCGGGGGTGGGGTCGTGTTGGACGGCGCCCCCGGAAGAGCCGACCGGCACTCTGTTGAGCACTCGTACGAGCACCTCCGTATTCACTTGCCGAACAGGAAACTTCCCAGTCGGGAGGCGGATCCCCGGGAGCCCCGGCAGTCTGGAATGGCTCGCAAAAATGGACGTTCTTACGGGGGTAGGCTCGACAACGGCCGGTGGGCGCCGCGTGCACCGGCATTCGACATGCGTGACATGTGGAGAGGAGCCCTGACCCAGGGTGAGCACCAAGCCGACCACCACAGACCTCGAGTGGACCGAGTTGGACCAGCGGGCCGTCGACACGGCCCGTGTCCTGGCCGCCGACGCCGTACAGAAGGTCGGCAACGGCCATCCCGGTACGGCGATGAGCCTGGCTCCTGCCGCCTACACCCTCTTCCAGAAGGTGATGCGGCACGACCCGGCGGACGCCGACTGGGTGGGCCGCGACCGCTTCGTGCTGTCCGCGGGCCACTCGTCACTGACCCTCTACACCCAGCTGTACCTGGCCGGCTTCGGCCTGGAGCTGGACGACCTGAAGAGCTTCCGTACGTGGGGTTCGAAGACCCCGGGTCACCCCGAGTACGGCCACACGGTCGGCGTCGAGACCACCACCGGCCCGCTGGGCCAGGGTGTCGCCAACGCCGTCGGCATGGCGATGGCCGCCCGCTACGAGCGCGGTCTGTTCGACCCGGACGCCCCGCAGGGCGAGTCCCCCTTCGACCACTTCGTGTACGTGATCGCGGGTGACGGCTGCCTCCAGGAGGGCATCTCCGCCGAGGCGTCCTCGCTGGCCGGCCACCAGAAGCTGGGCAACCTGGTCATGCTGTGGGACGACAACCACATCTCGATCGAGGGCGACACCGAGACGGCCGTCTCCGAGGACACCGTCAAGCGCTACGAGGCCTACGGCTGGCACGTGCAGCGGATCGCCCCGAAGCCGGACGGCGACCTCGACCCGCACGCCCTCTACAACGCGATCGAGGCAGCGAAGCAGGTGACGGACAAGCCGTCGTTCATCGCGATGCGCTCGATCATCGCCTGGCCCGCCCCGAACGCGCAGAACACCGAGGCCGCCCACGGCTCGGCGCTCGGCGACGACGAGGTGGCCGCGACCAAGCGTGTCCTGGGCTTCGACCCGGCGCTGTCCTTCGAGGTCACCGACGAGGTCATCGCCCACACCCGCAAGGCTCTCGACCGGGGCGCCGACGCGAAGGCCGAGTGGGAGAAGTCCTTCCAGCTGTGGCGGGACGACAACGCCGAGCGCGCCGCCGAGTTCGACCGGATCGCCGCGGGCGAGCTGCCGGCCGGCTGGGAGGAGAAGCTCCCGGTCTTCGAGCCCGGCAAGGGTGTCGCGACGCGCGCCGCGTCCGGCAAGGTGCTGCAGGCGCTCGGCGCGGTGATCCCGGAGCTGTGGGGCGGCTCGGCCGACCTCGCGGGTTCCAACAACACGACGATCGACAAGACGTCGTCGTTCCTCCCGGCGGACAACCCGCTGCCGGAGGCGAACCCGTACGGCCGCACGATCCACTTCGGTATCCGCGAGCACTCCATGGCCGCGGAGATGAACGGCATCGCCCTGCACGGCAACACCCGTATCTACGGCGGCACGTTCCTCGTGTTCTCCGACTACATGCGCAACGCCGTCCGGCTGTCGGCGCTGATGCACCTGCCGGTGACGTACGTGTGGACGCACGACTCCATCGGCCTCGGCGAGGACGGTCCTACCCACCAGCCGGTCGAGCACCTCGCGTCGCTGCGCGCCATCCCGGGCCTGAACATCGTGCGCCCGGCCGACGCCAACGAGACCGCGATCGCCTGGCGCGAGATCCTCAAGCGCTGGACGAAGGTCTTCGGCAAGGGCGCCCCGCACGGCCTCGCGCTGACCCGCCAGGGCGTGCCGACGTACGAGCCCAACGAGGATGCCGCTCGTGGCGGTTACATCCTCTTCGAGGCGTCGAACGGCACTCCCGAGGTCATCCTGATCGCGACCGGTTCCGAGGTGCACGTCGCCGTCGAGGCGCGCGAGCAGCTGGAGGCCGACGGTGTGCCGACGCGAGTGGTGTCCATGCCGTCCGTGGAGTGGTTCGAGGAGCAGGACCAGGGGTACCGGGACAGCGTTCTGCCGCCGTCCGTGAAGGCCCGTGTGTCGGTCGAGGCCGGCATCGGTCTGACCTGGCACAAGTACGTGGGGGACGCCGGCCGCATCGTTTCGCTGGAGCACTTCGGTGCTTCCGCCGACGGCAAGGTCCTCTTCCAGGAGTACGGCTTCACCGCCGAGAACGTGGCCGCGAAGGCGAGGGAATCCCTCACCGACGCCCGGCGCTGACGCTCACATACGACACGTAGGAGATGTAATTCCATGACAGACGCACTGAAGCGCCTCTCCGAGGAAGGCGTCGCGATCTGGCTGGACGACCTGTCGCGCAAGCGGATCACGTCCGGCAACCTCGCCGAGCTGATCGACCAGCAGCACGTCGTGGGCGTCACCACCAACCCGTCGATCTTCCAGAAGGCGATCAGCGGCGGCGACGGCTACGAGCAGCAGGTCGCCGACCTCGCCGCCCGCAAGGTCACCGTCGAAGAGGCCATCCGCATGATCACCACGGCGGACGTCCGGGACGCCGCCGACATCCTGCGCCCCGTCTTCGACGCCACCGGCGGTCAGGACGGCCGTGTGTCGATCGAGGTCGACCCGCGCCTGGCGCACAACACCCGCGCGACGGTCGCCGAGGCCAAGCAGCTGGCCTGGCTGGTCGACCGCCCCAACACGCTGATCAAGATCCCGGCCACCAAGGCGGGTCTGCCGGCGATCACCGAGGTCATCGGCAACGGCATCAGCGTCAACGTCACGCTGATCTTCTCGCTGGAGCGCTACCGCGAGGTCATGGACGCCTACCTGGCGGGCCTGGAGAAGGCCCGTGAGAAGGGCCTGGACCTCTCGCTGATCCACTCGGTGGCGTCCTTCTTCGTGTCCCGCGTGGACACCGAGATCGACAAGCGCCTCGACGCGCTGGGCACCGACGAGGCCAAGGCCGCGCGCGGCAAGGCCGCCCTCGCCAACGCCCGGCTCGCCTACGAGGCGTACGAGGAGGTCTTCTCGACCGAGCGCTGGAGCAAGCTGGAGAGCGCGGGCGCCAACAAGCAGCGTCCGCTGTGGGCCTCCACCGGAGTGAAGGACCCGGCGTACAAGGACACCCTGTACGTCGACGAGCTGGTGGCGCCGAACACGGTGAACACCATGCCGGAGGCCACCCTGCAGGCCACCGAACAGCGCGGCGAGATCACCGGCAACACCATCGCCGGCACCTACGAGCAGGCCCGCGCCGACCTCGACGCGGTCGAGCGGCTCGGGATCTCGTACGACGACGTGGTGCAGCTGCTGGAGGACGAGGGCGTCGAGAAGTTCGCGGCGTCCTGGAACGACCTGCTCAAGTCGACCGAGGCGGAGCTGGAGCGCCTCGCCCCCTCGGAGGGCTGAATTGTCCCCCTTCTCCGGTTCCGGAGCGAACCCGCTTCGTGACCCCGCCGACCGACGGCTCCCGCGTATCGCGGGGCCGTCGGGCCTGGTCATCTTCGGCGTCACGGGCGATCTCTCCCGGAAGAAGCTCATGCCCGCCGTGTACGACCTCGCCAACCGGGGTCTGTTGCCGCCGGGCTTCTCCCTGGTGGGCTTCGCCCGCCGTGAATGGGCGAACGAGGACTTCGCGCAGGAGGTCCACGACGCCGTCAAGGAGCACGCCCGCACGCCCTTCCGCGAGGAGGTCTGGCAGCAGCTCATCCAGGGCATGCGCTTCGTGCAGGGCACCTTCGACGACGACGACGCGTTCGAGCGGCTGCGCGCCACGATCGAGGAGCTCGACAAGGCGCAGGGCACGGGCGGCAACTTCGCCTTCTACCTCTCCGTGCCGCCGCGTTCCTTCCCGGTGGTCATCCAGCAGCTGAAGAAGCACGGGCTGGCCGACCAGACGAAGGACTCCTGGCGGCGCGCGGTCATCGAGAAGCCCTTCGGCCACGACCTGGAGTCCGCCGAGGAGCTCAACAAGGTCGTCCACGAGGTCTTCGCCCCGGACCAGGTCTTCCGCATCGACCACTACCTGGGCAAGGAGACCGTCCAGAACATCCTGGCGCTGCGCTTCGCCAACACGATGTTCGAGCCGATCTGGAACCGGTCCTTCGTCGACCACGTGCAGATCACGATGGCCGAGGACATCGGCATCGGCGGCCGCGCCGGCTACTACGACGGCATCGGCGCCGCCCGTGACGTCATCCAGAACCACCTCCTCCAGCTCATGGCCCTCACGGCCATGGAGGAGCCGGCCTCCTTCGACGCGGACGCGCTGGCCGCCGAGAAGACCAAGGTGCTCGGGGCCGTACGGCTGCCCGAGGACCTCGGCCGGGACACCGTGCGCGCCCAGTACGCGGCCGGGTGGCAGGGCGGCGAGAAGGCCATCGGCTACCTCGAAGAGGACGGCATCGACCCCCGGTCGAAGACCGACACCTATGCCGCCATCAAGGTCGAGATCGACAACCGCCGCTGGGCGGGCGTCCCCTTCTACCTGCGCACCGGCAAGCGGCTCGGCCGCCGGGTCACCGAGATCGCGGTCGTCTTCCAGCGCGCCCCGCACTCCCCCTTCGACCACACGGCGACGGAGGAGCTCGGCAAGAACGCGATCGTCATCCGCGTCCAGCCCGACGAGGGCGTGACCGTCCGCTTCGGCTCCAAGGTGCCCGGCACCTCGATGGAGATCCGGGACGTGTCCATGGACTTCGCCTACGGCGAGTCGTTCACGGAGTCCTCGCCCGAGGCGTACGAGCGCCTCATCCTCGACGTGCTGCTCGGCGACTCGAACCTCTTCCCCCGCACGGAGGAGGTCGAGCTGTCCTGGAAGATCCTCGACCCGATCGAGCGGTACTGGGACGAGAACGGCAGGCCCGCACAGTACCCCGCCGGTACCTGGGGGCCCGTCGAGGCGGACCAGATGCTCGAACGAGACGGACGGAGCTGGCGCCGGCCATGAAGATAGACCTCACGGACACCACCGCCAGCAAGATCAACAAGGCGCTGGTCCAGGGCCGCCGGGCGATCGGCACCCCGGCCGTGGGCATGGTGCTCACCCTGGTCATCGTCACCGACGAGGAGAACGCGTACGACGCGCTCAAGGCCGCCAACGACGCCTCCCGCGAGCACCCCTCGCGCACGCTCGTGGTCATCAAGCGCGTCTCCCGCACCCCCCGCGACCGCACGCAGTCCCGGCTGGACGCCGAGGTGCGGGTGGGCGCGGACGCGGGCACCGGCGAGACGGTGGTGCTGCGGCTGTACGGCGAGGTGTCCGACCACGCCCAGTCCGTCGTGCTGCCGCTGCTGCTGCCGGACGCGCCGGTCGTCGTCTGGTGGCCGGTGAACGCGCCGCTCGACCCGGCCGCCGACCCGCTCGGCGCGCTGGCCCAGCGCCGCGTCACCGACACCTACGCCTCCGAGCAGCCGGTGCGCGAGCTCGGCGCCCGCTCCGACACCTACACCCCGGGTGACACGGACCTGTCCTGGACCCGCATCACGCCCTGGCGTTCGATGCTGGCCGCGGCCCTGGACCAGGTCACCTGCACGGTGCAGTCGGTCGAGGTGGAGGGCGAGGAGTTCAACCCGAGCTGCGAGCTGCTGGCGATGTGGCTCGCGGACCGGCTGGACGTGCCCGTCAGGCGCTCGCTGTCGGGCGGCCCCGGGCTCACCGCCGTCCGCATGGCGACCTCCTCCGGGCCGATCGTCCTGGACCGGGCCGACGGCTCGCTGGCCACGCTCTCCATCCAGGGGCAGCCCGACCGCGCGGTGGCGCTGAAGCGCCGCGACACGGCCGAGCTGATCGCGGAGGAGCTGCGCCGGCTGGACCCGGACGACACCTACGCGTCCGCCCTGCGGTTCGGGGTGGACCGGCTGAACGCGTCGGCCTCTGCCTCGACGGTCTCGCCGAGCGGGGACGCGGTCGCGCGGGCCCTTGCCGCGGTCGAGAAGGCCGGGGCCGCGGTCGAGCAGGCCGAGGTCGCGGTGGAGAAGGCCGAGGTCGAAGCCGAGCCGGCCAAAGGAGAACCGGACGCCTCCGAAGGCCTTGCGGAAGCTCCCGGGGAGGAAGGGGAGGCGCAGGCACCGCTGAAGCCGGTCCCTTCCGGCCTGTCCGACAAGGCGGCGGCGAAGTGAGCGCGCCGCAACTGGTCGTGCACCGCGACAAGGACCTGATGGCGCAGGCCGCGGCGGCCCGTCTGATCACGAAGATCGTGGACGCGCAGGCCTCCCGGGGCTCCGCGTCCGTGGTCCTCACCGGCGGCCGCAACGGCAACGGCCTGCTCGCCGCCCTGGCGGCCGCGCCGGCCCGGGACGCCATCGACTGGGGCCGGCTCGACCTGTGGTGGGGCGACGAACGGTTCCTGCCCGAGGGCGACCCGGAGCGCAATGTCACCCAGGCCCGCGAGGCCCTGCTGGACGCGGTGCCGCTGGACCCGAAGCGCGTGCACGCCATGCCCGCGTCCGACGGTCCCCACGGCGCCGACGTCGAGGCCGCCGCGGAGGCGTACGCCGAGGAGCTGGCCCGTGCGGCCGGCCCCGAGACCATGAAATCAGCGGCTGACGCCGCGGGCGGCACCGTGCCCACCTTCGACGTCCTGATGCTGGGCGTCGGCCCGGACACCCATGTGGCCTCGCTCTTCCCCGAGCTGCCGGCCGTACGGGAGACCGAGCGCACGGTGGTCGGCGTCCGCGGCGCGCCCAAGCCGCCGCCGACCCGGGTCACCCTCACCCTTCCGGCGATCCGGGCGGCCCGTGAGGTGTGGCTGCTGGCGGCCGGCGAGGACAAGGCGCAGGCCGCGGCGATCGCCCTGTCGGGCGCGGGCGAGATCCAGGCCCCGGCGGCGGGAGCCCGGGGCCGTGCCCGCACCCTGTGGCTCCTGGACCAGGCGGCGGCCTCGCAGCTGCCGAGGTCGCTGTATCCGCCGTCGTCTCCCTGAGCCGACGTGCTCACGGAACCCGTACGGTCAAGCGCCGTACGGGTTCCGTCCGTTGTGGGGGCTGAACGGGGTGCCCTGCTGGGGCACGTACGCCGTCGGCTGCGGGGCCGGCGCCGGGGCGGGTGGGAAGGTGGCCGGGTGGGACATGAGGCGGATGCCGTGGTGCTTCTTGAGGCGATGCGTCTCCAGCAGGGCGATCGCCGTGACCGTCACCGGGGCGGACAGGATGCACACCACTCCGACGAAGTCGTCCATGCCGCGGTCTTCGGGGCTGACCAGGTCGGGAACGGCCATCACCCAGCTCGTCACGGTGGCGAGCAGCGGCGGCAGACAGCGGTGCACCGCGGCGGTGCCGAAGAAGTTGCCGGTGAGCATGACCGCACCCCAGATCACGAAGAAGCCCATCCACAGGCCCAGCCCGTTCAGGACGATCTTCGGGATCGTCCCCACCTTCTCGCCGAAGACGAACAGCTCGAAGCAGAAGAAGGCCGAGGCGGTGAAGAGTGAGAGCAGTTTGACCGTGTCGAGGAGGCGCGCCCGCATCCGGCGCACGGTGGCACCGCGCCGCCAGACCAGGAGCATCACACCGGTCGTCAGCGGGGTGACGCAAAAGAGCACGATCGATGCGATCGTGGCGTTCCTCGGCAGATCCACCCAGGAGAACCCTGTCTCGATGACCAGGTGGACGCCGAGGGCCGCGACGAATCCGACGGCGACCCTGGCCCGCTTGAGCCGCTCCACGGTCGGGTCGAGCGAGTCCGGGATCCAGGCGGGGTGGAACACCGCCCGCGCCGCGCGATGGGGCAGCAGGTAGGACCCGACCGTCAGCTCACCGTCGGTCCAGCGCCTGCGATGTGCGTTGCCCACGTGAGGCTCCCGAGCAATCGTGTACATGATCGCCCGGGAGTCTACACACGGGATGTTGTCGGCTAATGGCCCCGCAGCTCACGGTACTTGGCAACCAGCGCCGTGGTCGACGCGTCCAGGCCGGGGACCTCGGCGCCCTCCGTCAGCGCGGGTTCGACGCGCTTGGCGAGGACCTTGCCCAGCTCCACGCCCCACTGGTCGAAGGAGTCGATGTTCCACACGGCGCCCTGGACGAACACCTTGTGCTCATAGAGGGCGATGAGCTGGCCGAGGACCGACGGAGTCAGCTCGCGGGCGAGGATCGTGGTGGTGGGGTGGTTGCCCTGGAACGTCTTGTGGGCGACCAGTTCCTCCGGCACCCCTTCCGCACGCACCTCCTCGGGCGTCTTGCCGAAGGCCAGCGCCTGGGTCTGGGCGAAGAAGTTGGCCATCAGCAGGTCGTGCTGCGCGGTGAGCTCGTCGCTGAGCTCGTCGACCGGGCGGGCGAAGCCGATGAAGTCGGCCGGGATCAGCTTGGTGCCCTGGTGGATCAACTGGTAGTAGGCGTGCTGCCCGTTGGTGCCGGGCGTGCCCCAGACGATCGGGCCGGTCTGCCAGTCGACTCCCTTGCCGTCCCGGTCGACGGACTTGCCGTTGGACTCCATGTCCAGCTGCTGGAGGTAGGCGGCGAACTTGGACAGGTAGTGGCTGTAGGGCAGCACGGCGTGCGACTGGGCGTCGTGGAAGTTGCCGTACCAGACGCCCAACAGGCCGAGCATTAGTGGCACGTTGGACTCGGCGGGGGCGGTGCGGAAGTGCTCGTCGACCAGGTGGAAACCGTCGAGCATCTCGCGGAAGCGGTCCGGCCCGATGGCGATCATCAGGGAGAGGCCGATCGCCGAGTCGTAGGAGTAGCGACCGCCGACCCAGTCCCAGAACTCGAACATGTTGGCCGTGTCGATGCCGAAGTCGGCGACCTTCTCGGCGTTGGTCGACAGCGCCACGAAATGCTTGGCGACGGCCGAGTTGTCGACCAGCGCGTCCAGGAGCCAGGTGCGGGCCGAGGTGGCGTTGGTGATCGTCTCGATGGTGGTGAAGGTCTTGGAAGCGATGATGAACAGCGTCTCGGCCGGATCCAGGTCGCGGGTGGCCTCGTGCAGGTCGGCACCGTCGACGTTCGACACGAAGCGGACCGTGAGGTCGCGGGCGGTGTAGCTGCGCAGCGCCTCGTAGGCCATGGCGGGCCCGAGGTCGGACCCGCCGATGCCGATGTTGATCACGTTCTTGATGCGCTTGCCGGTGTGGCCGGTCCAGGCGCCGGAGCGCACACGCTCGGAGAAGTCGGCCATCTTGTCCAGGACGGCGTGCACGGCGGGGACCACGTTCTCCCCGTCGACCTCGACCACCGTCTCGCGCGGGGCGCGCAGGGCGGTGTGCAGCACCGCGCGGTGCTCGGTGGTGTTGATCTTCTCGCCGCGGAACATGGCGTCCCTGAGGCCGAAGACGTCGGTGGCCGCGGCCAACTCGCGCAGCAGCCTCAGCGTCTCGTCGGTGACGAGGTGCTTGGAGTAGTCGACGTGCAGGTCCCCGACCTGCAGCGTGTACCCGCTGCCGCGCTCCGGGTCGGCGGCGAACAGCTCTCGCAGCTGTACCTCACCGAGCTCCTCGTGGTGCTTGGCCAGAGCCGTCCACTCGGGCGTCTGGTTGAGCCTCGTACGGCCGTCTGCGTTCATGTCGGACTTCAGCCCTTCCTCACCTGTCCGTGCTGCTGTGCACGCCTTGCCCCGCCTGTCACAACCTAGTTGATCAGCGGGTCACCCGAGCGGACGACGAACCGTCCTGCGGGACAACAACAGGTACGTCCGCCCGGCCCGCGGGTATCAACGCGGCGACGGCCAGGGCGAAGAGCAGGGCCGCCAGCAGCGCGGGCGCGTTGAGGCCGAGGGCACCGGCCGCGGCTCCGCCGAGCAGGGCGCCCAGGGGAGCGCCGGACGTGGACGCCGTACGGAAGGCGGAGGCGATGCGGCCGACCATGGACTCGGGGCTGCGCTGCTGCATCAGCGTGACCTGGTTGACGTTCCACACCATGCCCATGATCCCGAGCAGCAGCATGCCCGCGAGCAGCGCGCCCAGGTGGCGGACGGTGCCCATGAGCAGCAGCGACACGACCTGGACGCTCCCGCCGAGCAGCAGGGCCCGCGCCCGGCCGGTGCGGCGCGCGAGGCGCTGGGCGACGAAGCCGCCGGCGAGGCTGCCGAGCGCGTACACCGTCATGGCCGCGGCGTACCCGGTGGTGCCCGCGTGCAGCCAGCGCGTCGCGTGCAGCACCAGGGTGGCGATGAGGGCGCCCATGCCGATGTTGCACAGCAGGGTGGCCACGCAGACCGGTCGCAGGACGCGGTCGCGCCAGAGATGGCGCAGCCCCTCGGCGATCTCCGCCCGCAGGGTGCTGCCCGCGGGGCGCGGCTCCCGCTCGGGCGGCTGTATCCGCAGGGAGGCGACCAGGGCGGCGGCCAGCAGATAGCTGCCCGCGTCGGCGGCGAACGGCATGAAGGCGCCGATGCCCAGCAGCAGGGGCACGAACGGTCCGGCGAGCAGGCCGCCGGCGAGTTGCTGGCCGGTCATCAGCCGGGCGTTGGCGCTGCCCAGGGCCTGGCGGGGCACCAGGGACGGCAGCAGGGCCGTGGAGGCGTTGTCGAAGAGGGTCTGGAGGGTGGTCAGCAGGAAGGCGAGGGCGAGCAGCAGCGGGACGGAGGCGTGGCCGAGGCCCACGGCGAGCGCGAAGCCGGCGACGAGCAATCCTCGTACGGTGTCGACGGCCCACATCGCCCGCCGCTGGTCCACCCGGTCGGCGACGGCCCCGCCGAGCAGTCCGAACAGCAGCCAGGGGAGATAGCCGCAGGCGGTCACCGAGGCGACGACCAGCGGCTCGTCCGTGAGCCGCACGGCGAGCAGCGGCAGGGCGGCCGTGCGCAGCGCGTCCCCGAAGCGCGAGATCACGGCGGCACTCCACAGTCGCCCGAAACCTCCGCGCCACGCGGGCGCACACCCCTCCCCCGCCTCGACCCCCGTCACGGCTCCCCCTCCGGCCCGCCGGTTCACCGCGGACACGGGAACCCACACGAAGAACCGTAGAGGAGGCCACTGACAATCGGTCCGGCGACGGATCCGGCGACGGCCGGTCGCCGAGGCGGCAGACAGGTCCGGCCAGGTACCTCGTGGGCACCCGGCCGGTCTCAACTTCTAGATCTCGCCCCGCAGTTTGGCGAGCGCCTCGGCGAGGATCGCCTCGCCGTCCGCGTCGCTGCGCCGCTCCCGCACATAGGCGAGGTGCGTCTTGTAGGGCTCGGTGCGCGGCGGGGCCGGGGGATTGTCCCGGTCCTGACCGGCCGGGAAGCCGCAGCGCGGGCAGTCCCAGGTATCGGGAACCTGCGCGTCGCTGGCGAAGCTGGGCTGCGTCTCGTGCCCGTTGGAGCACCAGAAGGAGATGCGCAGACGGGGCGCGGACTCGCCCCGCTCGGCCTCGCCCATCGGCCCCGCCCCGACCCGGCTTCCTCGGATCGCGTTGCCACTTGCCACGGTCGTAACTCCCTGCGTGATGGTGCCGCAAAGCGAGTCGGCGTTTCGCTTCGCTGCGAGCGCCTCAGTCTACGTAAGGCCCAACGCGCGTCCAGTGATTGGAGTTACAGCTCCCCACCCAGACGCAAGCCCCATGATAGGCCGCGCTCAGCTGCGCGTACCGAACATGGGGCCTTACGTACGGAATGTGCGTGCCTGTGAGAGGCTGATCAGCTGTTCGTCTTCATCAGGATGCCGAGGACGATGATGCACGCGAACCACAGCACACCGATCACGATGGTGATGCGGTCGAGGTTGCGCTCGGCGACCGAGGAGCCGCCGACGGAGGACTGCATGCCGCCACCGAACATGTCGGAGAGGCCGCCGCCCTTCCCCTTGTGCATCAGCACCAGCAGCATCATCAGCAGGCTGAAGACGATCAGGGCGATCGAGAACCCCAGAACCACGGCTGGACCAACTTCCTCGGATTCGGATAACGACGGGGGCACAGCACCTCGGCTGTGCCCCCGCAAGGGTACGACGGATCGGGCCTACCGCCTACTCACGGCCCGGCTCACTGATCGCGGAAACGCACGATCTTGACGAACTCCTCGGCGTCCAGCGAGGCGCCGCCGACCAGCGCGCCGTCGATGTCGGCCTGTGCCATGATCTCGGCGACGTTGCCGGCCTTGACGGAGCCGCCGTACTGGATGCGGACCTTGTCGGCCAGCTCCTGCGAGTAGAGCTCGGCGATCTTGCCTCGGACGGCGGCGCAGACCTCCTGGGCGTCCGCGGCGCCGCAGACCTTCCCGGTGCCGATGGCCCAGACGGGCTCGTAGGCGATCACGATCGTCTCGGCCTGGTCGGCGGGGATATCCTTCAGACCGCCCTCGACCTGGGCGAGGGTGTGGGAGACGTGGTTGCCCGCCTCGCGGACCTCCAGCTCCTCGCCGACGCACAGGATGGGGGTGAGGCCGTGCTTGAAGGCGGCCTTGACCTTGGCGTTGACCAGCTCGTCGGTCTCGGCGTGGTACTGGCGGCGCTCGGAGTGGCCGATGGCCACGTACGTGCACTTCAGCTTGGCGAGCATCGGGCCGGAGATCTCGCCGGTGTAGGCGCCGGACTCGTGCGCCGAGATGTCCTGGGCGCCGTACTTGATGGCGAGCTTGTCGCCCTCGACCAGGGTCTGCACGGAGCGCAGGTCGGTGAAGGGCGGCAGGACGGCGACCTCGACGGCCTCGTAGTCCTTGTCGGACAGGGCGAAGGCGAGCTTCTGGGTGTGGGCGATGGCCTCGAGGTGGTTGAGGTTCATCTTCCAGTTGCCCGCCATCAGCGGAATGCGCGTGCTCATTGAGGGTCAGTCCTCCAGTGCGGCGAGGCCGGGGAGCGTCTTGCCCTCGAGGTATTCGAGGGAGGCGCCGCCGCCGGTCGAGATGTGGCCGAATGCGTTCTCGTCGAAGCCCAGGAGGCGGACGGCGGCGGCGGAGTCGCCACCGCCGACGACCGTGAAGGCCGGGGAGTCGAGGAGGGCCTGGGCGACCGCCTTGGTGCCCTCGGCGAAATCGGGGTGCTCGAAGACGCCCATCGGGCCGTTCCAGAAGACCGTGGCGGCGTCGGTGATCTTCGAGGCGTACAGCTTGCGGGTCTCCGGACCGATGTCCAGGCCCATCTGGTCGGCGGGGACGGCGTCCGCGGCGACGGCGGTGGGGTGCGCGGGGGCCTTGGTCTTCAGGTCCGGGAACGCGGGGGCGACCAGCACGTCCACGGGCAGCACCAGCTCGACGCCGGTCTTCTCCGCGCGCTCGATGTACTCCTGGACGGCCGGGATCTGGTCCTCCTGGAGGAGGGAGCTGCCGATCTCGTAGCCCTTGGCCTTGAGGAAGGTGTACGCCATCCCGCCGCCGATGAGGATCCGGTCGGCCTTGCCGAGCAGCTCGTCGATGACGGCGAGCTTGTCGGAGACCTTGGCGCCGCCGAGCGCGACGACGTAGGGACGCCGGACGTCCTCGGTGAGCTTCTTCAGGACGCCGACCTCGGTGGCGATGAGGAAGCCCGCGGCGTGCGGCAGCCGGGCCGGCAGGTCGTACACGGAGGCGTGCTTGCGGTGGACCGCGCCGAAGCCGTCGCCGACGTAGACGTCCGCGAGCTGGGCGAGCTGGTCGGCGAAGGCGCCGCGCTCGACGTCGTCCTTGGCGGTCTCACCCGCGTTGAAGCGCAGGTTCTCGATGACGGCGACCTGGCCGTCGATGAGGCCGGCGACCGTCGCCCGGGCGGAGTCGCCGACGGTGTCGGTCGCGAAGGCCACGGCGGAGCCGAGGAGTTCGCCGAGCCGGGCGGCGGCGGGGGCGAGGGAGAACGCCGGGTCCGGGGCGCCCTTGGGGCGGCCCAGGTGGGAGGCGACGACCACCTTGGCGCCCGCGTCCGCGAGGGCCTTGACGGTGGGCAGGACGGCGCGGATACGGCCGTCGTCGGTGATGGTGGCGCCGTCCAGCGGCACGTTGAGGTCGGCGCGGACGAAGACCCGCCGGCCGGTCACTCCTTCGGCGAGGAGTTCGTCGATCGTCTTCATGAAAGGGACTCCCGAGGGCTGGTGATGCTCCGTGATCGTAGACAGGGCGGTTCTGCACGTGACTCAGGGCCCGGGCGGCGCGTCCCTGCGCTGCCCGAGCCCTGCGTTCACATCGGGGTGCCTGATCCGACGATCAGAGCTGGTTGCCGACGAAGACCGTCAGGTCCACGAGACGGTTGGAGTAGCCCCACTCGTTGTCGTACCAGCCCAGGATCTTCACCGTGTTGCCCTCCTGGACCATGGTCAGGGAGGAGTCGAAGGTGCAGGAGGCCGGGTCGCTGACGATGTCCGAGGAGACGATCTCGTCCTCGGTGTAGGCCAGGTAGCCCTTGAGGTCGCCGTCCTCGGAGGCCTTCTTGAACGCGGCGTTGACCTCGTCCTTGGTGACCTCGCGCTGGAGCGTCACGACCAGGTCGGTGGCCGAGCCGGTCGGGACCGGGACGCGCATCGCGATGCCGTCGAGCTTGCCCTTGAGCTGCGGGAGGACCAGGGCGGTGGCCTTCGCGGCACCCGTCGTGGTCGGGATGATGTTCTCGGCGGCGGCGCGGGCGCGGCGCAGGTCCGAGTGCGGGAAGTCCAGGATGCGCTGGTCGTTGGTGTACGCGTGGACCGTCGTCATCAGGCCCTTGACGATGCCGAAGTTCTCGTCGAGGACCTTGGCCATCGGCGCCACACAGTTGGTGGTGCAGGAGGCGTTGGAGATGACGTGGTGGTTCGCCGGGTCGTACTTGTCCTGGTTGACGCCCATCACGATGGTGATGTCCTCGTCCTTGGCCGGAGCCGAGATGAGGACCTTCTTGGCGCCACCGGCGAGGTGCTTCGCGGCGTCGGCCTTCTTGGTGAAGATGCCGGTGGACTCGATGACGATGTCGACACCGAGCTCGCCCCACGGGATGTCGGCGGGGTTGCGCTCGGACAGGACCTTGATGGTGTGGCCGTCGACGGTGATCGTGTCGGCGGTGTGCGACACCTCGGCCTTGAGGCGGCCCAGGATGGTGTCGTACTTCAGCAGGTGCGCGGTGGTCGCGGTGTCACCCAGGTCGTTGACAGCCACGATCTCGATGTCAGCACCCTGCTCCAGCAGCGCGCGGAAGTAGTTACGACCGATGCGGCCAAAGCCGTTGATGCCTACGCGGATCGTCACGAACCGATCTCCTCGTTGGTACGCCGGCCATGCGGTGCCGGCGAGCTGTATTTGGGATGTCCCCGACCACCCCCGACCCTACCTCTCCGAGGGCCCCGTGGTGACATCGACTCCGCCCATACACGGCAGGACGGTCCGTACCCGCCAGTAGGGGTACGGACCGCCCGGACCTGAGGCCTTTGTCGCCCGATTTCGTCACGGGGCGTCAAAGATCGTTGACCGGTGTGTCACTGATCAAGTGATGCGAGGGCCTTTCCGATGAGCGTTTTGCGGTCGGCCGCCGAGGTCACGTGCTCCAGGCCGAAGCCGAGCAGCACGGTGTCGTCGGTGGTGACCGCGCCGTACGTCTGGAACAGGGCTCCGGTGCGGGTCCAGTCCTTCAGGACGGCCGGGCTGCCCGCGGGCGGTCCGGCGGCCTTCCAGGCGCCGAGCGAGGTCTCGAAGCCCTCGGTCTCGGTGGCGGTGCCGCCGACGACCAGCGACGCGTCGTCGGCGAGGACGCCGTGGCCGCCGAAGCCGGGGTCGGAGACATAGCTGATCGAGACCTCGATGTTCTTGCCCGCGTAGGCGCTCAGGTCGAAGCTGACCTGCTGCCAGCCGCTGGAGGCACCGGTGAGGGCGTTCCAGGAGCCGGTGGTGCCGGTCGCGGTGCAGTCGTTCGCCCCGAGGGTCAGGTAGTGCTTCAGCCACGGGTGCTCGCCGATGTAGAAGCCGGCGCCGCACTCCGCCGGTACGGCGGTGCCGGTGGCGCCGCCCGCCTCGGGGAGCGTGGTCCAGTCGTCGGCGCCGACGGTGTGGACCTCGACGATCGCGTTGTCGTAGCCGGGCTCGGTGTCCCACAGCAACCGGGTCCGCAGCGCCGGCTTGCTCGCCGCGCCGACACCGCTGAGATCGATGGTGCGGGTGAGGCGCTTGTAGGCATCGTCGGTGTGCACCGCGGCGGCCATGTACGAGCCCGCGTACGGGCCGTAGGGGTTGACCGTGCCGGAGAACTGACCGCCGCCGGCGCTGGCGAACTGCGGGAACGTGGCGGTCGGCAGTTCGTCGGAGGTGACCCCGTAGGTGCCCGCCTTGTCCAGCGGGTTGCCGGTGGCGGCGCCGAGGGCCCCGCTGAAACCGGCGAGCTTGCCGGAGCCGGTGAATCCGGTGGCGCCGGGGGTCGACGTACGGGAGTAGGCGCCCAGGTAGTACTGGCTGAAGTCGTCGGACAGGGTGCCGTCACCGAGGTCGACGGTGCCGCCGGCCAGCTCGCCCGCCTCGATCAGCTTGCCGCCCTCGTTGAGGTAGGCGCGCAGTTCGAGCTGGGTGAGATTGCCGGGGGTGCTCGCGCCCGTGTAGTGGACGACCGTGTCGAAGTGACCCAGCACGCCGAGCGCGTCGGGCGCGCCCTGGGTGGCGACGTCCCAGACGACGGCCTTGCGGCCGTTGGCCTTCAGCGCGTCGACGTAGGTCTGCGCCTGTGCGGCGGTCGCGCCCTCCTCGGCGACGACGAGCGTGTCGGCCTTGGGCCGCGCGGCGACGGTGTAGGTGAAGTGCGGGCTGGAGACCTTCTTCCCGGCCTTCGTCCGACCGGTGAACCACACCTCGACCTTGTCGCCCGGCTCGCCGTCCTTCACCTTGGCGCGGTACTCGTCGAAGTAGAGGTTGTCGTCCCCGCCGTAGGTCTCGCCGCCCTTCCAGGGCTTGAGAGCCCGGTCGTGCGTACGGCCGCCGTTGACGCGGTACTTGAGTTCCTTGTCGCGGACCGCCTTCCGTACGACGACGGAGACCTCCTGGTCAGCGCCGCGCGAGTACGAGGTGCTGAACGGCGCGGGGGTGAAGTCGGCGGCGCTCAGGCCGACCGCGGACTTCGGCTGGTCGGGGCGCGCTGCGGACTCGGCGACGGAGAGCGCGAACGGGATGTTCTTGGTGAACTCGTCCTGGATCAGCTTCTCGTCGTCCGGGAAGTTGAAGACCGACTGGCAGTCGGTGGCGTTCCACTGGTCGTTCGGGTCGATGTTCGACGCGGTCTGGCAGGTCGACATCTCCGGGGTGAACATCGCGGTGCCGTTGACGTTCGCCGCGTGGCCGTCCGCCTCGCCGTTCGTCGTGTACAGCTCCGAGGACACCTGCGGGTGATAGCCCGGGATCGCGGAGTTGTCGGGGGTGCCGGCGAGCGCCTTGTAGAGGACGTCGTCCGGGGTGTCGGTGGCGACCTGCCAGCCGACGCCGTAGAGCAGCAGCTCGGCGGCGGAGTGGTAGTTGATGCCGTACGTGAACCCGATCCGCTTCTCGAAGGCGTCGAGTGCCTTGGTCTCGGGCTCGGAGCCGGGGCTCGCGCCGCGGTAGGTCTGGCTGGTGGGGTTGGGGGACGAACCCTCGTCGTCGTAGCCCCACTTGAAGGGGAAGTTGCGGTTGAGGTCGACGCCGTCGCCGGTGGAGATCGCGCCGTCGCCGTTGACGTCCCGCAGGTTCTTGCGCCAGAGGCGGTTGTCGGTGTTCTGGAAGGTGTAGTCGTAGCCGTCGGGGTTGGCCGACAGCACGAACCACAGCTCGGTGGAGTCGACGACCTTCTTGACCCGCTGGTCGGTCTTGTAGTTGTCCAGGTAGTAGTGCATCAGCCGGCGGGTCATCTCCGGCGTGATCCACTCGCGTGCGTGCTGGTTGGACACGTACAGGACCGAGGGCTTGGCGCCGTCCTTGGATTTCTTCGCGTTCTTGGTCAGTTTGAGCGCGAGGATGTCCTGGCCGCCCACCGTCTTGCCGATGGAGACGACCTTGGTGAGGCCCGGGTTCTGCTGCCCGGTGCGGAGGATCTCCTCCTTGAGCCCGCCGCTGCCGCTGTAGGGGCGGAACACGCCGTCGGAGGCCGCCTCGACGCGCTTCTCGGCCTTGGCCGAAAGGGTGTGCTCGGTGAGCTCGACACCCTTCTTCTCGAGTTCGTCCGCCTGCTTGTCGGTGAGGTAGACCTCGACGGTGGCGGTGCCCTTCTCGGGCGCCTGCTCACTGAGTTCGTGCCCGTCCTGGCCGGCCGCCAGCAGCAGGGGTACCTGCTTCTTCGTGACTTCGGCGCGGAACACCTTGACCTCGTCCGGGTCGGGCTTCGGCGCGTTTGCGGGCTGTGCCTGGGCGATGGGTGCGAGGGCCGCTCCGCCGAGCAGGAGCGTGCCGACAGCGAGGATCGATCTCGCTCTACGTCTCATGAACCCCCCTTGCATAGGTTCGCCACAGCAGCGAACTCTGCCAGGCTCATGACAGTTCATGATCCAGTCAAGGGCGCCTCAAGGACAGGGAAACGCCGGTGATATCACCCGATCGGGGCACATCACCGGCGTCCTTGAGAGACCGTCAGTCCGAGAGGCCGTGAGCTGGGGACCCGTCAGCCCACGAGGTTGTCGGCCAGCTCCTCGCTGAGGTTGGCCTCCGTGCCCGGGATGCCGAGGTCGGCGGCGCGCTTGTCGGCCATCGCCAGCAGTCGGCGGATCCGGCCGGCGACCGCGTCCTTCGTCAGCGGCGGGTCGGCGAGCGCGCCCAGCTCCTCCAGGGAGGCCTGCTTGTGCTCCATGCGCAGCCGACCGGCCGCCGCGAGGTGCTCGGGCACCTCGTCGGCGAGGATCTCGAGCGCGCGCTGGACCCGGGCACCGGCGGCCACGGCCGCGCGGGCGGAGCGGCGCAGGTTCGCGTCGTCGAAGTTGGCGAGCCGGTTCGCCGTGGCCCGCACCTCGCGGCGCATCCGGCGCTCCTCCCAGGCCAGCACCGACTCGTGCGCGCCGAGACGCGTGAGCAGGGCGCCGATCGCGTCGCCGTCGCGGACGACCACCCGGTCGACGCCCCGCACCTCACGGGCCTTCGCGGCGATCGACAGCCGACGGGCGGCGCCGACCAGCGCGAGCGCGGCCTCGGGCCCCGGGCAGGTCACCTCCAGCGAGGAGGACCGGCCGGGCTCGGTCAGCGAGCCGTGCGCCAGGAAGGCCCCGCGCCAGGCCGCCTCGGCGTCGCAGGTCGCGCCGGAGACCACCTGCGGGGGCAGGCCCCGGATGGGGCGCCCGCGGCCGTCGACCAGGCCCGTCTGGCGGGCCAGCTGGTCACCGCCGGCGACCACGCGCACGACGTACCGCGAGCCCCGGCGCAGACCGCCGGGCGCCATCACGATCAGTTCCGAGCTGTGGCCGAAGATCTCCAGGATGTCCCGCTTGAGCCGGCGGGCCGCCATCGCCGTGTCCAGCTCCGCCTCGATCACGATGCGGCCGCTCACCAGGTGCAGGCCGCCGGCGAACCGCAGGATGGCGGAGACCTCCGCCTTTCTGCAGCAGGTCCGGGTGACGGGGAGCCGGGAGATCTCGTCCTTCACCGCTGCCGTCATCGCCATGGGCCGATCCTTCCATGCATCCGAAAAATACGGTCGTACGCGGCGGCGAGGAGCTCCGGGTCGTGCCGGGGCGTTCCGTCGGTCCGGGCCACCGTCGCCAGCTCGACAGCGGCCCCGAACCGGGTGGCGGCGTCGGTCAGGGAGTCGCGGTCGGGCACGGCGGCCTCGTCGGCCAGCACCACGTCCAGGGCGAGTTTAGGGGCGTGTCGTCCCAAAACCTCCAAATGACGCTGCGGGGAGAAGCCCTCGGTTTCTCCCGGCTGCGGCGCGAGGTTCAGCGAGAGTACCCGGCGCGCCTTGGTCTCCATGAGGGCGTCCAGCAGTTCGGGCACGAGCAGATGCGGGATGACCGAGGAGAACCAGGATCCGGGGCCCAGCACCACCCAGTCCGCGTCGAGGACGGCCGCCACCGCCTCGGGGACCGCGGGCGGGTCGTGCGGCACGAGGTGCACGGACTGCACCTCGCCCGGGGTGAGCGCCACGGTCGCCTGTCCGCGGACCGTGTCCACGTCCTCCGGGCGCCGCGGGTCATGCCCCTTGACCAGGGCCTGCAGCTCCAACGGCACGGCGGACATGGGCAGCACACGGCCGTGCGCGCCCAGCAGCTTGCCGACCAGGTCCAGGGCCTGGACGTGGTCGCCGAGCTGCTCCCAGAGCGCGACGATCAGCAGATTGCCGACCGCGTGCCCGTTGATCTCGCCCTGCGACTGGAAGCGGTGCTGGATGACCCGGGCCCAGGTCTGGCCCCAGTCGTCGTCGCCGCAGAGCGCGGCCAGCGCCTTGCGCAGGTCGCCGGGCGGCAGCACGCCCAGCTCGTCCCTCAGTCGCCCGCTGGAGCCGCCGTCGTCGGCGACGGTGACCACGGCGGTGAGGTCGCCGGTGATCCGGCGCAGCGCGGCCAGCGAGGCGGACAGGCCCATGCCGCCGCCCAGCGCGACGACCTTGGGCTGGGTGCCCCGGCGGCGCGGTCTCGCGCCCCGGGCCTCCACCGGCCGGCTCACCCGCCCCTCCGGCGCCACCCTGCGCAGCCGGCCCAGCCGCGGAGTACGTCCTGTCATTCCCGTCCCATGTCCCGGTGTACGACCACCGTCTCCACGCCCTCGGCCGCGAGGCGCGCGGCGAGCTTCTCCGACATCGCGACCGAACGGTGCTTGCCGCCCGTGCAGCCGACCGCGATGGTCACATAGCGCTTGCCCTCCCGGCGGTAGCCCGCGGCAACCAGCTGCAGGAGCTCCGCGTACCGGTCGAGGAACTCCTTCGCGCCGGGCTGGTTGAAGACGTACGCCGCGACCTCCTCGTTGAGGCCGGTGTAGGGGCGCAGCTCCGGGACCCAGTGCGGGTTGGGCAGGAAGCGCATGTCCACCACCAGGTCGGCGTCGACCGGGAGGCCGTACTTGAAGCCGAAGGACATGACGGTGGCCCGCAGCTCGGGCTCCTCCTCGCCGGCGAACTGGGCGTCCATCTTGGCGCGCAGCTCGTGCACGTTGAGGCTGGAGGTGTCGATCACCAGGTCGGCGTCGCCGCGCAGCTCACGCAGCAGCTCGCGCTCGGCGTCGATGCCGTCGACGATCCGACCGTCGCCCTGGAGGGGGTGCGGGCGGCGCACCGACTCGAAGCGGCGCACCAGGGCGTCGTCGGAGGACTCCAGGAAGACGATCCGCCGGGTGACGTTCTTCGACTCCAGGTCGGCGAGGGACTCGCGGAGGTTGTCGAAGAAGCGGCGGCCGCGGACGTCGACGACGACCGCGATCCGTGCCACGTTGCCCTGGGAGCGGGCGCCCAGCTCCACCATGGTGGGGATAAGGGCGGGCGGGAGGTTGTCGACCACGAACCAGCCGAGGTCCTCCAGACACTTGGCGGCCGTCGAACGGCCGGCCCCGGACATGCCGGAGATGATCACCAGCTCGGGGATGGCCGCCTCGGGGATCCCGGGCGGCGTGCTGTCCGTACTCACCTGTGCTCCGTCTTCCTGGCGTGCGTCGTGTTCGTGGGGCGCTGCTACGGGCGCCTGATCTCGCTCGTCCGTGGGGTGTGCGTCGTGCTCGTGCTCGGTCATGTCTCCTGCCCCCGTCGTTCTTCCGGGGCGCCCGTTGTCACGGGATCTCCGGGGGAACCCGCCGTCGTTTCGGGTTCCTCATCTTCAATGATCTCTCCGGTCGCCGTGTTCACGGCGGGGGCGGGCGGAGCCGCCTGCGCGAGGGCCGCGGCGATGGTCTCGGCCGTCTTGCGGCCTATGCCCGGGACCTCGCAGATCTGGTCGATCGTCGCGGCACGCAGCCTCTTCACCGAGCCGAAGTGCTTGATCAGCGCCTGCTTGCGGGTCTCGCCGAGGCCCGGTACGTCGTCCAGGAGGCCGGAGCGGAAGCGTTTGGCCCGCTTGGTGCGCTGATAGGTGATCGCGAAGCGGTGGGCCTCGTCGCGGACGCGCTGGAGGAGGTAGAGGCCCTCGCTGGTGCGGGGCAGGACGACCGGGTCGTCGTCGTGCGGCAGCCAGACCTCCTCCAGGCGCTTGGCAAGGCCGCAGACGGCGATGTCGTCGATCCCGAGCTCGTCCAGCGCGCGCCGGGCGGCCGCGACCTGGGGCTGCCCGCCGTCCACCACGACGAGCTGGGGCGGGTAGGCGAACCGCTTGGGGCGGCCTTCGTCGTCCTTGAGGCTGCCGACAAGGGGGGCTTCCTTGCCGTTGGCGAGGATGGTGCCGTCGGCGGCAGGGTCGGAACCGTCGACCGCGGGGGCGGTGCCGTCGGCGAGGGCGCTCTCGCCGTCGGTCCACTCGCCCGTGCGCTCCTTCTCGGCGAGGTAGCGCCGGAAGCGGCGGGTGATCACCTCGTGCATGGAGCGGACGTCGTCCTGGCCCTCGAAGCCCTTGATCTGGAAGCGGCGGTACTCGCTCTTGCGGGCCAGGCCGTCCTCGAAGACGACCATGGAGGCCACCACGTCGTCGCCCTGGAGATGCGAGATGTCGTAGCACTCGATCCGCAGCGGGGCGCTGTCCAGGTCGAGGGCCTCGGCGATCTCCTCCAGGGCACGCGAGCGCGTGGTCAGGTCGGAGGCGCGCTTGGTCTTGTGCAGGATGAGCGCCTGCTGCGCGTTGCGCTCCACGGTCTCCATCAGGGCCCGCTTGTCGCCGCGCTGCGGGATGCGCAGCGAGACGCCCGAGCCGCGGCGCCCGGTGAGCCACTCCTGGACGGGCTCGACCGGGTCGGGCAGGGCCGGGACGAGCACCTCCTTGGGGACGGCGTCGCCGGTCTCCTCGCCGTACAGCTGCTGCAGGGCGTGCTCGACGAGGGCGCCGGTGGTGATCTCCTCGACCTTGTCGGTGACCCAGCCGCGCTGGCCGCGCACGCGTCCGCCGCGGACGTGGAAGATCTGGACGGCCGCCTCCAGCTCGTCCTCGGCGACCGCGATCAGGTCGGCGTCGGTGGCGTCCGCGAGCACCACCGCGTTCTTCTCCATGGCCTTCTTCAGGGCCTCGATGTCGTCGCGCAGGCGGGCGGCCCGCTCGTACTCCATCTCCTCGGCCGCCTCCATCATCTGTTTCTCCAGACGGCGGAGGTAGGTGCCGGTGCGGCCCGTCATGAAGTCGCAGAACTCGTCGGCCAGTTCCCAGTGGTCGTCGGCGGAGATCCGGCCGACGCAGGGCGCGGAGCACTTGCCGATGTAGCCGAGCAGGCAGGGCCGGCCGGTGCGGGCGGCGTTCTTGAAGACGCCGGCGGAGCAGGTGCGTACGGGGAAGACGCGCAGCAGCAGATCGACGGTGTCCCGGATCGCCCACGCGTGCGCGTACGGCCCGAAGTACCTGACGCCCTTCTTCTTGTGGCCGCGCATCACCTGGACGCGCGGAAACTCCTCGTTCATCGTCACCGCGAGATACGGGTAGCTCTTGTCGTCGCGGTACTTCACGTTGAACCGGGGGTCGTACTCCTTGATCCAGGAGTACTCCAGCTGGAGCGCCTCGACCTCCGTGGACACGACCGTCCACTCCACCGACGCGGCCGTGGTGACCATCGAGCGGGTGCGCGGGTGGAGGCCCGCCAGGTCCTGGAAGTAGTTCGCCAGGCGCTGGCGCAGGCTCTTCGCCTTTCCGACGTAGATCACCCGGCGGTGCTCGTCGCGGAACCTGTACACCCCAGGGGAGTCCGGGATCTGTCCCGGCTTGGGGCGGTAGCTGGAGGGGTCGGCCATGTCTCACACCCTACTGGCGCAGAGTGACACTCCGACGGGCCTGTGGACAACCACGGCCGGTCCGTCGGACCTGTGGACAAGTCCGGCAGGGTCCATTCCCGCCAGGGTCGGGCTCAGCGGTCGACGATCCGGGCGGCGCCGGCCGGCGGGACGCCGGTGGCGAGGAGCCGCCCTCGCCCCGGGCGCCGTCGGGCGCGCCCGGCGCCCGATGTCCGGAACTCCGCCACGCGGCCGAGCCTCGCACACCGGCCAAACCGCATGTGCCACTCAGGCATCAGGTGTTGTCGGGACTTGGTCAACACGCTTCAATGCGGGGGAACTCGGGGCACTGAAGGGCGCCTTACGGATGTGAAGGAGCCCCCGGCGTCAGCGGGGAAGCCCCGAACCCTCATACGCACGGTCCGACCAGCCGTCGCGAGCTTTCACAGAAAGGCCCCTGCATGCCGCACGCCACACAGCACGCGGACGCCGCCGAGGACGTCGCCGCCGCGGAACTGGACACGGTCCTGCAAGGCGGCCCGTTCCATGCCGCGCTGCGTGCCGCGATCGCCGCCCGTGGACTGCCCCTGCAGCGCGTCCAGCACCATCTGTCACGTCACGGGGTCAAAGTCGGCGTCACGAGCCTGAGTTACTGGCAGCAGGGCGCGCGGCGCCCGCAGCGCCCCGAGTCGCTGCGGGCCGTCCGCGCGCTGGAGGAGATTCTGCACCTGCCGGACGAGTCCCTGATCCGGCTCCTGGAGGACTCCGAGGGACGGGAGGGCGCCGTCCCCGCGGCCGGGCATCCCGCGGGCCGGTCCTACCGCTCCTCCCTGGAGGCCTCCGACGTCCTTGAACGCCTGCACGCCGAACTGGAGTGCCCACTCGACGGCGGACTGCACGCCCTGGGCCACCACGAGCGCGTCCGCATCGGGGCGCGCCGCGAGCTCCTGGGCCGCGAGTCGCAGCACATCGTGCGCGCCCACCGCGACGGCGTCGACCGCTTCGTGGCCGTCCACCAGGGAGACCCCGGCTGCGCGCCCGAGCGGATGACCGTGCACGCCCTGGAGAACTGCCGCGTCGGCCGTGTCCGCCGCCACCACGACACCGGCGTCCTGGTGGCCGAGTTCCTCTTCGACACCCGGCTGCGGGCCGGTGACACCTTCCTCTTCCGCTACGCCGTCGAGGACGGCACCGCCGACGTCTCCCGCGAGTACGTCCGCGGCTTCGGCGCGGCGGGCGGCCAGTACGCCCTCCAGATCCGGTTCCACGAGCAGGCGCTGCCCGTGCGCTGCCACCGGTTCACCCAGCACTCGGCGGCGGCACCGCGGGGCGGCCGCCAGGAGCTGCCGCTCAGCTTCCGCCACCACTCGGTCCACCTCGTCGAGCCGCGCGTGCGGTCGGGTCTGGTGGGCATCGGCTGGGACTGGGACTGAGCGGGACGGACGCGGCACGGTCGCGGGCGCTTGCGGGGCGCGTCCGCCGCCGTGCGTAAACGCTTGCGCAAGCGTTTACGTGCGGCCCGGAATGAGGTAGCTTCCCGCCCAGAAGGCCGGACGACGGGGGCGGCGCACCGGAGAGGTCGCCGCACCGGCAGGGCCCGGGAAGGAAGACGCGATGCCGACCATGGCCGACGTCGCACGGCGCGCGGGGGTGTCCGTGGCGACCGTCTCCCACGTGTTGAACGACACCCGCCCGGTGCTCCCGCACACCCGTCAGGCCGTCCTGGACGCCATCGACGCGCTCGGCTACACGCCCAACACCCTGGCCCGCTCCCTGGTGACCTCCCGCACCCGCTCCATCGGGCTCGCGGTGTCGGCGATCAGCAACCCCTACTTCACGGACATCCTCCAGGGCGTCGAGGCGGCCGCCCTGGCGGCGGGCTACAGCCTGCTGATCGCCGATCCGCACGACGATCCGGTACACGAACGCAAGGTCGTCCAGCTGCTGCACGAGCGCCGCGTGGACGGCATGATCGTCGCCCCGTCCGCCGACCCGCGCGGCCTCCTCTCGTACCTCACCCGGCACTCCGTCCCCACCGTGTTCCTCGACCGGCTCGTCTACGTTCCGGAGACCACGGACGGTGCGGCGGGCGTCTCCCCCCGCTTCGACCAGGTCTGCGCCGAGAACGCCGAACCGACGACCCGTCTGGTCGCCCACCTCGCCGAGCTCGGCCACCGCCGCATCGGCCTGGTCGCGGGCCTGCCCGGCCTCAGCACCACCGCCGAACGCATCACCGGCTACCGGCACGGCCTGGCCGCCGCCGGGCTCCCCCACGACGAACGTCTCCTCGCGCACGGCGACTCCTCGTCCGCCGGCGCCGAACGGGCCACCGCCGCCCTGCTCTCCCTCGCCGCCCCGCCCACCGCCCTCGTCACCGCCAACAACGCGATGACGATCGGCGCGCTGCGCGCCCTGCGCGACCGGGGCCTGTCCGTGCCCGACGACCTCGCACTGTGCTGTTTCGACGACTTCACGTGGGCGGACCTGTTCTCGCCCCGGCTCACCGCGATCGCCCAGCCCAGCAGGGAGATCGGCGCCCAGGCCGTCCGGGTGCTCCTCGAACGCCTGGACGCTCCCGACCGTCCGGCCCGTACCGTGCGGCTGCCCTGCGCGTTCGTGCACCGCACGTCGTGTGGCTGCGCGGACCCGTCCGAGCCGTCCCGACGGTCCGAGCCGTCCCAGAAGTGCGAAGTCTCCGCGAAAGGAAGCACCCCGTGATCGTCGTCGCCGGTGAGGCCCTGATCGACCTGGTACCGCAGGGCACGGGTGCCCTCGCGGGTCTGCAGCCGGCGCTCGGCGGCGGGCCCTTCAACACAGCCGTCGCCCTCGGCCGCCTCGGCTCCCCCACCGCCTTCTGCTCCCGCGTCTCGTACGACGCCTTCGGGGAGGCGCTGCTCGGGAGGCTGCGGGAGTCGGGCGTGGACGTGTCCGCCGTGCAGCGCGGCACCGAGCCGACCACCCTGGCGGTCGCCACCGTCGACGGGAACGGCTCCGCCGCCTACTCCTTCTACGTCGAGGGCACCGCCGACCGCCTGTTCACCGCCCCGGCCGCCCTTCCCGCGGGCACGCGCGCGGTGTCCTTCGGCACGTGTTCGCTGGTCCTGGAGCCGGGTGCGAGCGCCTACGAGGAGCTGCTGCGGACCGCGGCGGGAGAGGGCGTGTTCACCGCTCTCGATCCGAACATCCGGCCCGGGCTGATCCCCGACGCCGACGCCTACCGGGCCCGCTTCAAGAGCTGGCTGCCCTCGGTGAACCTGCTGAAGCTCTCGGAGGAGGACGCCCTGTGGCTGGGCGGCACCCCGCAGGAGTGGCTGTCCGCCGGTCCCTCGGCCGTCGTGATCACGCACGGTTCCGCCGGGCTGAGCGTCATCACCCAGGACCGGGCCGTGTATTCCGTGCCGGGTGAGGAGGTCGACGTCGTGGACACCATCGGCGCCGGCGACACCGTGAACGCGGCGCTGCTGCACGGCCTCGCGGGGCGGGACGCCCTGTCCCCCGCGGGTCTCGCGGAACTGGGCGCCGACGGCTGGCGGGAGCTGCTGCGGTTCGCCGCGCGGGCGGCGGCGATCACCTGCTCGCGGGCGGGCGCGGAACCGCCGTACGCCTCGGAGCTGGGCGAACTGTAGGAGACGGGGCCCTGGCCACTCCGCGGGGTCGGGGTGGCCGGCGGTCGAACGAGCGGCGCCCCGCGGGAAGTACCCGGGGGGCGCCGTGTGGTGCGGGATGTGCCAGGACGTGCCGGCCGCTCGGCTCAGGCCTTGCGGGCCCGCGTCGTCTTCTTCGCGGGGGCGGCCTTCTTGGTGGCCCCCGCGACCTTCCTCGTCACCGTGTTGTTGGCGGTCCTGGCAGCGACCGTCTTCTTCGCCGCCGTCTTGCGGGGGGCCTTCACCGGTGCCGCGTCGCTGATGCGGTCGGCGCCGAGGATCTCCCGCAGGAACTTGCCGGTGTGGCTGGCCGGTACCCCGGCGACCTCCTCCGGCGTGCCCTCGGCGACGACCAGACCGCCGCCGGCGCCGCCCTCGGGGCCCATGTCGACGACCCAGTCGGCCGTCTTGATCACGTCGAGGTTGTGCTCGATGACGATGACCGTGTTGCCCTTGTCGACCAGGCCGGAGAGGACCTTCAGCAGCTTGCTGATGTCCTCGAAGTGCAGGCCCGTGGTCGGCTCGTCCAGGACGTAGACCGTGCGGCCGGTGGAGCGGCGCTGGAGTTCGCTGGCGAGCTTGACGCGCTGCGCCTCGCCGCCGGAGAGGGTGGTCGCGGACTGGCCGAGCCGGACGTAGCCGAGGCCGACGTCCTTCAGCGTGTTGAGGTGGCGGGCGATCGCGGGGACGGCCTCGAAGAACTCCGTCGCCTCCTCGATGGGCATGTTCAGCACGTCGGCGATGGACTTGCCCTTGTAGTGGACCTCCAGGGTCTCCCGGTTGTACCGGGCGCCGTGGCAGACCTCGCACGGGACGTAGACGTCCGGGAGGAAGTTCATCTCGATCTTGATCGTGCCGTCACCGGCGCAGTTCTCGCAGCGGCCTCCCTTGACGTTGAAGGAGAAGCGGCCGGGCAGGTAGCCGCGGACCTTCGCCTCGGTGGTCTCGGCGAACAGCTTGCGGACGTGGTCGAAGACGCCGGTGTACGTGGCCGGGTTGGAGCGCGGGGTGCGGCCGATGGGCGACTGGTCGACGTGCACGACCTTGTCGACGAGGTCGTCGCCGTCCACGCGCGTGTGCCGCCCGGGGACGTTCCTCGCGCCGTTGAGCTCGCGCGCGAGGTGGGTGTACAGGATGTCGTTGACCAGCGTGGACTTGCCGGAGCCGGAGACACCGGTGACCGCGGTGAACACGCCCAGCGGGAAGGACACGTCGATGTCCTGCAGGTTGTTCTCGCGGGCGCCGTGCACGGTGAGCCGCCGGGACGGGTCCAGCGGGCGCCGGATGTCCGGGAGCGGGATCGACTTCTTGCCGGCCAGGTACTGACCGGTCTGCGACTCGGCGTTGGCGAGCAGTTCCTTCAGGGAGCCGCTGTGGACGACCTTGCCGCCGTGCTCACCGGCGCCGGGGCCGATGTCGACGACCCAGTCGGCGACCTTGATGGTGTCCTCGTCGTGCTCGACGACGATGAGCGTGTTGCCCATGTCGCGCAGCCGGACCAGGGTCTCGATCAGCCGGTGGTTGTCGCGCTGGTGCAGGCCGATGGACGGCTCGTCGAGGACGTAGAGCACGCCGACGAGTCCGGAGCCGATCTGGGTGGCGAGGCGGATGCGCTGGGCCTCGCCGCCGGAGAGCGTGCCGGCCGCGCGGTTGAGGGAGAGGTAGTCGAGGCCGACGTCGACCAGGAAGCGCAGCCGTTCGTTGACCTCCTTCAGGACGCGCTCGGCGATCTTCTTGTCGCGGGCGTTGAGCTTCAGCTCGCCCAGGAAGTCCGCGCAGTCGCTGATGGACATCGCGGAGACCTCGGCGATCGACTTCTCCATGATCGTGACCGCGAGGACGATCGGCTTCAGGCGCGTGCCCTCACAGGTGGGGCAGGGCACCTCGCGCATATAGCCCTCGAAGCGCTCACGGCTGGCATCGCTCTCGGCCTCGCTGTGCCGGCGCTTCACGAACGGCACGGCACCCTCGAAGGGCGTCGTGTACACGCGCTCGCGACCGTAGCGGTTGCGGTAGCGGACCTCGATCTGCGTCTTGTGGCCGTACAGCAGGGCCTTCTTGGCGCGCTGCGGCAGGCCGGCGAAGGGGATGTCGGTCCGGAAGCCCAGCGCGTCCGCGAGGGCGCCGATCAGACGGCCGAAGTAGTCCTTGGTGTGGCCGTGCGACCAGGGGTGGATGGCGCCTTCGTCGAGGGACTTGTCCTCGTCGGGGACGATCAGCTCGGGGTCGACCTCCATGCGCGTGCCGATGCCGGTGCACTCGGGGCAGGCGCCGAAGGGCGAGTTGAAGGAGAAGGAGCGGGGCTCCAGCTCCTCGAAGGACAGGTCGTCGTACGGGCAGTACAGATGCTCCGAGTACATGCGCTCGCGCTCGGGGTCGTCCTCGGGGAGGTCGACGAAGTCGAGCACGACCATGCCGCCGGAGAGGCCGAGCGCGGTCTCCACGGAGTCGGTGAGGCGGCGCTTGGCGGAGTCCTTGACCGTGAGGCGGTCGATGACCACCTCGATGGTGTGCTTCTCCTGCTTCTTCAGCGTGGGCGGGCTGGACAGCTGGATCGTCTCGCCGTCCACGCGCGCGCGGGAGTAGCCCTTGGTCTGGAGGTCGGCGAAGAGGTCGACGAACTCGCCCTTGCGCTCGCGCACCAGCGGCGAGAGCACCTGGAAGCGGCTCCCCTCCGGCAGCTCCAGGACCCTGTCGACGATGGCCTGCGGCGACTGGCGCGAGATCGGGCGGCCGCACTCGGGACAGTGCGGCTTGCCGATGCGCGCGAACAGCAGACGCAGGTAGTCGTAGACCTCGGTGATGGTGCCGACCGTCGAGCGCGGATTGCGCGAGGTCGACTTCTGGTCGATGGAGACGGCCGGCGAGAGACCCTCGATGAAGTCGACGTCCGGCTTGTCCATCTGGCCGAGGAACTGGCGGGCGTACGAGGAGAGCGACTCCACGTAGCGCCGCTGCCCCTCGGCGAAGATGGTGTCGAAGGCCAGCGAGGACTTGCCCGACCCCGACAGGCCCGTGAAGACGATGAGCGAGTCGCGCGGCAGGTCGAGCGAGACATTCTTGAGGTTGTGCTCGCGCGCGCCACGGACGATGAGACGGTCGGCCACGCCGGTCCGCACCTTTCTTGAGAGAAGTGACAGGGGCGGGGCCCCCGTCTTTCTCAGACTAGGGGGAGCCACTGACAACGCCGGTCGGATTCACCGGTTGACAACAATCCCCGGCCATCCAGCATGCCCGACGCCGCCACCGACCATATAGCACGTGCATTCGATTTTGGGCCACGGTCCGACACCTTCACCCGAAGGAGTGGCGGAGCTAAGGTCAGCAGCATGATTGATCACGCTCATGACCTGGTGTCTGTACGTGAAGCGACCGAGCGACTGCTCACCGCAGTCGGCAAACTGGACGACGCGGCGGTGCGGGAGCCGTCACGCCTGTCCGGCTGGAGCCGCGGTCACGTCCTCGCCCACCTCGCCCGCAACGCGGACGCCCTCGTGAACGTCCTCGAGGGCCGGCCCATGTACGCCGATGCCGCCGTCCGGGACACCGACATCGAGCGGGACGCCCCGCGCCCCCTGGACGTCCAGCTCGCCGACCTCCGCGAGAGCGCCGCCCGCTTCCAGGAGGCCGCGGCCGTGCCCGCCGACTGGTCGCGCACGGTGGAGCTGCGCAACGGCGTCACCGACGCGGCGGCCAGGGTGCCCTTCCGGCGCTGGGTGGAGGTCGAGCTGCACCATGTGGACCTCGGCATCGGCTACGAGCTGGAGGACCTGCCGGAGGACTTCGTCGCGCGGGAGATCGACTTCCTCACGGAGCGGTTCGCCGGGCACCCCGACGTACCACCGACCCGTCTGACGGACGGCACACACGCGTGGATCACCGGCCGGGGGGCGGAAAACCCGGCGGTGACCGTCACCGGGTCCCGCGCCGATCTCCTGGGCCGGCTCGCCGGGCGCCGCGACGGATCCGGGCTGACCGTGGCCGGCGGACCGCTCCCGGCCCTGCCGCCGCTATAGGCTGCCGTCATGACGTACAGCGGAGAGGTGACGGTCGGCGGCCCGGCGGACGTGCACGAGCTCAAGGACCTGATGATCACCAAGATCGCGGTCGGCCCGATGAACAACAACGCCTATCTGCTGCGCTGCCGGGCCACGGACGAGCAGCTGCTGATCGACGCGGCCAACGACGCGCAGGCACTGCTCGGGACGATCGGCGACGACGGCATCGCGTCCGTCGTCACCACCCATCAGCACGGCGACCACTGGCAGGCACTCGCCGAGGTCGTCGCGGCCACGCGTGCGCGTACGTACGCGGGCCGGGAGGACGCCGAGGGCATCCCCGTACCGACCGACGTCCTGGTCGACGACGGCGATGTCATCCGCGTGGGGAACGTGGAGCTCACCGCGCGGCATCTGGTCGGGCACACGCCGGGCTCGATCGCGCTCGTCTACGACGACCCGCACGGGCATCCCCATGTCTTCACGGGCGACTGCCTCTTCCCGGGCGGCGTGGGCAACACCTGGAAGGATCCGGAGGCGTTCGCCAGCCTGATCCACGACGTCGAGACGAAGATCTTCGACGCGCTTCCGGACGAGACCTGGGTCTATCCGGGACACGGCAACGACACCACGCTGGGCGCGGAGCGGCCGCACCTTCCGGAGTGGCACGCGCGCGGGTGGTGAGTCACGGGTGGTGAACTCCTGACACGGGGCGCGTGAAGTCGTTCACGCGCCCCGTGTGAATCGTGCGCACGCGCCGGTGCCCCACGCGCGCTCCCCGCACACGTGGTTGCGCGGTCAACTGGTGGCAGCCCCGCGCGGGATGACGGCTCCGGCGCGGAATGGGCCGCCGGTCTACGATCCCCGCCCTCGGCCGGCGGCCCAGGCAAGACATGGCACCGCGACCCTGTTCACGAGAATGCAACACGCGTTCCCACTATGCGGACAAACACCGGCGTGACGTGGACAAACAGGGATTTCGCTGCCACTCTCCCGCCATGCACCTCGCCCCTCGTGTTCTGCGCCGCGCCGTCGCCGGCGCCACCGTCGCCCTCCTCGCGACCGCGGTCGGCTGCGCCCCGCAGCCCGAGGCCGACGCGTCCGCCACGTCCTCCGCGTCGACCGGAACGACCTGCGCCAAGGGCGAGTTGGCGACCAAGACCTCGGGCAAGCTGACGATCGCCACGGACGAACCCGCGTACGAGCCGTGGTTCAAGGACGACAAGCCGTCCAACGGCAAGGGCTTCGAGTCGGCGGTGGCGTACGCCGTGGCGAAGCAACTCGGCTACGACCAGAGCGCCGTCGTCTGGCAGAGCGTGCCGTTCAACAAGGCCTTCGCGCCGGGTGAGAAGACCTTCGACTTCGACATCAACCAGGTGTCCATCAGCGACGAGCGCAAGAAGGCGGTCGACTTCTCGTCCGGCTACTACGACGTGCGCCAGGCCGTCATCGCGCTGAAGGGCACCAAGGCCGCGAAGGCCACGAGCATCGCGGACCTCAAGAGCCTCAAGCTGGGCGCCCAGGTCGGCACGACGAGCCTCGACTACATCGACGACGTGGTGAAGCCGACCCAGGACGCCGCCGTCTACGCGAAGAACGACCAGGCCAAGTCCGCGCTGAAGAACGGCCAGGTCGACGCCATCGTGGTCGACCTGCCGACCGCCTTCTACATCACCGCCGCCGAGGTGACGGACGCCCAGATCGTCGGCCAGTTCGAGAACCAGGGCGGCACGCCGGAGCAGTTCGGGCTCGTGCTCGACAAGGGCAGCGCGCTCACCTCCTGCGTGACGGACGCCGTGGACGCCCTCCGCAAGGACGGCACGCTGGCGAAGATCGAGCAGGAGTGGCTCTCCGACGCCGTCGACGCCCCGGTGCTCAAGTGACGGTCACGAAGGACGAGTCCGGCCAGGAAGGCGCGGACGGCAAGGGGGACATGCCCGGGGGCGGCAGCGGTGACGCGTACGTCCCGTCGCAGCGGCGGCGGGAGCGGGAGCGCTACAAGCGCACGCGTGCCCGCCGGGCGACGGCGATCGCCGCGCTGTCGACCCTGGTCACCGCCGTCGTCCTCTACCTGGTCGTCGTCAGTGCGCCCGGCTGGCCGCGCACCAAGGAGACGTTCTTCAACGGGCAGTACGCGCGCGAGGCGTTCCCCAAGGTCCTGGACGGGCTCTGGCTGAACCTGCGGCTGCTGCTGGTCTGCGGTGCCGCGGTGCTGGTGCTCGGCATGCTCATCGCCATAGCCCGCACCCTGCGCGGCCCCGTCTTCTTCCCGCTGCGGGTGCTGGCGGCCGCGTACACGGACTTCTTCCGCGGACTGCCGCTGATCATCAACCTGATGATCGTGGTCCTGGGCGTTCCCGCGCTGCGTCTGCAGGGCGTGACGGTCGACCCGGTGTGGCTCGGCGGTACGGCGCTGACGCTGACCTACTCGGCGTACGTCGCCGAGGTGTTCCGCGCCGGCATCGAGTCCGTGCACCCCTCGCAGCGCGCCGCGGCCCGCTCGCTGGGCCTGTCCAACCGGCAGGCGCTGCGGTACGTGGTGCTCCCCCAGGCGGTGCGCCGTCAGGTGCCGCCGCTGCTGAACGACCTGGTGTCGCTGCAGAAGGACACCGGTCTCGTGTCGATCGGCGGCGCCGTCGACGCCGTACGCGCGGCGGACATCATCGTGGGCCGCAGCCTCAACTACACGCCGTACATCGTGGCGGGGCTGGTCTTCGTCGCCCTGACCATTCCGATGACCCGCTTCACGGACTGGGTGACGGCCCGGATGGACCGTCAGCGGGCCCAAGGAGGAACGACATGAGCGACGCGCCGGTGCTGCGGATGGAGTCCGTCCGCAAGACCTTCGGCGGCTCGGTCGTCCTGCGGGACGTCGACCTGGAGGTCGCCCCGCACACGGTGACCGCGCTGATCGGCGCCTCCGGCTCCGGCAAGTCCACGCTGCTGCGCTGTGCCAACCTCCTGGAGGACATCGACGACGGCGCGATCTGGCTGGACGGCGAGGAGATCACCGACCCGCGTGCCGACCAGGACGCGGTACGGCGCCGGATCGGCGTGGTCTTCCAGGCGTACAACCTGTTCCCGCACATGACGGTGCTGGAGAACATCACGCTCGCGCCGCGCCGCGTGCACGGCGTCGCCCGCGCGGAGGCCGAGGAACAGGCCAGGGGGCTGCTGGAGCGGCTCGGACTGGGCGGCAAGGCCGGCGAGTACCCCGACCGGCTCAGCGGCGGCCAGCAGCAGCGTGTGGCGATCGCGCGCGCCCTCGCCGTACGTCCCCGGCTGCTGCTGCTCGACGAGATCACCGCGGCCCTCGACCCGGAGCTGGTGGGCGAGGTCCTGAACGTCGTGCGCGACCTCAAGGGCGACGGCATGACCATGGTGCTGGCCACGCACGAGATGGGCTTCGCCCGCGAGGTCGCCGACCAGGTCTGTTTCCTGGACGGAGGCGTGGTGCTGGAGCGCGGCACCGCCGAGCAGGTCTTCGGCGACCCGCAGCAGGAACGCACGCAGCGGTTCCTGCGGCGGATCGTGGAAGCCGGCCGCCTCTGACTTTGCTGCTGTCGCGTGACTTTGCCGCTGTCGCGGCGGCCGGTGTCTACGCGTCGGCCTGGCCCGATCCGGCCAGAGCGGCGACGCGCTCGACGCCGAACACGTATCCCTGCACCCCGCACCCCGCGATGACGCCGTCGGCGCGCAGGGAGACGTACGAATGGTGGCGGAAGGACTCGCGCTTGTGGATGTTGGAGATGTGGACCTCCAACACCGGCAGGCCGTCACAGGTGTTGAGCGCGTCCAGGATCGCGACCGACGTGTGCGAGTAGGCGCCCGGATTGATCACGATGCCGCAGTGGTTGAGGCGTGCCTCGTGGATCCAGTCGACCAGCTGACCCTCGTGGTTGGACTGCCGGAAGTCCACCGTGCCGCCGTGGGCCGCCGCCGCCTTCACGCACATCGCCTCGACGTCGGCGAGCGTGTCGGACCCGTAGATCTCCGGCTGGCGCTGGCCCAGGAGGTTCAGGTTGGGGCCGTTCAGGATCATGATCGGGGCGTTGGCCAGGGTGCGGGGCACGGTTCCTCCGGTCCGTTCGGGGGCGGTCCGTCGGGGACCGCTGCTCAGAACCGGTCTATCACGGTGAAACGGCGCGGTGAGAGGCCGCCTCCGTCACCCTGCCGCCCCTCCCGTCACCCCGCGCGCCCCCGTAACCGGCCGTCACCGTGGGTAGTTGACGCGACATGCACGATGTACGCACCGTAAGGGCGCCCTCCATGCCACGGCTCGCCGCCGCCTCGCTCGCGGGGACGGCCATCGAGTTCTACGACTTCTTCGTCTACGGGACCGCGGCCGCGCTGATCCTGGGGCCGCTGTTCTTCCCGACGTTCTCGCCGCTGGCCGGGACGCTGGCCGCGTTCGGGACGTTCGGCGTGGGCTTCGTGGCGCGGCCGCTGGGGTCGGTGCTCTTCGGGCACATCGGGGACCGGCGCGGCCGGCGCCCGGTCCTCGTGGTCTCGCTGCTGCTGACGGGGGCGTCGACGGTCGCGGTCGGCTGTCTGCCGACGTACGACAGGATCGGTGCGGCCGCTCCCCTGCTGCTGCTCGTACTGCGCTTTCTGCAGGGGCTGGGGCTCGGCGGGGAGTGGGGTGGCGCGGTGCTGCTCACGGCGGAGCACGCGCCCGCCGATCGGCGGGGGCTGTGGTCGAGCTTCCCGCAGGTCGGGCCCGCGGTCGGGTTCGTGCTCGCCAACGGGGTGGTGCTGGTGCTGTCGGCGACGCTGACGGAGGCGCAGTTCGCCCAGTGGGGGTGGCGGGTGCCGTTCTGGGCGGCCGGGGTGCTGGCCGTGCTCGGGCTGTGGCTCAGGTCGTCGCTTCCGGAGAGCCCCCGGTTCCTGGAGATCGGCGAGCACGCGCGCGTGCCGCTCGCGGAGGTCGTGCGCGACCACTGGCGGCTGGTCCTGCTGACCGCGGGCGGGCTCGCCGTCGGCTACGCGATCTTCTACACCGTGACGACCTGGTCCCTGGCGTACGGGACGGAACGGCTCGGGGTGAGCCGTACCGTCATGCTGACCTGCATCATGGGCGCGGTGGTGGTGAAGGGCGCGCTGACGCCCGTGGCGGCGATGCTGGGCGACCGCTTCGGACGGCGGCCGCTGTGTCTCGTCGGGTGCGCGGCGGCCGCGCTGTGGATGATGCCGATGGTGGCGCTGTTGGCGACCGGCGCTCCCCTGCCGATGTTCCTGGGTTTCCTGGGGGCGCTGCTCGCGTTCGTCACGATGTTCGGGGTGATCGCGGCCTACCTGCCCGAGCTGTACGAGCCGAGGGTGCGCTGCACGGGCGCGGCGGTCGGCTACAACCTCGGCGGTGTCCTCGGGGGCGCGCTCACGCCGATCGTGGCGACGGCTCTGGCGGAGCACTCGGGGCGGGTGCCGTGGGGTGTGGGCGCGTACCTCACCGGGATCGCGCTGCTCAGCCTCGGCTGCTTCGCGCTGCTGCCGGAGACCCGGCCGGTGCCGGTGGCGGCCGTACGGCCGGTCATGGAGTGACCTGGTCGATCATCTTCGGTCATGGGTTGATGGCCAGCTCCAGGTAGGCCGCGAACAGCACGAGGTGGACGCCGCCCTGGAGCGGGGTGGCCCGTCCGGGTACCACCGTCAGGGAGCTGACGACGACGGTCAGCGCGAGCAGCACCATGTAGGTGGCGCCCAGGCCGAGGACGAGCGGGCCGGAGAGCCAGACGGAGGCGAGGGCGACGGCGGGGATCGTCAGGCCGATGCTGGCCATGGCGGAGCCGAGCGCGAGGTTGAGGCTGGTCTGCACGCGGTCGCGGCGGGCGGAGCGCAGTGCGGCGATGGTCTCGGGGAGCAGCACGAGCAGCGCGATGACCACCCCGACGACGGCTTGGTGCAGGCCGGCCGCCTCCACTGCGGACTCGATCGTCGGCGAGACGCCCTTCGCGAGGCCCACCACTCCGATCAGGGCCAGACCGAGGAGCCCGAGGCTGATCAGGGCGGTCCGGGAGGACGGCGCGCCCGCGTGGTCGTCGGCGGTGATCACCTCTCCCTGGCGGGTGACCGGCAGGAAGTAGTCGCGGTGCCGGACGGTCTGGGTCGCCACGAACAGGCCGTAGAGGATCAGCGAGGACAGTGCGGCGAAGGTGAGCTGGACGGTGGAGAACTCCGGGCCCGGTTTGCTGGTCGTGAAGGTCGGCAGGACCAGACTGAGGGTGGCCAGGGTCGCGACGGTGGCGAGGGCGGCGCCGGTGCCCTCGGGGTTGAAGACGGCTGTGCCATGGCGCAGGGAGGCCACCAGGAGGCACATGCCGACAATGCCGTTGCAGGTGATCATCACGGCCGCGAAGACCGTGTCCCTCGCCAGCGTCGCGCTCTTGTCGCCGCCGTCCACCATCAGGGTCACGATCAGGGCGACCTCGATGATCGTCACGGCGATCGCCAGGACGAGGGAGCCGAAGGGTTCACCGACCCGGTGGGCGACCACCTCGGCGTGGTGCACGGCGGCCAGGACGGCCCCGGCGAGGACCGGCGTCACCAGCGCGACGACCGCTGCGGGCAGGTCGCGGCCCCAGGTCAGGGCCAGGAGGACGACTGCGAGCACCGGCACGAAGGACGTCCACCGGGTGGTGAGCGACCTGAGCCGAGCGATCATGCAGCGATCGTCGCAGAGCTGCCAGGGCTTCGCATTCCGGCTTCTAGGGCCGGTGCGCCCCCCGCATCACCTGAACTCGGCCGCGTCCTCGACGTCGCAGTCGACGAAGGACGGGGGCGTGGTGCAGAGCGCGGCCATCCGCTCCGCGAACTTGCTGGTCTCGGGGGATTCGCTGTTGCGCATGGCCTCCTCGTAGGAGTCGAACTCGACCACGACCAGGTAGCGGTTCGGCTGGTTCCTGTCCTTGAGGACGAGGCGGCGCCTGGGGCCGTCCGCGCTGTCCCTGAGGCCCTGCTCGCCCTCCTCGGCGAGCGCCCGCATCTCGTCGATGCGGTCGGTCTCGAAGTCGATGATCTGTACGAACTTCTGTGAAGTGCCCATGGTGCCTCCGCCCGTAGCGGGCGTCTCCTGGTGGAGACGCCCGTGTCCCAAGGAAGCACCGGGAGCGGCGGTCGGCAATTCGCCGCGCACCGCTCCCCGGGCTGGTTGTTTCTACGTCGTCCGTGGTCAGGCCTGGATGCTGTCCTTCGGAGCGCCTTCGCTCGCGGTCTGCGCCTCTTCGGCCGCCGCCTGCTTCTTCGAGGCGCGCAGGCTGGTGATCGTGGTGACGATCAGGACGGCGCAGATGACGCCGAGCGAGACCGGGATGCTGATCTCGGGGACGTGGACCCCGGACTCGTGCAGCGCGTGCAGCACCAGCTTGACGCCGATGAAGCCCAGGATGATCGACAGGCCGTAGCTGAGGTGGACCAGCTTCTTCAGCAGGCCGCCGATGAGGAAGTACAGCTGCCTGAGGCCCATCAGCGCGAAGGCGTTGGCGGTGAACACGATGTACGGGTCCTGTGTGAGGCCGAAGATCGCGGGGATGGAGTCGAGGGCGAACAGCACGTCGGTGGTGCCGATCGCCAGCATGACGACCAGCATCGGGGTCATGACCCGCTTGCCGTTCTGCTGGATCCACAGCTTGGTGCCGTGGTAGCGGTCGGCGACACCGAACCTGCGCTCGGCGGCCTTGAGCAGCTTGTTCTCCTCGAACTCCTCGTCCTCCTCGTCGGCCCGGGCCTCCTGGATGAGCTTCCAGGCGGTCCAGATGAGGAAGGCACCGAAGAGGTAGAACACCCAAGCGAAGCTGGCGAGGATGGCGGCGCCCGCGGCGATGAAGATGGCCCGCAGGACCAGGGCTATGAGGACGCCCACCAGCAGGACCCGCTGCTGGTACTGCGACGGAACCGCGAACTTCGCCATGATCAGGACGAAGACGAAGAGGTTGTCGACGCTGAGCGACTTCTCGGTGATGAAGCCGGCGAAGAATTCGCCGGCGGGCCGGCCACCGCCGAAGACGAGCAGGCCGAGGCCGAAGAGGCCGGCCAGGGCGATCCAGACGACGGTCCAGATGCCCGCTTCCTTGATCGACACGTCATGCGGCTTGCGACCGATGAAGAAGTCGACCGCGATGAGGGCGGCCAGGCCCACGATGGTCAGAACCCACAGGTTCAGGGAAACATCCACTGCGCCTCCGGCAGTACGTAACGGCAGGTAATCAGCGTCGTCGCGCTGCCGGAGGTCTCTTCCACCCGGAAGTGGGCCGACGCCCCGGGATCGAGCCGATCCGTATTGACGGGTACGCCGCAGCAGGGAGTACTCCCCTCCGTGAGGAAAACAGTACCCCAATCACCAAGGAAAGGTAAAGCGATTGGCAAAAGAAAGACCAAATCCCCTGGTCAGGTGTCTTTACATGTGCTTGGTGCGAGCCCTCGCGACTTGGGCGAGCACCTGCTGGAGCACCTGGCTGCCGGGCGGCACGAGCGCCGGTTCGTACGTCCAGGCATGCCCGACCCAGGGGTCCGCCAGGTGGTCGTCGGGCACCGGGGTCAGCCGGAGCAGCCCGCGCCACAGCGGGTCCAGCAACGGACCGTAACCGGCGGCGTCCTCCCGGTCGGCGACCAGCATCAGATGGACGCCGACGGAGGGGCCCTCGTCCGCGAGGTAGCGGAGTTGGGTCACGGCACGGTCGTCGAAGCCGTGCGGGAAGTCGTTGACGACCAGAAGCTGCTGGGACGTGTCGAAGCCGGGCGGGAGGGAGTCGGCCGCGCCGCCCCGCACCGCCATCTGCACCAGGTCGACGCGCTGGGTCAGCCGGCCCAGGACGTCCGCCACCCCCGCGGCGCCGGCGGCGGGCGGGGCCGCGAGCACTCCGGCCTGAACGAGCGGAGCGAGCGCCTGCGCGCCCGAGCCCGCCGGGTCGATGACATGCACGGTGAACTCGCCCGCCGGATACGCCGCCAGCAGCCGGGCGGTGTGCGCCACGGCCGACACCAGGGCGAGATGCCGCAGCTCGTGGGAGTCGGCGAACGACTCCTCGGACGACGGCGTGTTTCCGCTGTCGATCCACAGCCCGCGCTCCAGCGGGAGCCTGACGAGCACGGGGATGCGCAGCGGGTCGCTCTCGGGCAGGTGGAGGTCGCCCAGGCGCAGGGCCATGGGCATCTCCATGGGGACGCGGTAGGCGTGCCACACGGGGTTGTCCCAGCGGGCGTAGGCCGGGGGCAGCGCCGGTTCGACGACGTCGGCCTCGGCCGTGAGCTGGACGAGGTCCCGCTCCAGGGCCTCCCGGGCCTGGTCGACGAGCTGGATGTGTCTGGCCTGGGCCGCCTCGCGGGCCGCGTCGCCCTGGCCGCCGATCCTGCTGCGCGGGTCGGACAGGACCTGGTCCAGCTCCTTCTCCAGGCGCGTGTCGGCGAAGTCGACGGCACTGCGGTAGGCGGCGGTGGTGCGGGCCAGGTCCTCGAACATGCCCCAGACCTGGTTGTAGAGCCGCTCGTCCATGGACCAGCCGGTCGCGTCGCCCGCGACGGGCGGGGCGGGCTGCCCGGGCTGGGCCGGGGGCGCGGTGGGCGGGGGCGGCGGCGGAGCCGCGTTCTGCCGCCGGGGGTGGACGTAGTCGACCGGGCCGCCGCTGGTGGGCGGGGCCGGTGTCGGCTGGGGGGTGGACGCGGGGTCCATCGGTGCGCCCGTCGGCACGGAACCCGTCGGTGTGGGACCGGGTGTGCCCGTCGGGTAGCCCGTCCCGGTGCCGGACTGCGGGCTCTGGCCAGGGCCGTACGGCCCGGAGGCGCTCTGCGAGCCCTGCCCCGGCCCGTAGGGGCCGGTGGCGCCCTGCGCTCCGTACGGGGAGCCGCTCTGGTCCGGGCCGAGCGCGGACGCGGCCGCCTGCCGGGCACGGTCGCCGTCGGCCGGGCGGGGCGGTGGGGCCGGCACCGAGCGGGCCAGGCCCTGGGCCACCGCCTCGTTGATACCGGCCGCGAGCTGGTGCGCCTGCGGAAGGCCCTGGTCGGTGAGGAGTTCGGCGAGGCCGCCCGCGTACCCCTGCCCGACGGCGCGCACCTTCCAGGCGCCCTGGCGCCGGTAGAGCTCCAGGGCGACGACCGCCGACTCGGCGGACAGGCCGGTGAGGGTGTACGTGGCGATCTCGGTGCCGTCGAGGCCGGTGACCGCGACGGCGGGGGACGGGACGGAACCGAAGCTGACCGGCCCGCCCCCGTCGGCCGGCGGCAGGGAGAGCAGTACGTTGACGCGGTGCACGCTCGCCGGCATGGCGTCCAGGTCCACCGCGAGACGGTGATCGGCGGCGGCCTGCCGGGAGACCTCCAGGCCGGGCAGCGTCGGCGAGCCCGGGTGGGCCACCCCTTCGACGCCCTGCGCCGTGCCGTTCTCGTCGCTGAGCGTGGCCGCGGCCACGACGGGCGTGCCGGCCGAGACCCTGATCTCGAGGCGGGCCTGGGAGAGCGGGTGGTTCTGCCCCCGCACCAGCTCGGCCGTCATCGCCTGTCCCCCTGTGTCGCGTGTGGTGTTGTCGTGTCCGCGGGCCGGGTCGTGTTACAGCAGCGGCAGCAGGGCGGGCATCAGGTCCTGGAAGGTACGGCCGTTGGCCGGCGTACCGAGGGCCGTCATCGTCCAGCCCGAGCCCGATCGGTGCACCTTGGCCATCACCTGGGCCGTGTAGGCGCCGCCGCCCGCGAGCGTGTAGCGCGCCAGCTCCTGGCCGTTGGTCTCGTCGACCAGACGGCAGAAGGCGTTCTGCACCTCCTGGAAGGTCTGGCCCGTGAAGGAGTTCACGGTGAAGACGATCTGGTCGATGTGGACCGGGACGCGTGCGAGGTCGACGAGGATCGCCTCGTCGTCGCCGCCCTGGCCGACGCCGCCCACGAGGTTGTCACCGGTGTGCCGGACGGAGCCGTCGTCGCTCACCAGGTGACGGAAGAAGACGACGTCGACGGGCTGCTTGTCCGCGAACAGGACGGCGGAGGCGTCGAGGTCGATCTCCCGGGTACGGGAGCCGAACAGGCCGCGCCGGGGGGCCGCCTGCCAGCCGAGACCCATGCGGACCGCGGTCAGGCTGCCCCCGTCGTTCTTCTGCAGACTGATGGCCTGGCCCTTGGTCATGTTGACGGTCACGGGCTGATTCCCCTCTCGAACTGTCCCCTGTTGCCGCGGACTCCGCGGTTGCCGGAAACCCTACGCACAGGCACTGACAGTCCCGTACCCGGGCACGCACTTTGTGTCGGTCTTGCAACACAGCGCGTGCGCGGCCCGGGAACAGGAGCCGCACGGGTCCGTCAGGCCAGCCCCGCCTCCTTCATCTGACGCAGTTCCTTCTTCATCTCCGCGACCTCGTCACGCAGTCGGGCGGCGACCTCGAACTGCAGGTCGGCGGCGGCGGCCCGCATGCGCTCCGTCATCTCCTCGATCTGCTCGGCGAGTTCGGCCGCGGGGCGGTCGGTGGGGACCGTCTCCTTGGCCTTGCCCTTGGCGGCCTTGGTCTTCGCGCCCTTGGCCGCCTTGTCGCCGAGGGAGGGCACGGGGGCCTTGGTGCCCCGTCCGTCCTTCTTCGCGCGGTAGCCGGTGCCGAGCAACTGCTCGGTGTCGACCTCCTCGCGCGCGATCTGCGCGACGATGTCGTTGATCTTCTTGCGGAGCGGCTGGGGGTCGATGCCGTTCGCCGTGTTGTAGGCGACCTGCTTCTCGCGGCGCCGGTTGGTCTCCTCGATGGCCCGCTCCATCGCCGGGGTGATCTTGTCGGCGTACATGTGGACCTGGCCGGAGACGTTGCGGGCCGCACGGCCGATGGTCTGGATCAGCGAGGTGCCGGAGCGCAGGAAGCCCTCCTTGTCGGCGTCGAGGATCGCCACCAGGGACACCTCGGGCAGGTCGAGTCCCTCACGGAGCAGGTTGATGCCGACCAGCACGTCGAACTCGCCGCCGCGCAGCTCGCGCAGCAGTTCGATGCGGCGCAGGGTGTCGACGTCGCTGTGCAGATAGCGCACCTGGATGCCCAGTTCCAGGAAGTAGTCCGTGAGGTCCTCGGCCATCTTCTTGGTCAGCGTGGTGACCAGGACCCGCTCGTCCTTCTCCGTGCGCTTGCGGATCTCGTGCACCAGGTCGTCGATCTGGCCCTCGGTGGGCTTGACGACGACCTCCGGGTCGATGAGGCCGGTGGGACGGATGATCTGCTCGACGACGCCGTCCCCGCGCGAGAGCTCGTACTTGCCGGGCGTCGCCGACAGGTACACGGTCTGACCGATGCGCTCCTGGAACTCCTCCCACTTCAAGGGGCGGTTGTCGAGGGCGGAGGGCAGCCGGAAGCCGTGGTCGACGAGGGTGCGCTTGCGGGAGGCGTCGCCCTCGTACATCGCGCCGATCTGCGGGACGGTGACATGGGACTCGTCGATGACGAGCAGGAAGTCGTCCGGGAAGTAGTCGAGCAGGGTGTTCGGCGGGGAGCCGGGCGAGCGGCCGTCGAAGTGCATCGAGTAGTTCTCGACACCGGAGCAGGAGCCGATCTGGCGGAGCATCTCGAGGTCGTACGTGGTGCGCATCCGCAGGCGCTGGGCCTCGAGGAGCTTGCCCTGCTTCTCCAGTTCGGCCAGACGCTCGCCCAGCTCCTTCTCGATGTCGTTGGCGGCCCGCTCCAGGCGCTCGGGGCCCGCGACGTAGTGGGAGGCGGGGAAGACGTACAGCTGCTGGTCGTCGCTGATGATCTCGCCGGTGAGGGGGTGCAGGGTGGACAGGGCCTCGATCTCGTCGCCGAACATCTCGATGCGGACGGCGAGCTCCTCGTAGACCGGGAAGATCTCGATGGTGTCGCCGCGTACCCGGAAGGTGCCGCGGGTGAACGCCAGGTCGTTGCGCGTGTACTGGATGTCCACGAAGCGGCGGAGCAGGTCGTCCCGGTCGATCTCCTCGCCGACCTTCAGGGGGACCATGCGGTCCACGTACTCCTGTGGCGTGCCGAGGCCGTAGATGCAGGAGACCGAGGCGACCACGACGACGTCACGCCGGGTGAGCAGCGAGTTCGTCGCGGAGTGGCGCAGCCGCTCGACCTCCTCGTTGATCGAGGAGTCCTTCTCGATGTAGGTGTCCGACTGCGGGACGTAGGCCTCGGGCTGGTAGTAGTCGTAGTACGAGACGAAGTATTCGACCGCGTTGTTCGGCAGCAGTTCCCGGAATTCGTTCGCCAGCTGGGCGGCGAGGGTCTTGTTCGGGGCCATCACCAGGGTGGGCCGCTGGAGCTTCTCGATCATCCACGCGGTGGTGGCGGACTTGCCGGTGCCGGTCGCGCCGAGGAGGACGACGTCCTTCTCGCCGCCCTCGATGCGCTGGGCGAGCTCGGCGATGGCCGTCGGCTGGTCGCCGCTGGGCTGGTAGGGGCTGACGACCTCGAAGGGCGCCACCGTGCGTTCGATGTGAGAGACGGGCCGCATGCCATCCACCGTACGACCACCCACTGACAACGGGGTCGGATCAGCGGTTTCACCGGGGAACGGAGCTCGGTCCGGGAGGGGCTCGGGGGTGCGCGGGGTGCGGGGTCAGCGGTTCTGCGGGGTGCGTGACTCGCGGTGGGGCACCCCTCGGCGGGTGCGGAGCGCGGTACGGCGTGCGGCGTGCTGTACGGGCGGGTGTGCCGGGACGCCGGGCTTGTGCTCGACGGGGGTCCAGTCGGGCTTCATCACCATCAGCGGGTCGAACATCACGACGACCCCGGCGAGGAGGAGGAAGGCGAGGGGACCGATCAGCATCGGCGCGAGCAGGGCCGCGGGCGAGTCGCCCTCGGTCGGGGTGCCGGTGGCGTGCAGGTGGACGCTCAGGGCGGCCATGCCCGTGTAGTGCATGCCGGTCACGGCCAGCCCCATGACGAGGCTGGCACCCACGCTCCACAGGAAGCCCCTGACCTGTCCGGCGGCCCACAGCGCGGCGGTGGCAGCGGCCATGGCTATGGCGACGGAGACGCCGACGGTGAACGTGTTGTATTCCAGCTTGCCGCTGAACCGCATCCCGGCCATGCCGAGGTAGTGCATCGACGCGATGCCCAGACCGGTGATCGTGCCGCCGGTGAACAGCGCGGTGCCGGTCGCACCCCTGTAGCCGACGATGAAGATCCCCACGCCCACCATGACGATGGCGACGCCGAGGCTGGCGTAGGTCGTCGGTTTGTCGTAGTGGATCGGCGCCCCCTTGACCGTGAAGCCCATCATCGCGATGAAGTGCATGGTCCAGATGCCGGAGCCGATCGCCGCCGAGCCGAGGGCGAGCCATCCGGGGCGCCAGGAGTGGGCGACGAGCAGGGCTCTGGTGGTGCAGCGCAGGCCGAGGGCACCGCCGAGGCAGGCCATGACGTAGGCCACCAGCGGTGTGACGAGTCCGTAGCTGAATCCGTCGACCGTGCCTTGCATGCGCGGTTGCCCTTCCGCCCTGTTGCTCGATTTCCCTGAAACGGGCCCTCCCAGGACCGCGTGAGCGGTCAAAGGCTGAGAGAGAGTATGACTCCCACCGGAATGGTCGAACGATTTTCCGGCAAAGAAACACGTCCTTGCCGCACATGTGCGGCAGCAGTGAGCGGGCTCGGACGTCTCCTTTCATCCTGTGGTCATCCTGCACCCCTCCGTCGTTGACTCTGTGCTGTCACAGTGGAGCTGTACGTGATCACACGACGCGAGGAGTACGCATGCACGCGCGCGCACTTGCCGCCACGACCACCGCGCTCCTGGGCACCGTCGCCCTTCTGCTCCCCGTTCACGACGCCCGAGCGGGCATCGCCGCCCGGGCCGCGGTGATCGCCCACAGGGGTGCCTCCGCACTCGCACCGGAGAACACCCTCGACGCCGTCGACGAGGCCTCCGCCCTGGGCATCCTCTGGGTGGAGAACGACGTCCAGCGCACCAAGGACGGCGAGCTCGTGGTGATCCACGACGACAGTCTCCGCCGTACGACCGACGTCGAGGAGGTCTTTCCCGACCGTGCGCCCTGGAAGGTGAAGGACTTCACGGCGGCCGAGATCGCGCGGCTGGACGCGGGAAGCTGGTTCGGGGACACGTACACGGGCGCGCGCGTACCCACGCTCGAACAGTACGTGGAACGGGTGGAGCACAACCACCAGAAGCTGCTCCTGGAGATCAAGAACCCCGAGCTGTACCCGGGGATCGAGCAGCAGACGCTGAAGCTGCTGAGCAACGAGGGCTGGCTCGACCGCCGGCATGTCACCGGCCGGCTGATCGTGCAGAGCTTCAGCGCCGACAGTCTGCGCACCGTGCACGCCCTGAAGCCGGCGGTGCGCACCGGCCTGCTGGGCGCGCCGGCCAAGGCGGACCTGGCCCGGTACGCGGGCTTCGCCGACCTGATCAACCCGTCGCACACCGCCGTGTCCCGCGGCTATGTCGACGCCGTGCACGCGCTGAGGGGACCGCACGGCCAACCGATGCGGGTCTTCGTCTGGACCGTCGACGACGCCGCCACCGCGCGGACCGTCGCCGGGTACGGCGTCGACGGCGTCATCACCAACAAGCCGGACGTGGTGCACAGGGCCCTGTACTGGTACTGACCCGGTTGTCAGTGGCAGGTCGTACGGTGGGTCGCATGAACAGCCATGGGCACAACGAGCAGCAGGTCGTGTGGGCCGTCGTCGGCACCGACATCGGTCCGCTGCTGCTGGCCGCGACCCGCGAGGGTCTGGTCAACGTCGTCTTCCACGCCACCGTGGCGGTCCGTGACAAGGCGCTCGGCCGGCTCGCGGACAGGCTGGGCACGGATCCCGTCGAGGCGCCCGATTCCCCGCTGCTGACCGAGTCGATACGGCAGGTCGACGCCTACTTCGCGGGTGAGCGGCGCGACTTCGAGCTGCCCCTGGACTGGTCGCTGATCTCGGGCTTCAACCGCCAGGTCCTGCGCGAACTCGCCTCCGGTGTGCCGTACGGCGCGGTCGTCGGCTACGGGGATCTCGCCAAGCGGGTCGGGCAGCCGGGTGCGGCGCAGGCGGTGGGGACGGCGATGGGTGCCAATCCCCTGCCGGTCGTCGTGCCCTGCCACCGGGTCGTCGAGAGCGACGGCGGCATCGGCGGGTTCGGGGGCGGTCTGGAGACCAAGCGGAAGCTGCTCGCGCTGGAGGGGGTACTGCCCGAGCCGCTGTTCTGAGGACCGGGCCCGCGCCGTCATGCGTCGCGGGCCGGTGGTGTCCCCCACAGGCCGCCGGGGTTTGGCCGGGCGTGCCGCCCGCCAGAGATGAGGGAGAACCCGAGGACAGGAGACAGGCGCATGGTGCTGGTGGTGTCGGAAGAGGTGCGGGAGGCGGTCGACGCGCGTCGCCCCGTGGTGGCCCTGGAGTCCACGATCATCGCCCACGGGCTGCCGCGCCCGCGCAACCTCCAGGTGGCGCTGGAACTGGAGTCGGTCGTCCGCGCGGAGGGTGCCGTCCCGGCGACCATCGCAGTGTTGGACGGACGGCCCCATGTCGGCCTGGACAAGGAACAACTGGAGCGCGTCGCCAACGAGGACGGCATCCGCAAGCTGGGCCATCGCGACCTGCCGCTCGCGGTCGCCTCGGGAGCGAGCGGGGCGACCACGGTGTCGGCGACGGCGCTGCTGGCGGCGCTGGCGGGTGTGCGGGTGTTCGCCACGGGCGGGCTCGGCGGGGTGCACCGGGAGTGGACGGTGACCCAGGACGAGTCGGCCGACCTGGGGCTGCTGGCGCGCACGCGGATCACGGTGGTGTGCGCGGGAGTGAAGTCGATCCTGGACGTTCCGGCGACCCTGCAGCGCCTCGAGACGCTGGGCGTGGCCATCGCCGGTTACGGCACGGACCGCTTCCCGGGCTTCTATCTGTCCGACTCGGGCCATCCGGTGGACTGGACGCTGGAGACGCCGACGCAGGTGGCCGAGGTGATGCGAGCTCAGGACACGCTCGGCGGGCCGGAGTCGGCCCTGATCGTCGCCAACCCGGTGCCCGAGGAGGAGCAGCTGGATCCGGAGTTGCACGCGCGCGTGCTCGCCGACGCGCTGCACGCGTGCGAGGAGGCCGGCGTCACCGGCCAGGGCGTCACGCCGTTCCTCCTCGACTACCTGGTCCGGCACACCGACGGCGCGTCCCTGAGCGCGAATCTGGCAGCGGTGCGGGGCAACGTACGGCTGGCCGCACGGATCGCGGCGGCTCGGGCCGGGGCGTGAGGGTGTGACCGGGCGGCCGGGCGAGACGGAACGCGAGCGTGGCGGTCCGGTTCCGGACCTGGCCACGGCCGGGGTGCCGGGGGCCGGGATCCGGTCGGGCGGGGCGCTGCTGGTCGTCGGGGACGTCGTGACGGACGTCGTCGCGCGGCATCGGGGGCTGTTGGCGGCGGGGACGGACACGGCCGCCGTGATCCGGACGCTGCCGGGCGGCGCGGGTGCCAACGTGGCGTGCTGGGCGGCGCATTGGGGGTGCGCGGACGTACGGCTGCTCGGTCGGGTGGGCGCGGACTCGGTGGCCTGGCACGAACGGGAGTTGACGGCCTGCGGGGTGCGGCCCCGGCTCGTCGTCGACCCGGTGGCGCCGACCGGGACGGTGATCTGTCTGGTCGACACGGATGCCGCGGCCGAGCGGACGTTTCTCACCGACAGTGGCGCCGCGTTGCGGCTCGAACCCGGCGACTGGTCGGCAGCCCTCCTGGACGGGGTGCGCCGACTGCATCTGTCGGGTTATCTGCTGTTCTCCGAGTCCGGGCGCGGGATGGTGCGTACGGCGGTGGCGTCGGCACGCGCGCACGGGGTGCGGGTGAGCCTCGATCCGGCGTCGGCGGGTTTCCTGGTCGAACTGGGCGTCGACCGTTTCCTGGACCTCGTCGAGGGGGTGGACGTGCTGCTGCCCAGCCGTGACGAGGCGTGTCTGCTGACCGGGTTGCCCGACGGGGCGGATGCGGCGGCCGAGCTGAGCCGCCATGTCCCGCTCGTGGTGTCCAAGCAGGGCGCGGACGGAGCGCTGATCGCCCGGAACGGAGCCGTCCTGACCCGCGTCCCCGCCGTTCCGGCGACGCCCCGGGACACCACGGGCGCCGGCGACGCCTTCACGGGCGCCTTCCTCGCCGCCCTGCTCACGGGCACGGAGCCCGGAGCCGCGGCGGCCGAGGGGTGCCGGGCGGGGGCTCGGGCGGTCGAACGGGTGGGCGCCCGGCCGCCGGCCACCGGGAGCGGATCGACGTCGACGCCCGCGGAGGAGGCCCGCGTCGGCTGAGGACGGGTCTCGCCCCTTATCCCTTGCGCCCCCACGCCGAGATCATCGGTGCCGTGCACAGGTCCATGGTGCCGGAGGCGACATTGGCCAGGTGGCGGTCGATCTCCTCGTCCGTCGCGAGACCGGCGGAGACGAGTTTGTCGCGGATCTGGCGGACCGTCGCCGATTCCAGGGCCGCGCAGGCGGATGAGGCGACCGGGAAGTAGGCGTCGGCCTCGACGCGGTGCAGCCCGGCCTCGCGCAGCAGACGCGGAAGCTTACGGCCGTAGGCGAGGTCGGCTCCCCGGTCGGCGAGCAGTGTGCGGAAGCCGTGCCGCAGCCGGTTCGCCAGTTGCTGTTCGGGGCCGTGCTCGTCGGGGCAGAGCAGGGGCTGCAGGGCGGGGTCCCCGTCCTCGATCAAGAGGCGTCCGCCGGGGCGCAGGGCCTTGACCATCGAGCGCAATGCCCGCTCCCGGTCCGGGACGTGAACCAGGACGAGCCGGGCGTGCACCAGGTCGAAGCCCTCGGTGGGGGGCTCCTCGACGCCGACGTCGTGGACGCGTACCTCGACCGGCGGGCGGGCGGCCGGGGCCAGCCGGGAGGTGTCGATGTCGGTCGCGACGACCTTGCCGGTGGGACCGACCTTCTTCGCCAGCCAGGTCACCACCGAGGTGCCGCCGGCTCCGACCTCCCAGCAGCGCCAGCCGGGGCCGATGCCCAGCCCTTCGAGGTGGCGGAACGTCGTGGGGTCGAAGACGGTGGCGAAGGCGTCGAAGCGTTCCCCCGCCTCGGTCTGCTGGTTGTCGAGAAGGTACCCGTCGGTTCGCGTCATGTGCTGATCATCCCAGTTGTCCGGCTTGCCGGAGGCGGTCGACGCGGCGGGATTGCGCGCCGCGCCCACGGTGGCACGGCGGGGAATCCATGGCCGTAGCGGCCTGGAAGTCCGTACCGGTGGCGGTCCGAAGTCCCTTCGTCCACAGGCGGGAACAAAGCGGAATGGGCCCTTTCCACAGGCTTACCCACGACATCCGCGGGCCTGGCAGACTGGCTGGCCAGGGCGCAGGAGTGCGGCGCGAGGAGATCCACGCAAGGAGATCCAGATGACCATGGCAGGGAATCTGCGGAAGGTCACCGGCCTCGGAAGGGTCGGCGGCCTGCGGAAGGTGGCACGGTTGGGCCGGCGGCGTGCCCGGGTCGACCTGAGTCACCCCGCGCGCTCCCCGCTGGGTTCCTCGGTGGTCAACTGTGTGACGTACCAGGACGGCCTACGGGCCCCCGTCGGCGAGGATCTCGTCGACACGGTGGAGCGGGTGCGCAAGAGCGGCCACGGCTTCGTCTGGCTCGGCCTGCACGAGCCGACCAACGACGAGTTCGCAGGAATCGCCGAGCTCTTCGACCTGCATCCGCTGGCCGTGGAGGACGCCGTCGAAGCCCATCAGCGCCCCAAGGTCGAGCGGTACGGGGAGACGCTCTTCGCGGTCTTCAAAACGGTGTGCTACGTCGAGCACGAGGAGCTCACGGCGACGAGCGAGGTGGTGAACACCGGCGAGATCATGGTGTTCGTCGGCCAGGAGTTCGTGATCACGGTACGGCACGGGCGGCACGGTTCACTGGGTCCGCTGCGCGAGGAGCTGGAGTCCGACGCCGCCCAGCTCGCCAAGGGCCCGTCGGCGGTGCTGCACGCGATCGCGGACCATGTCGTCGACGACTATCTGAACGTCACGGACGCCGTGCAGGCGGACATCGACCAGGTCGAGGCGGACGTCTTCGCGGAGAACGGCGCGCGGGCCGACCCGGGGCGCATCTACCAGCTCAAGCGTGAACTCCTGGAGCTGAAGCGGGCGGTGGTACCGCTGAAGCGCCCGCTCCTGGACCTCGCCGATCGGCCGGTGCGGGTGGTCGACCCTGAGATACAGGCGTACTTCCGGGATGTCTCCGACCACCTGCTGCGGGCCACGGAGCAGATCGCCGCGTTCGACGAACTGCTGAACTCGATCCTGCAGGCGCATCTGGCGCAGGTCACGGTCGCGCAGAACGAGGACATGCGGAAGATCACGGCCTGGGCCGCGGTGATCGCGGTGCCGACGATGGTCTGCGGGGTGTACGGCATGAACTTCGATCACATGCCGGAGCTGCACTGGAGGTTCGGCTACCCGCTGGTCATCGGCGTCATATCCGTGGCCTGCCTGGTGCTGTACCGCGGCTTCCGGCGCAACGGCTGGCTCTGAGGGCACACGGCCCGGCTCCGAGCAAGGCCTGCCTCGGTGCCGGTGCCGCCGCGTGGGACCGGCGTCAGTGCGGGCCGGCTCCGGTCCTGGCGTAGACGCTCCCGGCCCAGGAGGCGATCTGGTCCTCGCTGAGGTGCTGGGCGAGGTCGGCCTCGCTGATCATGCCCACCAGGCGCTTGTTCTCGATGACGGGCAGCCGGCGGATCTGGTGGTCCTGCATCTCGCGGAGCGCGTCGCCGACGTCGGCGTTGGCGTCGATCCAGCGGGGGGTGCCGCGGGCCATCTCTCCGGCGGTGACCTTGGACGGATCGCGGCCCTGGGCCACGCAGCCGACGACGATGTCGCGGTCGGTGAGGATGCCGCAGAGCCGCTCGTTCTCGTCGCTGATGGGAAGGGCTCCGACATTGAGCTCGCGCATCAACTGTGCGGCTCGGTCGAGGGTTTCTTGGGCGGGGATCCAACGGGCGCCCCGGTGCATGATGTCTCCGGCTGTGGTCATGGATACCTCCCGGTGCCGGACGGCCGGCGCGGCGCGGGGGGCACCGCTGGTCCCGGCGCCCCTCCATTCTCGTCGCGCCTCCGGACACCCGCATCTCACCGGGGCACCGAACGCCGGTGGCCGCAACTGCGCGGCGTTCACGCGCCGCTTGACCCGCCCCACGCGGGATGGCGCGGATCGTCCGCCCGGACGAGGACGTCGGCCGTACCGGCCGGGTCGGTCTCCCTCGTGTAGGTGTCGAAGGCGGGCAGTGTCCACTGGTCCGCCTCCGGGGTGCGGCGGCGCAGGGCGGCCGGGGAGAGCTGGACATGGACGGTGAGATCGAAGGGGAACCAGTGTCGAAGCAGGAGGGGTCCGTGCAGCAACAGGAATCCGCCGGGAGGGAGTTGGACGTACGGGCTGCGTGTGGCCCGGTCGGCGGCCGGGTCCCAGAAGTCGGGCAGGATCCGCCCGTCGCCGCCGGCTTGGAGGGGGTCGAACACCTCGCGCCAGAGGGCACCGGTGTCGAACCAGCCGTTGTAGTAGGCCTCCACGTCGTGATGGCCGTACTCCAGGCGGAGGGAGGCGGGGCGCAGGAACCCGTGCGTGTCGACGACACGGGACGCGCGGCCCCGTATCCGCAGCGCCTCGGCGACGCGTGCCGCGAGGTCTCCGGGGCGGGCGGCCGGAGCGCCGTCGAAGGCGACGCGGGGCCAGGGGCTGCCGTCCTCCGGCTTCAGGTCGAGCAGCCGCTCCGCCAGGAGGTCGCCGAGCCGTTCCCAGGTGATCGCTTCGAGTCGCACACGGCCCATGATGCGTCAGGCGCCGCCCGGCACGCGTGGCGGTCGTCGCGCGCAGGCTGTCGGCGCTCTCGCACCGTGCGCCTTCGTGCGGGGCCGAGCCGAGCCGACGACCACGTGGTACCGCGCCCACCAGCGGGAATGAAGCCTCCATGACAGCCCTCGCGACTCCCCCGTCCCGCACCGGCCTTCTCGTCGTCCAGCCGCTGCGGCGGAAGCACTGCGCCGGGTGCCGTCGGGGACCGCAGCCGATGCTGGTCCTGGAGGAGGGCGGGCCCCGCTGCCTGGGCTGTGCGGACCTGGGACACCTGGTGTTCCTGCCGCGTGGCGACACGGCGCTGACGCGCAGGTCGCGGGAGGAGAGCACGCTCTCGGTGGTCGTGGTGCGGTTCAACCGGCGCAAGGGGCGTTACGAGCGGCAGGGCGTCCTGGTCGAGGAGGCGGGGCTCGCCCGGGCCGAGGAGCGGTGCCTGGCCGACGCCGAGGCGCGACGGCGGCGCCGGCTGCGGGACGCGCGGCGGCGGGCCGCGGAGGACGCGCGGTTCGCGGAGGCGTTCGCGGCGGCGATCCTGCGCCTGTTCCCCGGCTGCCCCGCGGACAGGGCCCGGGCCGTCGCGGCACACGCCTCGGTGCGGGGCAGCGGGCGGGTGGGCCGCAGTGCCGCCGGGCGGGCGTTGTCCGAGGGCGCGGTCGTCTCGGCGGTCGCCGCTTCCGTACGGCATCTGGACACGCCGTACGACGACCTGCTGATGAGCGGCGTGCCGCGCAACGAGGCGAGGCGGCGAATCGCCGCGCGGGTGGAGGGACGGCTGCGGGAGTGGCGGGAGGGCGGGGAGGGGCGGGAGGGGCGGGAGGGGCGGGAGGGGCGGGGGAGCCTAAGGGGCGACACGCGCGGAGAGACAGGTTCCGCCGCCTAGAGCCCGCAGGGCCGACCCCGGAGAGGACGGCGCATGTCCCCGCGCGCCCTGGCCATGGTCACCGATCATGTACGGGATTTCACTTGAGGTGACGGATCCGGGCCGGGCAGGATCTCGGCACGACACGGGGAGTTGACGTTGATGACCGATGGACCGTATCCGATGCTCGCGTTGCTGGGCGCTGTGGCGACGGGGCTGATGGCGGGAGTGTTCTGTGCCTTCTCGGTGCTGGTGATGCGGGGGCTCGCCGCGCTGCCGGCCGCGCAGGGCGTCGCCGCGATGAACGCGATCAACTCCTCGGCGATGACCCCGGCGTTCATGGTGCTGTTCCTCGGCTCGGCGGGGCTGTGCGCGGGGATCGCGGTGGTGACGTTCCTGCTGTGGCCGGACGAGGGGACGGTCCACCTGCTGCTGGGCAGCGCGCTGTATCTGGTCGGTGCGTTCGGGGTCACCGTGACGGCGAACGTGCCGCGCAACGAGGCCCTGATGAGGCTGGAGCCGGGTGCGCCGGAGGCGGTGACGTACTGGCCGACGTATGTGCGTGAGTGGACGCGGTGGAACCACGTGCGGGCGGTCGCCTCGACGGCGGCGGCCGTCGTGTATGCGTTGGCCCTGGTCTGACTCTCTGCGCTGGCGGCCGACGGGACGTATCGTGGCCGAAAGAGTGCCGCCCGATGACGCTCGGCCTGTCCACGCGTACGCAAGGAAGACGCCCCATGGCCGATCCCAAGGGATTCATGACCACCCCCCGCCAGGACTGGCCCCGCCGGCCGGTCGAGGAGCGGGTCCGGGACTGGGACGAGGTCTACGTCCCCGGGGCGCTCCTGCCCATCATCAGCAAGCAGGCCGACCGCTGCATGGACTGCGGCATCCCCTTCTGCCACGACGCCTGTCCGCTCGGCAACCTGATCCCGGAGTGGAACGACCTGGTGTCGCGGGAGGACTGGCGGGCGGCGAGCGACCGGCTGCACGCGACGAACAACTTCCCGGAGTTCACCGGACGGTTGTGTCCGGCGCCGTGCGAGGCGGGGTGCGTTCTCGCCATCAACCAGCCCGCCGTGACCATCAAGAACGTCGAGGTGGCGATCGCCGACCGGGCCTGGGCGGAGGGGTTCGCGCCGCCGCGGCCGCCGGACCGGCTCTCGGGGAAGACGGTGGCGGTGATCGGTTCCGGGCCCACCGGGCTGGCCGCCGCGCAGCAGCTGACCCGGGCCGGGCACACGGTCGCCGTGTACGAGAAGGACGACCGGATCGGCGGTCTGATGAGGTACGGCATCCCCGAGTTCAAGATGGAGAAGCACCATCTGGAGCGGCGGATCGAGCAGATGCGCGCCGAGGGGACCCGGTTCCGTACGGGGACGGCGGTCGGCCGGGACGTCGGCGCGGCGGAGCTGCGGGCGCGCTACGACGCGGTGGTGATCGCCACCGGGGCGACGGCCTGGCGGGAACTTCCCGTGCCGGGCCGGGAGTTGGCCGGAATACATCAGGCGATGGAGTACCTGCCGCTGGCCAACCGGGTGTGCGAGGGTGATCTGGAGGTCTCGCCGATGTCCGCCGCCGGCAAGCATGTCGTGATCGTCGGCGGTGGGGACACCGGCGCGGACTGTCTGGGGACGGCGGTCCGGGAGGGCGCGGCGTCCGTGACCCAGCTGGACATCTACGCCCAGCCGGGAGTGGACCGCGACGAGGACAGCGATCCCTGGCCGACGTACCCGAAGATCTACCGGCTGTCGGCCGCGCACGAGGAGGCGCGTGACCTGCGGAGTGCGCCGGCGGCCGACGCGGACGCGCGACTGTTCGCCGCGTCCACGCTCCGCTTCACCGGCGGCGAGAGCGGGCATGTGCGGTCGCTGCACCTCGTCGAGGTCGACGCGCTGCGCCGGCCGGTGGCGGACAGCGGGCGGACGCTGCCCGTGGACATGGTGCTGCTGGCGCTCGGTTTCTCCGGGCCCGACCGGCAGGACGGACTCGTGGACCAGTTGGGGCTGACGCTGGAGCCGCGCGGCACGATCGCGCGGGACGGCGCCTTCGCGACGAACGTCCCCGGGGTGTTCGCCGCCGGCGACGCCGCGCGCGGGCAGTCGCTGATCGTGTGGGCGATCGCGGAGGGGCGTGCGGTGGCGGCGGCCGTCGACCGCCACCTGTCGGGCAGCTCGCGCCTCCCGGCACCGATATCGCCGTACGACCGGCCGATGAGCGTCTAGCGACCTCGCCGTACGACCAGCTCAGTCCGATCGCGCAGATCACGGCCGGCACCGGGCCCGGAGCAAGCATCGCGAGCCGCCCGGCCTCCTGCCCCCGGCCCAGGCGCCGCAAGCCCGCCCGGCCTCCTGCCCCCGGACGAGGCGCCGCGGGCCGTCTCCTGCCCGAGGACGAGCCGTCGGGTGCTGCCTGCGGACGAGCGGCACGGCGAGATCTACGGTCGGTTCCGTAATTCCCCTCCCGCATGTCCGAAAAGTGGCTTACGGGCTACAGGGATCAGAACAGCGGTGGGACCATCGGAACAGGAGGTGCGCTGTCGTCGTGTCCTGCTCAGGGACCGGCAGCGGCTCGCCCCATCCTTCGTTCCGCCGTCAGGCGCAGGGCCAACCCCGCGCGTCCCCCCTGTTGGCGGTCGGTCCTGGAGGGTGTTGATGACGACGCTCGACGAACGTCACGGAGACGGTGCCCACGGCGGGGAAGGCCCACGGGGCGAGGTCGCCCTCGGCCCGGCGGGGACCCACGGCCCGGCCACCGTCCCCCTGGAAGACCCCGGCGCCGCGCTCCCCCGACACGCAGGATCCAAGGCCGCGAACCTCGCCCGTGCGGCCCGCGCCGGCCTGCCCGTACTCCCCGGATTCGTCATCCCGCACGACGCGGCCGGTCACCCGGTCGCCCTGTGGCGGGCCTGGGACGGACTCTCCGACGGCGGCACCCGCCCGCTCGTCGTGCGCTCCTCGTCGCCGCAGGAGGACACCGAGGAGTCCTCGCTGGCGGGCCGGTTCGCCTCCGTGCTCGACGTATGCGGCTGGCCCGCCTTCCGTACGGCGGTGCGGACCGTGCTCGACTCGGCGCACCGGCCGGACGGCTCCACGGCGCCCATGGCGGTCCTCGTGCAGCTGATGCTCACGGCACGTGTCGGAGGAGTGCTGTTCGGTGCCGACCCGGTCGAGGGCAGGGCGGACCGGATGCTGGTGAGCGCGGTGCGCGGTGGGCCGGACAGCCTGGTCAGCGGGGAGCAGGCCGGAACCAACTACTGGCTGGGCGGCCGCGGACGGCTGCTGCGCACCGAGCCCGACCGCGCGGAGCCGCTGCTCACGCGCGCGGAGCTGGCCCGGCTGGCACGGCTCGCGCGGCGGGCCCGGAAGGTCTTCGGCGGGCCGCAGGACATCGAGTTCGGGTTCGACGCGGGCGGACGGCTGTGGCTGTTCCAGAGCCGTCCGATCACGGCGATGGCGGTACGGCCGCCGCGCGGCGCCCGACTGCTGGGGCCGGGGCCGGTCGCCGAGACGCTGCCGGGGCAGCTGGCGCCGTTGGAGGAGGACCTGTGGGTCACTCCCATGGCCCGAGGGCTCGCCGCCGCGCTCGACATCGCCGGCAGCGCACCGCGTCGGCTGCTGCGGACGGTGCCGGTGGTCACGACGGTCGGCGGGCGCGCGGCCGCCGATCTGCGCCTGCTCGGCGCGGTCGCGCCCGCGCACCGGTGGCTGGCGCTGCTCAACCCGGCGCCGGGAGCGCGCCGGCTCGCCGCGGCCTGGCGGGTGGGACGACTCACCGCGGCGCTGCCGGGCCTGGCCACGGATCTGGTCGCGGACGTCGACCGCCGGCTGGCCCGGATCCCCTCGCCCGCCGGACTGCCCGGCCCGGCCCTCGCCGCGGAGCTGCGCTGGACCCGCAGGGCCCTGGTGTCGCTGCACGCCCAGGAGACCCTCGCGGGCGCTCTCCTGCGTGAACCCCCGAGGAGCCGCACGGCGGCCGGAACGGCCCTGCCCGCCCTCGCCGACGCCCGCGCCCGGGGCCTGTCCGACGACCGCGCGGTGGCGGCCGACCCGGTGATCCTGACCCTCACGGCACCGAGCCTGCAAGACCGGGGCCGACCACCCCGGACACAAGCCCAGGCATCGGCACCAGCACAGACCGCCGCACCAGCAGAAGCCCAGCCACCGGCACCGAGCCAAGACGGCGCCCAGCGGAGCCTCCTGAACGGCGGCCCGAAACGCGACGGCGCTCCCCTCACCGCCGCTCCCGCCCCCGCCCTCCCGCCCCGCGAGGCCCTCCGGCTCCGGATCCGCTGGGTGCAGGAGCTGCAGGTCCGGCTCGTGCGGGAGGCGGCCCCACGGGTGGGATCCGGGGTGGCGGACGTGACGCTGCTGCGCTGGCGGGAGCTCGGCGCGGCGCTCGACGGCGGGGCACTGCCCGGCGACCTGCACGCGCGCGTGCCGCGCACCGCGTCGCCCCCGCTGCCGGACGTCTTCCGGCTGGCGGAGGGCGACATCGTGGTCGCCGAGCACCGTGACGGCCGCGGCGACGGCGGACGGGGTGTGTCCGGCGGGCGCGCGGTGGGGACCGTCTGGGACGGCACGGGCCCCCGCCCGGAGGATCCGGTGCTCGTCGTACGCACCCTGGACCCCGCGCTCGCCCCCCTGCTGCCCGGCCTCACCGGCCTGGTCGCGCAGACCGGCAGCCCGCTGTCCCACCTGGCGGTCCTGGCCAGGGAGTTCGGGCTGCCCGCGGTCGTGGGCGCCGTGGACGCCGTACGCCGCTTCCCGTCGGGCGCACGGCTCACGGTCGACGGGACCACGGGGGACGTACGGCTGGGGGACGCGCCATGAGGAGAGTCGCGTTCGTCTTCGCCGGCCTGGCCGCCGCCGGGGCGGCCACCTACCTCGTCGTCTACCTGTACTGGTGGCAGTGGCAGCGGGCCCTGATCTGCGGAGTGCTGCTGCTGGTCGTGGAGGTGATGCTGTTCGGCGTCGTCCTGCTGGGGCGGCTGACCCGGATCGAGGAGCGACTGCGCGACACCGACCGGCGGCAGCTTGAGCTGGACGCCCGGCAGGAGGACGTGCTCGCCCGGCTCCGGCAGCCTTCCGGCGAGCGCGAGGAGGCCCGGTTCCGGTGGCTGGAGGACCCCGCGGACCGTACGTACGTCTTCGTGCCGGTCCTCATGGTCACTGGCGTACTGCTGTCGGGGCTGGCCTGGGTGGTCCAGCGGATCGCGTCCACGACCGCTCGGCCGGCGGAGCGCCGGCTGGCCGGGCGGCTGGCGGTCCTCACCGCACCCGCCCCCGAAGACCCCGCCCACCACTACGGCACCCCTGGCCCCTACGGCCCCTACGGCATCAGCGACCGTTACCTCCCCTACGCCCCCGTCGCCCCCTACGGTCCCGGCGGCCCCCACGGCCCCCTCGACCTGGAGGACCTGCCGCTGCCCGGCGGCTCCCCGCCCTCCCGTGGCCGCATCGCGCGCGTGGCCGCGGTGTGCGTCGTCGGCGCCGCCCTGCTCGCGGGGCTGGTCGTGGGGATCGCCCAGCTCACGCAGACCCGGGAGGAGAAGGAGAACCGGAACGAGGCGACCTCCGTGATCGTCCGGGTCGACGTACGCGGCCCGGACCTGACGGCCGCGCGCCGGTCCCTGGCCGCCCAGCAGGTCTGGGAGCGCTGCCGGGACTCCACGTCCGTACCGCTGCGTCACGCGACGCTCGGCGACCTCGGCGACGGGCTGTTCGCCGGGACCGTACGGCCCGCTCTCACCGAGCACGACCGGCTGCGGCTGACCGGTTGCCTGGAGGACGCGACCCTGGAACGCACCCATCTCACGGTCGTCGGCATCGGGGACGCGGACACGGACGACGACTGATCGACCACCGTACGCTTCGCATATGCATGCGTACACGGACAAGACGCCCAGGGGGTGCCCGGGCTACCATGCCAAAGCGCCCACGTCCCCTAGTCCCCCTGGTCGCTCATGGCTGCCCTCACCGCTACCCTGCCCAACCCTGCCCTGCGCAAGCGCCCCCTCCCCCGGCGGGCGCTGCGCGTCCTGATCGCCCTGGTCATCGGTTACGTCGCCCTGTGGGTGGCCGGCGCCGGCGGCATCGCGGCACTGTCGTACTGGGCCCGTGAGGAGACCCCGGCACCCGCGGGAACGCGGACCGTGCAGGGCATCCACAACTTCCAGCCGGTGGGCACCGAGGGGAAGCTGTGGCGGGGCGCGGCCCCCTCCCCGGCCGGTTACCGTGCGCTGGCGGGCATGGGCTTCACCACGGTGGTCGACCTGCGCGCCGAGGACCTGAGCGCGACCCAGCTCGCGAATCCCCGCGATGCCGGGCTGAACGTCGTACGGCTGCCCATCCGTGACGGGCAGACGCCGAAGCCCGCACAGGTGCAGCGGCTCCTGGCGGCCGTCACGCAGGCCCCCGGGAAGGTGTTCGTGCACTGCGGTGCCGGAGTCGGCCGTACGGGCACGATGGCGGCGGCGTACCTCGTGGAGACCGGGCAGGAGTCCGCCTCGGCGGCGGTCCGGCGCAATCTCGCGGTCGGACCGCCGTCGATCGAGCAGATCTACTACGGGCTGCACCTCGAACGCAGTGAGGCCGAGCAGCCGCCGCTGGCGGTCGTCGCCGTGAGCCGTCTGGTGGACGCCCCACGGCGCATGCTGACCTGGTTCTGACGTCCCTCCGGCCTTGAGGCCGCGCGACCCGGCCTTGAGGCTGCGCGACCGTCCCGATTCTCCGGGTCAGGGCTTGCGGCCCACCGCCCCGTAGCCCGGGATGACCCCGTCGTCCTGGCCGGGGACCGGTTCGCCGAGTTCGGGGTGCCAGTCGGGGACGACCGACACACCGGGCTCGACCAGGTCGAGGCCGTCGAAGAAGCGGCTGAACTCCTCGCGGGAGCGCAGGGCCAGCGTGACGCCCGCCGCCTTGAGCTTCTCCGTCGCCGCCGCCGACTCCTCCGGGGTGAAGTCGGCGGTGGCGTGGGTCATCATCAGGTAGCTGCCGGAGGGGAGCTCGGCCAGCAGCCGGCCGACGAGTTCGTGCGCGCCGTCCTCGTCGGGGACGAAGTGCAGCAGCGCGACCAGCGACAGGGCCACCGGCCGGCTGAAGTCCAGGAGCTTCCCGGCCCCCTCGACGATGGTGGCCGGGTCGCGGACGTCCGCCTGCAGATACTCCGTGACGCCCTCGGGCGTGCTGCGCAGCAGCGCCGCCGCGTGGGCCAGCACGATCGGATCGTTGTCGCAGTAGACCACCCGGGCGTCCGGCGCGACCTCCTGGGCGACCTGGTGCAGGTTGGGCTCGGTGGGGATGCCCGTGCCGATGTCCAGGAACTGGCGGACGCCGTTCCCGGCCAGCCAGCGCGTGGCGCGGTGCATGAAGGCGCGGTTGACTCGTGCCATCACCGGCACGCGCGGGTCGAGCGCGAGCATCTGCCGGCCCATCGCCTCGTCGACGGGGTAGTTGTCCTTGCCACCGAGGTACCAGTCGTACATCCGTGCGGGATGGGGTCTGCTGGTGTCGATCTCGACGGCGGGGGTGGGGTCCTGCCCGGTCATGAGGCGCTCCGTAAGACGCAATGAGTAATCAAGTCAGTACCAGAACAAAGAAGTTGAGTGAAAAGAACGACAAACGAAAGACAACCGAAGGACAGTGGGCTCACGACAGCAGGAAGTCCGCCTCCCCCGCCTTGGCGCCCTCGATGAAGGCCGTCATCTCGTCGGTGGTGTAGATCAGCGCCGGACCGTCCGGGTCGGTCGACTGCCGGACGGCGATCCGGCCGTCGGCGAGCTTCATCGCCTCCAGGCAGTTGCCTCCATTGCCGCCGCTCCAGGGCTTGTGCCAGCCTTCGCTGCCCAAGTCCCGCGCGGGCATGCCGTTGTAGACACGTTTGCGCGGCTTGATGCGATCCATTCACAGCTCCTTGCGGAAATCCCTGAGGATCTCCTTCGTGCGATGTGCAGTAGCGGCCTGCGCCGCCATGCGGTCCATGACCTCGAGGTGGGTCGCCACCTCGGTGCGCGCGTCGAGATAGACGGCGCCGGTCAGGTACTCGCTGTAGACCATGTCCGGAAGCTCCGGCATGGCGAATCGGAACAGCACGAAGGGCCCGTAGGTGCCGGGGTGCGGCCCGCCCGCGAACGGGGCGACCTGCAGCGTCACATTGGGCAGCTTCGTCGCCTCGAGCAGTTTGTCGATCTGCGCGCGCATCACCTCCGGGCCGCCGATCGGGCGGCGCAGCACCGTCTCGTCCATCACGACCCACAACCGGGGCGCGTCCTGACGGGTGAACAGTTCCTGGCGTTGCATGCGCAGGGCGACGAGACGCTCGATGTCCTCCGGCCGGGTCTGGCCGATGGCACCCGACTTCAGGACGCCACGCGCGTAGGACTCGGTCTGCAGCAGACCGGGGACGAAGTGCGGTTCGTACTGGCGGATCAGGGCGGCCGCGCCCTCCAGGCTGACGTGCATCGAGAACCAGCCGGGCAGGACGTCGTGGAACCGCTGCCACCAGCCGGGCTTGTTGGCCTCCTCGGCCAACTGCACGAACCCCTCGGCCTCCTCGTCGGTGACGCCGTACGCCTTCAGCAGCAGCTGCAGGTACGGGATCTTGAGGCTGACCTCGGCCATCTCCATACGGCGGACGGTGGCGGGTGCGACGCGGAGGATGCGAGCCGCCTCCTCGCGCTTGAGCCCTGCGCGTTCCCGCAGGTCCAGCAGGCGCCGGCCGAGGACGACCTGTCCGACGGTCGGCGCGGACCGCGGCTCGCTCACGCTCCACCTCCACGAAGAGCCCCGGCCGGACGGTCGAGTTGGCCCGCTGGGGCCAGACCGGCCGGTGACGAAACGAATCCTGACAGCCTTACGGCGCCATTCGAAGACCTATTCGAAGATCTGTACGACTGGGTACGGATCTCCGGTGATCCCAACTGGCGCCGCTCAACGTGCTGTTGCGAGCAGTGTGCCACGGCGCTCCACTACGTCACACAGCACTCTGCATTTTTCAGAGTGACACTTGCCAAGTGTTCACGGCGGGGCGATAGTGGCAAGCGTGATTCCGTCCGCGCCCTTAGGAACAGACGCCGCCGCAGGCCGCCCCCAGGGTCTCGGTGCCGATGGGGGTACCCCCGCTCGAGCGCATTCGAGAGTGGGGGAGGGAGTTGGCCGCCAGGAGGCCACTGCCGAGCGCCGGTTCCGATTCGAACTGGCCGCCCATCCGGGTTCCCCCGCCCAGGCCAGACGCCTGGTGAGGGCCCGGCTGACCGGCTGGTCGGTGTGCGAGGACACCTGCGACACGGCGGCTCTCGTCATCTCCGAACTGGTCACCAACGCGATCGTGCACTCGGCCAGCGATGTCGTCGTGTGCGAGCTGCTCGACGGCGACGACGTCGTGCGCATAGCCGTGCTCGACGAGGGCTGCTCTCCCGAGGAGCCGCATCCCTCCCCGCAGCGCCCCGAGGAGGAGCACGGGAGGGGACTGCTCCTCGTCGAGGCCCTCTGTCACTCGTGGGGTGCCCAGGAGCAGGGTTCCGGCCTGCTCGTGTGGGCGGACCTCCCGCGCGCCGCCGACGAGCCCGCCGAGCTCTGTGACAGCGCGAGCGCCGACCCCGTACGGGATCACGCGGAGCCGCGCGACGACCTCGGCTGGGGTGCCCGCCCCAAGCCCGGCCCGGCCGACGGCTCCGGGGACGAGGACGAGCCCGCGGAGCAGGCCCACCGGGCGCCGCAGGGCGTCATGCCGGCGCCCCGGTCGGGCCGCCGTCCGGACCGCACGGCGGAGCCGGAGATCCACCCGGCCGACCCGACCCGCGCGCCGGGCCCTGCGCCCGCGCCAGGCCTGGCAGAGGCGGACCCCCACGGCACGGCAGAAGCGGACGCGCACGGCGCGGCAAAGGCGGACGTACCCGTGCCGACACGGCCGGCGATACCGCGCGGCGCGGCCGAGGCCTACGCGGCCGAGCTGATACGCCCGAACCGGCACCGCGCACCGGGGGCGGAACCCCGCGCAACCTACGCGACACATCCCGCACCGGAGGCGGAGCCTCGCGCGGCCTACGCCACACGCCCCGCACCGGAGGCACAGCCCCGC